>NZ_JBFANX010000021.1:0-2335 GCF_040675005.1 Amycolatopsis sp. NPDC049691
CCGGGGGGCGGGCTCGCCCCCGCGGGGGGCGTCCCCCGTCCCCGGGGGCGGTTTTTTAGCGGGGTGGGTTTGGCCTCCCACCCATTTCCGAAATGGGTCGATCGCAACACGGCTAGAACTCCTGCTGCCGGAAAGCGTCCAGCACGCGCCGTTCCCTTTTGGTCGGACGGCCCGCGCCGCGGTCGCGCCGGGCGACCGGGATCGCGGTCTCCGGGGGCGGCTTCGGCGTCCGGTCCACGTAGCACGTCACCGCGTCCGGCGCGCCCACGCGTTTCTGGATCACCCGTACCACGTCGAGGATCCTGGTCGTCCCGCCGATGCGCAAGCGGACTTCGTCACCCGGCACGACGGTCGTCGCGGGCTTGGCGGGCTTGTCGTTGACGCGCACGTGCCCGCCCCGGCACGCCGCTGCGGCGTCCGGACGGGTCTTCGTCAGCCGGACCGCCCAGAGCCAGCGGTCCACTCGGGTCGACTCCACAGTCGTCCATCATGGCCCATTCAGCGGAATCCCCGCGCAACCCGGGGAGGTTACTCGCGGGTATATGTCGACTTGTCTGCACCACTGAGTTATAACCTGTTCTAATATACCTCAACGGTGAGGACTATCGCATGCGTGACGAATCCGTATGGAGAACAGCTTCTGGGCAAGTTTCCCGTCGTCTTTTCATTGCTGGAACTGGTTCTATCTTGGCGGCCGCGGCTGTGGGGAGCCGGGCGGCCGCCGCCACGATCGCCGACGCCGCGCGCGTGCCCGCGCTGGTCATCGGCTCCGGCTACGGCGGCTCGGTCGCCGCCCTGCGGCTGGCCCAGGCCGGCGTCGACGTCCAGCTCGTCGAAATGGGCATGGCCTGGGACACGCCCGGCTCCGACGGCAAGATCTTCGCGAACACGACCAGCCCGGACCAGCGCTCCTTCTGGTTGCGCACCAGGACGAAGCAGCCGCTGTCCAACTTCCTCGGGTTCCCGATCGACAAGGACATCCCGAAGTACACCGGCATCCTCGACGCGGAGGAGTTCGGCGGGATCATCGTGTACCAGGGCCGCGGCGTCGGCGGCGGCTCGCTCGTCAACGGCGGCATGGCCGTCACGCCGAAGCGGGAGAACTTCGGCGCGATCCTCCCGACGGTCAACGCCGACGAGATGTACGGCACCTACTACCCGCGCGCCAACGCCGGCCTCGGCGTCGGCCTCGTCGACCCCGCGTGGTTCGACTCCGCCGAGTGCTACCAGTACGCGCGCGTCGGCCGGAAGCAGGCGCAGCGGTCCGGGTTCCCGTTCGTCTTCGTCCCGGACGTCTACGACTGGAACTACATGCAGCAGGAGCAGGCCAACACGGTGCCGCGGTCGGCGCTGGCCGGGGAAATCCTGTACGGCAACAACTACGGCAAGAAGTCGCTGCAGAAGACGTACCTCCCGCAGATCAGGGCGACCGGCCGCGTCACCATCTCGCCGCTGCACCGGGTCACGTCGGTGACGCCCGCGTCCGGCGGCGGTTACGCGGTGACGCTGGAGCAGCTCAACACCTCGGGCGCGGTGATCGCGACCAAGGGCGTCACCGCCGACAAGGTGTTCTTCGCCGCGGGCAGCGTCGGCACGAGCAAGCTGCTGGTGAAGCTCAAGGCCACCGGCGCGCTGCCCAACCTCAACGGCGAGGTCGGGAAGGGCTGGGGCGACAACGGGAACGTGATGGTCGGGCGCGCCAACCAGATCTGGGACCCGACCGGCAGCCTCCAGTCGTCCATCCCCTGCGGCGGCATCGACAACTGGGCCGCGGGCGGCGCGTTCGCCGAGGTGGCGCCGCTGCCGACCGGGATCGAGACGTGGGCGTCGTTCTACCTGTCCATCACGAAGAACCCGAACCGGGCCCAGTTCTCGTGGAACCCGGCGACGCAGAGCGTGGACCTGAACTGGCAGACGGCGTGGAAGCAGCCGGGGATCGACATGGCGAAGACCATCTTCGACAAGATCAACGCGAAGGAGGGGACGATCTACCGCACGGACCTGTTCGGCGTGTACAAGATCTGGGGCGACCACCTGACGTACCACCCGCTCGGCGGCGCGGTGCTCGGCAAGGCGACCGACAACTACGGCAGGCTGGCGGGATACCCGGGCCTGTACGCGATCGACGGCTCGCTGATCCCGGGCAACACGAGCGTCAACCCGTTCGTGACGATCACGGCCTTGGCCGAGCGCAACATCGAGAAGATCATCGCCACCGACTTCTAGCAGTCTGCCGCGGCTCGTCGTGAGTGAGAAACGGTGTTAGAACACTGTTTCTCACAAACGAACCGTGGGACCGCAGCAACCAGACGGTGTAAGAAACGGAGAGCCTGGG
>NZ_JBFANX010000021.1:2345-169618 GCF_040675005.1 Amycolatopsis sp. NPDC049691
GCGTCGTTTTTTTTTTTTTTATATTTTTTTTAACAACTCTATCACCCCCCCACGACCGGTGGGACGGCAGCACGCAGACGGTGTCCAGGCCCAGGACGTGGTTCAACCGTCCGAAAGCGAGCCACGAGCCCAAGCTCATCGACAGCTCGACGATCTCCTTTTGGCTGTACTGCGCGGACATCCGCTTCCAGAACTCGTCGTCCAGGTTGTGGTGGTCGGTCGCGTACCGCTCGGCGTACTCCGCCGCGAGCCGCGTGCGCTCGTCGAACAGCTCGGTCGTGCGCCACTCCGACACCGCGTCCGCGAACTCCGGCTCGACCTTGACGCCGTCGCGTTCGGTGCGCCAGTCCAGGCAGAAGACGCACCCGTTGATCTGCGCGATCCGCAGCCGCGCGGCCTCGAACTCCCGCAGCCCCAACGTGGTGTGCTCGTACACCGCCAGCGAAAACTGCGACGCGGCGATCCCGATGCCGGGCACCAGTTCGCCCCACACATAGCCGATCGGGTCCTTGCCCTCGGGGATGTCGATGTTCACGAGCGCCTCCTTCCGAGCTTGCCGGCTGCCGGGCGCAGCGGGACGTCGAGTGCGTCGTAGAGGCCGGGTTCCGCCTCGGCCAGCCAGTCGATCGCGCCGACGAGCCGGCCGACGGCGGTGGCATTCCCGCCCGCGGACCGGTTTTCGCCTTCGTCGGAAGCCTCGACGCTGACCTCGATGCGCGGCCGGCCTTCGATGATCACGCGGTGGGCGCCGTCGCCGCTGGGCGGCGTCGGCCAGTCCGGGGCGCACGACGGGTGGATGCGCGTGACGTGCTCGATGACGATCCGCGGCTCGCCGTCGACGATGCCCTGCACCTCGAACCGCACCGCGCCCTGCGTGCCCTTCTCGAAGTCACCCATGGTCCGCGTGGACACGGTTTCCGCCAGCGGACGCCGCTGCAGCGTCTCGCGCAGTTCCTCGACCTCGACGCCGAGCCCGCGCGCGATCAGCCGGACCTGCCCGCCCCACACCATCGACGGCACGCCGGTCATCAGCATCGGCGGGTCGTAGTCCATCGGCTGGCCCATCCCGACCAGGTACCGGACGGAGTCGGGCTGCTCGTAGGTCGAGTAGTCGAAGATCTCCTGGCAGCGGATGACGTCGACGTCCGTGCCGAGCCCGCTGATCAGCAACGGCAGGACGTCGTTGCCCCAGCCGGGGTCGACGCCGGAGACGAACAGCGAGCCGCCGCCCTCCTTGATCGCCGCGAGCACCGGGTCGCGTAGTTCCGGGGGCGCGTTGCGCTGGTCGTAGAGGGGGTAGAGCGCCGGGGTCACCACGACCGCGCCCGTCCCGATCGCGCGGACGATGTCGGCGAGCGCGTCGTCGAACCGGACGTCCCCCGAAGCGGCGTACACGATCGCGCGCGGACCCGCGGCCAGCACGGCGTCGATGTCGTCCGTCGCGGCGACGCCCAGCTCCCGGACGCCCGCCAGCGCGCCCGCGTCCTTGCCGACCTTCGCCGGGTCGTGGACGAGCACCGCGGTCAGCTCCAGCGCCGGGTGGGCGTCGACGGCCCGGATCGCCGCACGGCCGACGTTGCCCGTGCCCCACACCACTGTGCTGATCATTCCGCCGAGTTTTCGCCGGTTCGCCCGGGTCCGGGAAGGGATTCGTTCCGGCCAGCGGACCGCGCGGAGCCGGGTAGCATGCAGTGCGTCCGAACGTCGTATCGGGAGGCCCGCGATGACGATCGATCCGAAACCCCGCAGCCGCACGGTGACCGACGGCATCGAGGCCGCGCCCGCCCGCGGCATGCTCCGCGCCGTCGGGATGGGGGACGGCGACTGGCGCAAGCCGATCATCGGCGTCGCCAGTTCGTGGAACGAGATCACGCCGTGCAACCTGTCGCTGGACCGGCTGGCGCAGGCGGCCAAGGAGGGCGTGCACGCCGGCGGCGGCTACCCGCTGCAGTTCGGCACGATCTCCGTCTCCGACGGCATCTCCATGGGCCACGACGGCATGCACTTCTCGCTCGTGTCCCGCGAGGTCATCGCCGACTCCGTCGAGACGGTCATGCAGGCCGAGCGGCTCGACGGCTCGATCCTGCTGGCCGGCTGCGACAAGTCCCTGCCCGGCATGCTGATGGCGGCGGCCCGGCTCGACCTCGCGTCGGTGTTCCTCTACGCGGGCACCATCGCCCCCGGCTGGGTGAAGCTGACCGACGGCACCGAGAAGGACGTCACGCTGATCGACGCCTTCGAGGCGGTCGGCGCCTGCCGGGCGGGCCGCATGCAGGCGGGCGACCTGGACCGCATCGAACGCGCCATCTGCCCCGGTGAGGGCGCCTGCGGCGGCATGTACACGGCGAACACGATGGCGTCGGCGGCCGAGGCGATGGGGATGAGCATGCCGGGCTCGGCCGCGCCGCCGTCCGCGGACCGCCGTCGCGACCACTACGCGCACCTTTCCGGCGAAGCCGTGGTCGGGCTGCTCGAGAAGGGCATCACCGCGCGGGACATCCTCACGCGCGAGGCGTTCGAGAACGCCATCACCGTCGTGATGGCCCTCGGCGGCTCGACCAACGCCGTGCTGCACCTGCTGGCCATCGCGCACGAGGCGAAGGTCGAGCTGACGCTGGACGACTTCAACCGCGTCGGCGACCGCGTCCCGCACCTGGGCGACCTGAAGCCGTTCGGCAAGTACGTCATGAACGACATCGACCGCCACGGCGGCATCCCGGTGCTGATGAAGGCCCTGCTCGACGAAGGGCTGATCCACGGCGACGCGCTGACCGTCACCGGCAAGACGGTCGCGGAGAACCTCGCCGAGCTGGACCCCGACCCGATCGACGGCGAGGTCCTGCGCCGGCTGGACAACCCGCTGCACCCGACCGGCGGCATCACCATCCTGCGCGGCTCGCTCGCGCCCGAAGGCGCCGTCGTGAAGTCGGCGGGCTTCGACACCGCCAACTTCGAAGGCCCAGCCCGCGTGTTCGAGCGCGAGCAGGAGGCGATGGCAGCGCTGAACGAGGGCCGCATCCAGGCCGGGGACGTCGTCGTCATCCGCTACGAAGGTCCCAAGGGCGGGCCGGGCATGCGCGAGATGCTCGCCATCACCGCGGCGATCAAGGGCGCCGGGCTGGGCAAGGACGTCCTGCTGCTGACCGACGGCCGGTTCTCCGGCGGCACGACGGGGCTGTGCATCGGCCACGTCGCGCCCGAGGCGGTCGACGGCGGGCCGATCGCGTTCGTCCGCACCGGCGACCGGATCGCCGTGGACATCAAGGGCCGCAGCATCGACCTGCTGGTCGACGCCGCCGAGCTGGCGCGGCGCCGCGAAGGCTGGGAGCCGCTGCCGAACAAGTTCCCGGAAGGGGTGCTCGGGAAGTACGCGAAGCTGGTCCGGTCGTCGTCCTACGGCGCCGTCACGAGCTGAGCGCGCGCTTGTCGACCTTGCCGACCTCGGTGAGGGGGAGTGCGTCGGCGAAGCCCACCTTCGCCGGAACGTAGTGGTCCTGGCCGAAGATCGTCCGGGCGTGTGCCTTCACGTCGTCTTCGGTGACGTCGCCCTCGGCGACGACGACGGCGTGCAGCCGGTCGCCGTGGCCGAAGACGGCGGCGCTCCGGACGGCCGGGTGCGTCTCCAGCGCGTGTTCGACGACGGTCGTGGCGACCTTCGTGCCGTGCTCGCCGACCACGACCACGTCGTCGGCGCGGCCGAGCAGGTAGAGGTAGCCGTCGTCGTCGAAGCGGCCGAGGTCGCCGGTGCGCAGCCAGCCGGCGCCGACGTCCGGGCCGCCGCGGTAACCGTCCATCATGGACAGTCCGCGGACGACGACTTCGC
Source organism: Amycolatopsis sp. NPDC049691 (assembly GCF_040675005.1). Classification (NCBI taxonomy): domain Bacteria; kingdom Bacillati; phylum Actinomycetota; class Actinomycetes; order Pseudonocardiales; family Pseudonocardiaceae; genus Amycolatopsis; species Amycolatopsis sp. NPDC049691. The sequence goes on from NZ_JBFANX010000021.1 coordinate 6,169, forward strand.
CGTCCTCGACGCGGGCTTCCATGCCCGGCACGATCCGGCCGACCGAGCCGAGCAGTTCGGGGCGCGCGATCAGTTCGGCGGCGGAGATGCTCGCGATCATCGGCGCTTCGGTGAGGCCGTAGCCCTGGCCGACGACCGGGCCGAAGACCGCGAGGGCCTGGGCGAGCCGGTGCGGGGGCAGCGGCGCGGCGCCGAGGGAGAGCGAGCGGACGCTGCCGAGGTCGGTGTTCTCCAGTTCCGGGTGGTCGAGGACGGCGGCCAGCCGCGGCGGCGTCAGGGAGAGCGTGTCGATCCGGTGTTCCTGGATCGCGCCGAGGACCGCGCCTGCGTCGAAACCGTCGTGGACGACGACGGTGTCACGCCGGAGCAGCGCGCCGAGGACGGTGGCGTTGCCGGTCATGTGCGTCATGGGGGCGACGAGCAGCGTGCGGCCGGGGCCGTCCGGGTTCGGCGTGAAGATGTGCGCCATGCCGTCGTAGATGCCGCTGTGGCGGATGAGCTTGGGGGTGCCGGTGGTGCCGCCGGTGGGGAAGAGGAGGTGCACGGTGTCCGGCGGGTCCAGCGGCTCGGGTTCGCCGTCGAGGTCGTCGAGGGTTCTCGTGTCGGCGCCTGGCCAGTCGCCGGGCCGGTCGGTGACGACGGTGGCGCCCCGCGCCGCGGCGAGCCGGTCTTGCTTCGGTGCGGAGGCCGGGACCATCAGCACGGTCGCGCCGCGCAGGAGGGCGGCGAGCTGGACGAGCACCGTCTCGGGCCGGTTGCGCAGGTCGACGGCGACGGTTCCGGTGGTTTCGAGACCGCCGTGCAGCCGGCGCAGGCGGTCGCGGGCCTGGTGGTAGGTGGTGGTGCCGTTCTGGATGAAGAGAGGACGGTCACCGCCGTCCTCGAGCGCGGCGAGGACCTTCGTCAGGAAGAAGCTCACCGCGTGGACGGTACTCAGTCCTGGTAGGAGAGCTTCTCGAATTCCTGGTCGAAGTCGAACCAGTCGCTCTCGCTCCCGGCGGGGATCACGTCGTAGGTCCGGTCGAGGAAGGCGGCGATCTCCTTGGCGGGCGCTTCGAGCACGGCGGCGCCGTCGGGGGAGGTCAGCTCGACCACGATCAGGGCGGGGTCGCCGGCGGGCCCGACGCGGACGTCGCCGTCGCCGCAGCGGGCGAGCAGGCCGTCGGCCAGCAGGTCGCGCCCGAAGAGCCACCGGACGGCGTTCGCGCCGGCGTGCAGCACCACGGCGACCGCGTAGGGGTCGCGGGTGTCGTACTCCAGCTCGGCGGGCACCGGCCGCGGCCCGGCACCGAAGGTGCGCAGGGCGAAGTCGATGCGGGCGCTGGTCACGTTGTGCGGGTCGGCCATCGGGACCGCCTTTGCTACTCGTCGGTTAACTTCGTCTTGTTCCAGGGATAACCCATCGTGAGTTCAACGCCCAGCGTTCCGAAAAACTTTCACACTCTGGGGTGATCAAGAAGTGTCCGAGGTCACCATCGGCGTGGCCGGACGGGCAATTTTTTCACCCTGAGTGAGCAGTCATTCGGTCTTGCTTTAGGGCAGTCGTTTCCCCGCCGGTGTCGTTACGTCCCGGCCCGACCTCGACAGCAGACTTTCGGAGCCACCCCGCCCCCGGATGGGTCGCGGCGGCCGAGTTGCACCGTCCGGGTGGGAAGCGCCACCGCACACCAGTCCGCGGCGCGGTCCGGCCGCGAACGCCTCGCACAACCAGGGTGAGGCGGAGGGTGCCGGGCATGGGTGAGCGAGGGCGGCTGCGGCTGCAACCGGGCGAGGCTCCGGTGCCCGCGGGCGCCGAAGAACTCCTGAGACGGGTCGCGACGGGGGACGAAACCGCCTTCGCGGCGCTGTACGACGTCATCGCCGGCCCGGTGCTCGGGCTGGTGACGCGCGTGCTGCGCAACCACGCCCAGGCCGAGGAAGTGGCGCAGGAGGTGCTGGTGGAGGTGTGGCGCAAAGCCGCCCGGTACGTCCCGGACCGCGGGAGCGCCCTGTCGTGGGTGCTGACCATCGCCCACCGCCGGGCCGTCGACCGCGTGCGCTCGCACCAGGCGGTGCTCGACCGCGAAGAAAAGGCCGGCCGGATGGACGTGCGGCGTCCGTTCGACGACGTCACCGAGTCCACTTTGGCCACGCTCGACCAGCAGCGCGTCCGCCAGTGCCTGGCGCAGCTGACCGATCTCCAGCGCGAGTCGATCGTGCTGGCCTACTACAACGGCTACACCTATCCCGAGGTCGCCGAGGTGCTGAAGGTGGCGCCCGGGACCGTCAAGACCCGCATCCGGGACGGCCTGATCCGGCTGCGTGACTGCCTGGGGGTGGAGCGATGACCGCCGAGCTGCACACGCTGACCGGGGCCTACGCGCTGGACGCACTGTCCGATGTGGAGCGCGCCGGGTTCGAACGGCACCTCGGCGAGTGCCCGGCGTGCCGCCAGGAGGTGGCCGAGCTGCGCGCGACCGGCGCCCGGCTGGGTGCCGCCGACGCGGTCGGGCCGCCGCCGCGGCTGCGGGCGCTGGTGCTCGCCGACGTGGCCCGCACCCGCCAGCTGCCCCCGAAGATCCCGGTCCAGCGGGGCGGCGGAGCCAAGCACGGCAAGGTTTTCCGGCTCCGCGTCGCGCTGTTCGGCGCCGCCGCGGCGGCCGTCGTCGCGGTCGGCGTCGGCGTCCTCACCTCGGCTCCGCCCGCGCCCGTCGACTCGGTGCTGTCCGCGCCCGACGCCTCCGCCGTCCAGGGCACCGGCGAGGGGCACGCCACGCTGGTCGTCTCGCGCAGCCGCAACCAGGCCGTGCTGCTTGCCTCGGACCTGCCCGCCCTCGACGCCGGCCACGTCTACCAGGTGTGGCTGATCCGCGCGGGCGAAGCGCATTCGGCCGGGCTCCTGCGGCCGCGGATGCTGATGTCGGACATCCCGCCCGGCACCGACCGGATCGGCATCACCGTCGAGCCCGCGGGCGGCTCCGCGGGTCCGACGACCCCGGCGGTCACCCGGATCTCCCTTGCCTAGCGATCGGACTGCGATGAGCACCTCGACGACCCCGACGGCACCCGGGCCGAAGCTGCGCCGGTGGGTGGCCGCCCTCCTGGGCATCCTCGCGCTGGCGGCGGCGCTCGCGGCGGGCCACCTCGTCGCCGGCTTCGTCGGCGTCAACGCGTCGCCCTACCTGGCGGTCGGCAACGGCGCCATCGACCTGACGCCGGTGCAGCTGAAGGACTTCGCCGTCCGCACCTTCGGCACGTACGACAAGCTCGTCCTGCTCTCCGGGATGGCCGTGGTCATGGTGCTGGTCGCCGCCGCGGCCGGGCTCGCCTCCCGCCGCACGCCGTGGCCGGGGCTCGTCGTGGTCACCGGGTTCGGCCTCGTGGGCGTCGTCGCGGTGCACGCGCGGCCCGACCTCTCCACCGTCGCCCTGCTCGCCCCGCTGGCGAGCCTGGTCGCCGGCGTCGCGACGTTCGCCTTCCTGCACCGCCTGGCCCGGCGCGACGTCGTGGCGGACTCCTCGCGCCGGACCCTGCTGCTGGCCGGCGCCGGCGTGGTCGCCGGTGCGGGGGTCGCGGGCCTCGGCGGCCGGCTGCTCGCCGGCAGCCGGGACGCGGCGTCGTCGCGCGCGGCCGTGGGCCGGCTGGTCCCGGCGCGGACCGCGCCGGTGATCCCGGCCGACGCCGACTTCGCGAAGCTGGGCACACCGGCGTTCCTCACCCGCAACGCCGACTTCTACCGCGTGGACACCGCACTGTCCGTCCCGCAGGTCCGGACCGAGGACTGGAGCCTGCGCCTGCACGGCATGGTCGACCGCGAAATCCGGTACGGCTACGGCGACATCCGCGACCGGCCGCTCGTGGAACGCACCATCACGATGACGTGCGTGTCCAACGAAGTCGGCGGCACCTACGTGTCGACGGCGAACTTCATCGGCGTCGACCTGGCAGATCTGCTGGAAGAGGCCGGGGTCCGGCCCGGCGCCGAGCAGCTCTACTCGTCCAGTGTGGACGGTTGGACGTCCGGCAGCCCGGTCGCCGCGGCGCTGGATCGCGGGCGCGGCGCCATGCTCGCCATCGGGATGAACGGCGAACCGCTGCCGATCGAACACGGATTTCCGGCGCGCCTGGTGATCCCCGGGCTGTACGGTTACGTGTCGGCGACGAAATGGGTCACCGATCTCGAGGTGACGACCTGGCAGGCTCGGCAGGCCTATTGGCTGAAACGCGGCTGGAGCCGGGAAGCGCCGATCAAGACGGAATCGCGGATCGACACACCCAAGGGTTTCGAAACCGTGCCGTCGGGAAAGGTGCGCGTCGCCGGGATCGCGTGGGCGCAGCACACCGGCGTCGAGAAGGTCGAAGTGCGCCTGGACGACGGCCCGTGGCGCGAAGCCACGTTGTCCCACCAAGTAAACCTCGACACCTGGCGCATGTGGTGGGCCGAGTTCGACGCCGCGCCCGGCGGTCACCAGGTCGCCTGCCGGGCCACCGACAAAAGCGGGTACACGCAGACCGACGCGCGCGCCGGAACCGTGCCCGACGGTGCCACCGGGTGGCACGGCATCAATTTCACGGCGAGGTGACCGGCGTCACCCGATCGGTCGGCAATCCGGTTTCCGGGCAGGTCCGAATACCCCGCAAGAAGAAGTTCACAGCCGCTTTTTTGGAGTGATTTTCGTGACCAAGCTTCGTGTCGCCGGAATCGGTTTCGCCGCCGTGGCCGCCCTTTCGCTGACCGCGTGCAGCAGCAGCGACACCGCTTCCTCCGGGAGCTCCGGCAGCGCCCCGGCCCCGGCGCCGTCCTCGTCGACGGCGCCGTCGCCGAGCATGGCCGCCGGGGACGGCGTGACCACCAACGCCGACGTCTTCGGCCCGGCCTGTTCCCAGCTGCCGCAGGGTTCCGCGCCCGGTTCGCTGGACTCGATGGGCCCGCAGCCGGTCGCTTCGGCCGCGTCGACGAACCCGCTGCTGACCAAGCTGGTGGCGGCGGTCAAGGCCACCAACCTGGTCGACACCCTCAACAGCCAGCAGGCCATCACGGTGTTCGCGCCGGCCGACCCGGCGTTCGCCGCGCTGGGCGACGCGAAGTTCGCCGAGCTGGCGGGCAAGCCGGCCGAGCTGGCGCCGATCCTGCAGTACCACGTCGTCGGCAAGCGCTACGACGCCAAGGGCCTCGAGTCGGCCGGCACGCTGGAGTCGCTGAACACCGCGGGCGGCCCGCTGAAGATCGAAGGCTCGGGCGACAACCTGACCGTCAACGGCGCGAAGGTCCTCTGCGGCAACATCCCCACGAAGAACGCCACGGTCTTCGTGATCGACAAGGTGCTGACCCCGGGCGCCAACAAGTGATCTAACGTCCGAGCAGAGGGCCCAGGCGTTCCGCGATGTCGGTGAGGATCTGCACGTAGTCTTCGTGGTCGAAGGTGAACGGCAGGGCGAAAGCCACCTCGTCGATCTCGCGGAACGCCTCGTGCGCGTGCAGCCGCTCGGCGATCTCCGCGGAGCTGCCGACGAAGTCGGGGGAGAACAGCATCCGCGCCGGGCCCTGCGGTTCCGCGGTGCGCGGCAGCCGTTTCGCGGCGTAGGCCTCGTACTTCGCGCGCTGCTCCGGCGTCGCGGAGTCGGTCGGGATGACGACCAGGCCCTGGGAGACGCGGCCGGCGGGGTGGTGCTCGCGGAAGGTCCGGATGTGCGACGCCTGGATCTCGGCGAAGTCCACGCTCTCACCCTCGGCCTTGACCACGCTGCTGGTCAGGAAGTTCATCGCGTGCTTGCCCGCCCACTCGGCCGAGCGCAGGCTCGCGCCGCCGTACCAGAGGCGCTCGCCGAGCCCGGGTGCCTGCGGCTGGACCCGGTCGGAGAAGACCTCGAAGCCCTCGGTGCCGCTGAACCCGGTGGCGGGCTCGCCGCGCACGAAGTCCAGCAGCCGTCGCACGCGCTCGTAGGAGAAGTCCTCGACGTCGGCGGTGTCCGGGTAGAGGGCGCGTTTGACCTCCTCGTAGCGCATCGGCGGGCCGACGCTGATCCCCGGGTTGAGCCGGCCGCCGGAGAGCAGGTCGACGGTGGCGAGGTCCTCGGCGAGCCGCAGCGGGTTCTCCCAGCCGAGCGGGATGACGGCGGTCCCGAGCTCGATCCGGCGGGTCCGCTGCGACGCGGCGGCCAGCACGGCGACCGGCGAGGAGATGCCGTGCTGCAGGTGCCGGTGCCGCACCCAGGCGCTGTCGAAGCCGAGCTGCTCACCGAGCTCGATGATCTCCAGCGTCGACTCGTGCCCCCGCCGCGGGTCGGCGGGGTCGAACAGGCCGATGGTCAGGAAGCCGAGCTTCCGCAGTGGTCGGGGCACGCCGCCGATTCTGCCCCGTCCGCCGGGGTGTCCCACGTGCTGGAACTACCGGTCCCGCAGCAGGTCCAGGCCGTCGAGGATGAGGTCGAGCCCGAATTCGAACTCCGCCTGGTCGTCGCACCAGCCCAGCGTCGAGTCCGGGTCGTCGTGGGCGATCTCGCTCAGCATCCCGGCCAGGTTCGGCAGCTGCGCCGCCAGGTCCCCCGGGATTTCCGCCGACGCGCCGGCGTTCGGGTCGAACACCTCGTGGCTGAACCCCAGGGCCCGGCTGCCGAGCGCGTGCAGGGCGTGGTGGATCCGGTCGTGCGAGAACCCGCCGTCGCGCATCACCCCGACCAGGGCGTCGTAGTACTTCAGCACCGCGAGGCTGGTCGACGACCGCGTCTCGAACAGCGCGGGCGCCCAGCGGTGGCGCAGGAACACCTCGCGGGCCGCGAGGATGCGCCGCCGCACCGTCCGCCGCCAGTCCGGACCGGGCTCGAGCCGGTCGACGGCCTCGTTGATCTCCTGCGCGACCACGTCGACGATCCCGTCGAGCAGGTCTTCCTTCTTGGCGACGTGGTAGTAGAGCGACATCGCCTCGGCGTCGAGCTCGTCGGCGAGCCGGCGCATCGTCACCGCCCGCAGGCCGTGCTCGTCCGCGAGCGCGACGGCCGCGCGCAGGACGCGCTCCCGGCTCAGCGGAATCCGGGCTTCGGTGGTCACGCCCAGGATCGTACAACGTAAGGCCCCTTGACCCCGTGTCGGAGCCGGAGCTACCTTACAACGTAAGACTTACAACGTAAGGGAGATGTCGTGAAGGCTCTCGTTCAGCGTGTGTACGGCTCATCGGAGACCCTGACCTGGGAAGACGTGCCGGATCCGGTGCCTGGCGAAGGCGAAGTGCTGGTCCGCGTGCACGCCACGTCGGTCAACCCGTACGACTGGCACTTCATGAGAGGCGAGCCGTACGTCGCGCGCCTGATGACCGGCGGCTTCGGCCTGCGCCGCCCGCCGGCCGGGGTCCTCGGCTGCGATCTGGCCGGCCGGGTCGAGACGCCCGGCCAGGAGTTCTCGCCCGGCGATGACGTCTACGCCCTGCTGCCGAGGGGCGCCTACGCGGAGTACGTCTGCGTGCGCGAGGACCTGCTGGCGCGCATGCCCGCGAACCTCACCCACGAGCGGGCGGCGGCGATGCCGATGGCGGCCGTGACGGCGCTGCTGTCGCTGCGGGGAGTGGCGCCGGGGCACCGGGTTCTGGTCAACGGGGCTTCCGGCGGTGTCGGCACCTTCGCCGTCCAGCTCGCGAAAGCACTGGGGACGGCGGTCGACGCCGTCTGCGGCCCGGCGAACGTCGAGCTGGCCCGGTCCCTCGGCGCGGAGCACGTCACCGACTACCACTCGGCGGACTTCACCCGCGGCGGCCGCCGCTACGACTTCGTGCTGGACATCGCCGGCGGCCGGTCGGTGTTCGCCTGCCGCCGGGTGCTCGAACGCGGCGGCACGTTCGTCGCCGTCGGCGGCCCGGCCGGGCGCTGGCTGCAGCCCGCCGGGCACGTCTTCGCCGCGCTGGCCGCCGGGCCGTTCGCGCGGCGGCGCGTGGTGCTCGCGGACGCCGTCGCGTGCCCGGACAAGAAGGCGGTACTGGGTGAGCTGGCCGCGCTGGTGGAGCGTGGCTCGCTGACGCCGGTGATCGACCGGAGCTACCCGTTCGACGACCTGCGGGCCGCGATCGCCTACCAGGAAGCCGGGCACGCCAAGGGAAAGGTGGCGGTCACCCTCGGCGTGCCCGGCTGACCGGTCAGCCGTGGTGCGGGCAGTTGCCGCGGAAGTCCGAAATGGACAGGCTGGTGGCCGGGATCGGGCAGAGGAACTGTTCGTAGCGGGTGTCGTTGTCGATGAACCGCTTGAGCCACGAGAGGGTGTACTTCGCGATCGTCGTGTTCGACGAGTTCGGCGCGAAGTGGCTGGCGCCGCGCAGTTCGAGGTACGCCTTGTCCAAGGTGGACGGCAGGCTGGTGTAGAACGGGATCGAGTGCGTGGCCACCGGGGCGACCGTGTCCGCCTCCGCCCCGACGACGAGCGTCGGCACGCTGACCGTCGACCAGTTCTTGGTCAGGTTCCAGCCGGTCAGCGGGATCGCGGCCTGCAGCGACGGCCGGGAGCGCGCCGCTTCCAGGGTGCCGCCACCGCCCATCGAGTGCCCGACCACGCCGAGCCTGCTGCTGTCGATGCGGGACCGGACGCTGCTCTGCTGGGTCAGGTAGTCGAGCGAGGCCAGCAGCTGCCTGCCCCGGCTGTCGGGCTGGTCGCTGGTCGTCAGGGTGTCGATGGTGAACACGACGAACCCCTGCGACGCGAGCCGCGGGCCCAGCCAGGCGATGCTCGACTGCAGCGCCGTGAACCCGGGTGCGATCGAGATCGCGCCGAACGTGCCGGCGGTCGTGGTGGTGGGGTAGTAGATGGTCCCGCCGCCGAAGCCGGAGACGGCCAGTCGCGACACGGTGACGGTGCTGGTCGCGAAGCTGCCGCGGCTCGCTTCGATGCTGGCGGTGGTCGGGTCGGGCCCCCGTTCGTAGGGGTTGTCGGCGGCGGGTGCCGGCGAGGTGACGGCGGTGGTGACCGTCAACGCGGCCGCGAGGACCCCGGCGGCCTTGGCCCGCCAGGAGCGGCGGCGGGAAATTTTCTCACCCGAGCCAGGCGACGTCGGCGGACTGGTGAGTACGGACATGGATCGCTCTCTTTCCCCGGGCAGGCGAAAGCGCGCCCGGACACGGACGGGCGGACCGATGGAACCGTTGCACGGCAAGGGAGACGTGCCGCGTGCGGGATGCGGGGGAACCGCTTTCCCGTGGACTCATGAAACACTTCGGCCAAATGTTCCACAACACCCGAACGGGTGAGTAGCTGACCGACTGTGCGCTTGATCGGCGAGTCGGAGAGGGCCGGCACTCACGCAGGTGAGTACTCGCTCAGCCGGTCGCGGCCGGCTCCAAGGCCCCGCGCACCAACGTGTCGAGCAACGTCGTCGCCACCTTCAGGTCCACGGTCCGCGCCGCCAGCACGTCCGAGTACAGGAACGACTCGCCGAGCCGCACCACGGCGAACGCCAGGTCCGGCAGCCCCACCAGCGGCGTCAGGCCCGCCGCCGAGGCGTCCTCGCGGAACAGCTCCACGTGCGCGTCGACCAAGGCGGGCTGGACCGCGCCGCGCGGGTCCGTCAGCACTCGCAACGCCACCGTCGACTCGGCCTCGATCAGCTTGCGCATCCCCTCGTTGCCCGCGACCTCGCGGCGGTACTCCTCCATCACCCACAGGCACCGCAGCCGGCCCTCGGGGGTGCGGACGGCCGAGCCGTGGGCGTCGCGCCACCGCTCCAGCGCCCGCTGCCAGGTCCGGTCGGACAGCAGCCGCAGCCCGGCGCCCATCAGGTCGTCGCGGTTGCCGACGCGGCGGAAGAACGTCGTGCGCGAGATCCCCAGTTCGGCCGCCATCCGGCCGAGGTCGAGGCGGGTTCCGGCGAACAGCAGCCGCGCGGCGTGGCGGACGATGTCGTCGGTCGAGACGGTCACCGGGTCACCCTATCCACAGGTCGTCGCCGGTTACCTTGAAGTGCGTGCCACCGGCCGGGTTAGGTTGGTTTCGTGCGTGTTGACATCTGGTCCGATCTCGTCTGTCCCTGGTGCTACCTCGGCAAGCGCCGCTTCGAGCGGGCGGTCGCCGAGCTCGGCGCCGACGTCGAGGTCGTGCACCACTCGTTCCAGCTCGACCCGTCGTTCCCGCGCGGGACGTCCCGGCCGACGCGCGAGGTGCTCGCCGAGAAGTACGGCCGGACGCTCGAAGAAGCCGACGCGATGGAAGCGCAGATGGAGCAGCGCGCGGCCGCCGACGGTCTCGAGTACCACCTCGACGGTGTCCACATGGGAAACACCGTCGACGGCCACCGCTTGGTGCACTTCGCGGCCGAACACGGGCTGGCCGACGCGGTCGTCGACCGGTTCTACCGCGCGCACTTCACGGAGCGGCGGTCGTTGTTCGACCGCGGCTCGCTGGTGGAGCTGGCCGCCGAAGCCGGGCTCGACGCGGCCGAGGCCCGCGCGGTGCTCGAGTCGGACGCGTACGAAGCCGAAGTCGCGGCGGACGGCGAGCAGGCGCGGGAGCTGGGCGCGACCGGAGTGCCGTTCTTCGTGATCGACGGGCGGTTCGGCGTCGCGGGCGCCCAGTCACCCGAGGTGTTCGCCCAGGTGCTGCGCCGGGTCAGCGACGCCGCCGCCGGGTGAACCGCGACCGGTCGGTGGCGACACCGGCCAGGTGCAGGGCGACGCACAGCAGCCCGGCGGTGGTCAGGGTGCCGGTGGTGACGACCGGCCCGAGCCCGAACCCGGCGAGTTCCATGAGCAGGGCGAGCCCGAAGAGCACGGCGGCGAGGATGGCGAGCATGACGGCCTCGTTTCTGCGGCGGTGGGCCGAATGGTCCACACCACTGCGACGTTCGCTTGACCGGGGGATCCGGCTTGGTGGCCGGTAATGCCCGCGGTTCCGCGCGCTCAAACGAGCTTCGTGCCGGCCACGGCTGCCGAGGTCAGGCCGGCGGTGGCGCGGTGCTCGAACGGACCACCAGCTCCGTCGGCACCGAAACCGGCTCGCCCGCCTCCGCGCCCGTCTCGATCTCCGCCAGCAGCGCCGAAACCGCGTGCCGGCCGACCGCCTCGAACGACTGGCGGATCGTCGTCAACGGGGGCCAGAAGTGGGCCGACTCCTCCATGTCGTCGAACCCCACCACGCTGACCTCCGCCGGCACCCGGCGCCCCGACTCGTGCAGCGCCCGCAGCAGCCCCAGCGCCATCTGGTCGTTGGCCGCGAACACCGCCGTCACCGAAGGGTCGCGGGCCAGCGTCAGCCCCGCCTCGTAGCCCGACGACGGGGACCAGTCGCCCGTCAGGACCGGCGGCACGAAAGCCCCCGCCAGCTCCAAAGTGGCCCGCCACGACTTGCGGCGGCGCTCGGCCGAATACGACTGCGGTGGCCCCGCGATGTGCCAGACCGTCTCGTGCCCCAGGGAAAGCAGGTGCTGGGTCGCCGTCGCCGCGCCGTCGGCCTGGTCGGTGTCCACCACCGGGTAGTCGTAGCGCGCGCTCGAGTCGATCACCACCACCGGGAGACCGTGCGGCAGCTCGATCTCGCTCTCGTCGAGCTGGTGCTGCTCGATCAGGATGATGACGCCGTCGACGGCCTGCTCGTCCAGCTTGCTGAACGCGCCCGTCACCTCGCCCTGCGTCGGGCGCGTCACCGGCATCAGGATGATCGAGAACCCCTGGGCGACGACCGCCGCCGCGATGGCGTCGAGCGTGCGGCTGTTGCCGAACGTCGGGAGCGCCGAAATGATCACGCCGATGCTGCGGAACTTGCCGTTGCGCAACGCCCGCGCCGCGCTGTTGGGCCGGTAGCCGACCCGGCGCATCGCCGCGAGGACGCGTTCGCGGGTCGCGTCGTCGACGTTCGTCCGGCCGTTCGCGACCCGGGACACCGTCTGACCCGACACGCCCGCCTCCCGGGCCACGTCCGCCATCGACGGTCCACGACGGGGGGATGCAGCCGGCACGAGTGTCTCCTCGGGAGTGTCCTGGACATGTTTACGTCAACACGTTACCCTTCGGCTGTCCATGTTGACGTAAACATCTGCAACACCGGAGAAGACGATGACGTCCACAGCGGCTCCGCCCGTTCCGGCCCCGGCCCGTCCGCGGCCGACGGCCCGCCGTCCGCGGCGGAAGTGGCGGGGCTGGCTCTTCGTCGCCCCCTTCATGCTGGTGTTCGCGCTGACCTTCATCGCGCCGGTCGGCTACGCGTTCGTGCTCAGCCTCTTCCGCGACCAGGCCTTCTTCGGCGGCACCGTGTTCGTCGGCGCCGACAACTACGCGCAGGTGCTCGGCGACCCGAAGTTCTGGGAAGCCTTCCGGCGGGTGCTGGTGTTCCTCGCCGTGCAGGTGCCGATCATGCTGGTGCTCGCGCTGATCGCGGCGCTGGCGATCGACAGCGCCCGGCTGCACGCCGCCGGGTTCTTCCGCGTCGTGATCTTCCTGCCGTACGCGGTCCCCGCCGTGGTCGCCGCCCTGATGTGGGGCTTCATCTACGGTGACCACTTCGGACTCGCGGCCGACCTGAACCACCTGCTCGGCACCGACGCGGTGCAGCCGTTGTCGCCGAACTGGCTGCTCACGTCGATCGGCAACATCGTCACGTGGGAGTTCGTCGGCTACAACATGCTGATCTTCTACTCCGCGCTGAAGGTGATCCCGAAGGAGCTGTTCGAGGCGGCCGCGATCGACGGCGCCGGCGCGTTCCGCACGATCCTGTCGGTCAAGCTCCCCGCGATCCGGGGTGCCATCGTGGTCGCCACGATCTTCTCGATCATCGGCAGCTTCCAGCTGTTCAACGAGCCGAACATCATGCGCAACCTGGTGCCGAACACGATCGGCACGTTCTACACGCCGAACATGTACGCCTACAACCTTTCCTTCAACGGGCAGCAGTACAACTACTCCGCCACCGTCGCGATCGTGATGGGCGTGATCACCGCGGTCATCGCCTACGTCGTGCAGCTGCGCGGCTCCCGGAAGGAGATGTGACGTGGCCGTTCTTTCGAAGACACAGTTCTCGGTGACCAGGCCCCGCAAGTCCCGTGTCCTCACCGGCTTCATGGCGCTGTACCTGCTCTACACCCTGGTTCCCCTGGTGTGGCTGGTGATCAACGCGACCAAGACCCAGCCGTCCCTGTTCTCGACGTCGGGACTGTCCTTCGGCGACTCGTTCGCCCTCTTCGACAACATCGGCCAGACGTTCACCTACAACGGCGGGATCTTCTTCCGCTGGCTGGGCAACACCCTGCTGTACGTCGTGGTCGGCGCCGGCGGCGCGACGATCCTCGCGACGGCGGCGGGCTACGGGCTGGCCAAGTACCGCTTCCCCGGCCGCCGCGGCGTGTTCGCCGTCGTCCTCGGGGCCGTGGCCGTGCCCCCGACGGCGCTGGCCGTGCCGACGTTCCTGATGTTCAGCAAGATGGGGCTGACCAACACGCCGCTGGCGGTCATCATCCCGTCGCTGATCAGCCCGTTCGGCCTGTACCTGATCTGGGTCTACGCCGCCGACGCCATCCCCGACGAGCTGCTGGAAGCGGCGCGGATCGACGGCGCCGGCGAGCTCCGGATCTTCCTCACCGTGACGCTGCGCCAGCTGGTCCCCGGGATCATCACGGTCACGCTGTTCACGATGGTGCAGACCTGGAACAACTACTTCCTGCCCCTGATCATGCTCAGCGAGCCCAAGTGGTACCCGCTGACCGTCGGGCTCAACCAGTGGAGCGCCCAGGCCAACGGCGCCGGCGCCCAGCCGATCTTCAACCTGGTCCTCACCGGGTCGTTGCTCACCATCATTCCCCTCGTCGTCGCTTTCCTGCTCATGCAACGGTTCTGGCAATCGGGCCTGAGCGCGGGCAGCGTCAAGCAGTAGTCGTCACACCGTCGTGAAGGGACACTCGATGTCACGTTTCCGTAGTCGCGCCAGGGCGGCCGCCGCCGTGGCGCTGGCGGCCGCACTGGCGGTCGGTTGCTCGTCCGGCGGCTCGTCGTCGGCGCCCGCGGCGGCCACCGGCACCCAGGACTCCGTCGACGCCGCGCTGAAGGCCGGCGGGGAGATCACGTACTGGAGCTGGACCCCGTCGGCCAAGGACCAGGTGGCCGCGTTCCAGAAGGAATACCCGAACGTCAAGGTCAACTACGTCAACGCGGGCACGAACAAGGAGGAGTACACCAAGCTGCAGAACGCGATCAAGGCCGGCTCGGGTGCTCCCGACGTCGCGCAGATCGAGTACTACGCGCTCCCGCAGTTCGCGCTGACCGATTCACTGGCCGACCTCAACCAGTACGGCTTCGGTTCGTTCGAAAAGGACTACAGCGCCTCGACCTGGGCGCAGGTCAAGAACGGCAACGGGCTCTACGGCCTCCCGCAGGACTCCGGCCCGATGGCGCTGTTCTACAACAAGGAAGTCTTCGACAAGAACGGCATCGCCGTGCCGAAGACCTGGGCCGAGTACATCGACGCGGCGAAGAAGCTGCACGCCGCCGACCCCACCAAGTACATCACCTCGGACACCGGTGACCCCGGGTTCGTGCTGAGCATGATCTGGCAGGCGGGCGGGCGCCCGTTCTCCGTCGACGGCCGGAACGTGAAGGTCGACTTCGCCGACCCGGGGGTCAAGAAGTGGACCGCCATGTGGGACCAGCTGATCCAGGGCAAGCTGCTCGCCCCGGTCAAGGAGTGGTCCGACGACTGGTTCCGCGCCCTCGGTGACGGCACCATCTCCTCCCTGGTCACCGGCGCCTGGATGCCGGGCAACTTCATCTCGTCGGTGCCCGGTGGCGCCGGCAAGTGGGCGGTCGCGCCGATGCCGACCTACGACGGCAAGCCGGTGACCGCGGAGAACGGCGGCAGCACCCAGTCCGTGGTCAAGCAGAGCAAGAACCCGGCGCTGGCCGCGGCGTTCGTGCGCTGGCTCAACCACGGGAACGGCGTCCAGCCGTTCATCAAGAGCGGCGGCTTCCCATCCACCACGGCCGATCTGACCTCGCCCGCGTTCGTCGACGAGGCCGTGCCGTACTTCGGCGGCCAGAAGATCAACCAGGTGCTGACGAGTGCGTCGAAGGACGTCGCTCCGGGCTGGACGTACCTGCCGTACCAGACCTACGCCAACAGCGTCTTCAGCGACACCGCCGGCAAGGCCTACGTGAACGCCACCGGCCTCGACGCCGGGCTGGCGGCCTGGCAGCAGGCCATCGTGGACTACGGCAACCAGCAGGGCTTCACGGTCAGCGCCGGATGACCGTCCACATCGAAGGCGACGCGGGCGAGGTGATCGGCCCGGTCCCGCGTCGCCTCTTCGGCTCCTTCGTCGAGCACATGGGCCGGTCCGTCTACACGGGACTGTTCGAGCCTGGTCACTCCACTGCGGACGATCGCGGCTTCCGCGGCGACGTGCTGGAACTGGTCCGGGAGCTCGGGCCGAGCGTGATCCGTTACCCGGGCGGAAACTTCGTCTCCGGCTACCGCTGGGAGGACGGCGTCGGCCCGCGGCGGCCGGTCCGGCTCGACCCGGCCTGGCACAGCGTCGAGTCCAACCGCTTCGGCCTGCACGAGTTCGTCGCGTGGGCCGAAGCCGCGGGTGCCGAGGTGATGTACGCCGTCAACCTCGGCACCCGCGGCATCCAGGAAGCCGCCGACGTCCTGGAGTACTGCAACCACGCGGGCGGCACGGAGCTGAGCGAACGGCGCCGCGCGAACGGCGCCGACCGCCCGTTCGGCTTCAAGCTGTGGTGCCTCGGCAACGAGATGGACGGCCCGTGGCAGATCGGCCACAAGACGGCCGACGAGTACGGCAGGCTGGCCGCCGAAACCGCGCGGCTCATGCGGATGATCGACCCGGACGTCGAACTGGTCGTCGCGGGCAGCTCGCACGCGGACATGCCGACGTTCGGGTCGTGGGAACGCACGGTGCTGCGCCACACCGCCGAGCTGGTCGACCACATCTCGCTGCACGCCTACTACCAGGAGCTGCACGGCGACACCGACAGCTACCTGGCCAGCGCGGCCGGGCTGGACCGCTTCATCCGCACGACCGCGGGGATCATCGACGAGACGCTCGCCGAACTGGGCCTGGACAAGAAGATCGGGATCAGCGTCGACGAGTGGAACGTGTGGGACCTGCGCCGGTGGAACGAAGTCGACCAGGCGCGGCTCGCCGAGGGCGGCTGGCGGGAGCACCCGCGGATCATCGAGGACGACTACACCGTGACCGACGCGGTCGTCGTCGGCTCGCTCCTGAGTTCCCTGCTGCGCAACGTCGACCGCGTCACGATGGCGAACCAGGCGCAGCTGGTGAACGTCATCGCGCCGATCCGCACCGAACCCGGCGGGCCGGCGTGGCGGCAGCCGACGTTCCACCCGTTCCAGCGGGTGGCCGCGCTGGCGAGCGGGGAGAGCCTGCGCCTGTCCGTCGAGGGCGACCGGCTCCGCACCGCGCAACACGGTGAAGTCGACCTCGTCGACGTCGCCGCGACGGCGGGGGAATCCGGGCGGGGCGCGGTGTTCCTGACCAACCGCGCCACCGCGTCGCACACGGAAGTCCGGATCCGCCTGCGCGGCGCACGGTACGGCCTGTACGCGGCCGAAACGCTGACCACACCCGACGGCGGGACGCGTCACACGACGAACACCGCCACCGCACAACCGGTCCGGCCGGTGCCGCTGCCCGGCGCCGCCGCGACGTCCGACCCCGGGGGGACGACCATCACCGTGACACTGCCACCGCTGTCCTGGACCGTGCTCCAGCTGAGCCCGGAGGCGGCTTCGCATGCCTGAGTTCGTCATCGGGGAGACCGACTTCCTGCTCGACGGGCAGCCGTTCCGGATCCTTTCCGGTGCTCTGCACTACTTCCGGGTGCACCCGGACCTGTGGGCCGACCGGATCGACAAGGCCCGCCGGATGGGGCTCAACACCATCGAGACGTACGTCCCGTGGAACGCGCACGCCCCTTCGCCGGACGTCTTCGACCTGACCGGCGGGCTCGACCTCGACCGCTTCCTGGGGCTCGTCGCCGAGGCCGGGATGTACGCGATCGTCCGGCCCGGCCCGTACATCTGCGCGGAGTGGGACAACGGCGGCCTGCCGGCGTGGTTGTTCCGCGACCCGGCGGTCGGGGTCCGCCGGTACGAACCGCGGTACCTCGCGGCCGTGCGCGAATACCTGACGCGCGTCTACGAAGTCGTGGTGCCGCACCAGGTCGACCGCGGCGGCCCGGTGCTGCTCGTCCAGGTCGAGAACGAGTACGGCGCCTTCGGCGACGACAAGCAGTACCTGCGGGCGCTGGCCGACCACACGCGCGCGTCGGGGATCACCGTGCCACTGACCACAGTGGACCAGCCGGACATGCTCGAAGCCGGCAGCCTCGACGGGCTGCACCGCACCGCGTCGTTCGGCTCCGGCGCGCGGGAGCGGCTGGCGATCCTGCGGGCGCACCAGCCGACCGGGCCGCTGATGTGCAGCGAGTTCTGGAACGGCTGGTTCGACCACTGGGGCGCCCACCACCACACGACACCCGCCGCGGACGCCGCCGCGGAGCTCGACGCGCTGCTCGCCGCGGGCGCGTCGGTCAACCTGTACATGTTCCACGGCGGCACCAACTTCGGTCTCACCAACGGCGCCAACGACAAGGGCGTCTACCAGCCGCTGGTGACGTCCTACGACTACGACGCGCCGCTGGACGAAGCCGGTGACCCGACACCGAAGTACCACGCGTTCCGGGACGTGATCGCGCGCTACCACAAGGTGCCGGACTCCGTCCCGCCGCCGGCGCGGCCCGCTCCGGCCGCCCACGCGGTCCTGCGCGACCCGGTCCGCCTGCTCGACGCCCCGGACCGCTGGGGCACCTGGGAGTTCCACGAGGAGCTGCCCGCGTTCGACGCCCTGACCCCGATGCCGCGCCTGGCGCTGCTGCGCTGCTCGATCGAGGGCGACCGGCCGGGCGTGCTGACCTTCGGCGAGGTCCGTGACCGCGCGACGGTGTTCTTCGACGGCGACCCGGTGGGCACGCTGCAGCGCGACCACCACGAGCGGGCGATCGCGCTGCCGCGGGCGCGGGGCGAGCTGCTGGTGCTGGTCGAGGACCAGGGCCGCGTCGACTACGGCCCGCGGATCGGCGAGGCGAAGGGCATCATCGGCGGCGCGGCGGTGCACGGCGAGCCGCTGACCGGCTGGGACGTGCTGCCGCTGGAGCTCGACGCGCTCCCCGGGCTGCGGCCGGCGACGCCGTCGCTGGTCGCCGGACCGGTGGCCGGGCCGGTGCTGCTGCGGGCTTCGGTGGACGTCGACGCGTCCGCGGACCTGTTCCTCGACACCGGCGAGTGGGGCAAGGGCCTGGTGTGGTTCAACGGGTTCTGCCTCGGCCGCTACTGGCGGCGCGGGCCGCAGCGGACGCTGTACGTGCCGCGCCCGATCGTCCGCGCGGGCGCCAACGACCTCGTCGTGCTCGAACTGGACACGATGCTCGACCCGGCGGCCCGGTTCGTACCGCGGCCGCTGCTGGGCCACACGGAGGCCTGAGGAAGTCCCCACCGAAGCGAAGGGCAGTTCGACGATGAACCTGCGGCGTTTGCTCACCGTCCTTTGTGTACCGATTGTCGCGGTGGGGGTGGCCGCGGCACCCGCTTCCGCGGCCGCTGCCGTCACCGTCCGCCCCGATCCCACCTACCGCCAGCAGCCGTTCGAGGGCTGGGGGTCGAGCCTGGCGTGGATGGCCGAGGCGACCGGCGGCTACCCCGACTCCGTCCGGAACCGCCTGGCGGACCTGGTCTTCGGCCCGGACGGGCTGAACCTGAACATCGCGCGGTTCAACATCGGTGGCGGCAACGCCCCGGACGTCCCGGACTACCTGCGCAAGGGCGGCGCGGTCCCCGGCTGGTGGAAGGCGCCGGCCGGGACGACCCGGGCCGACAAGGACTGGTGGACGCCCGGGGACCCGGCCGAGTTCGACGCGAAAGCCGACCCGAACCAGCGGTGGTGGGTCGACAAGATCAAGAACCGCGTCACGAAGTGGGAGGCGTTCAGCAACTCGCCGCCGTACTTCCAGACCGTGTCGGGGTACGTCTCGGGCGGCTTCAATGCGACCGACGAGCAGCTGCGCCCGGACAAGATCGGCGACTTCGCCGCGTACCTGGCGCAGGTCGTGCGCACGCTGGAACGCGCGCACGGCATCAGGTTCTCCTCGGTCGACCCGCTGAACGAGCCGAACACGAACTACTGGAAGACCACCCTCGGCGCCGACGGCAACCCGGTCGGCGGCCGGCAGGAGGGGGCGCACATCGGGCCTGCCGTGCAGTCGCGGCTGATCCCCGCGATGGCCGCGGCGCTGCCGGGGAAGGTGGTCTCCGCGCCCGACGAGACGAACCCGGACATCTTCGCCGCGGACTGGAACGGCTGGTCCGCCGACGCTCGCGCCGCGGCGGGGCGGCTGAACGTGCACACCTACGGCACCGGCAACCGGCCGATCCCGCGTGACCTGGCGAAGGGCGCGTCGAAGCCGTTGTGGATGAGCGAGGTCGGCGGGAGCTGGCTGGACCGGCAGGACTTCACCAGCATGGACCCGGGGCTCGGGCTGGCCGGCCAGATCACCGACGACCTGCGCCTGCTGGAGCCGGGCGCGTGGGTCGGCTGGCAGCCGATCGAGGACTACGACAACATGAAGCCGGGCGGGGAGTCGGCGGCCGGGATGAACTGGGGCGAGATCCAGGTTCCCTTCGATTGCACGACTTCGGACTGTCCTGTTCGGACGAACACGAAGTTCGACACGATGCGGAACTTCACCCACTACATCCGGCCGGGCGACCGGCTGATCGCGTCGAACGACACCGCGTCGACGGCCGCGATGCGCGGCGACGCCCTGTCGTCGGTGGTCCACGTCAACGCGGGCACGGCGGACCAGGACGTCACGCTGGACCTGTCCGGCTTCGGGTGCGTCCGGCCGGGCGCATCGGTGACGCCGGTCGTCACGGACGTGACCGGTGCGCTGCGACGCGGGAAGCCGGTGCGGGTGACGTCGGCGCGGGCGACGCTGCGGGTCCCGGCGCGATCGGTGACGACGTTCCTGGTCGACGGGGTGTCGTCGGCGGCCGCGGGCACGGGACCGGGTTCGGGAAAGCCGTTCACGTTCACCGGCGTGCAGAGCGGCAAGTCGCTGGCGGCGGAGAACGGCGGCCTGGTCCAGCGCACGACGGACGCGTCTTCGGCGGCGCAGCGGTGGACGTTGACCGACCGCACGGGCCGCTACGGCAACCGCGACCGGTTCTCGATCACGTCGGCGGCGACGGGCGAGGTGCTGAGCACGTCCGGCGGAGCGGTGGCGCTGGCCCCGCCGGGAACGACGGACGCGGCGGCGCAGTGGACGCTGTCGACGACGGGCGACGGCACGTGGACGTTCGTCAACGCGGTGAGCGGCCAGCTGCTGGACGTCACGGGCGAGTCCCGCGACGACGGGGCCCGGATCGGGCTGTACCGGCCGACGAACGGCCCGAACCAGCGCTGGCAGGCCGTGGCCCGCTAGGCGCTGTGGACAACCCACGCGGCCACCCGCGGAGGGCGCCGATTTTCGTCGGTGCCCTCCGCTAGCGTGGAAACCGGGGGCTGCTCAGTCCGCCGGCTTCAACGGATCGTGGCCGATCGACATCAGCCGGTGCCGCCAGTGCGGTTCGCCCGCCGTCGGCTCGAGGTCGTCGCGGCGCTGCGCGTGCACCCGGTCGACCACCTTCCGCATCACGTCGGCGTCGCGGGAGTCCACGTCGCTCCGGCGCTTGCGCAGCACCGCCAGCACCTGGTGGCCGGTCGGCGGGCCAGCCTCGTCGGGCAGCGGCTCGGTCTCCGGGCCCGCGTCGCGGGTGCGCAGCCAGTCCTCCAGCTCGCGCGACGTCATGTTCACCACCCGGTGGAACTCCGCCCACAACTCGTCGTCAACTGCCGTGTTGCTCATTTCCCCGGGCTACCCGGCGCGGCCCTCGCCAAACCGGCGGCGCGCGGCCGGTAGAGTTCTCCCGGACCCGTTGAAACGCCAGCGGTGGTCTCGGTTGACGCTGCTGGCGAGCTCTTTCCCATGGCTCGCCGCTTGACGCATGGGAGGGGTGGATCTTGCCGACCACTGGCGACGCCATGGCGGAGCGGGTCGACGAGCTGAACGCCGTCCTGGCCGACCTCGTCGGGGTCCTCGAATCGGTCTCGGACACGCCAGGTCTGCTGGACGCGGTCTGCGGCGAAGCGGTCCGGGTCGTCCCGGACGCGGACCTGGCGAGCATCGTGGTGGTCCGCGACGGCGTGACGCAGACGGCGGCCTTCACGGACGAGCGCGCCCGGCGCATCGACGACGTGCAGTACGCGGCGGGCGACGGTCCCGGCCTGTTCGCGGCGCTCACGGGCGAGGTGGTGCGGGTCGCCGTCGGCGACACCGGCGACCGGTGGCCCGAGTTCGTCCTCGCGGCCAAGGAACTCGGCGTGGGCAGCTACCTGGCCGTTCCGCTGCGCGTGGACGACACGCTCGTCGGCGCGATCACGCTGTTCGGCTTCGGCGCGCACGGCTACCACGAGTTCGACACGAAGGTGCTGCGGCTGTTCACGTTGTGCGTGGAAACGGTCCTGCGGCTGACCCGCCGCTACCGGGAGGCCCGCCGGCTCGCCGACGAGCTCCGCAACGCGATGGAGACGCGCGCGGTGATCGAACAGGCCAAGGGCATGCTGATGCTGATCCACCGCGCGAGCGAGGACGCGGCGATGCAACGCCTGATCGTCGAGTCGCAGCACACGAACACGAAGCTGCGCGACGTCGCGGCCCGCTTCACGAAGAGGATGAGCTCGGCCGACGGAGGTCGTGGCTAGGGGCCGCGAAGAGCGGGACCAGCGCGGCGTCGTTGAACGCGGTGATCCGCGCGACCCGGGTCCCGAGCACCGTCAGCACCTGGACGCCGTGGGCGGCGAACCGTCCGCCGCCCACGGCTTCGTACTCGACCAGCGCCGGCTGGCCGTTCGCCCGGGTCGGCACCAGCCGCCAGGCCCCCGGCCGCAGCACGCGGCGGCCCAGGAACCCGAGCACCGCGTCCCGGCCGGTGAACCACGTCGGGACCGGCGGCATCTCCAGCTCGACGTCCGCGCGCACCAGCGTCACCAGTGCGTCCGGGTCGGCGCGGACGAACGCGTCCACGTACCGGTCGAGCAGCCGGGCCTGCCCGGCCGGCTCGGCGAGGTCGTCCTGCACCGGGCCCGCCTCGGCGAGCCGGCCGCGGGCGCGGCGCAGCGTGCTGTCGACCGCCGCCGGGGTCGTGCCGAGCATCTCGGCGACCTCGCCGGTGCCGAACGCCAGCACGTCCCGCAGGGTCAGCACCGCCCGCTGCCGGGCGGGCAGCAGCTGCAGCGCGGCGACGAACGCCAGCCGCACCCCCGCGCGCCCGGCCACGACCGCGGCCGGGTCGAGGAGTGCGTCGGGGATCGGCTGGAGCCACGGCACCGACGGATCGGCGGCCGCCACCGCCACCCGGTGGTCGTCGGACGGCGCGCCCAGCCCCGACGGGAGCGGCCGCCGGGCCCGGGTTTCCAGCGCGGTCAAGCACGCCGTCGTGGCGATCTTGTACAGCCAGCGCCGCACCGAAGACCGGCCCTCGAACCCGCCGAACGCGCGCCACGCCCGCAGGTACGTCTCCTGCACCAGGTCCTCGGCGTCGTGGATCGAGCCGAGCAGCCGGTAGCAGTGCGCGAGCAGCTCGGCCCGGAAGGGCGCGGTCTCGGTGGCGAAGTCGGGCATGGCACTCAGAGCGTACGCAGGCCGGTGCCGCTGACCTGGTATTCGGCGGCGTCGCCGTCGAGCACTTCGAGGACGGCCTTGGCGACCTGCTCCGGCGTCAGGACCGACTCCATCTTCGCGACGAAGGTGTCGCGGTCGACGCCGTTGCGCGCGGCGTAGCCCTCGACGCCGACGCTGCCGAGGCCGGTAGCGGGCGTCAGCTGCGGCAGGAGCGTGGCGAACCGGAGGCCGAGCCCCGCGCGTTCGGACTCCTCGGCGCCGTACGCGCGCAGGTACCGGATGGCGGCTTTCGCGCTGGCGTACCCGCCGCTGAGCGGCGACCCGCCGAGGGCGGCCCCGCTCGACATCGAGACGACGACGCTGCCCGGGGCCAGCGGCGCCCGGAGCGCCGCGCGGGTCCAGGCGAAGACGTGCCGCGTGTCGACGTGCCAGTTGCGGCTGAACGTCTCCCAGGTCTGTTCGTGCACGGGCGCCATGTGCGGCACGGCGCCCGCGTTGAGGACCAGCAGGTCCGGCCGGTGTTCGCGCAGGACGCTCTCGGCGAGCGCGTCGTCGGTCGCGTCGGCGGCGATGGGGACGAAGCTCGCGCCGAGCTCGTCGCGCACGGCGTCGAGTTCGCGCGCGGTGCGGGCGATGCCGGCGACGGTGCGGCCGCCGGCGACGAGCGCGGCGGCGATGGCGCGCCCGAAGCCGCGGCCGGCCCCGGTGACGACGGCGGTGGACTGGGTGGACATGGGCTCTCCCGAGGTGGTCGATGCGGACGGGATCGAGACCACCGGGGGAGCGGAAAACCGTCGCGAAGTGACGCAGCTCACACAGGCTTGGTGGACGGGCGGCGGTGCAGCAGGTCGAACCGCGACCACATCGCCTCCGCGGCCTCGATCGACTCGCTCGTCCGCGCCGGGTCCACGGCCGCCAGCTGGGCGACGATCGCCTGGACCAGCGCCATCCCCGCGGTCAGCGACGGGAAGAACGTCACGCCTTCCGCCGGCACCATCAGCACCTGCTCCACCGCGCCGGCCAGTGCCGGGCTGGCCGCGTCCGTCACGGCGAACACCCGCGCGCCCCGGCTCTTCGCCTCGCTCGCCGCCAGGACCGTGCTCTCGTAGAGGCGCCAGAAGCTGATCGCCACCAGGACGTCGGCCGAGGTCAGCTTCGCCGTCTGGTTGGCGAGTTCGGCGTCGCCCGCCGTCACCGCGTGGACGTCGTAGCCCGCGAGACGCGCGTTGTGCGCGAAGGCGATGCCGACCGCCGCGTAGCTGCCGTCGGCGATCACCAGCGTCCGGCGGGCCGCCGCGATCGCGCGGGCGACCTCGCGGATCACCTCCTCGTCGAACCGCCGGTTGAGCAGGGCGAGGCTGTCGAGGTCGCGGCGCAGCGACGCGGACCCCGGTGAGTCGACGCCGCGGTGCTCCTCGGCGACCTGCGGCGCGCTCAGCGACGACATGTACCGGGCCCGCAGCTCCTGCTGCAACGCCGGCCAGCCGGCGAAGCCCAGCGCCTGCGCCGTGCGCGTCACGGTCGCGACGTTGACGCCGGCGAGCTGCGCCAGCTCGGCCGTCGAGCCGAAGGACGCCCGCCGCGGCTGGGAGACGAGGACCTCCAGCACGGCGGCCGATTTCGGCCGCAGCCCGCGCTCGGGCAGCCGGTCCCGCAGCCACGCCTCGAAACCGTCGTCGGTCTCCGTCACTCGTCCCCTCCTCGGTCGGGTAAACCGTAACGCAGGGATGTCGACTTGCAACGAACATTGCAAAACCGTGAAAACGCAGTATACGTTGTCCGCACTCCCCGGCGCCCGGACACGGAAGGCGTTCCCCCATGACCCTGCTGGCACGACTGGACCGGCTGCCGCTCAGCCGGCCCCACTACAAACTGCTGCTCATCGGCGGGCTCGGCTACACCTTCGACGGCATGGACTCGGCGGTCGTCGCGTTCCTGCTGCCCAGCGCCAAGGCGGCGTGGGGCCTCGACAACGGCCAGCTCGGGCTGATCGGCTCCGCGACGCCGTTCGGCTTCCTCTTCGGCGCGATCGCGGCCGGCCTGCTCGGCGACCGCATCGGCCGCAAGAAGGTCATGATGTACGCGCTGGCCTTCTACGCGGTGTTCTCCGTCATCGCGTCCTTCTCGCCCAACTACGAGGTCTTCCTCGGCGCCCGGGTGCTCGCGGGGGCGGGCGCCGGCGCGGAAAGCGCGATCATCGCGCCGTTCCTGTCGGAGTTCGTGCCTGCCAGGCGGCGCGGCTGGTTCGTCGGCGCGCTCGCCGGGTTCTTCTCCTTCGGGTTCGTCGCGGCCGCGCTGATCGGGCGGTTCGTCGTGCCGTCGTTCGACGAGGGCTGGCGGATCGCGCAGCTGGTCACCGCGCTGCCGATCGTGATGCTGCTGTGGTGGCGGCGGTCGCTGCCCGAGTCGCCGCGCTTCCTGCTCGCCCAAGGCCGGGTCGCCGAAGCCGAGAACGTCGTCGCCAAGATCGAGCGAGACGTCGAGAAGGCCACCCGCACGGCGCTCCCGCCGGTCCCGCCCGCCGACGCGCAGCCGGCCACCGAGACGCCGAAGGTCAACCTCTTCAGCGCGCTGAAGTTCCTCTGGAGCCCGGCGATGCGGCGCCGGACGGCGGTGATCTGGACCGTCTGGTTCGTGATCACGTTCTCCTACTACGGCTTCTTCTCGTGGATCCCGACGCTGCTCGTCGAACGCGGCATCACCGTCACGAAGAGCTTCGAGTTCTCGATCATCATCTACCTGGCCCAGGTGCCCGGGTACTTCTCCGCCGCGTGGCTGTCCGAGCGGCTCGACCGCAAGCACACGATCGCGCTGTACCTCGCCGGTTCGGCCGTGAGCGCGTTCTGGCTGAGCCAGACGAGCGCGCCGTGGTCGATCACGCTCGCCGGGGCGGTGCTTTCCTTCTTCCTCAACGGCACCTACGCAGGCGTGTACTCCTACACGCCCGAGGTGTTCCCGACCTGGATCCGCGCCAGCGGCACCGGGCTGTCGAGCGCGTTCGGCCGGGTCGGCAGCATTCTCGCCCCGACGATCATCGGCCTGTCCTCGGCGAGCCTCGGGTTCGCCGGTGTCTTCGGCATGACGACGGCGGTGCTCGCGGCCGGGGTCCTCTGCGTGCTCGTCTTCGGCCTGTCGACCGCGGGCCGGTCCCTGGAAGAACTGACCGAACACGGCGCGCCGAAGGCGGCCGCGAAGGAGATGACGAAGTGAGTTTGTCCACTGTGGAGGAACGGGTGCGCGACGCGATCGGCGTGCGGCTGTTCACGGTGCTCGCGTGGGTGCCGGAGCGGCGCGCCCTGCGGCGCGTGCACAGCAGCCACCCGGCGGAGTACCCGGTGGGCGGGGAGAAGACGGTCGAGGTCGCCGCGGGCTGGCTCGACACGTGCATCACCGCGCAGGAACCGTACTTCGGGCCGGATCGCGCGGCGGTGCGCGAGATCTTCGCCGACCACGACCTGATCGAAAGCCTCGGCTGCGGGTCGATCATCAACGTGCCCGTGGTCGACGGCGGCCGGACGCTCGGGGTGCTCAATATCCTCGACGCCGAAGGCAGCTACGACGAGGATGCGGTGGCGGTGGCCGAATCGCTCGCGCCGCTGGCCGTGCCCGCGCTTCTGGAGGAACGATGACGGAACTGTTGCTGCGCAACGCCCGGCTGCTCGACCCGCTGTCCGGCGAGTACACCGAAGGCGACCTGCGTGCTTCCGGCGGCCGCATCGTCGAAACCGGGCCGAACCTGGCCGCGGCCGACGTGCCGGTGCTCGACGTCCGCGGCGCGGTGGTGCTGCCGGGGCTGGTCGACGCGCACGTGCACGTCACGGCGTCGACGGCGGACCTGGGTTCGCTTTCGTCGTCGTCACCGTCCTATGTGGCCGCTCAGGCCGCGCGGACGATGAGCCGGATGCTCGACCGCGGGTTCACCACGGTCCGCGACGCGTCGGGGGCCGACTACGGACTGGCCGACGCCCAGGCGGACGGCCTGTTCCGCGGCCCGCGGCTGCTGTTCTGCGGCCGCGCGCTGAGCCAGACGGGCGGCCACGGCGACAGCCGCACCCGCGGTACCCAGGTGAAGGACGACCACCCGTGCTGCGCGGGCCTGGGCCGGGTGGCCGACGGCGTGGACGCGGTCCGCGCGGCCGCCCGCGACGAGCTGCGCAAGGGCGCCCACCACATCAAGGTGATGGCCTCGGGCGGTGTCGCGTCCCCGACCGACCGCATCGACTCGACGCAGTACTCGGCGGAGGAGCTGACGGCGATCGTCGAGGAGGCCTCGGCGGCGAACCGCTACGTGGCGGCGCACGCGTACACCGCCCGCGCGGTGAACCGGGCACTGGAGCTGGGCGTCCGTTCGATCGAGCACGGCAACCTGCTGGACGACCGGAGTGTTTCGCTGTTCCTGGCCCGGGACGCGTACCTGGTCCCGACGCTGGTGACGTACTGGGCGCTGAAGGAGGAGGGCCGCGAACACGGCCTGCCGGAGGCGAGCTGGCGCAAGGTCGACGAGGTACTGGGCGCGGGCATGGCGGCACTGGAGCGAGCGGCCCGCGGCGGCGTGAAGCTGGTCTACGGAACGGACCTGCTGGGCGGCATGCACCGCCACCAGAACCACGAGTTCCGCCTGCGCGGCGAAGTCCAGCCACCGTTGGAGGTAATCCGTTCGGCAACCTCGACAGCGGCGGACTTGCTGAACCTTACGGGTGAAATCGGCACCTTGGCCGTCGGCGCGCACGCGGACCTGCTGGTGGTGGACGGAGATCCGGTGGCGGACATCGGGGTTTTGGCGGACCCGAAGCACTTCCGCCACATCGTCCAGGGCGGCGAGGTGGTCGCCGGAACGGCGATCTGAGGCCGGCGCTGTCGGCCAATTCACTTGCCCGCCCACTGACTTTTCGGTGCGCACCCTGTAGACAGGGAAGTTCCGGGTACGTCGGGGGGTGTTCGGGTGAACGGCGTCAGCGAGGGTGGACGCGGGGCGGCGAACGGCGCGGAGGAGCGGGACGCGGGCCGGTCGCCGGGGACGGCGCGGTTGCCGGGCGTGCCGGCCCAGCACGGTGCCGCCGACCCGGAGCCCGCCGCCACGGTTCCGGGCGCCGGGGCGTGGGGCGGTGCTGCCGACGCGCTGCGCGGCGCAGCGGTGGGGCCGGGCCGGGAGCCCGCCGTCGTGCCGGGCAGCCCTCGCCAGCTGCCCCCGCCACCGGCGCACTTCGTCAGCCGCGCCGATGAACTCTCGAACCTCGATGCGCTGACCGGGTCCGGGCCCGGCTCCCGCGCGCGGGTGGTCGTCGTGGTCGGTCCCGGTGGGGTCGGGAAGACCGCGCTGGCCGTGACGTGGGCGGCCGGCCACGCCCACCGCTACCCCGACGGGCAGCTCTACACCGATCTGCGCGGCTTTTCCGCGGACACGGCCGTGGCACCGGAAGAGGTGCTGGGGGTCTTCCTGCGTGCGCTGGGCGTCGCGCCGGAGCGGGTGCCGGCCGGGCTGGCCGAGCAGGTCGGGCTCTA
The DNA here is from genome assembly GCF_040675005.1 of Amycolatopsis sp. NPDC049691. NCBI lineage: Bacteria > Bacillati > Actinomycetota > Actinomycetes > Pseudonocardiales > Pseudonocardiaceae > Amycolatopsis > Amycolatopsis sp. NPDC049691. The sequence goes on from NZ_JBFANX010000021.1 coordinate 34,360, forward strand.
CCGGACGGTGACCGCGGGGCGCCGGTTGCTCGTGGTGCTGGACAACGCCGTTTCGACGGCGCAGGTGCGGTCGCTGATCCCGGCGTCGGCCGGGTGCGCGGTGGTCGTGACGAGCCGGCTCCGCCTGGACGGGCTGCTCGCCGACGGGGCCCGGTTCGTGGACGTCGCTCCGCTGCCGCGCGAAGACGCGATCGCGTTGCTCACCCGGACGCTCGGCCCGAGCCGGGCCGGAGCGGAGCCGGCGGCGGTGGCGGAGCTGGCCGAGCTGTGCGGCCGGTTCCCGATCACCTTGCGGGTCGCGGCGGCCCGGCTGGCCGCCCGGCCGCGCTGGCCGGTGTCCCGGGTGGTGGCGCAGCTGCGCGACGAGCGGTCACGGCTCGCCACGCTGTCCCGGCTGGCGGGTGCGGAGGATTCGGCGACGGCGGCGTTCGACTGGTCCTACCGCGAGCTGCCGGCGCACGCGGCGCTGCTGTACCGGCTGACGGCCGAGATCCCGGGCCCCGAGTTCACCGCGGGGCTGGCGGCCGCGGTCACGGGCATGCGCGAACCCGACGTCGCCGACGCGCTGGAAGTGCTGGTCGACGCGAGCCTGCTCGAAGAGGCCGACCTCGACCGCTACCGGTTCCACGACCTGGTCCGGCTGCACGCGCGGGCCCAGCGGGACGACGACCGGTTCGAAGCCGTGCCGCGCGCCGCCCGGTGGTACCTGCGGGAGCTGACCCGGGCGAACCTGGTGGTGATCCCGTCGCGCTGGCGCGTGAGCCCGGTCGCCGAGGAGGTGGAGCCGGCGCCCTTCGCCGACGACGGCGAGGCGCTGGACTGGCTGGCCGGCGAGCTGCCGAACGTGCTGCCGCTGCTGGAGGAAGCGGTGGCCTACCGGCACGACGAAGTGGCGTGGCAGCTCTGCGAAGCGTTGTGGGAGTTGTTGCTGTACCGCAAGCACTACCCGGAATGGCTGCGGTCGCACGAACTGGGCATCACCGCGGCCCAACGCTGCCACGACCGGGTGGCCGAGTCGCGGCTGCGGTGCCAGCTCGGGCGGGCCCACCTGGACCTCGGGCAGCTCGAGCCGGCCGAGCGCGAGACGCGGTGGGCGGCGGAGCTGGCGCGGGAGGCGCACGACCGGCGCAACGAGTCGGCGGCCCTGGAACAGCTGGGGATGGTGGTGCAGGGCCGCGGCGACGTCGACGCGGCGGTCGTGCTGTTCGCCGACAGCCTGCGCATCGAGGAGGAGCTGGGCATCGACCGCGGCGTGGCGGCGCGGCACCGCCGGATCGGCGAAGCGCTCCTGCAGGCCGGTCGCGAGGCCGGCGCGGCACGGCACCTGGATGCGGCCTCGCGGCTGTTCGAGGAGATCGGCGACGACAAGGGCGCGGCCAGGGTGGCGCTCGGCCTCGCCCGGATCGACGTGCGATCCGGGCGGACCGAGGCGGCGGTCCGCCGGCTGGAGCGGGCGCGGGCGGTGCTGGGGCGATCGGGATCAGCGGTGTACGAGGCGGAGGCGCTGCTGGCGCTGGCCGAAGTCGCCGAGGCCGACGACCAGCGCGGCCGGGCCCGTGCCTACCTGACCGAAGCGGTCGAGCTGCTCGCCGAGGTCGGCGGGGCGACGCTGGACCGGGCACGCGCGGCGCTCGAGGCGCTGGACGGCGGCGAGAGCGGGTAGCCGTCGCCCGGAGACGAGCCAGAGGCAGGCGGCGGCCGCGGCGAGTTCGCCGGCGTCGGCGCCGAGCAGGGTGGTGCCGCCGGTGTGGTCGCCGAGCAGCAGCCCGGCCGCACCGATCGGGACGGCGGCCACGGTCAGCCCCGGCAGCCGATCGAACAGCGCGGCCAGTGCCACCCGGCCGTCGGCGTGGGAGGGGCGGGGGTCGGCGAGCACCGCGTCGGCGAGCGAAAGCCGGCCGGTGCTCGTGGTGCCGCAGAGGTTTCCCCGGTCGGACACCGCGCCGGCAAACGAAAGCCGACCGGGCGGTGTGCCGTCTGAGCCGCGCCGGTTTCCGTCATGGGCGAACGAAAGCCGGCTCGATGGCGAGCCCGTGACCACCGCAGTGCGCCGGCCTTCCCATGTGCAGCACCACCTGGTGAGGTTCACGCCGCCACCGGCTTCGGCAGCGGCACCGGCGAGACCGGCACCGCGCGAGCGGGTTCCGGGAGGCCGAGCAACCGGTAGCACGTCCGGCGCAGGATGTGCCCCGCCTGCCCGGGCCGGGACGTGAGCAGCCCGCCGACCAGGCCGGGCAGCCCGGCCGCGTCGCGCACGTCGGCCGCGGCGCGCAACTGGGGTGGCAGCGCCACCTCCGGCCGCCACCGCGGTACGTGCCGCGCCAGGACCTCGCTCGGGCTACCCGGCAGGAGCGGCCGGTCCCGGCTCTCGGCGAGCAGGATCGCCGCGCCGGCCGCGGCGCCGTAGCCGGTCACGGATCCGTAGTCGCCCAGGACGTGGTCGGCGGCGGCCAGCGCGGCGCGCCACCCTTCGTCCGGCGGGACGAGCGTCAGGCCGGCGCGGACGGCGTCGGCGAGCCAGGAGCGGACCTGCCACGCCCCGTGGTGGGCCCAGATCTGCGGGTGCAGGGCGCCGACGACGTGGTAGCGGTCGCGGGGCAGCTCGGCCAGGACGCGGTCGAACAGGTCCGGGTGCCTGCCGAAGGCCGACTGCGGCGACCAGGTGGTCGAGACCACGACGACCTCCTGCTCCTCGGTGGCGCCGAGGGCCCGCCGGTACCGGTCGCGGAACGGCAGGCTGGCGGTGAGCCGGTCGAGCGCGATGTCGCCGGCCACGACCGCGGCGGGCAGGGCGGCGGGGCAGACCTGAGCGAGGAGCTCGTGCTCGCGGTCGTGGACGAGGACGATCGCGTCGGCGCGGACGCGGCCTTCGCGCATCAGCTGGTCGGGTCCCAGCCCGGTCTGCGGCCGGTGGGGCCGCGCGGTGGCCGGCGGACGCCACGGCCGGTACTGCCCGAACCCGCCGCCGTGGGGCACCAGCACGGCCGGGGCGGCCAGGTCGTCGAGGCCGCGGGTGCTCCCGGCGAGGACGAGGTCGAAGTCGCCGCGGCGCGCCTGGGCCCACGGGAGCACGGTGCCGCCGTGCGCGCGGAGGAAGTCGTGCGTGGCGGGCCAGCCGTCGCCGTCCTCGGGATCGGCGAACACGATCTGGATGCGGTGGTCGGCTTCGAACAGCGGCAGCAGGTCCAGCAACCGGGTGCCGGCCACGATGTGCGGCACGAGCACGAGAACGGATTTCGTGCCGCGCCGGGTGGCGAAGTGCGCGTCGGCGGTTCCGATGGGGCTGCGTACCCAGGTGCGCTCGGCCATCGCGGTCCTCCAGAAGTCGTGTCCAGTTGTTGTCACGAATGTCGGGGACCCGGTTGAGAAATGGCTTTCGGCCTGTGCTTTCGCCGGTTGACAATGGATCAACGTTGATCGTCAACGAGCTTTCCGCGCCCTCCTGACGTGGTTCTTCGGTGGAATCAATGGGAAAGTGGCCGAGGAGGAGCGGGCGGTGGACGGCGTTCACCGTGGGGAAAGGGGGGTGGCGTGGAAATGGTGTTCGGAATTCTCGGGCAAACGGCCTTGCTGCTGCACGGGAAAGTGGATGTGAAGTGGGCCCAGCCGCGGTCGAGGCAGGTGCTCGCCGCTTTGCTGACGCGGCCGAACCACCGGTTCTCCGTCGACGACGTCGTCGAATGGGTGTGGGCCGACGACGAGAACGTGCCGCGCGGAGCGCTCGCGACCCTGCACCAGAACGCCGCGCACCTGCGGCACGCCTTGTCGGCGAAGGGGATCGACGCGCGCGTCGGGGTCGGCAAGACCGGGTGCGTGGTCGAAATCGACCCCGGGCTCGTCGACCACGTCGCGTTCGGCCGCCTGCTGGCGCCCGCGCGGCAGCTGCGTGACCGGGGTGACCACCACCGCGCCCACGTCGAGGCGCAGGCGGCGCTGCGGCTGTGGCGCGACGAGCCGCTGTCCGACCTGCGGACGCGCCGGGCCGCGGACTGGCGCGCGCAGTGGCTGCGCAGCCAGTGGCTCCCGGCGAACGCGTTGCTGGTCGCCGAACTGCTGGCCGTCGGGCAGTCCGAGGTCGCGCTCGGCAGGCTGATGGAGCTCGAACAGGCCCATCCGCTGGAGCTGAGCCTCGCGAAGCTGCGGATCCGCGCCCTGGCCGCGGCCGACCGCCCCGGCGAGGTGACCGAGTTCTACCTCGCGATGCGCCGGCAGTACCAGGAAGCGGGAGAGCTGCGCGCCGCGGACGAACTGCGGGCGGTGCACGAGGAGGTGCTCGCCGGCGACGGCGCTTTCCCGCGACAGGTGGTGAAACTCCCCGCCGTCGCGGAGGAACCCGGTGCCTCGTCCGTGTGGCACGTCCCGCCGGACTGCGACGAGCTCGAGGGCCGGGACGGGCTGCTCGCGGAGCTGGACGCGTTCACCTCCGACTCCAGCGGGGCACCGCGCCCCGGCGTGGTCGTGGTGACCGGCGGACCGGGCGTCGGCAAGTCCACCGCGGTGGTGCGGTGGGCGCACCGGGCGCGACGGCGGTTCCGCCACGGCGTCGTCCTCCTGGACCTGCGCGGAGACAGCCAGGCGACGGCCGCGGACGCCGGCGAGGTCGTCGACACGCTGTTGTCGCTGCTGGACTTCCCGGTCGACCAGGTGGTGAACCCGGTGGCGCGCGCGGCGAAACTGTCGGCGCTGCTGCGCCGCCGCCCGCTGGCGGTGGTGCTCGACAACGTCCGCAGCCGGGAGCAGGTCGCCCCGCTGCTGGGGGTGCTCGCCCCGTGCACCGTGCTGGTGGTGTCGCGGTGGCGGCTGCCGTCGCTGGCCGCGACGGTGTCCCCGCCGGTGGTGACCGTGCAACCGCTGGCCGCCGCGGACGCGACGGCCATGCTGGAACGCCGGATCGGCCGGCGCGCCCGCGACGACCGCCGTGGCGTCGCCGAACTGGTGCGGCTGTGCCGGGGCAACCCGCTGGCACTCACCCTGGTGGCCGACCGGGCGCTGGCCCGCACGGGCATGGTGCTGCCGACGCTGGCCCGGCTGCTGCGCGACGCCGACCTGCTGCTGGACCTCGGGCACGAGGGCGACTGGCCGCAACGCAGCCTGCGCGCCGCCTTCACCGTGTCCTACCAGGCGCTGGCCGCGGACGAGCGGCGCGCGCTCGCGGTGATCGGGCTGCACCCCGGCGCGGAGGTCACGGCCGAAGCGGTCGCGGCCGCGGACGGGCGGCCGCTGCCGGCCGTGCGCCGCTCGCTCGACGTCCTGGTCTCGGCGCACCTGCTCGAGCACCCCGGCGACCTCGACCGCTACCGCGTCCACGACCTCCTGCACGCCTACGCCGCCTCGGTTGCGGCGCAGCTCGACGACGTCGCGGCGGTGCGGCGCCGGCTGTTCGAGTACTACCTGCTGATGGCCCGCGACGCACACCGGCTGGTGTTCCCGCACAAGCCGCCGTCGCCGCTGCCCGCGACGACCCTGGAGTGGCCGGGCGCCGGGTTCACCGGCGCGGCGGCGGCCCGGCAGTGGGTGATCCGGGAGCGGAGCCTGCTGGCCGAGGTCGTCGCCGGCGCCGCCGCGGCCGGGCTGCACGAAATCGCCTACCACCTGCCGGCGCTGTTCGCGGAGTTGTTCGTGGCGAAGGGGTACTTCGCCGACGCGATCGGCTGCCTCACGACCGCGGTCGCCAGCGTCGAAGCGGCGCTCGCCGAGCCCGGCGGCGACCAGGCGCGGCTGCGGCAGTTCCTGGGGTCGAACCTGAACGACCTCGGCGTCGTCCTGATGCACCGCGGGGAGGAGAAACAGGCCGAACAGCACCTCCGGCGCGCGCTGGAACTGGCGGAGGCGGACGGCTCCCCGCTGGGCCGGATCGCCTCGACGCTGAACCTGGCCCGGTGGCACTTGCGGGCCGGCCGCGCGGCCGAAGCCGCGGTGCTGGGCCGGCTGGCGCTGGAGGTGGCCTACGAGCTGGGCGAGCCGTCGTTGTGCGCGGTCGCCGCGCACCGGCTCGCGAACGCGCTGGTGGCGGCGGGCGGGTTCGAGCAGGAGGCGGCGGAGCTGTACGCCGAGGCGCTGGCGGACCTGCGGGACACGGCCGAGGTGACGACGCGGCTGGAGATCCACACCGCGTGGGCGTCCCTGCTGACCGACCAGGGCCGGCTGGCCGAGGCCGACGACCAGTGCCGGCGCGCCTCGGAGCTGACGTCCGCGAGCCTGAGCCTGCCGGCGGTGATGAAGCTGAACACGGTCCTGGCCAGGCTGCGGCACGAGCAGGGCAACGCGCGGGCGGCGTTGTGGTACGCGTACCGGGCCGTCGAGCTGGCCGACCGCACGGGGCATGCGACCGGGCAGGCCCGGGCGTTGTCGGCACTGGCCGCCATCCTGCGCGAGCGCGAGAACCGGGCGGACGCGCGGGCGCTGTGGCTGCAGGCGGCGGAGCTCTACCGGGGGCGGGAGCGCGGCATGCGGGTGGCGGAGCTGGACGAGCTGATCGCGGAGCTGGACGCATCGGAGCCGGCCATCCCGGCCGCGCGCGACGGGGAGCGCGACACGGTGGCGATGCTGCCGCCGCGGTTGCAGCGAGAGCAGTGATCCGGGAATCCCGTTTCGTTCGGGTGCCGGGGTTCTCTCGTGCGGCCATGATCCGCGGATGATTGTCCACAGTGGAATCGCCCGGTTCGGTGATTGGTGTCAACCGGATGCGATGTGTTGGCTACGAAGCCATCGGGGCGGTGGCGTCGGCCACAGAATCGCCGATCCGCGTCATCATCGTCGGCCGTGGTCGTTCCACCAGGGCAGCGAGGGGAGCGGCCATGTGCGGGGAGCGACCGGGCACCACCACACTCGCGGCGGTGTACGCGCCGGGGGCGATGCCGTTGGCTGGGTACGTACGGAGTGCGAAGCACCCGGACCAGCTGGGCGGTTGATCTCGTGAGCGAGGACCACAGAGCCGAGCCCGTGCCCGACGACGTGGTGCGGGAACTGGTGGAGCACTACGCGGCCGGGAAGACGATCGAAGCCCTGGTCGCGAAGTACCCGTACAGCTACCGCAAGATCCGGACGGCGTTGCTCGACGCCGGAGTCACCCTGCGGCCGCCGCGCATTCCGCTGCCGCCGACCCCGCCGGGCCTGGTCAACGCCTATCGAGACGGGCGCTCGATCCGCCAGCTCGCGACGACCTACGGCATGTCGTACAACCAGACCCGGAACGTGCTGCTCGCCGAGGGAGTGGAGCTCCGCCGGCGCGGTCAGCCCTGACGCTTGCCGGGCTCCGCGGGAAGCCGCGAAGCCCGGGCGCGGTGCGGTCGTGGCTCAGGCGGCGCCACGCATGATAATCCACCACAGGGGCAGCATCATGGATTCCTCCTTCGTCGTGCGGGGACCGGCTCGCCGCCCACCCCGGTCCGAGCGGATCAGGTACAATCTTTGCTCGCGTGGGTTGCTGGGGTGGGTATGGGTGGGCTCTTTTGGTGGTCACGCTTTAGTGTTGGGAGCACCGTACTCGTGACGGATCGGGTCACATCAACCGGGTCGGTTATTCGCCGGCGAACTCGTTCGTGGAATACGTACCCATGGCCTGAGCTGGCTAAATACGCTGCGAATTCAACGGGTCGCAGTGTTGTTGACGCTCCACTGTAGAGCTTCGGGGGGCCGGTTGTCCCTGAGGCAGCAGGAGTTCCCGTTCAGGTCGCCTCGGACAGAGCAATGCGGCCACCCTTCCGGGTGGCCGCATGCGGCCGCTGTCTACGTCCGCCGACAAAAAGCGAGAAATCTTCACTCCAAAGAGTGGGCTACCAGTTCCGGACCGCGGGTGCGTACCCCGCCGGCTTGTCGCCGACTTTCGTGTCCGGGGTGACGATCCAGTTCTGGTACTGGGCCGTGAACATCCGGTACACCGACGCCGGTGGCAGTGCGCTCGCCTCGTCGAGCACCGCGCGCAGCTCCGCGGGGATCTCGAACTCCAACGCCGCCATGGTCGTTTCCAGCTGGGCCGCGCTGCTCGCGCCCACGATCGCCGATGCGATGCCCGGTTGGGTTGCCACCCAGTTGATCGCCACCTGGGCCATCGTCACGCCCAGCTTGCCCGCCACCTCCTCCAATGGCTTCAGCAACTGCCAGTCGTGGTCGGTCCAGGTCTGTGCGGCCGGGTCGGAGAAGCGGCCCGAACCGCCGTCGCGGTACTTGCCCGTCAGGAAGCCGCCGGCCAGGGGGCTCCACGCCGTCACCCCCAGGCCGAGCTCCTGGCCCATCGGGACGTGCTCGGTCTCGATCTGGCGCTGCACCAAGGAATACGGCAGCTGCAGGTTGATCATCGGGCTCAGCGAGTTCGACTCGGCGATGCTCTGGGCGCGAGCCGCGTACCAGGCCGGGACGTCGGACAGGCCCGCGTAGCGGATCTTGCCCGCGCGGACGAGGTCGTCGAGCGTGCGGACGACCTCCTCGACCGGCGTCAGCCGGTCCCACGTGTGCAGCAGGAACAGGTCCACGTGGTCGGTGCCCAGCCGGCGCAGCGACGCCTCGAGCGCGCGGATCATGTGCTTGCGGCCGTTGCCGCCCGCGTTCGGGTCGCCCGGGTCGACGCTGTTGGTGAACTTGGTGGTCAGGACCACCCGGTCGCGCACCTTCGCTTCGGCGATGAGGCGGCCGAGGATCGTCTCGCTTTCGCCGGCGGTGTAGAAGTCCGCCGTGTCGACGAAGTTGCCGCCCTCGTCGAGGTACTTGCGGAAGATCGGGCGGGCTTCGTCCTCGGTCTTCCCGTAGGCGGCGTGGAAACCGCCGGTGCCGAAGTTCATGGTGCCGAGTGCGAGCCTGCTGACGCGGAGGCCGGACCGGCCGAGGAGGTAGTACTGGTCGAGTGCCATGACTCCACCGTGCCGAGCCGTTTTTGGACCCGCAAGTCCATTCGCCGTGGGTGCCGGAGGGAGGCCGGCACCCACGGCGGGGACTCAGCGGCAGCGGTAGCTCGACGCCACCGCCGGGTCGCCACCCGTGTAGCGCGAGACCGACGGGTACGGGCACAGGTTGCGGGTCTTGCCGTCCGCCGAAGCGGCCGTCAGGGTGGCCGGGGCCTTGCCCTGCTCGACCCAGTCGACCAGCTGTCCGAGCGCGTTCGTCGGCTCCGGGCCGCCACCACCGAAGCAGTGCTCGACACCCGGTGCCGAGAACAGCCGGTAGAAGTCGTTCACCCGCTGCGCGCCGCCCATGGTCCGCTCCACTTCACGGCGGTAGGAGAGCGTGCCGCCCGGCGGGATCAGCTGGTCGTTCGCGCCCACGAACGTGATCAGCTTGCCGCCGGCGCGGCGGAAGGCCGACAGGTCCGGGTCGGACGTGCCGATGACGTCGTCGTACTCCCGCACCGACTGGCGGAACACGTCGGCGTACTGGGCGTAGGTCAGCTTCGAGGTGTCGAAGCCGGCCTGCTTCTCGACGAACGACTGCACCCACTTGACGGCCACCGGGAAGCCCGACGCGACGAGCGTGCCGTCGGGGCCCGGCGTCGTGCCGGCCAGCCACGTGAAGTCCGCGCCCTTGGGCAGCCCGGACCACAGCTTGCGGCCGCGCTCGTCGGTGGGGCCGGCCCAGATCTTGCGCATGACGTCGGCGTCCGCCGCCGTCACGGTGAACTCCCGGCCGTCGCAGACCACCTTCGTGCCGACGAGGCTGCGCGGGTCGTAACTGCATTCGTCCGGCCGGTCGACGATGCCGTTGGTGACGCCGTCGTTCGCGTCGCAGGCCTGGACCGCGGCGGTCCGGAACGCCGTGAGCACGCAGGTGCTCGGGAAGTCGTGGCTCTGGTTCATCACGATCTGCGGCCACAGCGTCGCGACGGCGAACTGCGTCCAGTCGACGGCCGGGGCGTTGGCCAGGATGCCGTCGAAGTCGTGGGCGTGGTTCTGCGCTTCGGAGTAGCCCTGGCGACCGCCGGTCGAGCAGCCGGTCCAATACGAGTACGTCACCGGGCGGTGGTAGTACCGCTGTGTGACGGCCTTGCCGATCAGCGCCTCTTCGTGCACCGAACGGGTGGCGAAGTTGGTCAGGAGCGTCTGGTCGACCTTGCCGGGGGCGGTCAGCGCCCACGACGTGTCCAGCCCGTCCAGTGACACGCCGGCGTCGGTCGTCACGGCGGTGTAGCCGTCCTTGACGGCCTGGGCGAGGCCGTCGAAGTTGCCGGCGGCGTAGGCGCTGCCGCCGAGGGCCTGCAGCCGGCCGGTCCAGCCGGTGTCGGGCAGGGCCACGGCGACCTTGACGTGGTCGCTGCCGGAGTGGGTCAGGGTGACGGTGAGCTGGCAGTACGCCGTCTTGTGCTCTGCCTGGACCGACTCGATCTTCGCGCCGGCCGGCGCCTCGACCGGCACGGCGGCGCAGACCGGGGTCGCCGACGCGCTCGGGGCGAGGGGGACCAGGCCGGTCAGCAGGAGCGGCACGGCGGCCGCCAAGAACTTGGGGATGCGTCTCATCGGTTCCTCGGGTCGCTTGCTTGGACGCTGCGAAGCTAGGGGGCGCCGAGCGGTCGCCGCGCCCGTCGGGTGACGCTGTTGATGTACGTCACTCGGCGTTGAGCTGCGGAAACACCGGTTGGGTAAGGTCGGTCGCATGGCGTTGCGCGGGCGGGAAGCCGAGCTGAAGGAGCTGGGCGAGCTCGTCGACGGGCCCGAAGACCGCAGCGGCGTCGTCATCCGCGGCGAGGCGGGCATCGGCAAGTCGGCGCTGGTGGCGGAGACGGCGGACGCGGCGTCGGTCGCGGGGCTGCGCGTGCTGCGGACGACCGGGGCGGAGGCCGAGCAGAACCTCGCGTATGCGGGGTTGCACCAGCTGCTGTACCCCGTCCGGGCGGGGGTGGCCGAGCTGCCCGCGCCGCAGCGGGACGCTTTGCGCACGGCGCTGGGCCTGGCGGACGGCGCCGCGCCCAGCGCGTACCTGGTGGGGCTGGCGGCGTTGACGTTGCTGGCCGAGGAGGCGGCGGCGAAACCCCTGCTGCTGGTGGCGGAGGACGTGCACTGGCTCGACCGGGCGAGCGCGGACGTGCTGGCGTTCGTGGCGCGGCGGATCGAGAACGAGCCGATCGTGCTGGTGGCGACGCTGCGGGAGGGAGCTGCTTCGCCGCTGCTGGACGCGGGTCTGGCCCCGATGGTGCTGGACCGCCTGGCGGCGGACGACGCGGCGGACCTCCTGGACGCGGTCGCGCCGCGGCTGGCCCCGGCGGTCCGCACCAGGTTGCTGACGGAGGCGGCGGGGCACCCGCTGGCGCTGACGGAGCTGCCGTCGGCGTTGGCGGACTTCGACGGGCTGGACCCGGTGCTGCCGTTGACGGAGAGGCTGGAGCGCACGTTCACGGCCCGGGTGGCGAGCTTGCCGGAGCCGACCCGCACGGCGCTGCTGGTGGCGGCACTGAACGAGACGACGGCACTGGCGGAGACATTGGCGGCGACGGGTGCGCTTGCAGCTGGGGAGGTTGTCGAGCCTGACGTTCTCGCTCCCGCCGTCGATGCTCGGCTTGTCGAGCTCTCCGCCGGGACCGTCATCTTCCGGCACCCCCTCATGCGCTCCGCCATCCCCGCCGCCGCCTCTCCTGCCGAGCGGCGGCGGGCGCACCTCGCCCTCGTCGAAGCCCTGCACGACCAGCCCGACCGCCGTGCCTGGCACCAGGCCGCCGCCACCGCCGGCCCTGACGAGACCGTCGCCGCCGAGCTCGAACGGACCGCCGAACGCGCCCGGTACCGGGGTGGGGCCGCCGCTGCCATCGCCGCTCTCGAACAGGCCGCGCGGCTCAGCGAAGAGCCCGGAACGAAGACCGAGCGGCTGCTCAAAGCCGCCGAACTCGCCGTCGAATCCGGGCGGCGCGAGACCGCCGAACGGCTCGTCCACGCCGCCAACCCCGTCGGCAAAAGCCACCGCGCCACCGCCGGCCGGCTGCTGAGCGAGTTCGAAGACGGCGTCCGTGAAGACCCCGCCCGCGTCGCCGAGCTGGCGGCCACCGCCGCAGCCGTCGCCGCCGACGGGCAGTACGACGCCGCCCTGCGGATCCTCTGGAGCGCCGCCATGCGGTGCTTCTGGACCGAACCCGGCCCGGCCGCCCGGCGGGCCCTGCTCGACGTCGCCGACTCGCTGCCCGTGCCGGCCGGTGACCCGCGGATCGTGGCCGTGACCGCGTACGTCGCGCCCTTCGAACGCGGCCGGGGCGTCCTCGAAAGACTGAAAGAGCTGGCCGCGCGGACCGGGGCCGATCCCGAAGTCGACCGCTACCTGGGCAGCGCCGCCCTCCAGGTCGGGGCCTTCGACCTCGCCGCCCGCTTCTCCGCGGCCGCCGCACCCGGCCTGCGCGCGCAAGGACGGCTGGGGGCGCTGCCGCGCGCGCTGGCCGTCCTCGCGTGGAGCCGCGTCCGGCTCGGGGACCTCGCCGGCGCCGTGCCCGCCGCCGCGGAGGCGGCCCGGTTCGCGCAGGAGACCGGCCAGCCGTTCATGGCCGGCCTGGCCACCGCCGTCCAGGCCGAGATCGCCGCCCTGCGCGGCGACCACAAGCAGGCGAAAACCCTCGCCGGCGAAGCCGAACGCACCGGGCTGGCCGCCGGCGCGCGGCCGGTGCTCGCCACCGTCCAGCTCGCACGCGGGCTCACCAACCTCGGCGAAGGCCGCTTCGAGGACGCCTTCGCCGACCTAAGCCGGCTGCTCGATCCCGCCGACCCCGCCTACCAGCTGGCCCTGCGCGCGTACTGCGTCGCGGAGCTGGCCGAAGCCGCGGTCCGGGCCGGGCGGACCGGCGACCTGCGGGACGTCCTGGCCGAGCTGGCGTGCCTGGACTCGCCGTCGCCCGCGCTGCACATCGGGCTGCGGTACGCCCGCGCCGTGCTCGACCCGGGCGACGAGCGGTTCGCCGAAGCGCTGGGAGCCGACCTGAGCGGCTGGCCCGCCGAACGCGGCCGCGTCCACCTGGCCTTCGGCGAGTGGCTGCGGCGGCAGCGGCGGGTCGTCGAGTCGCGCACGCACCTGCGCACCGCGCGCGAGACGTTCGACGCCCTCGGCATGACGGCCTGGGCCGAGCGGGCGCGACGCGAGCTGCGCGGCGCGGGCGAGTCGAGCCCGAACCGGGGCCCGGACGCGCGCGAGAAGCTGACCCCGCACGAGCTGAGCATCGCCCAGCTGGCCGCGGAGGGGCTGACGAACCGCGAGATCGGGCAGCGGCTGTACCTTTCGCACCGGACCGTCGGCACCCACCTGCACCGGATCTTCCCCAAGCTGGGCGTGAGCTCGCGCGCCGACCTCGCCGGGATGCTGAAGACCCTCGAAGGGTGACGTACACCGGCTGCGTCACCTGACGGGCGCGAAGGTCACCGGACCGGCTCTAACGTCGTGAAAGTCCCACGGTCTTTCGCACAGGAGTCAAGATGATCAGCAGGAGAAGGTTCGGGCAGGCGTTCGCGGCGGGGCTGGCGGCGACGTCCTTGGCGGCCTGCTCGTCGAACGCGGCCGCCCCCGCCGCGGCGCCGTCGACAACCCCTGACCTGCGGGCCGGCTCCGGCGAGCACACTTCGCTCGGCGAGGTCAAGCACGCCGACGCCGGGGTGCTGACCATGGCGTACCACGAGGCCGGACCCGCGACCGGGCAGCCGGTGGTCCTGCTGCACGGCTGGCCGTACGACCCGTACAGCTACGTCGACGTCGCCCCGATCCTGGCCGCGGCCGGCTACCGCGTGATCATCCCGTTCCTGCGCGGCTACGGCCCGACGGTGTTCAAGTCGGCGCAGACCGTCCGCAACGGGCAGCAGGCGGCCGTCGCGCTCGACGTCGTCGCGCTGATGGACTCCCTCAAGATCGACAAGGCCGTCCTCGGCGGGTACGACTGGGGCTCGCGGACCGTCGACGTCATCGCCGCGCTCTTCCCGGAGCGGTGCAAGGCGATCGTCGCGGTGAGCGGGTACATCGTCACGAACCTGGCGGCGAACCAGAAGCCGCTGGCCCCGCAGGCGGAGCTGGGCTGGTGGTACCAGTACTACTTCGCGACCGAGCGCGGCCGCGCGGGCTACGCGGCCAACCGCCACGACTTCAACAAGCTGATCTGGAAGACGGCGTCCCCGGCGTGGCACTTCGACGACGCGACGTACGACCGCAGCGCGGCCGCGTTCGACAACCCCGACCACGTCGACATCGTCATCCACAACTACCGCTGGCGGCTGAGCCTCGCCCCGGGCGAGCCGCAGTACGAGGCGTACGAGCAGAAGCTGCAGACCGGCCCGGCGATCACGGTGCCGTCGATCACGATCGCCAGCGACTTCGACGGCGCGGCCAAGGACGGCAAGGCCTACCGCGGCAAGTACACCGGCAAGTACGAGCACCGGATCCTCGACGGGATCGGCCACAACGTGCCCCAGGAGGCGCCGAAGCCGTTCGCCCAGGCCGTCCTGGACGCCGACCGCCTGTGACCGTCGTGAGTGGGAAACAGGGTAAGAACACTGTTTCCCACTCACGACGGGTTCAGCGGGACGCGCGGTGGATGACGTCGACCACGGCGGTGGGGGCGGCCGTCGCGATCGCGTGCGGGGAATCCACCTCGGTCACCGCCGCCTGGGCGCGGCGGGCCTCGAACCGCTCCGCCGCCGGGGGGATCGCCTGGTCGCGCGTGGCGACCAGGGCGTACTTGGGAATGCCCGCCGGGGCCGTCGACGCGATCTGCTCGTCGAAGGCCGCCGCCAGGATGGGCCGCTGGCCGGCCGCGGCCACCGCCGTGTCGAGCGGCGGGAGGCCCGCGGCGAACAGCGCGGGGTAGCTCGCCTGGTTGACGAACAGCTCCGGGCCGACCGCGTGCGTCGTCGACGGGCCGAGCAGCGAACCGGGGAACTGGCTGTTCAGCTGCCCGGCGGTCTCACCCGCCTGCGGGATGAACGCCGCCGCGTAGACCAGAGCCTTCACGTCGGCCGTCGTCCCCGCCAGCTCGCTGATCAGCAGCCCGCCGTACGAGTGCCCGACGAGGATCTTGGGGCCCGGCACGGAATCGAGGACTCCCCGCAGCGAAGCCACGTCCGCCGCCACCCCGCGCAGCGGGACCGCCGGCACGAGCACCGGATAGTGCTCGGCCAGCAGCCGCCGCGTGACCGGAGCCCACGCCGACGCGTCCTCGAACGCGCCGTGGACCAGCACGACCGTCGGCTTGGGCCGCGCGGGGACGCCGGCGGCGCCGGGGGTGGCGGCGGTGAGCACGCCCGCCCCGACGACCGCCGCGACGCCCAGCGCGCCGAGTGCGCGCCGCATCACGCGACCGTCGCGTCGAGGGTGACCTCGATGTTGCCGCGGGTCGCCTTCGAGTACGGGCACACCTGGTGGGCGCCCCGCACGAGCTCGTCCGCCGTGGCCTGGTCGATGCCCGTCGCCTCCAGGTGCAGGACCGCGCTCAGCTCGAACTCGTTCGCCTCCGTGTCGTGGTGCAGCGTCACCTCCGCGACGACGGCGAGGTCGTTCAGCGGCACCTTCTTCGCCCCCGCGACCCGGCGGACCGCGCCGACGAAGCACGACGCCCACCCCGCCGCGAACAGCTGCTCCGGGTTGGTGCCGTCGCCCGCGCCGCCGAAGGCCTTGGGGACGGCGAGCGTCACGTCGAGCACGCCGTCGTCGGAGGTCGCGCGGCCGCCGTTGCGGCCCTCCGCGGTGGAGGTGGCGACGGCGGTGTAGGTCACTTCGGACATGTTCTTCCTTTCGGCGGGTGACTTCACCACGCTAGGAAGCCGGCCCGACCCGCGGCGACCGTCGGACGACGTCACCCGTGTACGTCACCGTTCTCCAGCCGCAGCCACCGCTCGATCCCGATCGCGCCGAGGAACCGTTCGTCGTGGCTCACCACCACGAACGCGCCGCGGTACGCCGTCAGCGCGCTCTCCAGCTGTCCGGTGCTGACCAGGTCGAGGTTGTTCGTCGGCTCGTCCAGCAACAGCAGCTGCGGGGCCGGCTCGGCGAACAGGACGCACGCCAGCGTCGCGCGCAGCCGCTCGCCGCCCGAGAGGACACCGACCGGCAGGTGCGCCCGCGAGCCGCGGAACAGGAAGCGCGCCAACAGGTTCATCCGCTGGGCCGGCGGCAACGCGGGCGCGGCGGACGCCAGGTTCTCGGCCACCGTGCGGTCGTCGTCCAGCAGATCCAGCCGCTGGGACAGGAACGCGATCCGACCGTCCACCCGGGACACCGAGCCGCCGTCCGGGGTGAGGTCGCCGTGGATCATCCGCAGCAGCGTGGACTTCCCGGCGCCGTTGGGCCCGGTCAGCGCGATCCGCTCCGGCCCGCGGATCGCCAGGTCGACGCCGCCCGGGAACAGTCCGCGGGCCCGCAGGCCCTCGCCGACGAAGAGCGTGCGGCCCGCCGGGACCTCGGTCTGCGGCAGCTCCAGGCTGATCTTCTGCTCGTCCCGCCGCGCGCGTTCGGCCTGGTCGAGCTTGGCCTTCGCCGCGCCGACGCGGGCCGCGTGCGTGCCGTCCGCCTTGGCGGCGGACTCCTGGGCGTTGCGCTTCATGGTGCCGGCGAAGATCTTCGGCAGCCCGGCATTGCCCAGGTTGCGCGACGCGGTGCTCGCGCGGCGGGCGGCCCGTTCCCTGGCCTGCTGCATCTCCCGCTTCTCGCGCTTGACCTCCTGCTCGGCGGTGCGGATGTTCTTCTCGGCGACCTCACGCGCGGCCCGGACGGCCTCCTCGTACGACGTGAAGTTCCCGCCGTGGAACCGGATTTCCCCGCGGTCGAGCTCGGCGATCCGGTCCATCCGGTCGAGCAGCGCGCGGTCGTGGCTGACCACGACCAGGCAGCCGGACCAGTCGTCGAGCACCGCGTAGAGCCGGCGGCGGGCGTCGAGGTCGAGGTTGTTCGTCGGCTCGTCGAGCAGCAGCACGTCGGGCCGCTTGAGCAGCTGCGCGGCCAGTCCCAGTGAGACGATCTGGCCGCCGGACAGCGTGCCCAGCGACCGGTCCAGCGCGACGTCGAGGCCGAGCCGGTCGAGCTGGCCGCGGGTGCGTTCCTCGATGTCCCAGTCGGTGCCGATGGTGGTGAAGTGCGCTTCGGCGGCGTCGCCGGACTCGACGGCGGCGATGGCCGCCAGGACCGGCGCGACGCCGAGGACCTCGGCGACGGACGGCTCCCCGCTCAGCGGCAGGTCCTGCGGCAGGTAGCCGAGGACGCCGGCGGCGGTGACGCTGCCCGCCGACGGCCGCAGGACGCCCGCGACGAGCTTCAGCAGCGTCGTCTTGCCGGAGCCGTTCGGGGCGACGAGCCCGGTGCGGCCGCCCGGGAACGTGGCGGAAAGGCGGTCGAACACGGGGGTGTCGTCCGGCCAGGAGAAGGACAGGCCGGACAGCACGATTTCGGACATGGTGAAGACCTCGAAGTGGTGTGAAGCGAACGGGGGACGTCGAAAGCGGCCCGCACCGGCACTGCCGGGGGCCTGCACACTCCGGAGCTATCCGGAGATGTCGACGTCACCTGCCACGACTGCTCTCCTCCATGGGGATCTTCACTTCGAACATAGCAGGGTTGTCCAGTGGCCGGCCGGGTAACCGGCCCCGATGCGCATCGTGGTCACGGGAGCAACGGGCAACCTCGGCACCGGCGTCGTCGCGGCGCTGCGGGCCGATCCGCAGGTCGAGACGGTCGTCGGGGTGGCGCGGCGGCCGGCCGAGGGCGTCGTCGCGGCCGACGTCGGGCGCGACGACCTCGGGCCGCTCTTCCGCGGCGCCGACGCGGTCGTCCACCTGGCCTGGCTGTTCCAGCCCACGCGCCGCCCGGAGACCACCTGGCGCGCGAACGTCCTCGGGTCGCTGCGGGTGTTCGACGCCGCGGCCGCGGCCGGCGTGCCCAAGCTCGTCTACTCGTCGTCCGTCGGCGCCTATTCGCCGCGGGAGAACGACGAACCGGTGACCGAGGACTGGCCGACGCACGGCTGGCCCGGCGCGGCCTACACGCGCGAGAAGTCCTACGTGGAGCGTTACCTCGACGCGTTCGAGCAGCGCCACCCGAAGCTCGACGTCGTGCGCGTCCGGCCCGCGTTCGTCTTCCAGCGGGCGGCCGCGACGGCGCAGCGCCGGCTGTTCGCCGGGCCGTTCCTACCCGGCAGCCTGGTCCGGCCGGGGTTGATTCCGCTGGTCCCGGACGTCCGGGGCCTGCGGGCGCAGGTCGTGCACACCGCCGACCTGGCCGACGCGGTCCGCCGGGCCGTGACGCGGCCGGTGCGCGGGGCGTTCAACATCGCGACGGGCCCGGTGGTCGACCCGAAGTTCGCCGCGGACCTGCTGCACGCCCGGACGGTCCCGGTGCCGGCCGGCGTGGTCCGGGCCGCGGTGGACGCGGCCTGGCGCCTGCACGCGGTCCCCGCGTCGCCGGGGCTGTTCGACGCCGTCCTGCGGCTGCCGCTGATGGACACGAGCCGGGCGGAGTCCGAGCTGGGCTGGCGGCCGGAGCACGATGCCGCGGTCACGCTGAACGAGTTCCTGAAGGGACTGCGCGAAGGCGCGGGCGCGGACACGGCGCCGCTGGCCCCGGACCGGCACCGGCTGCACGAGATCGCGACGGGCGTCGGCAAGCGTCCCTAGCCGACCTCGGCCGTCCGCTCCGCCGTCGTGTCGATCAGCAGGTCGGCGTGCTCCACGCGATCCGGTGGTTGACATCGGTCCCCGTGGGGTAACCGCCCGGTTCGCCGCCGACGAGGAGGGCCCATGACGACCATCGGTGGGGCGTACGCCCTCGAGCTGCGGGTCGACGGGACCGCGCGCCGCGTCTCGGTCGATCCGCGGCGGACCCTGCTCGACCTGCTGCGCGACCAGCTCGGCGTGTACAGCCCGAAGAAGGGCTGCGACCACGGCCAGTGCGGCGCCTGCACGGTGCTGCTCGACGGCCGCCGCGTGCTCGCTTGCCTCGTCCTCGCGGTCACCTGCGAAGGCGCCGAGGTGACGACGGCGGCGGGCCTGGCGCCGGACGGCGAGCTGCACCCGGTGCAGCAAGCCTTCCTGGAGCACGACGGCTTCCAGTGCGGCTACTGCACCCCCGGCCAGATCTGCTCCGCAGCCGGGCTGCTGACCGAGTTCGCCGAGGGCGCGCCGAGCCACGTCACCGAGCCGGTCACCCGGGATCCACAGTGGACGGACGACGAGATCGCCGAGCGGATGAGCGGGAACCTCTGCCGCTGCGGGGCCTACGCCGGGATCGTGGCGGCCGTCCGGCAGGCGGGAGGCGACCGGTGAAACCCTTCGCGTACGGCAGGCCGGCCACGGCGGCCGAGGCGGTCGACGCCGTCGCGGGCGACCCCGCCGCGGCGTTCCTCGGCGGCGGCACCAACCTGGTCGACCACCTGAAGCTCGGCGTCGCGGCACCCCGCCGGATCGTCGACGTCACGGCGTTGACGTCGACGGAGATCCGGGAGGACGCCGACGGCGGCCTGGAGATCGGCGCCGGCGTGCGCAACAGCGACCTCGCGGCCGACCGGCGCGTGCGCGAGCGCTACCCGGTGCTGGCCCAGGCCTTGCTGTCGGGCGCGTCGGCGCAGCTGCGGAACATGGCCACCACCGGCGGGAACCCGTTGCAGCGCACCAGGTGCCTGTACTTCCAGGATGTCACGACGCCGTGCAACAAGCGGAAGCCCGGCGAGGGCTGCTCGGCGCTGGGCGGGGCCACCCGGCAGCACGCGATCATCGGCGCGTCCGAGCACTGCGTCGCCACGCACCCGTCCGACCTGGCGGTCGCACTGTCCGCCTTGGACGCCCGCGTGCACGTGCTCGGGCCGGGGGGCGACCGCGAAGTCCCGTTCACCGATCTCCACCGCCTGCCCGGCGACCGGCCGGACCGTGACACGGTTCTCGAGCACGGCGACCTGATCACCGCGTTCACCGTCCCCGCGCTGCCGTGGGCCCGCCGGTCGGCCTACCGCAAGGTCCGCGACCGCGCGTCCTACGCGTTCGCTCTGGTGTCGGTGGCCGCTGCCGTGTCCATTGTGGACGACAAGATCGACGACGTCCGGATCGCGCTCGGCGGTGTCGCGCACAAGCCGTGGCGCGCCCACCGCGCCGAAGACGTGTTGCGCGGCGAGCGCGCGGAGGAAGCCCTGTTCCGCGCGGCCGCCGAGGCCGAGCTGGCCGACGCCCGCCCGCTCGACGGGATCGACGGGGGAAACGCTTTCAAGCTCCCGCTCGTCACCCGCACCCTGACCGCCGTCCTGCGCGACCTGACCGCCGAGGAGCCGGGCCGATGACCGAACTGCTGGAGCCACGGGCCATCGGCCGCGCCCTCACCCGCCGCGACGGGCCGGCGAAGGTCACCGGCACCGCGCCGTACGCCTACGAGGCGCCCGTCGAGGGCGCCGCGTACTGCCACCCGGTGCAGGCGACGATCGCCCGGGGCCGGTGCACGCGGGTCGGCACCGTCGAGGCCGAGTCGCTCGACGGCGTCCTGCGGGTGCTGACGCCGTTCACCGCCGAACGGCTGGCCGACACCGAAGACGCCGAGCTGGCCGTGCTGCAGGACCGGGAGATCCCGTTCCGCGGCCGCGTGCTCGCCCTGGTGGTCGCCGACAGCCCCGAGACCGCGCGGCAGGCGGCCGACCTCGTCGAGATCGAGTACGACCGCGACGAAGCCGACGTCGAACTGCGCGCGGACCGCGACGACCTGTACAAACCGGAGAAGGTCAACCCGTCCTTCCCGACGGACACCGACGAGGGTGACGTCGACGCCGCGTTGCGCGAAGCGGCCGTGACTCTCGATCGGACGTACACGACGGCGATGTACCACAACAACCCGCTCGAACCGCACACGACGACGGCGCTGTGGGAGGACGGCACGCTCACGCTGTGGGACTCCACGCAGGGCGTCCACCCGGTGCGCGGGACGATCGCGAAGGTGTTCGGCCTGCCCGAAGAGCGGGTGCGGGTGAGCTGCCCGTACGTCGGCGGCGGCTTCGGGTCGAAGGGCACCGCGCACGCGCCCGTCGTCCTCGCGGCCCTGGCCGCGCGGGCCGTGCCGGGCCGTCCGGTGAAGCTCGCGCTGACCCGGCAGCAGATGTTCAGCCTGGCCGGCTACCGCACGCCGACGATCCAGCGGATGCGCCTGGGCGCGGGCCGCGACGGGCGGCTGACGGCGCTCCGGCTGGACGTCGTCGAGCAGACCTCGCGGATCAAGGAGTTCGCGGAGCAGACGGCGGTGCCCGCGCGGATGATGTACGCCACGCCGAACCGGCGGACCGGCCACCGCCTGGCCGCGCTCGACGTGCCGGTGCCGTCGTGGATGCGCGCGCCGGGGGAGTGCCCCGGCATGTTCGGCCCCGAAGTGGCGATGGACGAGCTCGCGTACGAGCTGGGCATCGACCCGGTCGAGCTGCGCGTGCGCAACGAACCCGAGCGCGACCCGGAGACCGGGAACCCCTTCTCCAGCCGCCATCTCGTCGAGTGCCTGCGCGCCGGCGCGGAAGAATTCGGCTGGGCGGACCGCGATCCGCGGCCCGGCGTGCGCCGGGACGGCCGGTGGCTGGTCGGCACCGGCGTCGCCGCGTCGGTCTACCCGGCGCGCCGGCAGCCCGGCTCGACCGCCGTCGTCCGGTTCGGAAACGGCCGCTACACCGCGGAAATCGGGGCCGCCGACCTCGGCACGGGCGCGTGGACGGTGCTGCCGCAGATCGCGGCGGACGCACTGGGCGTGCCGGTCGAGGACGTCGACGTCCGCATCGGCGACACCGAGCACCCCAAGGCCACGGTGGCCGGCGGGTCCACCGGCACGACGTCGTGGGGTGCGACGCTGGTCGCGGCCGCCGAGGCGTTCCGCGACAAGTACGGCGACGACCCCGGCGACGGGGACGAGGTTTCGGCGGAGACGCCCGAGAACCCGGACGAGGACCGGTACGCGATGTACGCCTTCGGGGCGCAGTTCGCCGAAGCCCGTGTCGACGCCGACACCGGCGAGGTCCGGGTGGCGCGGCTGCACGGCACGTTCGCGGCCGGCCGGATCGTCAACCCGCGCACCGCGCGTTCGCAGTTCCTCGGCGGCATGACCATGGGCGTGTCCATGGCCCTGCACGAGCACAGCCTGCTCGACCCGCGGTTCGGCCACGTCGTCAACCACGACCTGGCGGAGTACCACATCGCGGCCAACGCCGACGTGCCGGACCTGAAGGCGGACTGGCTCGACGAGACCGACCCGCACGTGAACCCCATGGGCAGCAAGGGAATCGGCGAGATCGGCATCGTCGGAACGGCGGCGGCGGTGGCCAACGCGGTCTTCCACGCCACCGGCGTCCGGGTGCGCGACCTGCCGATCACCCTGGACAAGCTGCTGCCGGGACTGCCTTGATCAGTGCCCCTGGATCTCCGGTTCGGGGTACTCGCCGCGACGGCGGTCGATGGCCGTCGTCGCCACGCCGAGGACGATCATCGCGACGCCGAGGCCGAGGTGCAGCCAGTCGTCGGCGTTGTCGACCGGGATGAAGTTGGCCGGGCTGTCGTGGTTCATCGCCAGGCCGAACACGAAGAGCAGCACGTACACCCCGCCGCCGATCATCAGGAACGCCCGCGACCCGCCGTTGCTCCGCGCGGCCAGCACACCGAGCACGCCGAAGACCAGGTGGACCAGGTTGTGCAGCACGGAAACGGTGAACACCCCGAACAGCCGTGCCCCCGATTCGTGCCCGGCGAAGTGCAGGTCGCCGTAGCCTGCGGTGATGCCCGGCACGAACCCGAGCACCCCCACCAGCAGGAACACGATCCCGACCGCCAGCGCGGCCGTTCGGGCGGTACTCCGCCGCGACCGGATTTCCGTTGCCATGACACCTCCGCATGAGTGGGTGGCCGCGTGGCTACCCGGCGGGGGCGCGGACAAACCGCGGCACGGCTCGACGGGCTAGGCGAGTTCCGCCGAGACGACCGACGGCAGCGCACGCAGCCGGTCGAGCAGGGGCTCGGTCTCCTCCGCGGCCAGCAGGACCGCGCAGACCATGCTGCTCTCGCGGACGCCGTCCTTGATGTCGACGGACAGTTCGTGGACCAGGTGGCCGCCCAGGGCGGTGACCAGCGCCGGGATCTCGTCGGCGCCGCCGACGAAGTACGTGGCGATGCGGCGGCGCAGCAGCATCGCCGACCGGGCGGCGGGGATGGCGAAGGACGTGGACATGGCGGATCTCCCGAACGAAGAAGGAATGAGATCGGGGCCAGGTCCCGAGAAGAGCGATCGACGACGCTGCGCGCCGGCGACCTGGGTTCAGCCGGCGCGCCGGGTTACGAGTCGCGAGGACGTCATCGGGCGCTGCACGGCGTCAGGCTAACACGCAGGCCGCTCGGGAACGCAACACCCGATCGAGGAGGCTGGTCACCGTGTCGCGGTAGCGGCGCGGGTCGAGGTCCGGCTCCCACGAGCGCTGGAGCAGGAAGCCCTGGCTGAGCGCGAGCAGGATCCGCGCGAACATGTCCGGCCACGATGCCGTGGACCGTGACGCGCCGCCGTCGCGCCTCCTCGGGGTCGGCCACCCAGCCGAAGCAGGTGTCCAGGAACCGCTTCAGCGCGTCCGGCCCGCCGTCCGTGATCGCCGCGGCGACGAGGTCGCGCTCGTGCTCGTGCCGGTCGGCGGCGACCGCCTCCTTGCCGTCGAAGTAGCGGTAGATCGCGCCGGCCTGCTCGAAGCAGGTCATCGCGGCGTCGAGGATCCGCTGCCGCTGGGCCGCGCGGCGCTCGTCACCGATGCGGAGCATCGGCGCTCCTCGCCGCGACCGCGATCCGGTAGCGCCGCGAGCCGCCGCCCGCTTCCTGCGCCGAGAGGTCTTTTCGCAGGCGAAGCCGTGCCCGGCCGGGAACGCCCACCGGCGCGCCTCGGGGAACGGCCTGGGCTCTCGAAGACGGCCCGGCCGGCGAGCGCGGGCAGCCGGTGGGCGCGCGCGTCGTAGAGGCCGAAGGCGAGGTGCCGGACGCCGGGCAGCCGCGCCGCTTCGGCGAGGACGCGCAACGACGGGCGCAGGAAGGCGGTCGCGTACGGGTCGGCGAAGAGGCGGCCCCCCCGGGTGGGCCGAGCAACCCCCCCCGCGGTCAGCCGGCCCGGATGACGCCCAGGCCCAGCGGGGTGATCTCGTGGATCTGCGACTTCCCCGACCGCGCGCTGGTGATCAGCCCGGCGGCCCGCAGCACCGACGCGTGCTGGCTGGCCGTCGCCAGGGACACGCCCGTCGTCGCGGCCAGCTCGCTCGTGTTGCACCGGCTGGTCGCGACCGTCACCAGCACCCGCGCCCGCGTCTGGCCGAGCAGCGCGACCAGGGACGCCCCGGGCTCGGCGTCGCTGTCGAAGCGCGGGTGGCCGATCGAGTAGACCAGCACCGGCGGCAGGTCCGGGTCCTTGTACGTCGTCGGCATGCCGTGCGCGAAGAACGTCGGGATCAGCCGGAGGCCGCGGCCGTCGAGGTGCAGCTCCTGCTCGATCGGGAAGCGCACCCGCAGCACCGGCGGCGTCCACGTGACGTCCGGGTGCAGCGTCGAGAGCAGCAGCTGCGGCCCGCCGCGGTCCAGGTTCGCCTGCAGCCGGCGGCGGTCGCGGGCGACGACGTGGCGGACCGTCGCCCAGTCCGGGGCCAGGCACCGGCGGTAGTAGTCGTGCAGGGCGGTGCCGAGCCGGTGCAGTTCGCCGGTCTCGCCGCCCGCCAGCCGGCGCAGCCACGGCGTGACGCGCGTGCCCTGCGCCGCCAGCTCCGCGACGTCCCCGGCCAGCGCCTTCGCCGGGGTTTCGAGCACCGCCGCGACGCCGTCGCCGATCGTGGCGTGCCCGGCCGGGGTGAGGAAGTCCGGGCAGTACCCGTACGGCGGGACGGCCGCCATCAGCAGCCTGCCGGACTCGGGGACGGCGGTGCGCGACCCCTTGCGCCACCGGCCGAAGAACGGCTCGCCCTCGGGACGGCGGATCCGGTAGCTGCTCATCAGCAGCTCCCACATCGGATCGGCGTCCTCGGCGATGGTCACCTTCGCCAGGTCCGCGTCCGTGAAGTGGATCTTCAGCATGCCCGCACCGCCCTTTCCCGGCCGAGGATAGCCGCGGTGACGCGGAGTGACGTTTCACCCAGGCGCGAAAGGTCCGTACGGCTGTTGACGCTGCTCACGAGCCCCTGGCACCGTCGTGCTCACCTCTCGCCGGATTTCACGGCGAGTGGTGCGGGCCGGCTGGGGGTCGGCCCGGCTCGCTCCCGCTGCTCGCGGACGGAAATTCACGCACTTCGCGAAGCCGAAAAGTGGCGTCGCCGACCATTACCCTGCGTAGCTGATGCGTACGGGGGAAACGGCCGCCGTTCCTTGACAGCACCGTCGCCCGCGGAGTTATGTCTCCGGTCTGAATTCCAGGGAAAAGGATCCAGGAAATCGTTCTCGGGCCACCGGTACGAATCGAGCCACGCCACCGATGAAAGAAGACGAACCGCTTCGCCGTCGTTCCGCCGCGTCGTGGAATCCCGGCACCTGGCGGCTGCGCACCAAGATCTCCGTCGTGTTGCTGCTGCCCGTCCTGGTCGCGCTGCTGCTGGCGGGCGGCCGCGTGCAGGCCGAGCTCGCCCAGGCCGGCGCGCTCAGCGCCGTACGCGATCAAATGCCCGTCGTGCAAGGGATCGCCGAGCTCACCGGCCTCGTCGACGACGAGATGATCCACGACGGCGCGGCCGTGCAGACCGCCGCCGTCGACGCGAAAACCGCCACGATCCGCCACGACGCCGAATTCGCGCAGCTCGGGCCGGAGCTTTCCCGCGCACTGGAAGATCAATTGGGAAAATTGGCCGGTGTGCGCCAGCAGGAAGGGTCGCCCGGCGCGAAAGCCGTCGCCTACCACGACTTCGTCGTCGGCTTGAGCGAGGTGATCCCCGGTATCGTCGCCCAGGCCGGGAATGTCGATCTCGACGGTCCGGCCGATATCACGAAAGCATTGACGCAGCTGAGGGCGTCCCTCGCCGGCCAAGAGGTGCCGGACGGAAGATCCGCGGATTCGCTCGCGGCCGCCGTCGCCGAAGAGGCGGTGCTCACCGGGCAGGTCCGCCGCGCGCTGCCGTCCGGTGCGGTGGCGGCGCGGTTCGCCGCCGCGACCATCCCCGGCGCCGGCGGGCCCGCGGCCAAGCGCGCGGCGCTCGGGGCGATCCTGGACGACCAGGTGAAGACGCTCTCGGACGCCGTCGGCGCGCGGACCAACCTCACCCGGTCCGACGCGCTGCGCGACGCCGCGCTGGTGATCGCGTCGCTGCTCGGCGCCCTCGCCATCGCGCTCGCCGTGGCCCGCTCGGTGGTCGCCCCGATCCGGCGGCTGCACGCGGCCGCGGTCGACACCGCGCGCCGCCGGCTGCCCGCCACCATCGAGCGGATCCGCGACGGCGACGACGTCGACTGGCAGGCGACCGAGCGGCTCCCGGTCGATTCCGACGAGGAGATCGGCCAGCTGGCCCGCGCCTTCGACGACATGCACCGGCAGGCCGTGCGGCTGGCCGTCGGCGAGCAGGCCGAGATGCGGATCCAGGTCAGCGAGATGTTCATGACGCTGTCGCGGCGCAGCCAGTCGCTGGTGGAGCTGCAGCTGTCGGTGATCGAGGACCTCGAAGCCGACGAGCAGGACCCGCAGCGGCTGGCCGAGCTCTTCCGGATCGACCACATCGCCACCCGGCTGCGGCGCAACGGCGAGAACCTGCAGGTCCTCGCGGGCGGGCGGCCGGTGCGCCGCGACGTCGGGCCGGTCGCGACGGTCGAGCTGCTGCGCGCGGCGACGTCGGAGGTCAAGGACTACCAGCGGGTCACGCTAGGCAACGCGCCGCGCGGGTCGGTGCAGTCCGAGGCCGCCGCCGACGTCGTGCATATCCTCGCCGAGCTGCTGGAGAACGCGATCCGGTCGTCCCCGCCGGACGAGCAGGTCGTGCTCACCGCCGACCGCGGCTTCGACGGCGGCGTGCTGATCGAGGTCGTCGACGTCGGGCTCGGCATGACCCGCGAGGACCTCGAGGCGGCGAACGCCCGGCTCGCCGCCGGCGCGTCGGTGAGCCCGGAGACGACCCGCCGGATGGGCCTGTTCGTGGTGAGCAGGCTCGCCGCCTCGCACGGGATCACCGTGCGGCTGCGGCACACGACCACGCGGACCGCGAGCGCCGGCATCACCGCCAGCGTGCACGTGCCGGGGGTGCTGATCCTGGTCGACCTGCCGCCGCGGCCCGGGCTGCCCGCCGCGCCGCCCGCCGGCAACGGCGGCGGCCGCCACGAGCCGGAACCCCGGTGGCCCGCCGAAGAACCGCCGGCCGTCGCCGACCCCGTGCCGATGCCGACGCCGATCTTCGACCAGATGCTTTCGCACTGGTTCGCCGACCCGCCGGCGCAACCGGCGCGCCCCGGCGAGTGGGCGACCCCGGCCGACGACGTCCGGCAGGCCGCCGAGGCCGCGGTCGGCACGCTGGACGACCTCGAGTTCACCGAGTCCGGCCTGCCGACCCGGCAGCCCGGCGCGCAGCTCGCGCCCGGCTCGGTCACGCCGCGCAAGCCGCAGCAGGCCGACTCGTCGTTCCGGGACCCGGCCGCGGTGCGGAGCAACCTTTCCCGGCACTACAGCGGCATGCGCGCGGCCCGCCACCGGGTCGCGACCGACCCGAAGGGCCCGTGATGAGCATGAGCACCCGGCAGGAAGGAGCGGAAGTGACCGACCAGTCCCGGAACTGGCTGGTGTCGGCGTTCACGCAGGAGGTGCCCGGCGTCGCGCACGCCGCGCTCGTCTCGGCGGACGGCCTGCTCGTGGCGGCGAACGACTCGATGCCGCGCGACCGCGCGGACCAGCTCTCCGCGATCGCGTCCGGGCTCGCCAGCCTCGCGCTCGGCACCGCGGACCTGTTCACCGCGGGCCGGGTCGTGCAGTCGGTCATCGAGATGGAGCAGGGTTTCCTGCTGCTGATGAACGTCGGCGACGGCTCGAACCTGGTCGTGCTGGCCAACCCGGGCTGCGACATCGGCCTGGTCGGCTACGAGATGACCCTGCTGGTCGACCGGGTCGGGAAGATGGTCGAGACGCCCGCGCGGCCCGCGACCGCACCCGGGGCGAGCCGGTGACCGAAGGCCGGCGACGTGAGGGCGGGCGGCACGCGGCGTCGCTGGCCCGCCCGTACGCGTGGACCGCCGGCCGCACCCGGCCGACGGTCGACCTGGCCGTGGAAGCCCTCGTCGAGACGACGGCCGAGGGGCGGACGGCGCCCTTCAGCCCGACCAACCCGCTGGCCGCGGTGACGCAGCTGTGCCTGCACCAGCGCTCGGTGGCGGAGGTCGCGCTGCACCTGGGCGTGCCGCTGGGCGTGGCCCGGGTGCTCATCGGCGACCTGCTGGTCGCCGGCCAGGTGTCGATCCGCGACACGCTCACCGCGGACGCCTCCTTCGACGAACGCAACGACCTGCTCGAAAGGGTCCTCAGTGGACTACGCGCACTCTGACAAGCGGATCACCTCGGCCAAGATCGTCGTGGCCGGCGGGTTCGGGGCCGGCAAGACGACGTTCGTCGGCGCCGTCTCCGAGATCGACCCGCTGCGCACCGAAGCCGTGATGACGGCCGCGGCCATCGGTGTCGACCGGACCGAGGCGGTGCCGGGGAAGTTCGCCACGACGGTGGCGATGGACTTCGGCCGGCTCACGCTGGCCGACGACCTGATCCTCTACGTGTTCGGCACGCCGGGCCAGCACCGGTTCTGGTTCATGTGGGACGACCTGGTCTGCGGCGCGGTGGCGGCGATCGTCCTGGTGGACACGCGCCGGCTGGCGGACAGCTTCGCCTCGATCGACTTCTTCGAGTCGCGCGGGCTGCCGTTCCTCATCGCCGTCAACCAGTTCCAGGACACCCGCCAGCACCCGCCGGAGCAGGTGCGCGAAGCGCTGAAGATCCCGGCGGAGGTCCAGGTCATCACCTGCGACGCGCGTTCGCCGGAGTCGACGAAGCAGACCCTCATCGCCGCGGCCGAACACGCGTTGGTCGCGTTGCACGCGCCGCGGCAGCGGCAGGCCTGAAGGAGCCCGACATGCACATGGACCACGACGACTTCGCGATGGGCCACTGGCTCGTGGTGCTCGCGTACCTCACTTCGGTGGTGGGCTGCGCCCTCGGGCTCGCGTGCACGCTCCAGGCGCGGACGACCGACAACGCGCGCACCCGGCTGACCTGGCTGGGGCTCGCGGCGCTGTCGATCGGCGGTGTCGGCATCTGGGTCATGCACTTCATCGCGATGCTCGGGTTCTCCACGCCGGGGCTGCCGGTGCGCTACGACATCCTGCGCACGGCGCTGTCGGCGGTCCTGTCGGTGGCGGCGGTGTTCTGCGGCCTGCTGGTGTTCGGCGTCCGCAACCGGTTCGCCTGGCGGCGGCTGCTGCTCGGCGGGCTGCTGACCGGGCTCGCGGTGAACGTCATGCACTACACGGGGATGTGGGCGGTCGAGATCAAGGGCACGATCGGCTACGACCCGACGCTGGTGGCGCTGTCGGTGGTGATCGCGGTGGTGGCGGCGACGGCGGCGCTGTGGTTCACGGTCGGGCTGGACAAGCTCCTGCCGCGCCTGGCGGCGGGCCTGGTGATGGCGGCCGCGGTGACCGGCATGCACTACACGGGCATGGCGGCGGTCCGGCTGCACCTCGACCCCGGGGCACCGGACCCGGCGGGCGCGGAGGTGTTCTCGTTCCTGTTCCCGGTGTTCGTGCTGGCGGCGCTGGCGATGGCGGTGCCGATCTGCGCGGTGCTGATGGCGTCGTCCAGTTCGGACGCTCCGCGGCACACGTCGGTCGTGCCCTAGTCCGAAGTGGACACCGGGAAGCTGAAGTGGACGAGGATCGCCGTGGCGGTCGCGCAGATCTCTTCGCCCGCGCGGAGGG
This sequence comes from Amycolatopsis sp. NPDC049691, assembly GCF_040675005.1. Lineage (NCBI taxonomy): Bacteria > Bacillati > Actinomycetota > Actinomycetes > Pseudonocardiales > Pseudonocardiaceae > Amycolatopsis > Amycolatopsis sp. NPDC049691. Next base: position 64,171 of record NZ_JBFANX010000021.1, read on the forward strand.
TGCCGGTGGCGTGCAGCTTCCGCCCGTCCCGGCGCTCGAGCCGCCCGTGCACGCCGAGCGGCACCGCGTACGGCGTGCCCCGGTGGTAGTCGACCGTCAGCGACGCCGTCATCCCGGGGAAGCCGGCCGCGGCGGTGGCCCGGCCCAGCACGTGGTCCAGGACCGCCGCCACCCAGCCGCCGTGGACGCGGCCCGGCGGTCCTTCGTGCGCCGCGCCGAGGAGGACCTCCGCGCGGACCTCGTCCGGTCCCACGTGCGTCCACGACAACGGGGGTGCCAACGGGTTCCCCGGCCCTTCCAGCGGGTTGTTGACGCTCAGGTGGCCGCCGCCTTCGAGGGCCGCGAGCAGCAGGGGTGGTGCGCCGCCCGCCGTCCGCAGCGCGGCGGTGACGGCTTCGACCCGGCTCGCGGCGGCGGCCAGGTCGGCGTCCTCGCCCGCGCACACCGAAGCCTCGATCAGCTCGCGGATCCGGGCCCCCAGCAGCGCGCGCCCGGGCGGCACGCCGTCGACGATCGGGAAGGTCATCGCGCCCCCAGGAACTAGAACGTGTTCCAGGTTACCAGGTCGGGCGGGCGGTGACCCCGCCGTCGACGACGAGGTCGTGCCCGGTGATCCAGGAAGCCAGCGGGGAGGCCAGGAAGACGCACGCGTTGCCGACGTCTTCGGGGGTCCCGAGCCGGCCCAGCGGTGCGGCGCGCTGCCACCGTTCGACGCCTTCGGGCCAGTCCCGCTCAAGGCCGTCTCGCGCGATCAGCCCGGGCGACACGGTGTTGACGCGGATCCCGCGCGGGCCGTACTCGAGGGCGGCGCCCCGGGCGTGCATGACGAGCGCCGCCTTGGCCGCGCTGTAGTGGACGTGCCCGGGCGCGGGCTGCCGGGCTTCGATCGAGGCGACGTGCGTGACGCTGCCGCCGTCGCGCAGGAGCGTCGCGGCGGCCTGGGTGCAGGAGAAGGCGCTGGTCAGGGTCGCGTCGAGCATCGCGCGCCAGCCTTCGACGGTCAGGTCCGCGAGCGGTTCGACGGGCTGGACGCCGGCGTTGTTGATGAGGGCGTCGAGCCGCCCACCCCACTCGGCGACGGCTGCCAGCAGCGCGTGGCAGGCGCGGTCGTCGGTCAGTTCGGCGGCGAAGGAGCGGGCCCGGCCACCCGCGGCTTCGATCGCGGCGACGAGATGGTCGGCCGCACCGGGGCGGCGGTGGTGCACGGCCACGGCGCTGCCGGCTTCGGCGAACCTCGCGGCGATGCCCCGGCCGATGGTGCCGGACGCGCCGGTGACGCAGGTGACCGTCCCGGAGAGATCGGGCAGGTGGTTCGGCACGCGCCGATCGTAGCTTCCGGCGGGTGCGAGGGGGCGGCTGCGCGCCGTACCTTGTGGGGCATGGCCGATACCCAGCGTTCGAAGTTCTCCGAACTCCTGCAGGCGCAGATCCGGCACGAGTTCACCGCCGCGCAGCAGTACGTCGCCCTCGCCGTCTGGTTCGACGCCCGTGATCTGCCCAGGCTGGCGAAACGCTTCTACCGGCAGTCGATCGAGGAGCGCAACCACGCGCTCGCCATGGTCCAGTACCTGCTCGACCGCGACCAGCCGGTGGCCATTCCGGGCAGCGGCGACGTCCGGAACGACTTCTCCAGCGTCCACGAGGCCATCGAACTGGCCCTCGACCAGGAGCGCGCGGTGACCGCCGACATCGAGGCCATGGCGAAGGCCGCGCGGGCGGAGGAGGACTACCTCGGCGAGCAGTTCGTGGCCTGGTTCCTCAAGGAGCAGGTCGAAGAGGTGGCCCAGATGTCGACGCTGCTCACGGTCGTCGAGCGCGCCGCCGACAACCTCTTCGAGGTCGAAAACCACCTCTACCGCGAGGCCGCCACCGGTGTCGAGGACGCGCCGGACATGCCGCCGGTCGCGGGCGGCAAGCTCTGACGGCTCGTTCGGGACGACCCGGTCGCGGCAAAGGCCCGGTCTACGACCTCCGTGCCGGATGACCGTTCTCACCGGAGCCCGGCGCGTGGGTGCGCAGCCGCTCACGAGGCCGTGACGCGGGGTTCACCGCGCCGCAGCGGGCGGCGGTTCGACTGGGGCCGGTGATCGTCCGATCGCCGTAGCCGAGACCGCCAGGAGGAGCACCGTGCCCGTCCCGATTTCCGAAGCCCTCAGTGTCCAGGCGGACGCCGCGCGGAGCAAGAGCGCCGAGCTGCGGCGGCCCGGCCGGTACCTGCTGAGCTCCGCGCTGGCGGGCGCGTACATCGGGATCGCCGTGGTGGTCCTGCTCGCCGTGACCGGGCCGTTGAACGCGGCGCAGTCGCCGTGGACGAAGCTCGTGCAGGGGCTGGTGTTCGGGATCGCGCTGACGCTCGTGGTGTTCGCCGGCGGCGAGCTGTCGACCGGCAACATGATGACGATGGTGCAGGGCACGTTCGCGCGCCGCACCGGGCCGGGCCGGGGGATCGCGGTGATCGCCGGGTCGTTCGCCGGCAACCTGGCCGGTTCGGCCGGGTTCGCCTGGCTGGTGCACGAAAGCGGGATCCTGCAGGCGGGCGCGACCCCGGGGCACGCCGCGCCGGCCGCCGCGCTGCTCGCGGCCACAGTCAAGGCGAAGACCGCGGAATCGGCGGCGATGCTCTTCTTCCGCGGCGTGCTCTGCAACCTGCTGGTCTGCCTCGGGGTCTGGATGGCGGCCCGGACGAAGTCGGACGGCGCGAAGCTGGTGCTGCTCTTCTGGTGCCTGCTCGCGTTCATCGGCTCCGGGTTCGAGCACGTGGTGGCCAACATGACGACGTTCTCCCTCGGCCTGTTCGAAGGCGTGCCGGGAGCGACGTTCGGGGCGTTCGCGGTCAACCTGGTGCTGGTCGGGCTGGGCAACCTCGTGGGCGGCGGCCTGATCGTCGGCGCGGGCTACGGCTTCCTGGGCCGCGGCGGACCGGCGCCGGCGGCCGAGCCGCGTCCGGCCGGCGAGGCGCTCGAACCCGTCTCCGCGTAAGTAGGATCGAAGCCACCATGACTGCACCGGCGGCCGCGCGCGGCGAACGAGTCCCGCCGCGGCTGCCCGGCACCTCGCACCGGCCGGTCCGGTCATGACGGCGGCGCGGCCCGGACGGGTCCTGCGCGCGGTCTTCCGGGCCCCGGTGCGCCTGTACGACCACGGGTTCGGGTGGCTGCTCGGCCGGCGGTTCCTGTGCCTCACGCACGTCGGCCGCCGCTCGGGCCGGACCTACCGCACGGTCCTGCAGGTCGTCGGCGTCGCGCACGGCGAGTACTTCGTGGTGGCCGGGCTGGGGCCGGGCGCGGACTGGTACCGCAACATCCGGGCGCGCCCGCCGGTCGAGGTGGTGGTCGGCCGGCGCCGGTTCGCGCCCCGGCACCGGGTGCTCGAGGAGGCCGAAGCCGTCGAGGTGCTCGCGCGGTACGAGCACCGCAACCGCTGGGTCGCGCCGATCCTGCGGCGGGTCCTGAGCAAGCTCCTCGGCTGGAGCTACGACGGCAGCGAGGCCGCTCGACGGCGGCTGGCGAGCCAGTTGCCCATCGTCGGCCTGCGGGAGTAGCGAGGCGGAAGCGGCACACCCCCAACGCGTGCCGCTTCCGCCGTTCTCAGCGGCAGAACGAGACTTCCGGGTAGCCCGGCGCGTCCAGCACCGGCCGCGGCTCGCCCCGCAGGTGCCGGTCGAAGAACGCGTTCACGTACGTCCGCGTGATCTCCTGCGTCCGCGCGGCGCTCGTCGTCGCGCCCGTGTCGACGCCGAGCTGGTCGCCGACCAGGCCCACGTCGGTGAAGGACGCGTGCTGCGTGCCCGCCACCTCGAGCCAGCGCTTCCAGCCGGTCAGTTGCGCCCAGTCCCGGTCCCACGGCTCGTTCGGCGGGCAGGGCGCCGCCGCGAGCTGGTGGCTCAGGAACATGAACGGCCGCGCGAGCCCGGGCGCGGTGAGCGGGACCTCCGTCGTGCCGTCGATGTCGATCCCGGCGCGGATCCGGGCGTCGGCGACCATCGCGGGGATCGTGCTGGCGCCGCCCATCGAGTGCCCGGCCATGCCGATCCGCGACGCGTCGACGAGCGGGCCCCACTGCTTCGAGCGGGTCAGGGAATCCAGCACGAACGACACGTCGGCGGCCCGGCCCAGTTCCAGCTTCGTCCAGAACGCGCCGTCGTGCGGCACCTCGCAGGACGCGCACCCGGCGAAGTGCCCGTCGGGGAAGCTCTGGCCGGTGTTTTCGTAGGTGTGGCCGACGAGGGCGACGGCGTACCCGTGGCTCGCGAGGTCCTCGGCCAGCGCGGTGAGCGTGGCGCGGGGTTTCGTGTAGCCGGGCGAAAGCACCACCAGCGGCAGGTGGTGCCCGGCAGGCCGGGCCCCGGCCACCGAGCTGGTCGCCACCCCGGTGAGCAGGTCCGGCGGCACGTCCAGGCCACTGCCCTGCAGCAGAGCCGCGGATTCGGCCGAGGTCAGGTACTGCGTCTTCGGCCCGTGCGCGGACGCCGCCGGGTAGAAGAGCGAGACCATCAGTTCCCGGTAGGGCACCGACGGCACCCAGGGGTCCGGGCGCGAGGTGTCCTTGAGGTACACCGAAGTGCTGCCCACCGGCCGGTTCCCGGTCGGCGCGGGCAAGGAGAGCGTCATGGCGGAGTCGGCCTCCGGAGAGTGCGGCCGGGCCGAAGCCACGGGTGAAGCCAAGGTCAGCGCGGTGACCGCGGCGAGGATCGTCGTTTTCATCCGATGAACGTCACTTCCGGGTAGGCGGGCGACGGCGCGGCCAGCAGCGGCTGGGGCCGGCACCGCAGGTGGCGGTCGAAGAAAGCGCTTACGTAGGTCCGGGTGATCGTCAGCGCCCGGTCAGCGTCGATCGACGCGCCGAGGTCGACGCCCAGCTGCCCGGCCAGCACGCCGAGGTCGGTGAACGACGCGTGCACCGTGCCGGACACCATGAGCCAGCGCTTCCACCCGGTCAGGTGCGTCCAGTCCGTTTCCCAGTCGTCGTACGGACCTTCCTGACCCGGCACGTAGTTGTCCATGCTGCCCAGGAAGAGGAACGGCCGCGACAGCCCGGACGCCGGCAGCGGAACGTGGATGCTCCCGTCCAGGTCGGCACCGGCCCGGATGCGCGGGTCGGCCAGCATCGCCTGCGTCGTGATCGCGCCGCCCGCGGAGTGGCCGGTCATGCCGATCCGCGCCGGATCGATGAGGGCGCCCCACTTCGTCGAGCGCAGCAGCTCGTCGAGCACGAACGACGTGTCCTTCGTCCGCACCCGCGTGAACTTCTCCCAGAACCCCGGCTGGTCGTCGACTTCGCAGGCGGCGCAGCCGGTGACGTGGCCGTCGGGGAAGGTCGTCGCGCGGTTTTCGTAGGTGTGGTCGATCGCCGCGACGGCGTACCCGCGGCTGGCGAGGTCCTCGGCCAGCGCGGTGAGCGTGGCACGCGGCTGCGTCCAGCCCGGTGACAGCACGACCAGCGGCAGGCCGTGCCACCGCCCGGCCGGCTTCGCGTCGACGACGGCGTTCGTCCGGACGGTGCTCAGGACGTCCAGGGGCAGTCCCGGGATGTTCTCCCGTTCGAGGTTGCGTTCGGACTCCAGCGGCGTCATGTACTGCTTCGTGGGCCCGTTCGCCGAGGCCGCCGGGTAGAAGACGGAGACCATCAGCTCCCGGTAGGGCACCGCGGGCACCCAGGGATCGGGCCGCGAGTAGTCCACAAGGGACAGTGTGCTGACGCCGACGGGCGCGTGGCCGGTCGGGCGGGGCAGGTGGGGCGTCGTGGCCGCCGAGGCGGCCGGCGACGCGGACAGCGTGAGGGTCAAAGCGGTGGCTACCGCGAGAGTGCGCATGATTCCCCCAGGAATCTCATCAGGAAAGGTGCCGGACGCGACGGAAGCAGAACCAGGTGAGCAGCGCCGTCATGGCGAGGTAGAGCGCGAGTTCGAGCCATTGCAGCGGCCAGAACCGGGAGCCCGGCTGGTAGGTCAGGCGCTGCTGGTAGCCGTGCTGGCCCAGCTGGGCCATGCAGGCCTCGATGGATCCGCGGGGCGGCGGGCCCGCGTCGCGGCTCGGCCCGGGAACGCAGTTCTGCACGAAGTCGGGCAGCCGGGTCACCACGTTCCCCGCCGGGTCGAGGGTTTCGTTCGCCAGCACCCACGCCCCCGGCGGGTTCCGCACGCCGATCTCCAGGATCCCGTAGGTGTCGTCGCCGGTGATGTTGGTGATGTCCCTGCCGACGATCGCGACCGTGTCCACCCGCGGCGGCAGGAGGTACGGGCGTACGAACAGCGGGACCAGGAGCAGCACGCCGGCCAGGGCGACGAGCGTGACGGCCATGGCCGCCACCGTCCGCTTCATCAGCATCCCGACCGCGACGCCGAGTGCGAGGGCGAAGGCCGCGTAGCCGATCGGAACGATGCCGCGCGCGCCGAACACCACCGGCGCCATGCGCGAGAGCATCCCGCGGTCGGTCTGCGCGGCCGCCAGCGCGTCGATCGGGCTCGCCCACCACGACACCGCCCAGCCGAGCAGGCCGCCCGCGACCACCGCGGCGAGCAGGCCGAAGCCGAGCTTGGTGGTGAGCCACCGCTTGCGCGTGACGGTCTGGTTCCAGATCAGGCTGTGCGTGCCGCTCTCCAGCTCGCGCGTGATCATCGGGACGCCCCAGAACACGCCGATCGCCGCGGGCAGCAGGTAGAGCACCAGGATCGTGCCGCCGAAGAGGGCGTCCTGGTCGGAGAAGTTCGTGCGCCCGACCAGGTTCGGTCCGGTGATCGCGAGCACGAAGCCGATCAGGGCCACCGCGGCGAACACCGACAGCGCGGACAGGCGGAACTGGCGCCAGGTCAGCCAGGTCATCGCAGCACCTCCAGGGCGGGGCGGGCGGTCGCGGGGTTGCTCATGTACTCGAGGACGAGGTCCTCGAGCCCGATCCGCGCGACCGTCCACGCGGGATCGAGGATCGGCGCCTCGGTGCGCACGAGCACCGTGGTCTGGCGGTCGGTGTGCTTCTCGGAGACGACGTGCTGGTCCGCCGGCAGCGTGCCGACGTCGCGGCGCGGCCCCGACAGCCGGTGGTGCGTGGCCAGCAGTTCTTCGACCTCACCGATCACCCGGACCTGGGAGTCCACCAGCACGACCAGGTGGTCGCAGACGCGTTCCAGGTCGTTGACCAGGTGCGAGGACATCACTACGGAAAGCCCGTGCTCGGCGACGGCTTCCATGAGGTCCTGCAGGAACTCCCGGCGTGCCAAGGGATCCAGCGCGGCGACCGGCTCGTCGAGCAGCAGCAGCTCGGGGCGCTTGGCGATGCCGAGGGTGAGCGCGAGCTGCGCGCGCTGGCCGCCGGAGAGCTTCCCGGCGTGCTGCTCAGGGTCGAGCCCCAGCCGTTCGATCCGCTTCGCGGCGAGCGTGGAATCCCAGCGCGGGTTGAGGTGCGCGCCGAGCCGCAGGTGCTCTTCGATGGTCAGCCCGGTGTAGACGGGCGTGCTCTGGGCGACGTAGCCGACCTTCGCCAGCTGGTCCGGCCCGCTGCCGGGCACCCCGCCGCACACCTCGATGCTGCCGGTCGTGGGCTCCAGCATGCCGGCGGCGATGTTCAGCAGGGTGGACTTGCCGGCGCCGTTGGGACCGACGAGCCCGGTGACGTGACCGGCTTCGATCTCGAGCGTGCAACCGGTCAGCGCCCACTTGCGCTTGTACTTCTTGCCCAGTCCCCGGGCGGTCAGGACGGTCACGCTATGTCCTCTCTGGCGGAGTCGCGAAACGTGGACATCAGCAGGGCCTCGATGCTCTCTTCGTCGAGCCCGGCCTTGCGGGCCTTGCCCAGCCAGCGGCGCAGGTCCTGCCGCAGCGAGCCGAGCACGGCGAAGGAGGCACCGCCGTTCAGCGTCGCGGTGACGAACGTGCCGACACCGGGCCGGGCCGAGACGAGGCCGTCGTGCTCCAGCTCGCGGTAGGCCTTGAGCACGGTGTTCGGGTTGATCGCGAGGGTCGCGACCACGTCCTTCACCTTCGGGAGCTGATCTCCCTCGGTGAGCAGGCCCAGGCGGAGCGCGTGCCGCACCTGCTGGACCAGCTGCTGGTACGGCGAGAGACCCGACCGGGCGTCGAGGTGGAATTCGATCATCGGCAACTCCATTTATCTAGTTGACTAGTACTGTAGCTAAGCGGTGCAAGTCCGCGCCAGTGCCGCGCTCGGGAACCTTCCGCGGGGTTCGCGCGAACAACCCGTGGGCGGTCGTGATCTTTTTCGGCGCGGCTGCCAACCTCGGCACCCCTCCGCCCGTCTGTGGGGGTGATCGTTTCTCCGACGAAAGGGTTTTTCGTGCGTCGATTTCCTGGGGGAGGCATCGTGCGCGGCATCGTCGTCGCGCTCGGTGTCTCGATGGCCGTCACGGCCGGTCCGGCGGTGGCGTCCGCCTCCGTCGACAGCGTTCCCGCGCCGAAGCTGAGCTGGACCGGCTGCGAAGACGGCTTCCAGTGCGCCACCGCTTCGGTGCCGCTGGACTACGACCGGCCCGCCGGCGCGAAGATCGACCTCGCGCTCATCAAGCTGCCCGCCACCGATCCCGCGCACCGGATCGGCACGCTGTTCGTCAACTTCGGCGGCCCGGGCGCGTCCGGCCTGCAACGCCTGCGGGAGCGCGGGAAGTGGCCGTGGCTGTTCTCCGACCAGCTGCGCGCGCGGTTCGACGTCGTGTCGTGGGACCCGCGCGGCATCGGCCACAGCACCGCGGTCCGGTGCTTCGACAGCCTCGCCGAGCAGGAGTCGTTCTTCGGCTCCTTCCCGGAGATGCCCGGCGACCCGAGCGGCAACGCGGCCTTCTACGCCAAGTCCGAGGAACTCGCCGACCGCTGTTCGGCGAAGGCGGGTCCGATCCTCGACCACGTCTCGACGGCGAACACCGCGCGGGACCTCGAACTGCTGCGCCGCGCGGTCGGCGACGCGAAGCTGACCTACCACGGCATTTCCTACGGGACGCAGCTCGGCGCCACGTACGCGAACCTGTTCCCGAACCGCATCCGGGCGATGGTGTTCGACGGCACGATGGACTTCGCGGGCAACGCGACCGGCCACGACGGTGCCGGGAAGACCGTCCCGCTGGACACCCGGCAGGACGTCGCCACCGGCATCTCGCAGACGTTCGACCAGTTCCTGCGCCTGTGCACCGAAGCCGGGCCGAAGTGCGCGTTCTCGTCGGGTGACCCGAAGGCGAAGTGGGCGGCGCTGACCGCCCGCGCGAAGCAGGCCCCGATCACCGTCGACGGCGAAACCTGGACGTACTCCGGGATCATCAACGCGGCCGCGGACCTGTCCGACTCGCGGGGCTGGCCGGATATCGCGTCCCTGCTGCAGCGCCTGTACGACGCTCCTGCCACGGCGGCCGCGGTCAAGGCCGGCGAGCCGTACACGTCGAACCGCACCGAGGCGTTCAACGCGATCCAGTGCAGCGACAGCGACGTCCCGACCGACCCGGCGATCTACAGCCGGTACGCGGAATCCGAAGACCGGCGCGTGCCGTACTTCGGCCGGATCGCCGTGCTGGACATGATGAGCTGCGCGTTCTGGCGGGCGAAGGACACCGACCGCTACACGGGTCCGTGGAACCGCCCGACGTCGGCGGAGATCCTGGTGCTGAACAACCGCTACGACCCGTCGACCCCGCTGCCGGGCGCTCGTGACGGGGCCGCGGAACTGGCCCGCGCCCGCGTGTTCGTCACCGAGGGGTACGGCCACTCGTCGATGTACGTGCCGAGCACGTGCACCGAGCAGGTCAAGCGGGACTACCTGATCTCCGGGACGTTCCCGGCGGCGGGCAAGACCTGCGCGATCGACGCGAGCCCGTTCGCCTAGCCCGTCGTGAGTGTTTAGGGCGGTAGAACCGCCCTAAACACTCACGACGACTCGCGCCGAGCCTAGGCCGAGGCCAGTTCGAGGAGCCGTTTCGCGGCCACCAGCGCGCCGTCGGGCCGGATCTCGGCGCCCACCGCCTTCGCCCGGCTCTCCGCGGCGAGCGCGGTGTCCAGCGCGGCGGTCAGGGACTCGACGGTCGGCGCCGGGTCCAGGTGCGCCGCGCCGATGCCCAGCTCGGCCACCCGTGCCGCCCAGTGCGGCTGGTCCGCGATCCGCGGCACGACCAGCTGCGGCGCCCCGGCCCGGGCCGCCGTCGTGGTGGTGCCGGCGCCGCCGTGGTGCACGACGGCGGCGACCCGCCGGAACAGCGCCTGCTGGTTCACCTCGCCGACGGCGAAACAGTCGGCACCGTCGTCGATCGGGGCCAGTCCCGCCCAGCCCGCGGCCAGCACGATCCGGCGGCCCCGCGCGCGGACCGCCTCGATGGCGATCCGCGCGATGCCCTCCGGCGCGTACGCGGCCATGCTGCCGAAGCCGACGTACACCGGTGGTTCGCCGTCGTCGAGGAACTCCTCGAGCCCGTCCGGCAGCGGCCGGTCGTCGGGCATGATCCACGCACCCGTCTGGAAGAGGTCCAGGTCGGTCTTGCCCTCCGACGGGCACAGCAGCGGGTCCGCGGCCAGCCACGGCCGATCGGTGAAGACGTAGTCGCGGACGTTGTCCACCGGCGGCAGGCCCAGCGCTTCGCGGTGCCTCCGCACGGCCGGGCCGTACAGGGCGTCGACCCGCTCGGCGTCCTGCTGCCACAGCTTCCGGTTGTCGGTCTCGTCCGGCGAGGACGGCGTGCCCGGCCGCGCCCCCGGCGGGAAGTGCCGCGACGGCAGGCCGAGCAGGTGGAAGCACGCGAACACGTACGGCAGGCCGAGGTGGTCCGCCACGTCCCGCGCACCGGCCGGCATCAGGCCCGTCGCCAGCAGCGCGTCACACCCTTCGGCCGCCGCCGTGAGCGTCTCGAACCGCGCGTCGACCAGCCGCGGCGCGAGCTTGAAGGCGTCCTCGGCCGTCGGCGGCTTCGGACCGGCGACGATCGAGTGCACCGTCGGGCCCAGCGGCACCAGCGGCACCTCGGCCCGCGCCAGCAGCCGCCCGAAGTCGTCGTCCGGCGGCGCGCACACCACCGCGTCCGCGCCTGCTTCCCGCAGGGCCACCGCGAGCCCGGCCAGCGGCTCGACGTCCCCTCGTGAACCCCACGTCGTCAACAGCACCCGCATTGAGCTTCCCCCGTTTTCCCTGGTGATGGCGTACGGCGGGCCATTCTGGGGGATCACCCCCGCCTTGCCGCAAGCCCCGGGTTCGGCTATACCTTGAAGGGGGCGGGGAGTTCCTCCGGTCGTGCACCGCCGCTGACGAACGCGTCGCGCGGGTGCTGCACCGAAGCCAGCGACAGGATGTCGCGCCCGAACAGCGCCGCCGTCAGCCACACCGCGAGCACGCGGACCTTCCGTTCCCAGCTCGGCACCGCCAGCACGTGGTAGCCGCGGTGCAGGAGCCACGCCGGCAGGCCGGTGATCACCAGGCGCCGGTACTGGAAGATGCCGCGGCCGAGGCCGAGCGTCGCGATCGACCCGAGGCTGTGGTGGACGTACGGCTTCGGCTCACGACCCCGCAAGGTGGCGATGATGTTGCGGGCCAACAGCTTTCCCTGCCGGTAGGCGTGCTGCGCGTTGGGCACCGTGCGCGCGCCCGGGACCGGCGAGGCGAGGTCGGGCACCGCGGCGTCGTCGCCGGCCGCCCAGGCGTCGGGCACGCCCTCGACCCGCAGATCCGGCCGCACGACGACCAGGCCGCGCGCGTCGACCGGGAGGTCGGTGTGCTTGCCGACGACGGGGTTCGCGCCGTTGCCGGCGGTCCAGACGATCAGTTCCGAGTCGAACTCCTCACCGGTCGAGAGCGTCACGTGCCCGCCGGTCGCCGACGTCACCAGCGTGTCGAGGTGGACGTGCGCGCCCCGGCGTTCCAGCTCGCGCACGACCCAGCGCCCCGGCCGGTCGGTGACCTCGGGCAGGATGCGGCCCGACGCCTCGACGAGGTGGAACGCCAGTTCGTCGCGGCGCAGTTCGGGGTAGCGCTTGAGCAGCGCGGTGGCCAGCGACAGCAGCTCGCCGAAGCCTTCGACGCCCGAGAAGCCGCCGCCCACGAAGGTGACGGTCAGCAGCTTCCGCCGTTGCGGGCCCTCCGGGAGCACGGCGGCGCGGTCGAACGCCGTGAGCAGCCGGTCCCGGATCGCGACCGCCTCTTCGACGTGCTTGAGGCCGATCGCCTCTTCGGCGACGCCCGGCACGGGCAGCTTGCGGGTGACGGCGCCGGCGGTGACGACGACGATGTCGTAGCCGAGCTCGAACGCGTCCCCGTCGGCCGGCTGGACGGTCACGACGCGGTGCGCGTGGTCGATGGCCGTGACGCTCCCGGCCACCACGCGGGTCCGGCGCAGGTGCCGCCGCAGCGACACGGCGGCGTGCCGCGCCTCGACGGCCCCGGCGACGACTTCGGGCAGGAACGGTTGGTAGGTCAGGTAAGGCCGCGGGTCGACGAGGGTGACCTCGGCCTCGTTCGTGCGGAGTTTCTTCTCCAGCTTCCAGGCGGCGTAGAACCCGGCGTAGCCACCGCCGACGATCAGGATCCGGCGCATTTCGTCCTCTTTTCTCGCTCACCCCCTGGACGAGGTGGCGGGCGAGGACGTGACTGATATCCGCGTCACAGCGAGGACCCGCTCCCGGTGGTGCTCCTCGTGCAGGTCGCGGCGCCGGGCGTGCAGCAGCTGGGCGAGCGTGATCACCCCGCGCACGTGGGCGGGCTCGGCGCGGTCGACCACCACGGCCTGCGTGACGTTGCCGGTCGCCAGCTTGTTCGCCACTTCGCGCAGCGTGTCGTCGGGGTGGCAGATCGCGTCGACCGGCCGGCCTTCGCGCGCCAGCAGCGCGTGGCCGGCCTCCGGGTCCGCCGTCATCACCTCGTGCGCGAAGAACGTCTCCAGCGGGTCGGTCGTGTACTCGCGGGTCAGGTGCAGCCGGCGGCGGGCGATCTTCTCCGTCAGCACCGATCGCTTGAGCAGCAGCACGGACACCGCGTACGCCGACACCGCCGCCACCACCAGCGGCAGCAGGTCGTTCCACGCGTGCGTCAGCTCGAGCGTGAACACGATGCCCGTCAACGGCGAGCGCATGACGCCGCCGACGACCGCGGCCAGGCCGCACACCGCCCAGAACCCGGCCGCCACGTGGGGGAGCAGGTTCCCTTCGGCCGCTCCGAGCGCCGCGCCGATCATGAACACCGGCGCCAGCACCCCGCCGGACGTGCCGGAGCCGAGCGACAGCGACCAGATCAGCGTCTTCACCACCAGGACGCCGATGATCAGCGACGTCGTCGCCCGCCCGGTGAGCAGCTGGTTGATGACGTCGTAGCCGACGCCGAGCGCGCGCGGCTCGACGAGCCCGCCGGCGCCGATGACCAGCCCGCCGAGCGCGGGCCACCACATCCAGTGGATCGGCAGCCGCGCGAAGCCGTCCTCGGCGAGGTAGACCAGCGCCGTCGCGGCGATCGCGAGCAGGCCGCCGGTGATGCCGGGGACGAGGGCGAGCACGTCGGCACCGGCGCCGGGCGCAGGCGTTTCGGGCAGGCCGAAGACGGGGGCGGTGCCGAGCAGGAAACCGCGGCAGAGCGTGCTGGTCAGGACGGCGGCGGCGACCGGGATGAAGCTGCGCGGCCGCCACTCGAACAGCAGCAGCTCCACCGCCAGCAGGATCGACGCGAGCGGGGCGTTGAACGTCGCCGCCATGCCGCCCGCGGCCCCGGCGACGAGCAGCGTCTTGCGTTCGTCGGCCGACAGGTGCAGCAGCTGCGCGAGGATCGACCCGACGGCGCCGCCGGTCATGATGATCGGGCCCTCGGCGCCGAACGGCCCGCCGGTGCCGATGCTGACGGCGGCCGACACGGGCTTCAGCACGGCGACGCGCGGCGCGACCCTGCTCTCGCCGGTCAGGATGGCCTCGATGGCCTCCGGCATGCCGTGGCCGCGGATCTTCTCCGAGCCGAACCGCGCCATCACACCGATCACGAGCGCCCCGGCGACCGGCGCGGTCAGCACCAGCCACCAGGGGTGCGCGGCGGCGCCGGGCGCGACGAGCGCGGTGTCGAACCGTTGGTAGAACACGAGGTTCGTGATGAGGCCGATGAGCTTGAGCAGCGCGAGCGCGGCCAGCGACGCGGCGCCCCCGACGGGGACGGCGAGCAGGGCGATCAGCAGCATGCGCGGCCGCACCTGGAAGTCGCCCAGGTGCGTGGCGCGGGGCTGCGCGGGCGTACCGCCGCTCATCGGGCCTCCGTTCGTTATTGCAATCAGCAATACTTGTAGTGGCGAACGGTTGGGGTCAAGTCGAGCCGCGGTCGAGTGGCCGGGTTCACGGGCAGGCCGAAGGGGACGTTCCCCGCGTCCGGCGGGAGGAACGTCCCCTTCGGGTGGTTCGGTCAGCCCCAGATGGCTTCGGGTGCCGCCGCGGCGGGTGGTTCGCCGCCGGCTTCGGCGAACGCCGTGAGCGCGTCGACGAGCCCCTGCCGGCTCTCCGCCGGCATCCGGGCGACGATCTTGGCGATCTCGCGGCGCCGCCGGGTCGTCACCTGCCGGACGATCCGGCCACCCTCCCGGGTGATGTCGAGCACGATCTCGCGGCGGGACACCGGGCTGTGCCGGCGGTCGACGAGCCCGGCGGCGACCAGCCGGTCGACCATCCGGCTGGCCGTGGACGGCGTGACGCCGAGGTGTTCGGCGAGCGTCGCGTGCTTGAGCGGCCCGCGGGTGTGCAGCACCACGAGGAGCCGGAACTGCGGCAGGGTCAGGCCGTCTTCGGCCGCGGCGATCGACCGGACGGACACCGCCACCAGCAGCCGCGACGCGGTCAGAACGGCGTCGGTCAGCGTATCGACGCCGGCGGCGTCCAGGCCCGGGTTCGTGCGGGTCATGCCGTCCAGTGTGCCGGAGCGGCCCTGCCCCGGCGGGGTGACCCCCGGCTTGACAGCGGGCCCGCCCGTCTCGCACTATGCGAACAAGTGTTCGATAACTTTCTCCTGGGTGCGCCCGCGCGACGCGGGTGTCTCCGGTGCGAGTACGTGGTGCTGGAGGTGAGCGGTGGTGGCGGTGCCGGACGCGCTGGCCGGGCTCACGGCGATCCCGGGGGTCCGCACGGCGGCCCAGCTGGGCGCTGCCCCGGTTGCCGATGACGTGCTGGCCGTGCTCCCGCCCCTGGCGGGCTTGCTGCCGGGCGGCGGGTTGAGGCGCGGCAGCACGGTCTCGGTGCGCGGCGCGACCTCGCTGGTGCTGGCCCTGCTGGCCGCGGCGACCCGCGACGGTTCCTGGGCGGCGGTGACGGGCCTGCCCGAGCTGGGCCTGGCCGCGGCGGCGGAACTCGGCGTCGATCTGGCCCGGATCGCGCTGGTGCCGCACCCGGGCGCGGAGCTGGCGGGCGTGCTGTCGGCGCTGGTGGACGGGTTCGACGTGGTGGTGCTCGGCCCGGTCGGTGTCCAGCCCCAGCTCGCGCGGCGGCTCGCGGGCCGGGTGCGCAACCGCGGCACCGTGCTGCTGGCGGTGGGCCCATGGCCGGGCGCGGACGTGGAGCTGAGGGTGACGGGCCGCCGCTGGCACGGCTTGACCCCGGACGGCTACGGCCATTTGAGGACGCGCGAGGTGGTGGCGACGAGCGTCGGGCGTGGCGCGGCGGTGCGGTCGTCGTCGGTGCCGTTGCAGCTGCCGGGCCCGGGTGGCGCGGTGGCGGCGGGTGAGCCCCGGAAGCGGCGGCTCGCCGAGGTGGCCGGGTGAGCCGCGGTGCCGGGAAGAGCGAAAACCGGCTGTGGTGCCTTGCTTCCCCCGCGCGGTGACCGGCGGGGCGCGCCGATCGTTCGCGCCGGCCAGGTGCCCGGCCGCAGCCGGGCGATGACTCAACCGTCGTTCGCGGGATGAGCGGTTCACCACGGCTGCTGGTGCTGTGGTGCCCGGACTGGCCGGTCGTCGCCGCCGGGGCCGCGGCCGGCACGCCGCCCCTCGCTCCCGCCGCCGTCTTCTCCGGCAACCGCGTCGTCGCCTGCTCCGCCTCCGCCCGCCGCGACGGCGTCGGGCGCGGCATGCGCCGGCGCGATGCCCAGTCGCGGTGTCCGGACCTCGTCGTCCACCAGCACGACCCCGACCGCGACGCCCGCCTCTTCGAACCCGTCGCCGCCGCCGTCGAACGGCAGGCCGTCGGGGTCGAGGTCGTGCGGCCGGGCATCGTCGCCGTCCCGGTCACCGGCGCCGCCGGGTACTTCGGCGGCGAGGAGGCGCTCGCCGAGCTCCTCATCAACGAGGTCGAAGCGGGCGCCGGCGTCGAATGCCAGGTCGGGATCGCCGACGGGCTCTTCGCCGCGACCCTCGCCGCCCGCCGCTCGGCCCTCGTCCCGCCCGGCGGCACGCAAGCCTTCCTCGCGCCCCTCCCGATCACCGAGCTGAACCAGCCGGGCGACGACCGCGGCGAGCTCGTCGGCCTGCTGCGGCGCCTGGGCCTGCGCACCCTCGGCGCGTTCGCCGCGCTGGCCGAACGCGACGTCGCCGGCCGCTTCCCGAAGGACGCCATCACCGCCCACCGCCTCGCCCGCGGCCTCGCCGAACGCCCGCCGCTGCGCCGCGCCCTCCCGCCGGACCTGACCGTCACCGAGGAGTTCGACCACCCGCTGAGCCGGGTCGACGAAGCCGCGTTCGTCGCGAAGACCCTCGGCGAACGCTTCTTCGCCGGCCTCGCGAACCACGGTCTGGCCTGCACGCGCCTGGCGATCGTCGCGGTCACCGAAGCGGGCGAAGAGCGCGTACGCGTCTGGCGCTGCGCCGAACCCCTGACCGCCCGCGCGACGGCGGACCGCGTGCGCTGGCAGTGCGAAGGCTGGCTCACCGCGCGCGACCGGCCCAGCACGGGGATCGTCCGGCTGCGCCTCGACCCCGAGGAGGTGGTCGGCGGCCAGGCGCTGCAGCTGCAGCTCGGTTCACTGGGCCGCGACGCCGACGCGGCCGAGCGAGCGGGCCGCGCCCTGGTGCGCATCCAGGGTCTCCTCGGCCCCGACGCGGTGGTGACACCGCTGCTGGACGGCGGCCGCGGCCCGGCGGAGCGGGTCCGCCTGATCCCGTGGGGCGAGCCGCGCAGGCCGGCGGTCGAGGACCGCCCGTGGCCGGGCCGCCTCCCGGCCCCCTCGCCGTCCCGCGTGCCGCCCGAGCCACCACCGGCAACGGTCCTGGACGCGGTGGGCGACCCGGTCGCCTGCACGAACCGCGGCGAGCTGACGTACCCCCCGGCAACGATCACGATCGACGGCGGCCCGGCACGCCGCGTCCTGGGATCGGCGGGGCCGTGGGTGGTGCACCCGGCGCTGCCCGGTCACCGGAGCGAACGCCCGCTGGCCCGGGTACAGGTGGTGCTGGAGGGGGAGAACGACGACCTGGCGCTGCTGCTGCGGGTCACCGTCGGCGTTGATCCACAATGGACTGTCGAGGGCGTCTACGACTGACTGTCCTGTGATCGAGGCGACTGCCGAGTTGACACCGGCCCCCGGCGGGCTCAGGATCAATCCACTGTAGTCGTACGTGTGTTCGAACCGTAGTCGCTGGCTTCCCCACAGCGAACTCCTTGTGGGGAGCGGAGTTTTGGCGTTCAACAACCCGAGTGTGCCGTGGTCCGAAGTGGAACGGATCGCCTCCGGGCGGCCGCCCGTTCCCGGTGACGGCAACGATGCCCCCGCGTGGTCGCGCAAACGCGAAGGGTACGCCGGCGCGCCGGAAGACCTGCGGGCGCGCAAAAGCCGGGACGACGGTGGCGACCGGATCCGCGCCCCCTACGCCGAGCTGCACGTCCACTCCAACTTCAGCTTCCTCGACGGCGCCTCCCACCCCGAGACGCTCGTCGAGGAGGCCGCGCGGCTCGAGCTCGACGCCCTCGTCCTCACCGACCACGACGGCCTCTACGGCGCCGTCCGGTTCAACGACGCCGCGCGGGAGCTCGGCGTGCGGGCCGGGTTCGGGGCCGAGCTCTCCCTCGGCCTGCCCGCGCCGCAGGCCGGCGAGCCCGATCCGGCCGGGTCGCACCTGCTGGTGATCGCGCGGCAGCAGGCCGGGTACCACCGGCTCTGCAAGGTCATCTCGCGCGCCCAGCTCGCCGGCGGGGAGAAGGGCCGGCCCGTCTACGACCTCGACGAGCTGGTCGACGAGCTGGCCGGGCACGTCGTCGTGCTCACCGGGTGCCGCAAGGGGCCGGTGCGCCGGGCGCTCGCCGCCCACGGGCCCGCCGCCGCGCGGGCCGAGCTCGGCCGGCTCGTCGACCGGTTCGGGCGACGGCACGTCGCCGTCGAGCTGATCGACCACCGGCAGCCCCTCGACGACGCGGCCAACGACCTCCTCGACGGGATGGCGAAGGAGCTGCGGCTGCCGACCGTCGTCTCGAACAACGTCCACTACGCCCGCCCCGAGGACGCCGTCGTGGCCGACATGGTCGCCGCCGTCCGGGCGCGGCGCTCGGCCGAGGACCTCGAAGCGTGGCGGCCGCCGTCGGGGCAGGCGTTCCTGCGGTCCGGGATGGAGCAGCGCCGCCGCTTCGAGCGCCGCTACCCGGGCGCGGTCGGGCGCGCCGCCGTCCTCGGCGTCGAGGTCGCGTTCGACCTGCAGATCGTCGCCCCCGACCTCCCGCCGTTCCCGGTGCCGCCCGGGCACGACGAAATGTCGTTCCTGTGCGAGCTGACCTGGCGCGGCGCGGCGAAACGCTACGGGACGCGGGAGGAGAACCCGCGGGCCTACGCCCAGCTCGACCACGAACTCGGCATCATCGAAAAGCTCGGCTTCCCGGGCTACTTCCTCGTGGTGTGGGACATCGTCCGGTTCTGCAAGGAGTCGAACATCCTCTGCCAGGGCCGCGGCTCCGCGGCGAACTCCGCGGTCTGCTACGCGCTGGAGATCTGCCACGCCGACCCGGTGAAGTGGAACCTGCTGTTCGAGCGCTTCCTCGCGCCGGAACGGGACGGGCCGCCCGACATCGACATCGACATCGAGTCCGACCGCCGCGAGGAGGCCATCCAGTACGTCTACGAAAAGCACGGCCGGTTCCACGCCGCGCAGGTCGCCAACGTCATCACCTACCGCGCGCCCTCGGCGATCCGCGACGCCGCGAAGGCCCTCGGCCACAGCCCCGGGCAGCAGGACGCCTACGGCAAGCTCGTCGACCGCTGGAGCCGGACCGGGCAGCAGACGGCGGGGGAGATCCCCGCGGAGGTCCTCGACCTGGCCGCGCGGATCGAGGACTTCCCGCGCCACCTGGGCATCCACTCCGGCGGCATGGTCATTTCGAGGCAGCCGGTGTCCGAAGTGGTCCCCGTCGAATGGGCCACGATGGAGAACCGTTCGGTGCTGCAGTGGGACAAGGACGACTGCGCGGCCGTCGGCCTCGTCAAGTTCGACCTGCTCGGCCTCGGCATGCTTTCGGCACTGCACTACACGCTCGACCTCGTCGCCGAGCACCACGGTTCCACTGTGGACCTCGGAAAGCTGGACCTGGCCGACCCGGCGGTCTACGACATGCTGTGCGAAGCCGACGCCGTCGGGGTGTTCCAGGTGGAGTCCCGCGCGCAGCTGGCGACGCTGCCGCGGTTGCGGCCCAGGGAGTTCTACGACCTCGTCGTCGAAGTCGCGCTGATCCGGCCCGGCCCGATCCAGGGCGGTTCGGTGCACCCGTACATCCGGCGCCGTCGCGGTGACGAGCAGTGGCAGCACGCGCACCCGCTGCTGAAGTCCAGTTTGGACCGGACGCTCGGCGTGCCGCTGTTCCAGGAACAGGTGATGCAGATGGCCGTCGACGTCGCGAGCTTCACCCCGGCCGAAGCCGATCAGCTGCGCCGCGCGATGGGCGCCAAGCGGTCCAGCGCGAAGATGAAGGCGCTGATGGCGCGGTTCTTCGCCGGCTGCGAAGCCAACGGTCTCGACCGCGAGCTGGCGACGCGGATCTTCGAGCAGATCCACGCCTTCTCCGGCTACGGTTTCCCCGAAGCGCACTCGATGTCGTTCGCGCTGCTCGTGTACGCGTCGGCGTGGTTGAAGCGCTACTACCCGGCGGCCTTCTGCGCGGGCCTGCTGCGCGCGCAGCCGATGGGGTTCTACAGCCCGCAGTCGCTGGTGGCCGACGCGCGCCGCCACGGTGTCCGCGTCCGCGAACCGGACATCAACGCCAGCCTCGCGCACGCGACGCTCGAACCCGACGCCGAAAGCACCGGCGGCGTCGCGCTCCGCCTCGGCCTCGCCGGTGTCCGGCACCTCGGCGCCGCCGTCGCCGACGAGATCGTCGCCGAACGCGCCGCGCACGGCCCGTATGCCGGGGTCGGCGACCTCACCCGCCGCGTCCAGCTCAAGAAGAACGTCGTCGAGGCACTGGCGACGGCCGGCGCGTTCGGCGGCGACCGGCGCCGCGACCTCTGGGCCGCCGGCGCCGCGGCGGCCACCCGGCCCGGGCACCTGCCCGGCCTGGCCCCGGGCCTCGACGCGCCCGCGCTGCCGGGCATGACGCGGCTGGAGGTCACCGCGGCGGACCTGTGGGCCA
This sequence comes from Amycolatopsis sp. NPDC049691, assembly GCF_040675005.1. Classification (NCBI taxonomy): domain Bacteria; kingdom Bacillati; phylum Actinomycetota; class Actinomycetes; order Pseudonocardiales; family Pseudonocardiaceae; genus Amycolatopsis; species Amycolatopsis sp. NPDC049691. The sequence goes on from NZ_JBFANX010000021.1 coordinate 84,636, forward strand.
CCGGCGTCTCCCCGGACAGCCACCCGGTCGAGTACCTGCGCGCGCTGCTGGTCGCGCGCGGCGCGATCACGACGGCGGAGCTGGCACGCGCCGAGGACGGGACGCGCGTCTGGGTCGGCGGCGCGGTGACCCACCGCCAGCGCCCGGCGACCGCGGGCGGGATCACGTTCCTCAACCTGGAGGACGAGACCGGCATGGCCAACGTGATCGTCTCCCCGGGGCTCTGGCGCCGGCAGCGGCTGGTCGCCCACACGAGCGCCGCGTTGCTGGTCCGCGGGTACGTCCAGGCGGCCGAAGGGGTGGTCACACTCGTCGCGGACCGGCTCGAACCGCTCGACCTGTCGATGCGGACAGGCCCGTCGCGGGACTTCCGTTGACTTCCGGGCCACGCACTGGTTCTCTGCTCTGAGAGCGCTTCCAGCCATCCGTTCGTGCCCGACGAGAGGATGGACCCTTCGATGACAGCTCGACGTCTGCGCTGGGCAGCGTGGCCGGTGGCGGCCGTGCTCGCGGCGGCGGTGCCGGCGGCCGCCGCGGCGACCCCGGCCGGAACGACCGTGACCGTCAACGCGAAAGCGGGGCTGGCCACCGTGCCGGGCACCGCCGTCGGCGTCAACCACGCCGTGTGGGACAGCCAGCTCGGCACCGATGCCGTCGCCGACCTGTACGGCGCCGCCGGGGTCCGCACGATGCGGTACCCCGGCGGCTCCTACGGCGACATCTACCACTGGAAGGACAACACTGCGCCCGGCGGCTACGTGGCGCCGAACACCGATTTCGACACCTTCATGGGCGGCGTCCGGCGGGCGGGCGCCCAGCCGATCGTCATCGCCAACTACGGCACCGGAACCCCGGCGGAAGCCGCCGACTGGGTGCGGTACGCGAACGTCACGAAGGGGTACGGCGTCAAGTACTGGGAGATCGGCAACGAGCTGTACGGCAACGGCCACTACGGCGCGAACTGGGAGGCCGACAACCACGAGGACAAGAGCCCGGCCGCGTACGCCGCGGGCGTCGTGGCTTATGCCGACGCGATGAAGGCGGTGGACCCGTCGGTGAAGATCGGCGCCGTGCTGACGACGCCGGCGAACTGGCCGGACGGGATCGTCGCGGCCGGTGACACCGGCACGTGGAACCAGACGGTGCTCTCGATCGCGGGCCCGCACGTCGACTTCGCCGTGCTGCACTGGTACCCGAGCGGATCGACGGCGGAGGAAGCGCTTTCCCGGACCGAGCAGGTGGACGACATGCTCTACCTGGCGCGCGAGCAGATCACGCGGTACGCGGGCAAGCCACTCGGCATCGCGCTGACCGAGACGAACACCCCGGTCGGTATGGACACCCAGCCGGGCGCGCTGTTCGCGGCCGAGACGTACGCGTCGATGCTGGAGAACGGCGTGTTCACAGTGGACTGGTGGGACACGCACAACGGCCCGACCACGGTGTCCACAGTGGCCGGCTATCCGGACTACGGCGACTCCGGCCTGCTGTCCAGCGGGACCTGTGTGGACGGTGGGTGCGAGCCGGCGCTGAACACGCCGTTCGCGCCGTACTACGGGCTGAAGATGCTGAGCACGTTCGCGCGCCCGGGTGACCAGTTCATCCGCGCCGCGGCGGACGACCCGTTGGTCGACGCGCACGCGGCCCGCCGTCCGAACGGCGACGTGGCGGTGTTGCTGGTGAACAAGGACCCCGCGGCGGCGCGGACGGTCGACCTCGAGCCCGCGGGTTCCGTGGCCGAGGTGTACACGTTCACGAACGGAGCAACGTCGATCACCCGATCGTCTACCTGGGACGGCACGCTGCCGCCGTATTCGCTGACGACGGTGGTGCTGCACGCCGCGGCCTCGCCACTGGCCGCCCCCGGCCAACCGACCGCGACGACGACCGACACGACGGCGACGATCACGTGGCCGGCGTCGGCACCGGGCGTGAAGTACGAGGTGTACCGCCAGGTGGGAGCGGTGAGCGAGGAGTGGGGCGAGACGACGGGGACGTCCCTGGGTGTCGAGAACCTGGTGCCGGGGACGAGGTACACGGTGAACGTACTGGCCCGCGACGCGGCGGGTCACGTGTCGTGGGCGTCACCACCGCTGACGTTGACGACGGGCGCGCCCGCCGCGAGCAGCTGCGCGGTGAAGTTGACGGACGTGAACGACTGGGCGAGTGGTTTCGTGGGCGGAATCCACGTGACATCCGCGGCGGTGACGGGTGATTGGACGTTGACGTTCACCTGGCCGACGGCACGCCAGCGGGTGACGAGCGGCTGGAACGGAACATGGGTCCAGGAGGGGGCGACGGTGAAGGTGACGTCGTCGGCGGCGTTGGGCTCGGGGGTGGATGTCGGGTTCGTCGCGGACTACGGTGGGCCGAACATCCTGCCGGTGGCGTTCAGGCTGAACGGAACCCTCTGCTCGGTGGCGTGACAGCGAGGCGGGTGGCAGGTCTCCGGCCTGTCACCCGCCGCATCAAAGGTTCACCTCGCCAGACCCGATTTCGGCTGAATCGTCCGGCTCCGAGAGATCAGGGCCGAACAAGTCGCCGTCAATTTTCGTTTCCAGAGTCGTCGACTCGTCGATCGACGACAAATCGATATCATCGTGAAACGAGACCGGATCCGGGTCGACTTCCGGTGGGAAAACGATGCCTTCGGCTTCATCGATCGTGTCGGTGCGGGGCAGGCTGTCAGCGCGGTCGAGGACGATCCGGTAGGCGATACCCAGGGCGTCTTGGCTCGCGTCGAGCAGCTCCGTCGGATCGCCGCCGCTGCGATGGATCTCGATCGCCTGGATCAACGTGGCGGCCAAGTTGTCGACAGCGTGCGACAAGTGCGGGGTCCGGCCGCCGGCCAGCTCCCTCACTCTGGATGCATGTTTGCGCGCGTATGCAAGCAGGCCTCCAACCTGATCTTCGGCACCTTCGACACTGGCTCGGTGCAGATTGTCCGAGACGCCGTTCAAGTGCACGGCAATGGGCGTTATCTCACGCAGTGCACGGTCGGAAGGCTGTGCTGTGCTTGCTCGTCGCTCGGCCGAACGGCCCACGACTGCCTCCAGGCCGAGTCGAGTGCTGTGTTCGGCGAACTTTCCCGCGAGTTTGGCGGCCGTCGGGTCGGACTTCGCCGCCAGTGATTCGGTGATGATTCCCGCGAAGCTCGCGCCGACCGGCACGATCAGGTCGCGTGCGCTCGTGCCGAGGGACTTGGCCAGGCCGTGAAGCCGCTCTGGAGACGAGCCGGAGGTGGTGAGCTGACCGATCTGCCGCCGGACTCTCATGACGAGGGTGGTGAGGTGCCATCTGGTCTCGTTGATGGCTGTGTGGCGGTCGGTTGCGAAGTCGAAGGCTGCGTTGAGAGCGGTGACGGTGTTGGCTACCAGCACGCTGGCCGGTGGTGGCGGCGGGTCCGCGTACCCCCAGGTTTCCAAGACGTAAGGAAGCGTCGCCCAGGCGACTTGGGTGAGCTCGTCGAGATCTTCTTCGGTCAGAGGTGCATAGTCTTCGGTATTTTTCAATCGTTCCCAGAACGGCTCGTCCAGCGCGATCGCCGACATGGAATTGAGCAGGGTATCCAGCTTTTCGCGCAGATCATCCGCGGTATCCTGGTCGAATATTCTCGCTCGGCGTTCTGCGAGTTTCTTGCGTAGCAGGCGCTCACTCCGGACGAGGTCGTCGAACTTCTTCCGCTCTGGTCCATTCGGCGGGACGTCCAGTCTGGCGGGCACGGTGATCTCCTGGCGTTCGGGGGCTGAACCTCCCTGGAGTCGCGGCGAAGAGAGCTGGTGTTGCGCGAGGCCGCTGGATGCGACTCAACGGTGACCGTCAGTCCGGGTTCGCCAGGTGGGCCAGGCCCGCCCGCAGCGCCCGCCGCTCCTCGGCGCTCAACCCCGCCAGCATCCGCTCCTCCAGCTCCCGGATCGCCGCCCGGACCGCCGCGTGGCGCGAGATCCCCGCCTCCGTCAACCGGACCACCCTCGCCCGGCGGTCGGCCGGGTCCGGGGCTCGGGTCACCAGCCCCGCCGCCTCCAGCCCGTCCAGCAATGCGATCAACCGCGTCTTGTCGTAGTGGATCTGCTGGGCCAGCACCAGCTGGCTCGCCGCCGCGCCCGTCGACAGTGCCGACAGCACCACGTACTGCCACATCGTGAGCCCGTGCGACTCCAGCACCGGGCGCTCGGCCTCGGCCAGCGCTCGGGCCGCTCCGGCGCACAACGCTCCGAGGTCCTCGCTCACCCGGCGGATTTTACGCGTGGACAGATGATAAGCAGGTGCGTATCGTTTCCGTCATGACCACCTTCAAGCCGGGGCGCGCCGAGACGCGCACCATCTCCGTCTCCGCGCCGCCCGCGCGGGTCTTCGCCTACCTCTCCGACGCCCGCCGCCTGCCCGAATGGGCGCCGGGGTTCGCGACCAGCGTCGAGCACGACCACGGTGACGTCTGGCGCGTGGGCGAGGACGCGCGGCCGGTCGCCGTCAAGGTCGCGCCCGACCACGGCGTCGTCGACTTCGTCAGCGCCGACGCCCCCAACCTCGGCCTCTTCGCGCGGGTCGTGCCCAACCTGACCGGCGCGGAACTGATCTTCAGCCTCTTCTTCCCCGAGGACGCCGAGCCTGCGGCCGTGGAGGCGCAGATGGCGGTCGTGGACGAGGAACTGCGAGCCGTGCGCGCGCACGTCGAACGGTGAACCGGGACATCCGGTCGGTCGACGACCTCCTGCGGATGCTGGACGGTTTCTTCGAGAACATCGAGTGGGACGACTTCTACGCCGACCGCGACCGGCCCGTGCCGTTCTTCGTCGACGAACCCGACGAAAACCTCGACGCCTGGCTGCGAGACGGCCGGCTGAACGGCAGCCGCGCGCTGGAACTGGGGTGCGGGCCCGGCCGCAACGCGCGCAGGCTCGCCGGAGCCGGCTACGACGTCGACGCGGTCGACGGCTCACCGGAAGCGATCGCCTGGGCGTGCGAACGCGTCGACGGCGTCCGCTTCCACCAAGCCGACATCTTCGCCGCGGACCTGCCGCACGCGGAGTACGACCTGGTCTACGACTCGGGTTGCCTGCACCACCTCGCGCCGCACCGGCGGATCAGCTACCTGGGCCTGCTCGACCGGTACCTGAAACCCGGCGGGCACTTCGGCCTCGTCTGCTTCGCCGCCGGCACCGGAAGCCCCGACTCCGGCACGGAAATCCCGGACGCGCAGCTCTACCGCGACCGCAGTCTCCACGGCGGCCTCGCGTACTCACCCGACGAACTGCGAAACCTGTTCGACGGCTTCACCGAACTGGAACTGCGCCCGATGCGAGAGGAAACCGGCCGCTTCGGCAAGCGGTTCCTACTCACTGGACTGTTCCGAAAGGACTGAAAACCCCGGCGGCAGCCGCAAGTCGGTGACCTCGCCCTCGGCCGAGAGAGAGACGTCGAGGGTGCCACCCGCCAGTGGCAGGCCCGACACCCGCAGCGCGCCGACCGGGCTCGGCTGGGGCGGGGTCAGGGAAACCGTGCCCGCCGGGACGTCGACGGCCAAGCCGAGGAACGCCACCAGCAAGCTCACCGCGGCCGCCGCCGACCACGCCTGTGGGCGGCACGACGCCGGGTACGGCATCGGCATCGTCGTCTCCGCGACGCCGTACCCGGCGAAAAGTTCCGGCAGCCGGTAGTCGAAAGCCGGTGCGGCGGAAAGCAATTGCGCACCCAGGGCCGCGGCGCGGGCCGGTTGGCCGGATCGCTGCAGACCGCGGACCACGATCGCCGTGTCGTGGGGCCAGACCGAGCCGCAGTGGTAGCTCAACGGCGAATAACCGCCCGAAGCCGCGCTCATCGTGCGCAACCCGAAGCCTGATGACAGCGACGAAGTCAGCAGCAGTTCCCCGATCGACGCGCTTTCGTCGTCGGAAAGCAGCCCGGTGCCGAGCAGGTGGCCGATGTTGCTCGTCAGGGCGTCCACCGGCCGCTTGTCGCCGTCCAGGGCCAGTGCCGGGTAACGACCGTCCGGAGTGGACACCCAGAACCTCTCCCGGAACCGCGAACGCAGGGAAGCAGCCCACTCGGAAAGACCGGAAACGGGCTCGCCCAAAGCAGTCAGCAAGGAGACCGCGCGCACCACGGCTTCGTGTTGGTACGCCTGGACTTCGCTCAACGCGATCGGGGGTTTCGCCTGCGCGCCGTCGTGGAAGCGGACGGCGTCGCCGGAGTCCTTCCACCCCTGGTTGGCCAGGCCGTGCCCGCTTTCGTCGCGGTACTCGGCGAACCCGTCGCCGTCCGGGTCCGCCGCGCCGGTGATCCAGGACAGCGCGAACCGCAGCGTCGGCAGCAGGTCGCGGACCTCGTCCTCGGGCAGGCCCCAGCGCCACGCGTCGTGCAGCAGGCACACCCACAACGCGGTCGCGTCGACCGTCCCGTAGTACTCGGCGGGCAGCGAAGCGCCGTCGATCGTCTCGAAGACGTCCCGGCGCCGCTCGTGCAGGATCTTGCCCGGCGCCTCGCCGGTCGCCGGGTCGTGCCGCGTGCCCTGGGCGCGGGCGAGCGTCCGCAGTGTTCCGCCCGCCAGGTCGACCGACAGCGGCAACGCGAGCCGCGCGGCCCACAGGCTGTCGCGGCCGAACAGCGTGAGGAACCACGGGGCGCCCGCGCCGGCGAACGCGTCGACCGGGTGGTCGCGCTCGGCCAGGAGCAGCCCGTCGAGGTCGTCGAGCGCGCGGTCCAGCAACGCGGTGAACCGGCGGTCGTCGGCGTGCACCCGCGGTCGCGGCAGCCGGACGCCGCCGGGGACGAACAGGGCCCGCTCGTCGGAAACCCGCAACGACCAGCGCAGGGTCGCCGGACCCGCCACCGTCCAGCGCAGCCGGAGCCGGGGCCCGTCGACGACGATTTCGGCGCCTTCGGCCGTCACCTCGGAGACCGCCGAGGAAGCGGACCACCGCCCGCCGGCCGGGACGACGGGGGAGCGGCGGCCACCCGACTTGATCTCGTCGATCGGCGCGAAGTCGGCCGCCAGCACGACTTCCACGACGCGCCGGCGGTTCAGCGAAGCCGTCGAGACCAGCGAAAGCTCCTCGGTCATCCCGGACGCCGTGACCGTGCGATCGCGCCGCAGCCACACCGTCGGGTCCGGGCCGGGGTCGCCGAGCCGGCGCAGCAGCCCGGTGAACCGTGCGCGGTCGGCGCTCGGCTCGTCGCCGCCGATGGCCTCCGGCTCGTCGCCGTCGACCGTCACCACGGCTTCGCTGAGCAGCCGGAGGTCGCCGTGGAGCAGGCCCTGGGTCCCGCCGGCGCGGATCTGCCCGTCCCGGCCGGACAGCACGACGGTCGGGGCGTGCAGGGCGATCGCGAGGTCGTGGAGCAGGGGCTGGAGGTCGGCCATGCCTACGATTGGATCGATCAAACGAAAGAATGTCAACTGACTTCGAAGTCTTGACAGCTCAGCGCCACGGGTTCAGAGTGGCCCGCAGTTGAACGTTCAAACCCGGAGGCAGGACATGGGACGGCCCACGCTGAACTCGGTTGCCGAGGCGGCCGCGGTGTCGCGCCAGACCGTGTCCAACGTGATCAACTCGCCCGAGGTGGTGAGCCCGGAGACGCGCGAACGCGTGCTGGCCGCCATCGAACGGCTCGGCTACCGCCCGAACACCGCCGCGCGCCAGATGCGCACCACGCGGTCGCAGATCATCGGGCTGTGCATCCCGCCGTCGGGCAACGGCGTGAGCGGCGTCGTGCTCGACCAGTTCCTGCACTCGCTGACCGCGACCGCCGAGCGCTACGACCACCGGATCATGCTGTTCACCGCGGCCGACGACGAGGCCGAGACCCGCGCGTACGCCGACCTGATCGCCTCGGTCGGGATCGACGGGTTCGTGCTGACCAGCACCCACCACGACGACCTGCGCACCCGCTGGCTGCTCGAGCGGCAGCTGCCGTTCGTCACGTTCGGCCGGCCGTGGGGTGCGGAGGACACGCACCCGTGGGTCGACGTCGACGGCGCCGCGGGCACCCGCTTGGCCACCGATCACCTGGTCCGCCAGGGGCACCGGCGGATCGCGTTCGTCGGCTGGCCGGAGGGGTCGGGCAGCGGTGACGACCGCCGCGCGGGCTGGGCGGCGGGCCTCGCCGCGGCCGGGCTGGGGGAGGGGCCGCAGATCGCGGTGTTCGACGGCGTGGAAGGGGGACGTTCGGCCGCCGCCCGGCTGCTGGAGGCTCACGAACCGACGGCTTTCGTCTGCGCCAGCGACTCGCTCGCCCTCGGGGTCACCGCCGAACTGCGGGACCGCGGGATCCGGCCCGGGGCCGACGCCGCCGTCATCGGCTTCGACGACACCCCGACCGCCGCCGTGCTGGGGTTGAGCAGCGTGGCCCAGCCCATCGCCGACGTCGCCGCCGAATGCGTCCGGCGGCTGCGGACCGCCCTGCGCGGCGAAGCCGGCTCCGAACCCGCGACCACCCTCTTCACCCCGCACCTCGTGCTCCGCACCACCTGAGTCCCCGCGCGATCAAGGAGGATCGATGCTTCCCCGCCGAACTGTGGCCGCCTTCGCGGCGGCCGGCCTGCTGCTCCCGCTTTCCGCCTGCGGCAGCGGCTTCGACGACTCGTCGCGGCCCGCGACCCAGCAGTCCGGGCCCGCCACGCTCAAGGTGATGATCGCCGCGAGCGGCGGCGCCGAGCTCAAGGCCATGCAGGACGCCGCCGCCGCGTGGCACCCCGACGGCTCCAAGGCCGAGGTCGTCAGCGCCAACGACCTCGCGCAGCAGCTCAGCCAGGGCTTCGCCGCGGGCAGCCCGCCGGACGTCTTCGCCGTCGACGCCACCAAGTTCCAGGGCTACGCCGAAGAAATGCTCCCGTACGGCGACAATCTGTCCTACAAGGACGACATCTACCCGACGCTGCGCACGACGTTCACCAAGGACGGCAAGCTCTACTGCGCCCCCAAGGACTTCTCGACCCTCGCCCTCGCGATCAACACCGACGACTGGGCCGCGGCCGGGCTGACCGACAACGACGTCCCCAAGACGTGGGACCAGCTGAAGACCGTCGCGCAGAGGCTGACCACCGGCGGCCGCACCGGGCTGGTGTTCAACGACACCCGCGACCGCATCGGTGCCTTCCTCGTCCAGGCCGGCGGCTGGGCCGTCGACGCCGACCAGAAGAAAGCCACCGCCGACACACCGCAGAACCTCCAGGCCCTGACCTACGTCCGCGACCTGCTCGCCTCGGGCGTGGCCAAGTACCCGAAGCAGCTCGGCGCCGGCGACTCCGGCGAGGCGTTCGGCCAGCACAAGGCGTCGATGAGCATCGACGGCAACTGGCTGGCCGGCGGCATGAAGAAGGACTACCCGAACGTCAAGTACCGCGTCGTCGCGCTGCCTGCCGGGCCGGCCGGGCCCGGCACACTGTCGTTCACGCAGTGCTGGGGCATCGCCGCCAAGAGCAAGTTCCAGGAACAGGCGAAGCAGCTCGTCGACTCGTTCATGCAGCCACAGCAGCAGCTCGCGTTCGCCGACGCGTTCGGCGTGATCCCGTCGCGGCAGTCCGTGCGGGCGCAGTACGAGCAGAAGTTCCCCGCGCAGGCGGCGTTCGTCGCCGGGGCCGACCACGCGCACGGGCCCGTCACGCTGACCAAAATGGACCCCGTGCTGACCGACTTCGACGCCCAGCTGCAGCAGCTGCCGGGTGCCGACCCGAAGCGGATCCTGCAGCAGCTGCAGCAGAACACCGCGGCCGCGCTCGGGCAGTGACGCCGTGAGCACCGTCCTCACCGCTCCGGCCGCCACGCCCGCGCGAAGCGGCCGGAGCCGCCGCCCCCTCCGGCGCGACGGCCGGGCCGGCTGGCTCTTCCTCGCCCCGACGCTGCTCGTGCTCGGCCTGTTCATGGTGCTGCCGATCCTGATGGCGCTGTGGGTGAGCGTCAGCGACTGGACCGGCAACGGCAGCCCGTTCTCCTCGCGCGTGCACTTCGTCGGCGGGGAGAACTACGCCGCCCTGCTCGCCGAACCGGGGCTGACACGGCAGAACTTCGCCACCAGCGTCCGCAACAACGGCTACTTCGTGCTCTTCGTGGTCCCCCTCCAAACCGCGCTCGCCCTCTTCCTCGCGGTGCTGCTCGATCGGCGAAAGCTGCGGGGGCGGCAGTTCTTCCGGACCGCGTTCTACTTCCCGACCGTGACCAGCTCGGTCGCCATCTCGGTGGTGTTCCTGTTCCTGTTCTCCAGCACCGGCACGGTGAACGCCGCGCTCAAGCTGTTCGGAGTGGACGGTCCCAGCTGGTTCGCCGACCCGCGCGGGATCTTCCACCTCGCCCTCGGCGACCCGGCGAACCCGCCGTCCGCCCTGGCGGGCCACGGCTTCCTCGGACTGTCCTGGTGGGACTGGCTGGCCGGCCCGAGCGTGGCGATGTGCTCGATCATCGTGCTCGTCGTCTGGACCTCCACCGGCGGCTTCATGCTGATGTTCTACGCGGCGCTGCAGAACCTGCCGCCGTCGGTCGACGAAGCCGCGCTGATCGACGGCGCGACGTCGTGGCAGCGCTTCTGGCGCGTCACGCTGCCGCAGCTGCGCCCGACGCTGTTCCTCGTGCTGACGCTCGGCCTGATCGGCACCTGGCAGGTCTTCGACCAGGTGTACGTGCTCAGCCGCGGCAACCCGGCCAACACCACCCTGACGCCGGCCTACCTGTCGTACTCGACGTCGTTCGTCGGCCACCAGTGGGGCCAGGGCGCGGCGATCGCGTTCCTCCTGTTCGTCGTGATCGTGGCCTTCACGCTGGTGCAGCGCTGGGCCCTGCGGGAGCGCCGATGAAGAAACGCCGGCTCGGCTACGCGGTCCTCGTCCTGGTCGCGGCGCTGTACATCTACCCCTTCCTGATCCAGCTCGCGACGGCGTTCAAGACCGACGCCGACGCTACGGCGCACCCGCTCCTGCCGTGGCCCCGGCAGTGGTCGGTGAGCGTCTTCCGGACGCTCGCCGAGCAGGACTTCCCGCGCTGGGCGGCCAATTCGGTGTTCGTCTCGGTGACGATCACCGTCGGGCGGGTCGTGTTCGACTCCCTGGCCGGGTACGCCCTGTCCCGGCTGCGGTTCCGCGGCCGTCAGGCGGTCTTCGGCGCGGTCCTGGCGGTCATCGCGGTCCCGAGCGTGGTGCTGCTGATCCCGAAGTTCCTGGTGCTGAACCAGTTCGGCATGTACGACAGCTACGCGGGCATGATCGTCCCGCTGCTCGTCGACGGCACCGGGGTGTTCATCATGAAGCAGTTCTTCGACACCGTGCCGGTGAGCGTGGAGGAGGCCGCGCGCATCGACGGTGCCGGCCCGTTCCGGACGTTCCGGTCGGTGGTGCTGCCGATGTCGAAACCGGCGTTGATCACCGTGACCATCCTGTCGTTCCAGGGATCCTGGAACGAGCTGCCGCACTACATCGTGTCGAGACAGGACCCGGCGCTGAACACGTTGACCTCTGGCGTGGCCGGTCTGGTGTCCGGTGAACTGGGGCAGGGCAACCAGTTCCCGCTCAAGCTCGCCGCGGCCCTGCTGATGACGGTGCCGGTCGCCGTCGTCTACTTCGTGTTCTCGCGCCGGTTCACCCAGGGCACCTACGAAGGAGTGGACAAGTAGCTCAGCGGATCAGCTCGTCGGCGACCCACCGGACCACGCCGTCCGGATACGGGTTCGCCAGGCCGAGGACCACGTGGCCGAACCCGGCACCGACCGCTTCTTCGATCTTTTCCCGGGTGGCGGCCGGCTTGTCGTAGTCGACGGCGAGGAAGATCGAGCGCAGGATCGAAGCCGGGTCGCGGCCGATCTCCGCGCAGTAGCGGTCGAGGAGCCTGCTGCGGCCGGCGAGGTCGTCGATGTCGCCGCCGCCGGGGATGTTCCACTGGTCGGCGTGCTCGGCGACCACGCGCAGCGTCGCGCTCGCCCGGCCGCCGATCATGATCGGCGGGTGCGGGCGCTGCACCGGCTTGGGGTTGCCGAACGCGCCCTTCAGCTTGACGTGCTCGCCGTCGAAGTCGAACGGCTCCTCGGCGGTCCACAAGCGACGGATGACCGTGCACGCCTCGGCGAGCGCGGCGACGGCGTCGTCCTGGGTGTGGTAGGGCAGCCCGTGGCCGTCGTACTCCCGGCGGGCCAGCGGGTGGCTCGGGCGGGAGCCGGCGCCGATGCCGAAGTCGAGCCGCCCGCCGGACACGATGTCCACCGTGGTCGCGATCTTCGCCAGCACCGCGGGGGGCCGGAAGCGGTTGCTGGTGACCATCAGGCCGAGCCGGATCCGCTCGGTCTGCGCGGCCAGCGCCGAAAGCAGTGTCCAGCCTTCGAAGATCGGGCCGTCCGGGTCGCCGCCGATCGGCATGAGGTGGTCGAACAGCCAGGCGTGCTCGATCTCGGGGATCTCGTCGGCTTCACGCCAGACGCGCCGGATCTCCTCGTAGCCCACGTTCATGGGCGCGGTCAGGATGCCGAAGCTGGTCATCATCGCCTCCGGAGGGACTTCTCGAGCAGGGCGGGCGGGGTGTCGAACTTCTCGTGCGCGGCCAGGTCGACGCCGGGCGCGACGACCGCGTCGATCTCGTCGAGGACGTCGGCGGGCAGGACGGTGTCGGCCGCCGCGAGCTGCGACTTCAGGTGGTCGAGGGTGCGCGGGCCGATGAGCGCGCTGGTCACGCCCGGGTGCGCCGTGACGAAGCCGAGCGACAGCTGAATCAGCGAAAGCCCCGCCTGCTCGGCGATCTTGACGAGCTGCTCGACGGCGTCGAGGCGGGCCTGGTTGGCCGGGTCGGCGAGGTCGAAGCGCTGGGGCAGGGCGCCGGCGCGGTTCGTGGTGATCTCCCGCCCGGCGCGGACCGCGCCCGAGAGCCAGCCCGAGGCCAGGGGGCTCCAGGCCAGCACGCCGAGGCCGTACTCCTGCGTCACCGGCAGGACGTGGGCCTCGATGCCGCGTTGCAGGATCGAGTAGCTGGGCTGCTCGGTGACGTACCGGCCCAGGTGGTTTTCCCGCGCGGCCCACTGGGCCTGCACGATCCGGTACGCGGGGAACGTCGACGAGCCGAAATAGCGGATCTTGCCCGCGCGCTGCAGGTCGGTCAGCGCGGAAAGCGCTTCCTCGTCGCTGGTGGCCGGGTCCCAGCGGTGCATCTGGTACAGGTCGACGTGGTCGACGTCGAGGCGGCGCAGGCTGTCTTCGAGGGCCTTGAAGATCCAGCGGCGCGAGGTGCCGCGGTGGTTGCGCTCCTCGCCCATCGGCATCGCGGCCTTGGTGGCGAGCACGAGGTCGTCGCGGCGGTTCTTGATCGCCTTGCCGACCATGACCTCCGACTCGCCCTGGCCGTACATGTCGGCGGTGTCGACGAGGTTGATCCCGCCCTCGAGGGCGGCGTCGACGATGGCGGTGGCCTCGTCCTGGGTGGTGCGCCCGATCGCGCCGAAGTTCATCGCGCCGAGCGCGAGGCTGCTGACCTGGACGCCGGTGCGGCCCAGGGTGCGGTACTGCATGAGGGGGTCCCTCCGTGGGATGATGGCAAGCGGAACGTTGCTCCGCTAACGATACGGAGCATCGTTCCGGTTAGCAACCCCGGGAGGTGTGGTGAGCAAACCCAAGCGCGCGGACGCCCGGCGCAACGAGAAGACATTGCTCGACGCGGCGGCCGCGGTCTTCGTCGCGTCGGGGGTGGACGCCCCGGTGCGGGACATCGCGGCGAAGGCCGGCGTCGGGATGGGCACGATCTACCGCCACTTCCCGACGCGCGCCGACCTGATCGTCGCGGTCTACCGGCACCAGGTGGAAGCCTGCGCCGCCGCGGGTCCCGCGCTGCTGGAGACGGCGTCCTCGCCGCACGAGGCGCTGAGCCGGTGGATCGACCTGTTCGTCGACTTCCTGGTGACCAAGCACGGGCTCGCGGGCGTCCTGCAGGGCGACGGCTTCGCGACGCTGCACGCGTACTTCCTCGATCGCCTGGTCCCGGTGTGTGCCCAGCTGCTCGAAGCCGCCGGGCTGACGGCGAAGGTGCGCCCGCTGGAGCTGATGCGCGGGGTCGGCAACCTGTGCATCGGCGCGGAGGACGACAACCCCGACTACGACGCCCGCCGGCTGGTCGGGCTGCTCATCGCGGGGCTGCGGGCGTGACGGTCGGGCAGCTCACGACCGACCCGTACCCGCTGCTGGCCCGGCTCCGGGCGACCGAGCCGGTGGCCTGGCTGCCCGAGCTGAACGGCTGGCTCGTCACGCGGCACGACCTCGCGCTGCGGGTCATGCGCGACGCGGCCACCTTCACCGTGGACGATCCGCGCTTCTCGACCGCCCGGGTCGTCGGCCCGTCGATGCTCTCGCTCGACGCGGGCGAGCACGCCCGCCACCGGACGCCGTTCGCCCGGCACTTCCGGCCGCGGGAGATCTCCGAGAGGTTCGAAGGGTTCGTCCGTGGCGAATGCGCCCGGCTGGTCGACGGGTTCGCCGCCGCCGGGCGCGCGGAACTGCGGCGGGCGCTGGCCGGTCCGCTGGCGGTCGCCGTGGTGGCGGACGCGCTGGGCCTGGACGGCACCGACACCGCGAAGGTGCTGGCCTGGTACGACGCGATCGTGTCCACAGTGGACGACATTTCGGCCGGCCGTTCGCCGGGGGAGCGTGGTGCGGAGGCGTTCGGCGAGCTGCGCGCGCACATCGAAGGCACGGTCGGGCGACCCTCACTGCTCACCGAGGCGGCCTCGGCGCTGGAGCTGCCGGAGGTGGTGTCGAACGCGGCGGTGCTGATGTTCGGCGGCATCGAGACGACGGAGGGCATGATCGCCAACCTCCTGCTGCACCTGCTGCGCGAACCCGCGCGGCTGGCGGAGGTGCGGGCCGACCGCGCGCTCGTCCCGGCCGCGATCGAGGAGTCGCTGCGCCTGGAGCCCGCGGCGGCGGTGGTCGACCGGTACGCGACCCGCGACGTCGAGCTGGCGGGGGCGTCGATCGCGAAGGGCGACCTCGTGACGGTCTCGCTCACGGCCGCCAACCGCGACCCGGCGGTGTTCGAGCACCCGGACGTCTTCGACCCAAACCGGCCGGACCTGCGCAAACAGCTGGCGTTCGCACACGGGCCGCACTTCTGCCTCGGCGCCGACCTCGCCCGGCTGGAGGCGCGGATCGCGCTCGAGACCGTGCTCGACCGGTTGCCCGGGATCGCCTTGGCGGAGCCGGCCGCACCGATCGGGCTGGTGTTCCGCAAACCCGTCGCCGTCCCCGCGCGGTGGCTG
The DNA here is from genome assembly GCF_040675005.1 of Amycolatopsis sp. NPDC049691. Lineage (NCBI taxonomy): Bacteria > Bacillati > Actinomycetota > Actinomycetes > Pseudonocardiales > Pseudonocardiaceae > Amycolatopsis > Amycolatopsis sp. NPDC049691. Next base: position 99,849 of record NZ_JBFANX010000021.1, read on the forward strand.
CCATCATGACCGCATGACGGCGTGGCGTGAGGTCGAGGCGGCGGAACCCGAGTTCGCGAAGCGCGTGCGGACGTTGTTCGACGCGCGCAGGCACAAGACGATGGCGACCCTCCGGGCCGACGGTTCGCCGCGGATCTCGGGCATCGAGACGAAGTTCGACGACGGCGAGCTGACGTTCGGCTCGATGCCGAACGCGCGCAAGGGCGCCGATCTGCGGCGGGACCCGCGGGTGGCGCTGCACAGCGCGACGATCGACCCGGTCGACGGCGAAGAGGCGAAGTGGCCGGGGGAGGCGAAGATCTCCGGCCGGGCCGTCGACGACGGCGAGCGGTTCCGCGTCGACATCGCCGAGGTGGTGCACACGCACCTGAACGCGGCGGCGACGCTGCTGGTCGTCGAGTGGTGGACGCCCGAGGGTGGCCTGCGCAAGGTCGAGCGCGAGTAGCCCGGCCGGCAGCGCCCGGGCGCGCTCCGGTGTCGCCGACATTTAAGTCAAGCGCTTAACGTAATCAAGTTCCATGGCCATGCTGCCTCGTAGGGGTCATTCACCAACGAGGAGACCGCCATGACGCAAAGCCACACCGAGCGGCCGCGCTTCCCGTTCGTCGCCGAAACCGCGCTCGCGCCGCCCGCGGAGTGGGCCGAGTTCCGCGCGAAGTGCCCGGTCGCGCCCGTGCGGCTGGCCAGCGGCGACGAAGCCGCCCTGATCACCCGCTACGCCGACGTCAAGAACGTGCTGTCCGATCCGCGGTGGACCCGGCCCACACCCGCCGACAACGCCGCCCGCGTCGCCGACACCGAGTCCGGCGGGGTGTTCAACAGCGAGATGGCGACCGTCCTCCCGCAGCACGGCGAAGCCCACCTCACCTGGCGCCGCACGATCGGGAAGTGGTTCACCGCCAAGCGGATGACCGCGCTGCGGCCCGGAATGGCCGCGATGGCCGAACAGCTCGTCGACGACCTCGTCGCGAAGGGCGCGCCCGGGGACCTCAAGGCGGGGCTCGCCTTCCCGCTGCCCGTCTGGGTCATCTGCGACATGCTCGGCGTCCCGGACTCCGACCGCGACCGGTTCGCGCACTGGTCGGACGTCATGCTCAGCATGACCCGCTACACCCAGGCCGAGTTCGACGCCGCGCAGCAGGAGTTCGGGCGGTACATGGGCGGGCTCATCGCCGCCAAGCGGGCCGACCCCGGCGACGACATCCTCAGCGCGCTGCTGCCCGAAGGCTGGCCGGACGCGATGCTGATCGCCACCGGCATCGGCCTGCTGATCGCCGGCCACGAGACCACCGCCAACATGATCGCCAAGATGGTCGCGCTGCTGCTCGCCGACCGGACCCGGTGGGAGCGGCTGCTGGCCGACCCGGCGCTCGTGCGCACCGCGGTCGAGGAATCGCTGCGGTTCGACGCGAACGCGGGGATCGGCATGTCCCGCTACCTCTCCGACGACTTCGAGGTGGCCGGCACCGTCCTGCCCGCCGGCACCACCGCGATGTGCAGCATGGCCGCGGCGAACCGCGACGAGGCCGCGTTCGAGAACGCGTCCGAAATGGACCTCGGCCGCAGCCCGAACCCGCACCTCGCGTTCGGTGCCGGCGCGCACGCCTGCCTCGGGCAGCCGCTGGCCCGCACCGAACTGCAGGTGACGCTGGAAGTCCTGCTGCGCAAGCTGCCGTCGCTCGAGCTGGCCGTCCCCGCCGACGAGCTGCGCCGCGTCGAAGGGCTCGCCGTCGGCGGACTGCGGGAACTGCCCGTCCGGTGGTGACCGCGGTGGACCGGGCGCAGGCGACGCGGGAGGCGATTCTGACCGCGGCGGAACGGCTCTACGCCGAGCACGGCGTGCTCGCCGTGTCCAACCGGCAGATCAGCGAGGCCGCCGGGCAGGGCAACAACACCGCCGTCGGCTACCACTTCGGCACCCGCGCCGACCTCGTCCGGGCCATCGCCCGCCGGCACTCCGCGGCGGTCGAGGACCTGCGGGCGCGCATGCTCGCCGGGCTCGGCGACCACGCGGACCTGCGCGACTGGGTCCGCTGCCTGGTCCACCCTTCGACCGAGTACCTGGCGCGCGCCGGCACGCCGAGCTGGTTCGCCCGGTTCACCGCGCAGGTGATGACCGAGCCGTCGCTGCGGTCGGCCGTCGCCGTCGAGACGCTCTCCTCGCCGTCGCTGGCGCGGACCGTGGAGGGGCTGAGCCGGTGCCTGCCCGAGCTGCCCGCCGACGTCCGCGCCGAACGCAACGCCATGACCCGCCAGCTGCTGATCCACACGATGGCCGAGCGCGAGCGTGCGCTGGCCGAAGGCGATGACACCCCGCGAGCCAGCTGGCGCGAAGCCGCCATCGGCCTCACCGACGCACTGGTCGGCCTCTGGCTCGCCCCCGTCACACCCCGCAACCCAGGAGAGGAACAGGCATGAAGGTCACTGTGGACGAAGGAAAGTGCTGCGGCGCCGGCACCTGCGTGATGCTCGCGCCGGACGTGTTCGACCAGCGCGACGACGACGGCATCGTCATCCTGCTCGACGAGAACCCCGGCGAAGAGCTGCACGCGACCGTCCGGGAGGCGGCGAGCGTCTGCCCGGGCGTCGCGATCTCCGTCGGCGAGGACGCGTGAACGTCCTGGTCGTCGGCGCTTCAGCGGCCGGACTGGCGACCGTCGAAGCCCTACGCCGCAAGGGCTACGACGGAGATGTGACCGTGCTGGGTGCGGAGCCGCACCTCCCGTACGACCGGCCGCCGCTGTCCAAGCAGGTGCTCGCCGGCAGCTGGACGCCTTCGCAAACGAGCCTGCGTACCCCGGCCGCGCTGTCCGCATTGGACGCCGAGTTCGTGCTCGGCGATCCGGCGGTGCGGCTGGACGCCGGCGAGCGGACCGTCCACACGGCACAGGGGCGGGAGCTGACCGCGGACGCCGTCGTGCTCGCGACCGGGCTCCGGCCACGCACCCTGCCGGGCCAGGACGGCCTCGCGGGCGTCCACGTGCTGCGCACCCTCGACGACGCGCTCGGCTTGCGCGCGGACCTGGCGCCGGGCAAGCGGGTCGCGGTCGTCGGCGACGGCGTCCTCGGCGCGGAGATCGCGGCCACCGTGTGCGGGCTCGGCGTGCCGGTCACCCTGGCCGGCCCGCAGCCCGCGCCGCTCGCCTACCAGTTCGGGCCGCCGGCCGCGGGCCTGCTCGCCGAGCTGCACGCCGGCCGCGGGGTCGAGCTGCGGCTCGGGAGCGCGGTCACCGGACTGTCCTCGGAGGACGGTCGAGTCACCGGTGTCCGCCTGGAGAACGGTGAAGTGCTGCCCGCCGACGTCACCGTGGTGGCGTTCGGCGCGGCACCGGCGACGGACTGGCTGGCGGGCAGCGGGGTGCTGTGCGACAACGGCGTCGTGTGCGACTCCCGCTGCCGCGCGGCGGACGGCATCTACGCGGCCGGCGACGTGGCCCGCTGGCACCACGAAGGCCTCGACGCGCTGCTGCGCCTGGAAAACCGGACCAACGCGACCGAGCAGGCGGCCGCGGTGGCGGGCAACATCCTCGGCGAGGACCGCCCGTACACGCCGGTGCCCTACTTCTGGACCAACCAGTTCGACGCCAGGATCCACGTGCACGGGATGCTGTCCGCGGACGCCGAAGTGTCCATTGTGGAAGGCGAGGTGGCGGCGAACCGGTTCGTGGCCGAGTACCGCGAGGGTGGCCGGGTGGCCGGGGTGCTGGGCTGGAACATGCCCAAGCAGGCCCGGCTTCACTCCACGGTGACGGACTTGGCGAGGTTGCGCGGCTTGTCGATGTCGTAGCCCAGCGTCAGCGCGGCGTGGTAGGCGAGCAGCTGCAGCGGGATGGTCAGCAGGATCGGGTCGAGCTCCGGCTCGGTCCGCGGCACGACGATCCGCGGGACGTCCAGCTCGCCGAAGTCGACGTCTTCGTGCGTCACGGCCAGGACGGACCCACCGCGGGCCCGGATCTGCTGCACCGCCGCGAGGTTGCGGTCGGCCAGCTCGTCGGCGGGCACGATCGCGACCGTCGGGAGCGTGTCGTCGATCAGGGCCAGCGGGCCGTGCTTCAGCTCGGACGTCTGGTACGCCTCGGCGTGGCGGTAGGAGATCTCCTTGAACTTCTGCGCGCCCTCGCGGGCCACGGGGTAGCCGCGGACGCGGCCGATGAAGAAGAGGCTCTTCGCGGTGGCCGCGGCCTTCGCGTGCTCGGCGATCTCCGGTTCGGCGTCCAGGACGGACTTGATCTGACCGGGCAGCGCGCGGATCGCGTCGATGATCCGCTGACCGTCCGCATTGGACAGATCGCGCACGCGGCCGAGGGACAGCGCGATCAGCGCGAAACCGACGGCCATGTTCGTCAGCGCCTTCGTCGAGGCGACCGCGATCTCCGGGCCGGCGTGCAGGTAGACGCCGCCGTCGCAGGCGCGCGCGATGGTCGAGCCGACCACGTTCACGAGACCGACCACCCGGCCGCCCTTGCGCTTGATCTCCTCGACGGCGAACGCGGTGTCGATCGTCTCGCCGGACTGGCTGACCGCGATGTAGAGCGTGTCCGCTTCGATGATCGGGTTGCGGTAGCGGAACTCCGACGCGGCTTCGGCGTCGGCCGGGATCCGCGCCAGCTCCTCGATCATCGTCGCGCCGATCTGGCCGACGTAGTAGGCCGAGCCGCAGCCGAGGATCTTCACGCGGCTGAACCCGCGCAGCTCCCGCGGCGTCAGGTTGAGCCCGTCGAGCCGGGCGACGCCGAACCGGTCGTCGAGCCGGCCGCGGATCATCCGCTCCACGGATTCGGGTTGCTCCTGGATCTCCTTGACCATGTAGTGCGGGAACCCGCCGAGGTCGAGGTCTTCGGCCGCGATGTCGATCTCGGTGGCCGGCTTGGTGGTGTCGCTCTCGTCGACGGTGAAGGTGCGGTAGCCGGTGGCGAAGACCGTGGCGAACTCGCCGTCGTCGAGGTGCGCGACCTGCGAGGTGTGCCGGACCAGTGCGGCGAGGTCGCTGGCGACGAACATCTCGCGCTCGCCGACGCCGATGATCAGCGGCGAGCCGTTGCGCGCGATGACCAGGCGGTCGGGGTGCTCGCTGTCGGTGACGGCGATCGCGTACGTGCCGGTGATCCGCGAAACCGCCTCCACCACGGCGTCTTCGAGCGTTTCGGCGGCCGACCGCGCGATGAGGTGGGCGAGGACCTCGGTGTCGGTCTCGGAGGTGAGGGTCACCCCGGCGTCGGCGAGCTGGGCGCGCAGCGCGTCGGCGTTGTCGATGATGCCGTTGTGGACGACGGAGATCCGGCCGTCTTCGGAGGTGTGCGGGTGCGCGTTGGCCTCCGACGCCGGCCCGTGCGTCGCCCAGCGCGTGTGGCCGATGCCGACCTTGCCGGTGAGGCGCTTGGGCAGCGCGGCGGCGAGGTTGCGGACCCGGCCGACGACGCGGTGGACCTGCGGGGCGCCCTTGGCGCCGAGGACGGCGATGCCCGCGGAGTCGTACCCGCGGTACTCGAGCCGGGTGAGGCCTTCGAGGAGGATGGGGGCGGCGTTCTGGCCGCCGATGTAGCCGACGATCCCGCACATGGCGAACCTTCTTTCAGCCGTAGACGATGCGCCGCAGCTGGCGCTCGGACAGGTCGGGCGCGGCCACCAGCCTGCCGCGCAGCTCGGCGGCGATGAGCGGGAAGATCTCGGGGTTCTTCCGGCCCTCGGCCTGCAGCTCGGCGTGCCGGCGGCGGACGTAGGCCTCGGTGGGCGTCCGGTAGTAGGCGAGGACGTCGTCGACGACGCGGGCGGCGACCCCCGGCGGCAGGCCGGTGGACGCGGCCACGCGCTCGACGATGTCGGTCTCTGCCACGTCGGCCATCATGCCCTGGCCGTGTCGCGAACTTCAAATTCTTGCCCGAAATCGGGCAAGCTTTACTGGTTGGACAGTTTCCGGGGTGGCGGTGAGGGTGGAGGTGTGCGTCAAGAAGACATCTGGGACGTCGAAGCCGCCGACCGCTACGACACCCCGGGCCGCGGCATGTTCGCGCCGGAGGTCGTGAGCCCGGTCGTCGACCGCCTCGCAGCTCTGGCCGGCGGTGGGCGGGCGCTGGAGTTCGCGATCGGCACCGGCCGGGTGGCCGTCCCGCTCGCCGAGCGGGGCGTGTCGGTGACGGGCATCGAGCTCTCCGAGCCCATGCTCGCCAAGCTGCGTTCGAAGGCGGCGATCCCGGTGGTCGTCGGCGACATGGCCACGGCGACGGCCCCGGGCGAGTTTTCGCTGGTCTACCTGGTCTACAACACGATCGGCAACCTGCTGACCCAGGACGAGCAGATCGCGTGCTTCCGCAACGCGGCCCGCCACCTGAGCCCCGGCGGCCGGTTCGTGGTCGAGCTGGGCGTCCCCGAGCTTCGGCGGCTCCCGCCGGGCCAGGACGCGCTGGTCTTCACGGCCGAATCCGGGTACGTCGGCGTGGACACGTACGACACCGTGCGCCAGCACCTGGTGTCCCACCACTTCACCTTCGGCGACGGGCGGCAGGCCCGGGTGAGCCGGTGCCCGCAGCGCTACATCTGGCCGGCGGAGCTGGACCTGATGGGCCGGCTGGCCGGGTTCGAGCTGGAGTCCCGGCACGCGGACTGGACCGGCGGGGAATTCACGACGCGATCGCGGTCGCACGTGTCGGTGTACCGGCTGCCCGCGAGCTGACCTCGACCAGCGGGAGCCGGACCGTCGCGTGCGGGATGACCCCGAGTTCGGCCAGCGCCGCCTTGGCCGCGGTCGTCCCCGGGCCCGAGCGCATGATCGCTTCCACCAAGGGAACCAGCGACTGGTTGATCGCGCGCGCCGATTCGAGGTCGCCGCGGCGGACGGCGGCGATCAGGTCCGCCGTGCGGTCCGCCGCCACGTTGCCGACCACGCTCACCAGGCCCGCCGCGCCGCACGCGAGATAGGGCAGGTTCAGCTCGTCGATGCCGCAGTAGTACGCCAGCCCGGTGCCCGCCATGACCGTCATCGCCTCGAACAGGTCGCCCTTCGCGTCCTTGACCGCCCGGATCCGGGGGTGCGCGGCGAGTTCGGCCAGTGTCGACGGCGTCATCGCGATACCGGCGCGCGCGGGGACGTCGTAGAGCATCACCGGCAGGTCGGTCGCGTCGGCCACCGCGAGGCAGTGGGCCACCACCCCGGCCTGCGTCGGCCGGGAGTAGTAGGGGCAGACGAGCAGGAGCCCGTCCGCGCCGGCCGCCTCGGCGTCGCGGGCGCGGCGGATGCTCGCGGCCGTGTCGTACGTCCCGACGCCGGCGATCACCCGGGCCCGGCCGGCGACGCGGGTCACCACGCTCCGGACGAGCGCGGCGGCTTCCGGCTCGGTGAGGGTGGGGGACTCGCCGGTCGTCCCGCCCACGACGAGGCCGTCGCAGCCGGTGGCGAGCAGGTGGTCGACGAGGCCCGCGAGGCCGGGTTCGCTGAGTGCCCCGCCGGGCTGCATGGGGGTCACCATCGCGACGAGGTTGGCGCCGAAGTCGGTCATGACGTCGACCTTGCCCGCCGCGATTGGTGCGGTCCAGCGATGCTTTTTTGGGAGTATTGCGTAGCCTGGCTTGATGATCGAGGTGGGCGCGCTGCGGGCGTTGCGGTCGGTGGCGGCGCTGGGAACGCTGGCCAAGGCGGCCGACGAGCTGGGGTTCACGGCGTCGGCGGTGTCGCAGCAGCTCAAACGCCTGGAGCGGCAGGTCGGCGTCCCCGTGCTGGCGCCGGCGGGCCGAGGAGTGGTGCTGACCCCGGCCGGCCAGGCCATCGTCGACGCGGCGCCGTCGGTGTTCCAGGCGCTGGAGCGCTGCGCGGAAGCGGCCCAGTCGGTCTCGGAAGGAGCGCCGCGCGGCACGCTCCGGGTGGTGGCGTTCTCGACGGCGATCCGCGGCCTGCTGGCCCCGGTGCTGCGGGGACTGGCGGAGCGTTGCCCGGACCTGCGCGTGCGGATCACCGAGCAGGACCCGGACGAAGCGCTGCGCAGCGTCGACGCGGGAACGGCCGACCTCGCGCTCGTCCACGACGCCGACGGGTTGCCGGCCCCGGCGCCCTCGTCGTTGACGCAACGGCTCGTGTACACCGACGTCGGAGACGTGGTACTGAGCCGCGCGCACCCGCTGGCGTCGGCCGCCACCCCGCTGGGCCGCCTCGACCTCGCGGGGCACGCGTGGGTGACCAGCCCGCCGGGAACGGTGTGCCACCAGTGGTTCCGCCGGTTGGTCGCGGACGCGCCGGCGGAGCCGGACGTCCGTCACCTGGTCGACGACTTCGCGACGCAGCTGGCGTTGGTCGCGTCGGGGGAGGTGATCGCGTTGATCCCCCGGCTGGCCCGCCCGCCTTTGGGCGAGGACTTGGTCGCGCGCCCGCTGCGCCGGCAGCCGAAGCGCGAGGTGCACGCGGCGTGGCGGCGCAGTGCCGACGCCAGCCCGGCGATCCGGGCGCTGCTCACGGAACTCGGTTAAGCTGGCCGCAAGCGGGTGCAGCGTCGGAACGCCCGCCCGGAACCCCCATGGCGCACCACGTCGAAGGAGTGCGCCTTGATCACGTTCGCCGGCCTGAGCCTGCCCGTCAGCGACCTGGACCGCTCGGTCGCGTTCTACACCTCGCTCGGGTTCACCGTCGAAGTCCGCAACGGGCGCTTCGTGTTGCTGCGCCTGGATTCCGGCACCCTCGGCCTCCTGGAACTCGGTGCCGTCGTCGATCGGGAAGCCGGTCGCCTGCGGCAGTTCGTCCAGGTCGAACTGCTCGCCGACGACCTCGACGAGCTCTACGAAGACTTCCTCGCGCGCGGGGTCCCCGTGCCCGGCCCGCCCCGCGACCGCGGTTTCGAACGGCAGCTCCAGCTGCGCGACCCCGACGGCTTCACCGTCGAGTTCGCCGATCGGAGCCCGCGAGGTCGCCGTCCCACGCCGGCGGGGCCAGGTCGGTGACCCCGACGCGCGCCAGCGCCCGCCGGGCCGTGTGGTCCACCAGGTCGTCCACCGTCGCCGGGTGCGGGTAGAACGCCGGGACCGGTGGGGCGATGATCGCGCCCGCTTCGGCGGCCGCGGTCATCGCCCGCAGGTGTCCCAGGTGCAACGGTGTCTCGCGCACCATCAGCAGCAGCGGCCGCCCCTCCTTGAGGCACACGTCCGCCGCGCGACCGACCAGGTCGTCGGTGTAGCTCCAGGCGATCGCCGACAACGTCTTGATCGAGCACGGCGCCACCAGCATCGCGTCCACCGGGAACGAGCCCGACGCGATGGACGCGCCGATCTCGCCCGGCCGGTGGTGCACCGCCGCGAGTTTTCCCAAGTCCGACGGGGAAAGCCCGCATTCGTGGCGCACGGTCACCGCGCCCGCCTTCGACAGGACCAGGTGGACCTCGACGTCCGGCCGGTAGGCCAGCAGCTCCAGGATCCGCACGCCGTAGCACGCGCCGCTGGCGCCGGTGATGGCGACGACCAGCGTGGTCATTCGATCGCCTCGATGCGCCGTCCCGTCGAGTCCGGCGCCGTCAGCGCGAGGACCGCCGCGGCCACCGGGCCGACGATGCCGAGCGCCAGCGCGAGCGGCACCGTCCCCGCCAGGGACAGCGCGACCAGCGGGAACAGGCCGGCGCCGAACCCGCGGCCGGCGTAGTAGGACAGGTTCGACCCGCTGGAGCGGACGCGCGTCGGGAAGAACTCGGCCATCCAGATGCCCAGCACGCCGAACCCGCCGCTGCCGCCGGCGCACATCATCAGCGCCCAGAACGTCGGGTACGCCCAGAAGTCCGTGCCGATCTTGGCGGTGCCGCTCACGACGAGGCTCAGGAACCAGCCGAACCCGAGCACGCCGAAGACCGCCGAGGCGAACATCGCCCACTTGCGCTTGAGGACGTCGGACAGGATTCCCGTGACCGGGTAGGTGATCCCGGTGACGACCAGTCCCAAGAGGACGATCAGGCTCGCGGTGCCCAGCGGCACCTTCTCCACCTTGATCAGGAAGGTCGACAGGTAGGAGATGAGCGAGTTCGTCGTCAGGAACAACGCCGTCGCCAGCGCCATGAACACGATCGTGCCCAGCGCGTAGCCGCCGCGGAACACGTCGAACAACGGGACCTTGGTGCGCCGCAGCTCCTCCGGCACGCGGCCCGCCTTCAGCTCGCGCTGGTACAGCAGCCACTGCTCGGACTCGGGCAGCAGCACGGCCGCGGCCACGCCGATCACCAGCGTCGCGACGCCGATCAGGACGTACCCGGTGCGCCAGCCGCGGTCCTCGCCGAACGCGACGAGGCAGCCGTACACCACGCCCTCGGTCAGGATCTGGCCGACGAAGTACATCGCCTGGATCGAGCCGCCCATCATGCCGCGTTTGCGCGTCTTCCAGCACTCGGCGAACATCGAGAACGACAGCCCGAACAGCCCGCCCATCCCGACGCCCGCGAGCAGCCGGGTCAGCAGGAACACGAAGTAGTTCGGCGCGAGGCCGCCGAGCAGCGCGGCGACGCCGAACGCGAGCACGGACCCGGTGTAGGTCCACCGCCTGCCGTAGAGGTCGCCGAGCCAGCCGCACAGGATTCCGCCCGCGATCGAGGCGAACCCCTGCAGCGTCGCGACCTGCACGATCTGGATGGTGCTGACGTGGAAGCTTTCGGCCAGATAGGACAGTGGGTAGCCGACGAGGTTGAGCTCGGCGCCGTCGAAAAGCGTGCCGAGGAAGGCGAAGAAGAGGATGCGGGCGGTGTGCGGGCGTGCCGAAGTGAGCCCACCGGCACCGGTGGGCGTGCGCAGGGTCGACAAAGGAGGGTTCCCCTTTCCGGGGATCAGTCGGGCAGCTGGTGACCCCGGGTCTCGGGGCAGAACGGGGCGACGACGAGGCCGAGCACGTAGATCGACCCGACGGCGGTCGCGGCGACGCCGTACCCGCCGAGCTTCGAGATGATCGCGCCGGCGGTGAGCGGGCCGAGGAAGGCGACGAACCGGGCGGCGTTGAACACGAACGCCGCGCCGGTGGCGCGCAGGTGGGTGGGGTAGAACTCGGGCAGCCACACGGGCATCCAGGTGTACTGCCCGAGGGTGAAGAAGCCGTTGACGACGAGCACGACGACGATCAGGCCGAGGTCGTGCGTCCACAGGAACAGCACCGGGGTGAGGACGAGCGAGGCGGCGAAGTACAGCAGCACCGCGGGTTTCCGGCCGACCCGGTCGGCGATGAAGCCGAAGGCGACGTACCCGGCGATCGCGCCGGCGTTGTAGATCATCCCGGCGCCGCTCGCCCACTCGGTCGCGGACTGGCCGGAGCCGGCGGCGCGCGAGGCGACGTAGGCGGGGACCCAGGTCGAGATGCCCCACCAGCCGAGGGTGGTGACGAGGGACATCAGCGAGCCGAGGACGGTCAGCCTGCGCAGCTTGGGGTCGACCAGGATCTGGCGCAGGGTGAAGCGGGTGAACGACTTCTCGTGGGCGGTCAGCTCGCCGTCCCGCCGCTTCAGCTCGCGGCGGCGGCGGTGCGCGCCGGTCCACGAATCGGACTCGGGCACCTTGCGGCGCAACCACAACGCGAACAGCGCGGGCAGCACGCCGATGAGGAACATGTACCGCCACGAAGCCGGCCCGAGCGGCGCGATGAAGTACCAGCACGCCGAGGCGACGAAGAACCCGAGCCCGAGCCCGCACTGCATGAGGCCGGCGGCCTTGGCGCGCGCGTGCGCGGGCCAGGTCTCGGCGACGAGCGACGTGCCGGTGCCCCACTCCGAACCGAGCGCGAAGCCGGTGATGAACCGCAGGACGAGGAACGAGGTCCACGACCACGAAAGAGCGGTGAAGCCGGTGAACGCGGCGTACAGCACCATCGAGGTCAGGAGGGCCTTGCGCCGGCCGAAGTAGTCGGCGAAGACCCCGCCGGCGATCCCGCCGAAGCCCCAGCCGAGCAGCGTGACGGCGATCGTGGCGCCGGTCAGGAACGACACCTGCGTCGCCGGCGCGCCGGGCTCGAGTGTCCTGAGGACGAGACTGGCGGTCAGGATGAGCGCGTAGGTCTCGAAGCCGTCGAAGAGCCAGCCGAGGTTCGCGGCGAGCAGCGACCGCCACTGCGTGCGGTCGAGTGTCTTGGCCCAGGGTTTCCGGGCGAGCGCGACCTCGGACACGGGATCTCCTTTCCGGGCCGCCATGGGCCGGATCTTGTCCTCCATCGAGGACATCGAGTCCTGCTGGCGGGAACGGTAGGCGAGCCGGGGAGTGAGGTCAAGAAAGTGGCGAGGGTGGCGGATCGCGGTGGTTCCGCAGTTGCGGCTCAGATAACCGAGGTAGCCCGTGTTTGCGTCGAAGAGACGACTTCGGCTCCCGCGGTGGCGGATCGGAGCGCATGATCCACTGTGGACTGGTGAACCGGATGGGCCGGTCACGTCGTGCGAGGCGCCTCAGCCGGAAACCTTCGCCGCACCTCCGGTGCGTTCGGTGATCCGCAGGGCGCATTCGCGGATCAGGGCACCGTAGTGATCCACAGTGGACTCGTTGAGCTCCGAGGCGAACGCCAGTGAGCACACGACCATGCGGACGCGGCCCTGCGTGTCGAAGACCGGTGCCGCCACGCCGGACTGGCCGAGGTCGTACTCCCGGATGCTCTCGGCGTACCCGCGCTCGCGGGTGTCGTCCAGGATCTCGCGCAGCTCGTCGGAGGTCGCGACCGTCTCGGGGGTGAACTCCTCGACGCCGAACTGCTCGACCAGCCGGTCGACCTCGGCCGGGTCCGACCAGGCGTGGAACGCGCGCATGATCGCCGGCGCGGAGAACGGGAACGTGTCGCCGACGCCGACGGTGATCCGGACGCCCTTGCCCCGGTCGCCCTTGGCCAGCACCGCGTACTCGCCCTTCCCGTGCGGCTGCACCGCGAACACGACGAAGTTGATCCGCTGGTTGAGGTCGTCCAGCTCCTGCTGCACGATCTCGGTCATCCAGTCCTCGGACAGGCGGGCCATCGCGAGCAGCCGCGGGCCGAGCGACCAGCCGTCGCGGCTGGTGGTCCAGCCGGCCCGCTGCAGGGTGCCGAGGATGTTGTAGCAGGTGCTGCGGTTGAGCCCGAGCTCCTCGATGAGCACCCCGGATGCCACCGGGTCGGGCCAGTCCCTGGCGATCCGCTCCAGGAGCCGCACGGCGCTCAGCACCGCTGGTACGTCGCTCGTCATCCTCGCCCCTCGTCGTTCTTCCTTCGCGCACGGTAGCCGAGCGGGTTTGCCTGTCGCCAGGACCGTGTTAGTGTCCTCTATATTAGACACCTAGTCCTCTCTGGTGGTCATATGAAGCTCGGATCCTCCTTCCTCGTCCCCGCCGGACACGATCGCGTGTTCGCGCACTTCCTCGATCCCGACTCGATGCGGGTCAGCGTGCCCGGCTGCACCGAGCTCGACCGCGCGGATCCCACCCACTACCGCGGCCGGCTCGTCAACGAGATCGCGCACGTGCGGTTCAGCGCCGGGTTCTCCGCGGAGATCACCGAACTGGACGAGCCGAAGCTGGTGCGCGCGCTGCTCAAGGGCGAGGACCACAAGCTCGGCAGCTCCATCAAGATCGACGCCCGGCTCGCGGTCCGGCCGGACGGCGCGGACTCGTCCAAAGTGGACTACAGTCTGGACGTCGCGATCTGGGGCCGGATCGGCAGGCTCGGCGAGTCGCTGGTGCGCCGCCGCTCGCAGGAGGTCGAGAAGGAGTTCGTCGCGGCCTTCTCCGAGATCTGCGCCGCCGGGCCGCCGGGGCCGGCCAACCCGGGCCTGCGCAGTGTCGTCGAGCGGCGCAACGGTCCGGTGGAGAAGACCGAACCGCCGGTCTCGTGGTGGCGCCGCCTGCTGGCGCGCCTGTTCGGGAAGCAGAGCTGATGCCCGTCTACCACTACCCGGACACGCTCGGCGAAGCGTGCTCGATCATGGCGGCAGGCGAAGACGCGATGGTCTACGGCGGCGGCACCGCCGTCCAGATCCTGCTCAAGCAGGGCGTGCTCTTCGCCTCCGACCTGGTCGACATCGGCGCGGTCCCCGGGCTCGGGGAGATCACCCGCACCAAGGACGGCCTGCGCGCCGGCCCGCTCGTGACGTTGCGGCAGCTGGAAACCAGCCCGCTCGTGCGGGAGCTCGCGCCGCTGGCCGCCGAGGTCTACGGCCGGGTCGCCAACCCGCGCGTCCGCAACACCGCGAGCGTCGGCGGCAACCTCGCGCACGGCGACTACCGGCTCGACCCGCCGACCGCGCTGATGGTGCTCGGCGCCCGCGTCGAGCTCACGTCGGCGCGGGGCAGGCGGACCGTGCCCGCCCGCGAGTTCTTCGTCGACTTCCAGCGGACGGCCCTCGAACCCGGCGAGATCATCACCGCGGTGGAAATCCCCCGGCAGCCCGAAGACGCGGGCGCGCACTTCGCCAAGCTGTCCAGCCTGGCGGTCAACGACTGGCCCGCCGCGTCCGCCGCCGCGCTGGTCGTGCCCGCCTCGCGCGGTCGCCGCCAGGTCCGGCTCGGGCTCGGCGCGCTGGCCCACGTGCCGGTGTTCACCCAGTTCGAGCTGGCCGGCGACACCCCGGTCGGCGAAGCCGTGGCCGCGGCGCAGGAAGTCGCCCGGCCGCTGATCGACCCCCTGCCGGACGTGCGCGGGGGAAGCGGTTACAAGACGCGGCTCGGCCTGGTGGCCGTCGAAGAAGCCGTGCGAGGTTCCTGGAAGGAGCGAGACGATGAGCGACGGATCCCGTTCCTCGGCCGGCGCCGCCGTCGGTGAGCGGTGGGCCCGCACCGACGGGCGCGCCAAGGTCCGCGGCGAATTCCGGTACGCCGCCGAAGAACCCGTCCGGCCCTGCCTGGACGTCGCCGTCCACCGCAGCACCCGGCCGCACGCGCGGATCGTCGCGGTCGACACCTCCCGCGCGCTCGCGGCCGAGGGCGTCGTCGCGGTCGTCACCGGCGCGGACCTGTTCGCCCTGCTCGGCGACCGGATGATGACCGGGCCCGCGTTCTCCGACCAGCCGTGCCTGGCCGTGGGCAAGGTCCGGTACGTCGGCGAGCCGGTCGCGGCCGTGCTCGCGCACGGCGTCGCGGCGGCCCGCAGGGCGGCCGAGGAGATCCAGGTCGACTACGACGAGCTGGACCCGGTGCACGACGTCGACGCCGCCATCACCGGGGGTTCGTTCGTGCACGAGGAGCTCCGGCCGTCGGCGGTGTTCGGCGACCTCAAGCACCTGCGCGGCAAACGCGACACGAACGTCAACTACGAGTTCACCCTGCGCCGGGGCGATCCCGACGCCGCCGGGGGAACCAAGGTAAGCGCGGAGTTCTGGGCACCGCCGACCCACCACGTGCCGATCGAGCTGCCGTACGCGGCCGCGTGGCCCGAAGGCGACCGCGTCGAGGTGCTGGCCACGACGCAGACGCCGTCGTACGTCCGCCAGAGCCTCGCCGACCTGCTCGACCTGCCGCTCAACCGGGTCCGGGTGCGGACCGCGCCGCTCGGCGGCAGCTTCGGCGCCAAGATGTACGACCGCCTCGAACCGCTGGTCGCGGCCTTGGCGTGGACGCAGCGCAAAGCCGTGCGCATCACCGCCACCCGCGAGGAGGCGTTCCTGCTCACCACGCGCCACGGCGCCGCCGTGTCGGGCAGCATGACCGCCGACGAGGACGGCCGGATCGTCGCCGCCACCGCCGACGTCCGGTACGACACCGGCGCCTACGCCGACGTCGGCCCGCGCATCACGGCCAAGTCCGGCATGGTCGCGACCGGTCCGTACAAAGTGGACAACGTGCGGGTGCGGTCCCGGTGCGTCTACACGAACAAGCCGTCCGCCGGGCCGTTCCGCGGCTTCGGCGTGCCGCAGGTGACGTGGGCCCACGAGTCGCTTGTGGACGAACTGGCGCGCGAGCGCGGCGAAGACCCGGCCGAGTTCCGGCGGCGCAACCTGTTGCGCGAGGGCGACATCGCGCCCGTCGGCACCCCGATGCACAGCGCGGACTTCGTCGGCTGCCTGGACGCCGTCACCGAAGCGATCGGCTGGTCCGAGCCGCTGCCGCCGGCGGACGGCCGGTTCGTGCGCGGCCGCGGGGTCGCGGTCGGGATCAAGGCCGTGCTGACCCCGACGATCTCCAACGCGACCGTGCAGCTCAACCAGGACGGCTCGGCGACCGTGCTGATCAGCACCGTCGACATGGGACAGGGCAGCGACACGATCATGGCGCAGATCGCCGCCGAGGTGCTCTGCCTCGGCGAGGGCCGGGTACGCGTCATCGGCGCGGACACCGACGTCACGCCGTACGACACGATCACCGCGGGTTCGCGCTCGACCTACCACACCGGCAACGCCGTCCGGCTCGCCGCGGAGTCCATGCGGGACAAGCTGATCGCGCTCGCGGCGAAGCACTTCGACGTCGAGCCGACCGATCTCAAGATCACCGGCGACGGGCTCGTCAGCGCCCAGAACCAGGCCACCGTCGGCATCCCGGACCTGCTGCTCGCCCACTTCGGCGCGCGGGGCACCACGCTCACCGCCGAGGCGAACTTCAGCACGTCGTGGCAGCCCTACGACCACGAGACCGGGCAGTCCGCGCAGGTCACCGAGCACTGGTTCGCCGGCGCGGCCGCTGTCCAGTTGACCGTCGACACCGCGACCGGGCGCGTGCACGTCGAGCACCTCGCGGTCGCCGGCGACGTCGGCCGCGCGATCAACCCGGCGCTGGTCGAGCAGCAGCTCTCCGGCGCGGCGCTCATGGGCCTCGGCCACGCGCTGTTCGACCAGCTCGTGTTCGACGAGGGTCAGATCGTCAACGGCACCCTGCTGGACTACCAGCTGCCGTCCATCAAGGACATGCCGGACAAGCTGACGCCGATCGTCGTCGAAAGTCCACATCGGACCGGGCCGTTCGGCGCCAAGGGGGTCGGGGAGACCGCGATCATCCCGCTCGCGCCGGCGATCGCCAACGCCGTGCGCGACGCGACCGGCGTCCGGCTGACCGAGCTGCCGCTCACCCCCGAGCGGATCCTCACCGCGATCACCGAGCAGGAGCCGTCATGAGGGAGATCCAGCTGACCGTCAACGGACGGCGCCGCCGCCTCGCCGTCGCCGACGACGAGCTGCTGCTCGACGTGCTGCGCCGCGAGTTCGGCGTGACGAGCGCGCGCGAAGGCTGCGGCGTCGGCGCGTGCGGGGCCTGCACTGTCCTGGTGAGCGGACGCAGTGTCTCCAGCTGCCTGGCCCGCGCCGCGCGGTACGACGACGCCGAGATCACGACGGCCGACGGACTGCCGGACGGCGACGAGGTGGTCGAGGAGTTCGTCGCGGCCCGCGCGATGCAGTGCGGCTACTGCATCCCCGGCTTCGTGCTGATGGCGCACGAGCTGCTCGACGAGAACCCGCGCCCGACCGACGACGACGTCACCGAACACCTGGAAGGCAACATCTGCCGCTGCGGCACCTACGGCGAGATCCGCACCGCGATCAAGGCCGCGGCCGCCCGCCGCGCAGCCCGCGAGGGAAGGAAGAGCGCGTGAAAGAACTGCACGTCCACCGCACCGGGACCCAGGGGCGGCCCGTCGTGCTCCTGCACCCGCTCGCGCTCAGCGGCGCGGTCTGGGACCCGGTCGCGGAGTACCTCGGGCAGCGGCACCAGGTCCTCGCCCTCGACGCCCGCGGCCACGGCGAGTCCTCCTGGGACGGCTCGGAGTTCACGGTCGAGGACATGGCCGCCGACGCGGCCGCGGTCATCGAGGACTTCGGCGCGGGCCCGGCCGACGTGCTCGGCCTGTCCATGGGCGGCAGCACGGCGCTGGTGCTCGCCGCGAGCCGCCCGGACCTGGTGCACCGGCTCGTCCTCGCCGACGCGACCGCGTGGTACGGCTCGGACAGCGCCGCCGAATGGGCGCAGCGAGCCGAGCGCGCGTTGGGCCTGGACCGCCGCGCCCAGCTGGAGTTCCAGCGGGACCGGTGGTTCGCCGACGCGTTCCGCGCGGCCCGTCCCGACGAGGTCGAGCGCGTGTGCGAGATCTTCGTCGCGACGGACTCGAAGGCGCACGCGGCCGCGTGCCGGGCGCTGGGCGCGTTGGACGCGCGGGACCGGCTCGGTGACGTCCGGGCCGAAACGCTGGTGCTGGTCGGGGCGGAGGACTACGCGACTCCGCCGTCGATGTCGCGTGAGCTGGCCGCGGGGATCACGAGCGCGCGGTTGGAGGTGCTCGACCGTGCGCGGCACCTGAGCCTGCTGGAACGGCCGGACCTCTGGCCGGTCGTCGCCGCGCACTTCGCCGGGGAGCCGGCATGACCGAACCGCTGCTGAGCCTGCGTCCGCACCTCGACGCCGTCGCCGGGTTCGGGGAGCTGCGGACCGTGCGGGGCGCGCACTGGGACCTCGAACTCGGCGGGATCGCCGAGCTGAGCTACCGGCTGCCCGGCGCGCCCGCGGTGCTGTTCGACGAGATCGCCGGCTACCCGGCGGGGATGCGCGTGCTCACCGGGAGCACGGGCTCGCCGCGGCGGTTCGGGCGGACCCTGCGCCTGGGCGACGACCTCGACGACGTCGGCGTGGTCGAGGCACTGCGCGGGAAGCCGTCGCGGTGGGCGGCGGCGGCCCGGGACTTCCCGGTCCGGCCGGTCGGCGACGCACCGCTGCTGGCCAACGAGGTCCCGGGCGAGAAAGTCGACTTGTTGACCTTCCCGGTGCCGCGCTGGCACGAGCACGACGGCGGCCGGTTCATCGGGACGGGCTGCTTCGTCGTCACCAGCGACCCGGACACGGGTGTCCACAATGGCGGGTGCTACCGGATGGAGGTGGCCGACGGCGGGCGCAGCGTCACCCTCGCGGTCGTGCCCGGCAAGCACGGCGACCAGAACATCCGCCGCTGGTTCGAGCGCGAAGGCCGGGCGCCGGTGACTGTCTCCTTCGGACACGACCCGTTGCTGCTCGTGCTGGGCGGAACCGAAGTACCGCACGGGATTTCCGAACTGGAGTACGCCGGGGCGGTGCTCGGCGAGCGCGTCCCGGTGGTGACCGGGCCGGACACCGGGCTGCCGATCCCGGCGGG
The DNA here is from genome assembly GCF_040675005.1 of Amycolatopsis sp. NPDC049691. Lineage (NCBI taxonomy): Bacteria > Bacillati > Actinomycetota > Actinomycetes > Pseudonocardiales > Pseudonocardiaceae > Amycolatopsis > Amycolatopsis sp. NPDC049691. The sequence goes on from NZ_JBFANX010000021.1 coordinate 118,843, forward strand.
CAGCGAACTGGCGATCGAGGGCTGGCTGCGGCCGGACCACCTGCGGGAGGAGGGCCCGTTCGGCGAGTGGACGGGGTACTACTCGGGCCGCCGCCGGCCGAACCTGGCCGTGGACATCACGCGGCTGTACCACCGCGACGACCCGATCCTGCTCGGCGCCCCGCCGGGCAGGCCCCCGCACGACTATTCGTACATGCGCACGGTGATGAAGTCGGCGATGATCTCCGACGAGCTGGCGGCCTCGGGCGTCCCGGGCGTGGTCAAGGCGTGGGCCCACGAATCGGGCGGCGGGCGGCTGTTCATCGCGGTGTCGCTGCGGCAGCGGTACGCCGGCCACGCGCGTCAGGTGGCGTACCTGACCGCGCAGTGCCCGGCGGCGGCGTACCTGAACCGGTACGTCGTGGTGGTCGACGACGACATCGACCCGGCGGACCTGGACCAGGTCGTCTGGGCGATGTCGACGCGCAGCGACCCGGCCGGCGACATCGAGGTGATGAAGCGGACGTGGGGAAGCAAGCTGGACCCGCTGTCGGTCGAGGGCGAGCCGCCGTTCAGCAGCCGCGCGATCATCGACGCCTGCCGGCCGTACGAGCGGCTGGAGAGCTTTCCGCGGGTGGCGGAAAGCTCTCCGGCCTTCTTGCGGGAGCTCGAACGCAAGTGGCGTGCCGAGCTGGGGTGAGCGGTACTACGTGCGGTAGCGGAACAGGATCCGGCCTCGGGCGAGGTCGTACGGGCTCAGCTCCACCAGGACCCGGTCGAACGGCAGGATCTTGATGTAGTTCTTCCGGATCTTCCCGCTGATGTGGGCCAGGACGTGGTGCCCGTTCGGCAGTTCCACCTTGAAGGTGGCGTTGCGCAGGCACTCGATCACGGTGCCCTCGACTTCGATGCCGCCCTTATTCGCCATGGCGCACCAGCTCCAGGGTGCTGCTCGCCCGCCGGGCGCCGACGCTTTCGAACAGCGCCGTCGCCGCCGCGTTGGCTTCGCTCACTTCCGCCGTCGCCGTGGGGATGCCCGCCGCGTGCAACGAGCCGAGGACGTCGGCCAGCAGCGCACGGGCGATGCCGCGGCGCTGCCGGTCCGCGCGGACCGCGAGCAGGCCGATGCGCGGCAGCCGCGGCACCTGGACCACCCGGACCAGGCCGACGTACTCGTCCCCCTCGGCCGCGGCGGCGTACAACGCCGGGTCCACGATGGTGTCCCCGGCCGGCCGGGGCAGCACCTCGGCCGGCATCTCCTGCCAGCCGACGCCCGCCTCGACCTCGGCCCGGATCACGCGGTCCAGCTCGCGCAGCGGACCTTCCGCGGCCGAGCCGCGCGGCACCAGCGTCACCCCTGGTGGCGGCGCCGCGGGCCGCTGCCGGGTGGGCACCACGTACTCCCACTCGCGACGGCGGATCGTGAAGCCGGCTCGCTCCCACCCGGCGGTCAGGTCGGTGTGGACTTCGTCGACGACGGTGTACAGGGGCGTGGGCAGGTCCGCGAGCATCGCGTCGGCGAGCCGGTCGAAGACCGAGCGGTGCCAGGCGTCGATGCTGAGGAAGGTCCGCCCGTCGGGCCGGGTGGTGGCTTCGCCGCGGCCGGCCACGACGTCGTCGTCCAGCGCGTGCCAGTGGCGTGGCGCGACCCGCGTGATCACCACCGCGGGTTCGCCCGAAGTGAAATGCGTGGTTTGCATGGGTTCGTACCTCTCGGGAGTGCTCGAAGCGCTCCCGGCGACCCCTACGTCAGTCGCCCGACCGTGACGACGAGGGGAGCACCCACATCGAAACAGCGTTCATGGGGCTCACCTCCCGGCGTCGAGTCACGGTCCCCGGCACGATAGCGACCCGGCACCCCCGCGCCCAACTCATTTACCGGCGGCGCGGTGTGTCCACCGCGGCCCTCGGCTGGGTCACCGCCGCGGCAGGACCAGCAGCGCGTCGCCGACCGGGCGTTCGCCCGTCGCGTCCGACGGCGAGCTGACCAGCTTGCCCTCGATCGCCATCGCCGTCGAGCCGCCGCCGTCGAGGTTGATCGCCGTCACCGCGCCCAGCCGCGCCATCAGCTTCGCGCCCTCGAGCAGCGACAGCCCTTCGGCGAAGCCCGGTTGACGCCCGTCGGCCGTGACGATCAGCAGCCGCCCCTGGCGGTCGACGCCGACCATCGTGCGGGGGTTGCGCTTGACGCCCCAGCCGTAGACGAACGACGGGTCGCCCGGGTGCACGATGCCGTCCGAAGCCGCGTTCACCGCGATCCGGCCGTCGCGGACCAGCCACGGGCCGCCGTTGACCACGCCGGTGGGGTGGACCGGCCGGCCGGCGTCGAAGACGTGCGTCGCGACCGGCAGTTTCGTGCCGGGCCGCGCGTGCCCGGTCAGCCACGTCGCCGCCGCGCCGATGCCCTGCACGGTGTGCCCGCCCGCGGGCACTTCCCCGCCGGCCGGACGCACCGCCGTGACGACGTCGCGCGCGTCCAGCACGGCTTCGACGCCGTCGCCGGCCGGGGTCGGCGTGCCGAGCTGCGGGGTGAAGAGCACCAGTTCGTCCGGGTGGGTGCACGTCGTGTCGTGCAGCGGCCGGTCCGTCGGGACGTCGCCGGGCTCGCCGCAGTTGCGGATCAGGCCCGGCTTGCGGTTCACGCCGTTGACCTCGCGGCCGCCGACGGTGACGGCGGTGCGCGGGACGCCGATCGCCGGCCGCGCGCCGAGCAGCAGCGCGGGCCGCCCGGCGGTGGCTTCGCTCTGCAGGAGACCCTGGTAGACGCCGATGCCGGCCGGTTCGCCGGGGATGCCGTCGCGCGGGTCGATGACGAAGAAGCCGCCGTTGGTCCCGACGAGCGCCCCGGCCGCGGCCGCGAGCGCCGACGTCGTGCGCCGTCCCGCGACGGACTCGCCGTGCGAGGCCACGACGTCGCCGCGGAACCGCCGCGGATCCACGACGGCGACGCGGACGCGTTGCGGCCCTTGCGCTTCCGGCCCGTCCTGACCCGTCCACTCGACGGCGCCGGTGAAGCCGTTCGCGGCCATCGCGCTCGCGGTGGCGGCGGCCTGCGCGCGGTCGGCGAACGAGCCGACCCGCACCCGCCAGCCGAGCGGACCCCGCGGGGTGTCGGCGAAAGCGGGCCAGTCGACCTCTTCGGCTCGCGCGGCGAAACCCTTGCCCCGCAAAGCGAGCACGAGGGCGTCGGCGTGCTCGCGGGTCCCGAGCACGGACGGCGGCGCGTCCGGATCTGGGCTCGACCCGCCGGGCACCTGCGTGGTGACGGTCCAGGAGTTGTGGCCGGTCCCCGCACCGGTGACGGTGGTGGAGACGGTCAGCCCCGGCGCGAGGACGTCGCCGGCGGCCGAGGCCGGGGAGCTCAGCGCGAGGGTGAGCGCGGCGGACAGGGCCAGGGCGAGCGGCGTCCTCGTCTTCACGCGGAGCAAGCTACCCCGCGCGGGTGGACCGCGCGTGGGTTCCGGTTGAACTCCCGGGTGCGGACGGGCACGGCACGACCCCACCGGACGCGCCGTGCCCGGGTCTCACGACGACCGCACGTTCTGCTGCGCCTCCTGCGCCCGGTCGGTGACGTCGCCCGTGGCCGAGCGCGCTTCCTCCTGCACCGTCGACGCGCTGTCGGCCACTTCGGACTTCACCGACTCCATCGCCTGCTGCGCCGGTTCGCGCAGGTTCTCCTTGAGCTCCTCCGCCGCGTGCTGGGCGACCGGGGCCAGCTGCTCGCGGGCCAGGTCCGTCGCCTGGCTCGCCAGCTTGCGCTCCGGCTCGCTCGCCGGCAGCAGCGACGACACCAGCCAGCCCGCGCCGAACGCGATCAGGCCGGCCGCCAGCGGGTTGCCCTGCGTGCCGCGGCGGATCTGCTGCGGGGCTTCGGACACCGCGTCGGCCGCGGAGCTCACCTTGTCCTGCGCGGTCGAGGCGACCTCGCCCACCTTGTCGCCGGCCGCCGAAACGTGGTGGTCCGCGGTGCCCATGACCCGCTCCTTCGCGTTCCCGAACGCCGCCCGCACCCGGCCGACCCGGCGTTCGACGATGCGGCCGGGGCTCACCTTCTCGGTCAGCGCGTTGACGTCGGTGCTCAGGTTCCGTTGCGTGCCTTCGATCTCGCGGCGGATCCGGTCCGGTTCGGTCATGGTCGTTCGCCTTTCAGTGCGTCGGGAACCTGCTGCAGGGTCTCGACGGTGCGTTCGGGTTTCGGGTTGATCCGGCGGAACTCGCTGCGCCCGGTGGCGTACAGGACCGCGCCGGCGATCGCCCACACCGCGGCCACGATCAGCGCCGCCCAGCCCCCGTCCAGCACGTTCTCCAGGCCCTGCCAGAGCGCGACGGACAGGAACAGCAGGACCATGTAGCCGGCGAACCCGGCGCCGCCGAACATGCCGGCGCCCTTGGCCGCCTTCGTGGCTTCGGCCTTCGTTTCGGCCTTGGCCAGCTCGACCTCCTGGCGCACCAGGGTGGAGAGGTCCTTCATCACGTTGGACATCAGCTCGCCGACCGAGCTGTCGGCGACGTCCGGGTGGGGACCGGGTGGCTGCGTCATCACGGCACCTGCCCGGGCGCGGTGTGCCGGCTCGGCTGCGGGAGCGGCGGGGGCGGGGGTGCGGCGAACCCGCCGGGCGTGGTCGGCGGCGCGTCGGCGCCGCCGGGGCCGGGCGGCGGTGCGTCGGCCGCACCGGGACCGGGCTGGGGTGCGGTGAGGCCGCCCGGGCCGGGCTGGGGCGCGATGAGGCCGTCGGGACCGACCGGCCCGCCCGGCTGCGGTGCGTTGTACCCGCCCGGCGCGACCGGCGGCGGGTACCCCGTCCCGCCGGGACCGGGCGCCGGGGGCACCGGCGGGACCCCGGCCGGTCCCGGGTGCGGCGCCGGGGCGGCCGCGGCCGCCCGCCCGTCCGGGGAACCGCCCGAGTTCTCCTGCTGCTGCTGGGCGACGACGCCGCGGGTGAGCCGGCCGACGAGGGCGCCGGCCACCGCCGCACCCACCAGGAAGGTCCCGGGACGGCGGCGGGCGAAGCGCCGCACCTCGTCGAGCAGGTCACCGGGCTCGCGGTGCTCCAGCCAGTCCGCGACCGACCGCGTCCGCTCCGACACCTGCCGCGCGACGTCCGCGGCGACGCCGGGGGAGTCGGTCTGCTCGGCCATCCGGCCCAGCTGGTCCGACAGCTGGTGGAGGCTCTGCGCCGCCTTCCGCTGGCCGTCCTTGGCCTGCGCCTCGAGCTGCGCGCGGCCTTCGCGGAGGAGGTCGCGTGCTTCGTGCTGGGCGTGCTGGGCGACGTGTTTCGCTTCCTGCGCGGCGGTTTGCGCGACCTCGCCGCCGCGGTCCGCGGCCGTCGTGGCCACCTCGCGGGCTTCGACCTTCGCGGTTTCCGTCGTCGACGGCGGCGACTGGCCGCCGGATCCGTGTGTCATCTCGACCTCCTTGCGGGAGAGGCACTTCCGGTGCCCTCGGCTTCGTTGAGCGCCGGGCTACCCGGGCCGTACCGGCATAAACCGGCATGCGTGTCCGCGTGGAACCGGGGTAGCCCGCTCGGGGAGGTGGGTGTGCCGGAGGTCGGCACCATTTCTACGACGGCTCGACGACCGACGCCGGCCTGGTCTCCGACGGGCTCTTCCACGCGTTCGGCTGGTTCGCCCTCGTGTTCGGCCTCGTGCTCGTCGCCGACCTGCGGCGCGGCGACCGGCTGTCCGGCCGGGCCCTCGCCGCCGGCGTGCTGCTCCTGCGCCGTACGAAGACGGTGTGACGGGACACGGCGGCCCGGCCACGGCGATCCTGGCCGTGGTGGTGTTCGCGGCCTACGAACTGGGCGCGTGGCGCTTGCGCGGCCGCGGCGACCGGTGGCCACCCGTGCGCGACGCCGGTTTCGCCACCGGCGTCGCCGCCGCGATCTTCCCGGCCGCGCCCGGGTTCACCGGACACGTGCTGCAGCACGTCGTGGCGGGCATGCTGGCGCCGCTCCTGCTGGTGCTCGCCCGCCCGGTGACGCTGCTGCTGCGGACCGCCCCCGCCGTGGTGCGCCGCCGGCTCAAGCCGGTGCTGCGGTCCGTCCCGCCGGCGGTGCTGACGTACCCACCGGTCGCGGCCGTCCTCGACGCCGGGAGCCTGTGGCTGCTCTACCGGACCGGCCTGTTCGCCGCGGCCGGCCGCGACCCGTGGCTGCACGTCCTCGTCCACGCGCACGTCGTGGCGGCCGGCGTCCTGTTCACGGCGTCGGTGTGCCGGCTCGACCCGCTGCACCACCGGGCCGGCCTCGGTCCGCGCGCGGCCGCGCTGGTGGGTGCCGCGGCCGCGCACGCCGTGCTGGCCGGGCACGGCCCTCGCCGTCGTCGCGCTGAGCTGGTACGCCGCCCGCGGCCGGGCCGTCGCCGCGGTCAGCCGCCGACGTGGATGCCCGGACGGCGCGCCGGGTCCTTCTCCGCGCTGCGGATGATTTCCCGGACCACCGGGGCGGTGTCGCCGCGGCCCAGGATCAGATAGCGGAACAGGTGCCCGAGCGGGTTGCCCTCCGACCACTCGAAGTGGCACTGCGGCCGGACGCCGGTGACGTCGCGCAGGGCCAGCAGGATCGCCGCGATCGCGTTCGGCGCGGCCGGGCTGTCCGCGCGCAGGATGCGGTAGCCGTCGACCTCGACGCCGCGCACCTTCAGCACGTTGCTGAACTCCGACGGGTCCACCACGTCGATCTCGAGGAACAGGATGTCGGCCGCGCCGGGCACCGGGTTCATCGCGCGCTGTTCGGCCTCCTTGGCCGAGTACTCGGCTTCGTCGCCGCCCTGGCGGCGGTTCGCGACGATGTGCAGCGCGCCGTCGTTGGCGAGGGAGTCGGTGACGAACCGGCGGGCCTCGTCGTCGAACTCGATGCGCTCGGCCCGCAGCTCGGTCGTCCGCGAAACCCGCGACACCAGCGAGACGACGATGATGCCGAGGATGAACAGGGCCGAGATGGCGATGCCGTCCGGCTTCTCGACGACGTTCTCCACGAGTGCGTACAGCAGAACGAGCGTCAGAACGACGAACCCGATCGCGGCACCGCGCTGGCGCCGCCGGATCGCCGAGATGCTCACGGCGACCGAGCCGGACACCATCATCGCGAGGATCCCGGTGGCGTAGGCCCCGGCCTGCGCGTTGACGTCGGCGCCGAAGGCGACGGTGATGAGGATGCTGATCGCCGTGTAGACGAGCACGACCGGCCGCACCGCGCGGCCCCACTCCGGCGCCATGCCGTAGGACGGCAGGTACCGCGGGACGATGTTGATCAGCCCGGCCATCGCCGACGCGCCGGCGAACCACAGGATCAGGACGCTGCTGATGTCGTAGGCGGTGCCGAAGATCTCGCCCAGCTCGTGGTGGGCGAGGTAGGCCATGGCCCGGCCGTTGGCCTCGCCGCCGTCCTTGAACGCGTCCGCCGGGATCAGCACCGTCGTGACGAAGCTGGTCGCGATCAGGAAGACGGACATGATCAGCGCGGCGGCCGTCAGCAGCTTGCGCGTGTTGCGGATCCGCGATTCGAGCTTCTCTTCCGGCGTCTTCCCTTCCGCGGCGACCAGCGGCATCATGCTGACCCCGGTTTCGAACCCGGAGAGGCCCAGCACCAGCAGCGGGAAGGCGATCACGGCCGGCCCGACGATGCCGCCGAACCCGCCGCCGCCCGCGGTCAGCGCGTCGGTCCAGTGGGAGAGGGCCGTCGAGTCGCCGAGCAGGTCGACGACGCCGACGACCGTGACGATCGCGTTGAGCACCAGGAAGACCGCGACGAGCGGGATGGCGACGCCGACCGCCTCGCTGAAGCCCAGCAGGAAGACCCCGCCGAGGATCAGCAGCAGCACGACGGTGATGAGCACGGCGTGGCCGTGCAGGAAGCCCGGCAGGTACGGGTTCTCCAGCATGTGCACGGTCGCGTCGGCCGAGGACAGCGTGATGGTGATGATCCACGACGTCGCGACGAAGCCGAGGAGCGTGAGGACGAACAGCTTCCCGCGCCAGAACGGCAGCAGGTCCTCCAGCATCGCGACCGAACCCTGCCCGTGCGGGCTTTCCCGCGCGACCCGGCGGTACATCGGCAGCATGCCGAGCAGCGTCAGCGCGACGATCAGCAGGGTCGCCAGCGGCGAGAGCGCCCCGGCGGCGAGCGCGGCGATGCCGGGCAGGTAGGAGAGGGTGGAGAAGTAGTCGACGCCGGTCAGGCACATGACCTTCCACCAGGCCTGCGGGGTGCCGTGGTCCTCGCCGCCCTGCCTGCCGACGGGGGCCACCCGGTGCTCCAGCAGCCACCGGGCCAGCCCGGAGGACGGCGGCTTCGGCGGCACGGGGCTGTCGACAATCGCCGGCACGGTCACCTCGGGCGAAGCACCCATCCTCGTCCCCTCATCGCTGGACAACTCCGGGCACCAGGATGCCGGATGGGGGACGGGCGGCCCGCGCGGGCCGGGGTGGTGTCGGGCACGGGCGCGAACGCCCCCGCCGTCACCGGTGACGGCGGGGGCGTGCACGGGGGTGGCTCAGCTCCCGGGCCGCCGCACGTCGCCGCGCCACGCGCCGGTCTCGCGGCCGCCGCGTTCCTCGATGAACGTCTTGAACCGGCCCAGGTCGGCCTTGACCCGGCGGTCGAGGACGCCGAGCTTGTCGGCGACGTTCTCGACGAAGCCCTCCGGGTCGATGTCCAGCTGCGCGGTCACCCGCGTGTGCCGGTCGTCGAGGCGGTGGAACGTCACCACGCCCGCGTGGTTCGGGCCGGAGTCCGACCGCCACGCGACGCGCTCGTCGGGGTGCTGCTCGGTGATCGTCGCGTCGAATTCGCGCGTCTGCCCGCCGACGCTGATCTTCCAGTGCGTGTGCGTGTCGTCGAGCTGCCGGATCTCGTCGACGCCTTCCATGAAGTGCGGGAAGGACTCGAACTGGGTCCACTGGTTGTACGCGGTGCGGACATCGGTTTCGACGTCGACGGTCTCGGTCACGGTGCTCATCGTGGGCGTCTCCTTCCTGATGTGGTCCCGCTCCGGTTACCCGGCAAATCGATGACAAAACGATGCGGGCCGCCTAGAGTCGGGCACCGGTGGAAGGGAGGGCGCGATGACCGGCGAGCGGACGCTGACCGTGCGGGTGCGCACGGTGCCCGGAGCCGTCGTCGTCGCGGCCGACGGAGACCTGGACCTCGGCACCGCGCCGGTGCTGCGCGCCCGGGCCAAGGCCGTGCTGGCCGACCGGCCGGGTGCGCTCGTCGTCGACCTGGGCGGGATCGGGTTCTGCGGTTCCGCGGGCCTGCAGGTGCTGGCCGAAATCGCGGCGGAGACCACGGCGGACGGCGTGCCGCTCGCCGTGGTCGCCGACGGGTACGCGGTGCTGCGCGCGGTGCGGATCAGCAGGCTGGACGAGGCGTTCGCGGTGCACGCGACCGTCGACGATGCCTGCGCGTGGATCCGCGGCGGGTCGTAGGTCCACAGTGGACTTGTCCACTGTGGGGCGTGCGGTCAGGCCGCCGAAGCCGCCGGGCGTGCGGTCCGTGCGGTGCTCGTGACGGCCGCCAGCACCGCGTCCGCGTCGAGGGCCGGGTCCCACAGCGCGCAGCCGACGACGTGGGCGAGCCGGCGCCGCCGGTGTGTCCCGGAGTCCGTGAGCGCGACGTCGGTGGGGCGGCCGTTCTTGACCGCGTGCACCGCGCGCGTGACGAGCACTGCCTCCTGCCGCGTGGTGCCGACTTCTTCGGCCGCGGCGAAGATCCGCTCCGCCGCGGCCTGGACGGGATCGGTCATGCTGTTCCTCGAAAGCCCTTCGCGGCGGACCGGCCGGTACCGGTCCGCCGCGGGCGGGGTGCGTCAGGCCTTGATCTGCTTCCGGTCGGACTCCGCGCCGCCGATCTCGATGCGGCGCGGCTTCGCCTTCTCGGCGACCGGGATCCGCAGGGTCAGGACGCCGGCCTCGTACTCGGCCTTGATGTGGTCGACGTCGAGGGTGTCGCCGAGGAAGAGCTGGCGGGAGAAGACGCCGAGCGGGCGTTCGGAGACCTGCATCTGGACGTCGTCGCCGCCGGGGAGGGGCCGGCGCTCGGCCTTGACGGTCAGGACGTTGCGCTCGACATCGAGCTCGATGGCGTCCTTGGTCACGCCGGGCAGGTCGAAGCAGACCACGAACTCGTCACCCGAGCGGTAGGCGTCCATCGGCATCGCGGCCGGCTTGGACCACGTGCCCGGCGTGCCGAAGACCTGCTGGGCGAAGCGGTCGAGCTCGCGGAACGGGTCGGTGCGCATCAACATCGTTCTCCTCCTGTTCGACGATCGGGGTGTCAACACGCACTACTGTTCTAACATGTCGTCGCAACGATGACAAGAGGGAAGTCATCGAAATGATGACGTCAGCCGGGCAGGTCGATCTCGGTGTGCCGGTCGGCGAGGGTCCCGGCCAGCTCGGCCAGCTTGACGTTCAGGTCCTGGGACGTGCGCCGCAGGACGTCGAACGCTTCGTCGGCCGAGACGCCGCGGCGGGCCATGATGATGCCCTTGGCCTGGCCGATCACGTCCCGGCTGTCGATCGCCTTGCGCAGGTGCGCCGCCTGCAGCTCGCCGCGGGTGACGGCGTCGGTGGCCGCCAGCGCCAGCGACGCGTGCGTGGCCAGCAGCAGGAGGACGTCGCGGTCGGCTTCGTCCAGCCCGTTCGGGGAACGCGAGTAGACGTTCAGCGCGCCCACGGACGGACCGGACGGTGCACCCGGGATGAGCGCGGTGGAGACGACGGCCCGCACGCCGAGCTCCGCCGCGGCGGGTGCCCACCGCGGCCAGCGGGGCTCGTCGGCGAGGTCGGGCGAGTCCGCGACGGCGGGCCCGGCCGGCTCCGCGGAGTCGACGCACGGCCCCTCCCGGAACCGGTACTGCAGCAGGTCGAGCTGGATGGCCACCTCGCCGGTCTCCGCGGGCGTGTGGAACTGCCCGTCGGCGTCGATGAGCGTGAAGCTGGCGAGGTCGGCGGAGGGAACCATCAGGGTGGTGGCCTCGAGGACGCGCTCGAGGACGTCCTCGACGCTGGGGGCGGTCAGCAGCCGGCCGGTCAGCCGGGCGAACTCCGCGGCGAGCGGGCCGGGCCGGGTCGTGCCGGCGACGAAGGTTTCCTTGTCGCGCTGCCACTCCTGCTCAGCGGTCACGGTGCGAGCCGGTCCTCGGCCTCGGCGAGCGTCCGGTGCAGGGGCAGCTCGTCCTCGAGCCCCAGCGCCCGGACCGGCCGCAGCACCGCCCGGCCCTCGGCGACGACGGCCACCGGCACGCCCGCCGCGCGGGCCGCCGACACCGCGTCCAGCACCACGCCCAGTCCGCGGGCCGAGCAGAAGGTCAGCCCGGTCAGGTCGACGACCAGCGCTCGCGGCGCCAGGTCGAGCTCTTCGCCCAGCAACGACGCCAGGCGGTCCGTGCGCGCCAGGTCCAGTTCGCCGGAGACGGCGACGACCGTGCGTTCGGCCGTCGTCGTGATCGCCGTCCGGGCCGGGATGCCCGCCAGCAGGGCGACGCCCGGACGGGTGATGGTGTCGTGCATGGCTCACTCACCTCGATGAGGCGGGCCGGGCCCGCCGGTCCCGGCCGGCGCGGGAGCGCGGGCCCTCGGGTTCCAGGAGGCGGCTGCTGTGCTCAACCGCAGCGACGACGACACTACCCCCGCGCGGCATCCGGAGTCACCAGGCGCGCGCCGGTACCGTGCTCCGGGTGGGTGACGACACCTGGGCCGCGCTGGCGGGCCCGTTCGCCGACGACGCCTACGCGTCGGTGAAGGGCCGCGTGCGCACCTACGTCCTGCACCGCCAGCTGCTGGAACACCTCCCGCCCCCGCCGGCCACCGTGCTCGACGTCGGCGGCGGCGCCGGGCACCAGTCCTTCCCGCTGGCCGGCGCCGGGTACGAGGTCACGCTGCTGGACCCGTCGCCCGCGATGCTGGCCAAGGCGCGGCAACGCCCGGGCGCCGAACGCGTGACGTTCGTCGAGGCCGACGGCGAGCACGCCGAGGAAGCTGTCGGCGGCCGGCGCTTCGACGCGGTCCTGTGCCACGGCGTCCTCGGGTACCTCGAGCGGCCGGAGCCGGTGGTCGACCGGCTGTGCCGCCTCGCCGCGTCCGGGGGCGTGGTCTCGATCATGGCGGGCAACGCCCACGCGATGGCGGTCCGGCCGGCGCTGGAGCGGCGGTGGGACGACGCGCTGGCCGCGTTCGACGCCCGGAGCGAGATCGGCGTGCTGGGCGTCCCGACCCGCGCCGACACCGTCGAGGAGCTGAGCGAGCTGATCCGGGCCCGGGGCGTGGAACCCGTGCGGTGGTACGGGGTCTGGCTGTTCGTCGACTGGCTCGGGTTCGCCGGCGCCGAGGTGGACCCGGCCGACGCGGGCCGGGTCGCGGCCGTCGAGTTCGAGGCGGGCCGTCGCGATCCCTACCGCCGGCTCAGCCGCGTCTTTCACCTCGTGGGGCGCAAGGCCTGAGCGGCCAGCGTCAGCAGCTCGTCCAGCACTTCGGCCGCGATGTCGGCCAGTGACCGCTCCTCCCGCAGCCAGCGGGTGAACGCGATCCCGAACACGGTCGCGCCGGACTCCGCCGCCAGCGTCGCCGCGACCTCGTCGACGCCCCGGGCACGCAGGGCGGCGGCGACCGTCGTGGCCATGGTCGTGAGCTTGTGGTGCTCGCGTTCCTGCAGCGCGGGGTTGCGGTCGATCACGGACTGCCGCGTGCGGGCGTGCGGGCGGCGCTCGTCCGGGAAGAAGGTCGCCGCCGACCGCAGCGCGCCGGCGACCACTTCGAACGGCGACGCGTCCGGCGCGGCGGCCTCGATGCCGTCGAGGAACGCCCGGACCAGCTGTTCCTGCCCCTGGAAGAGCACCTCGCGCTTGTCGCTGAAGTGCCGGAAGAAGGTGCGTTCGGTGAGGCCGACGGCCTGGGCGATCTCCGCGGCGGTCGTCTGCTCGTAGCCGCGGGTGGCGAACAGCTCGAGCGCGGCCTTCTGCAGCCGTTCCGCGGTTCCGGGTTCCCAGCGCGCCATGCGTCGATTCTAGGTGATGACAGCGGCTGACGTGGAAGCGTAGGGTGGCGATGTCAGCCACTGACATCCACTCTTCACCAAGGAGTTCACGCCATGCGCGTTTTCGTCACCGGAGCCTCCGGCTGGATCGGCTCCGCCGTCGTCGACGAGCTGCTCGCCACCGGCCACGAGGTCACCGGGCTGGCCCGGTCCGACGCGTCCGCCGCCAAGCTGGCGGCGAAGGGCGCCGAGGTCCGCCGCGGCGACCTCGACGACCTGGCCGGCCTCCGGGCCGGCGCCGAGGCGGCCGACGCCGTCATCCACCTGGCGAACAAGCACGACTTCGCCAACCCGGCGGTGTCGAACGCGGCCGAGCGGGCCGCGGTCGAAACCATCGGCGACGCCCTCTCCGGCAGCGGCCGCCCGCTGCTGCTGGCATCCGGGGTCGCCGGCATCCGGCAGGGCCGGCCGGCGACCGAAGCCGACGCGTCCCCGTTCCACGGCCCGGACTCCCCGCGCGGCGGCGCGGAGAACCTGGCGCTGGAGTACGCCGACCGCGGCGTGCGGCCGGTGAGCCTGCGGTTCTCGCCGACCGTGCACGGCACCGGCGACCACGGGTTCATCGCGGTCCTGTCGGCGATCGCCCGCGAGAAGGGCGTTTCCGCCTACCCCGGCGACGGCACCAACCGCTGGGCGGCGGTCCACGTGACGGACGCGGCGCGCATGGTCGTCCTCGGCCTGGAGAAGGCCCCCGCGGGCACGCGGCTGCACGCGGTGGCCGAGGAGGGCGTGCCGACGAAGGTGATCGCGGAGGCGATCGGCCGGGCGTTCGACCTGCCGGTCGCGTCGGTCGACCCGGACGACGTGGCGGCGCACTACGGGTGGATCGGCGGGTTCTTCGCGATGGACCTGGCGGCGACGAGCGCGGCGACGCGCGAACTGCTGGGCTGGGAGCCGAGCGGCCCGACGCTGATCGAGGACCTCGACGGCGGCGCGTACTCGGGTTAGCCGCCGCGGTTGACCGTGCTGATCCGGTCCTGGAGCCGTTCCCGCGCAGGCGAAAGCGCGTCACGTGCGGCCGGCTCCGGGACCGGTTGCCCGGTCGCGTCGCCCGCCGGGCCCGGCACCGGGAACACCGACTTCTCGCCCGGCAACGGCACCCCCGGGCAGATCGTCGCCGCCGGGCGGGGAGCGCCGAGGAAGAAGCCGCTCACCAGACCGTCCACACAGGAATTGCCGCTGACCGCGTACTGGCCGTGGAACGGCGAATCCGCCACCGACACCATCGGGACGCCGGCCGCCCGCGCCGCGGCCTCGGCCTGCTCGTAGCCCGTCTGCGGGTCGAACTCGCCCTGTACCACCAGCACGTTCTTCGCCGCCTCCACCGGCAGCGTCGGCAGCTGGTGGCGCGGGAGGTCGGACCAGAACCCGCACGGCTCGCCCAGCCCGTACGCCCAGCCGAACAGCGGGTAGGCCGGGCCCTGCAGGTCGCTCAGCAGCTTGTACCAGCTCGCCGCGCGGGTCGGCTGGTCGCCGCACGCCACGGCCAGGCGGGTGCCGCCCACGTCCGCGTAGTCGGGCTCGGGCGGCGCCACGTCCGCCGCCGTCAGGCGGGCCAACGGCACGCCGAACTCCGCGCGGGACGCGCGGTCGAGGTCGGCCGCCAGCGCGGCGGGCGGGGCCGGCTTCGTGCCGTCGAGGGCCGCCACGCCCTTGGTCAGGACCAGCGCGCCGACCAGCCACTGCCTCGTGCTGCCGTTGCCGACGAAGACGTGGTCGAAGACGTCCGGCGAGACGCCCTGGCCGCGGAAGTACCCGCGCACCCGCTCGTAGGTCCTCTTGACCTCGCCGACGGTCTTGCCGAGCTGGTCCGGGAACCGCCGGGCCAGCCACGGCGCGTAGACGCGGTCGAACTGGCGCTGGTCGATCTTCGGGAACGCCTCGAACGCCGCCTGCAGCCTGCCCTCGAAGTTGACGCTGGAGTCGAGGACCACCCGGCCGGCGTGCTCCGGGAACAGCGACGCGTACTTGGCGCCGAGCCACGTGCCGTAGGAGTAGCCGAGGTAGTTCAGCTTCTCGTCGCCCAGCAGCGCGCGGATCAGGTCCATGTCGTGCGTGGTCTGCCACGTCGTGACGAACGGCGCGAGCGCGTCGCTCTGGCAGGCCTCGGCCACCGCGCGCGGCGTCCGCTGGTGGGCCGCGATGCTGGCGGCCGAGCGGTCGCGCGCGTCGAGATCGGCTTCGGCGGGCAGCCGCCCGGTCGGCACCCGGCAGACGAACCCCTCGTCGTCGCCGCCTTCCTGGCCGGTGCCGCGCGGGTCCATGCCGACGAAGTCGAAGTGCTCGTTCACCGCCGGTTCCAGGCCGGCCAGCGCGCCCGCGAGCGACGTGCCCTGGCCGCCGGGCCCGCCCGGGTTGACCAGGATCGCGCCCCGCCGCTCGCCGGTCGCGGCGGCGCGGCTGATCGCCACCTTGAGGTCGGTCCCCGGCGACGGCGCGGACCAGTCCCGCGGCACGGTGATCCGCGCGCACTGGGCCTTGCCGCCCTTGAACGGGCAGCTGCCCCACTCGACCTTCTGCGTCAGGTACGGCGCGAGCGGATCGGGCGTGGTCGCCGCGGCCGGTGCCGTCGCCGCCACCAGGATCGAGACGGCGACCGCCAGTCCCGCTTTGGACGTCCGCACCGCAGCTTTCCTTCCTCGCTCCCCGGCAACCCGGGAACACCCAAGCACGGCGGGACGGGCGCGGGCAGCCC
Organism: Amycolatopsis sp. NPDC049691; assembly: GCF_040675005.1. Classification (NCBI taxonomy): domain Bacteria; kingdom Bacillati; phylum Actinomycetota; class Actinomycetes; order Pseudonocardiales; family Pseudonocardiaceae; genus Amycolatopsis; species Amycolatopsis sp. NPDC049691. The sequence goes on from NZ_JBFANX010000021.1 coordinate 134,551, forward strand.
GAAGACCCCCGACGGCACCGCGATTTCCCTCGATCCGGTGATCAGCTCGGCGGTTCGGGGTGCACGGCGTCTTCGTCGACGTCCTGGTGCTCGGGCTCCTCGCGCTCGGTCTCCGGGACGGGGACGTCGAGGTCGATCTCCGGCGTGCCGGGCGGGCGCGGCGCGTCGGGAGTGACGGGTCCGTTCTCGGCTTCGGTCATGGGACCCGGTTACCCGGGAACCACCGCGCCAAGCGGGCCCGTCACGAGCAGAACGCGGTGTCCACTGCGGACAGGACGGCCTTCGCCGCCTTCTCGCCGTCGCCGAACGTGCCCGGCAGCGCGGTCACCGCCAAGCCGACCGAACGGCCGTCCTCGGTGGCGCCGCCGCGGGTCTCGTAGCCGTCGATGTCGCCGCCGTGGCCCCAGTACACGCCGCCGCAGCTCAGCGGGACGCGGAAGACGCCGAGGCCGTACTGCCAGCCCGGGAACAGCGGCGCGTCGACCGTCTTGCGCATCTCCGCGAGCTGCGCGGGCGGCAGCAGCCGGCCTTCGAGCAGGGCCCGCGCCACCTTCGCGAGGTCGCTCGGCGTCGAGATCAGCTGCCCGGCCGCGCCGCCCCACGACGGGTCCATCTCGGTCGCGTCGACGACCGTCGTGCCCGTGCTGTTCGCCAGCGCGTAGCCGTGCGGGTGCGGTCCCTGGACGGTCTGGTCGCCGGGCTGCGGCCAGTACGTGTCGCGCAGGCCCGCCTTCTCGATCACGCGCTCGGTGATCTGCTCCTGCACCGGGCGCCCGGTCACGTGCTCGATCAGCAGGCCGGCCAGCAGGTAGTTGGTGTTGCTGTACTCCCACTTCGTCCCGGGCGCGAACTTCGCCGGGTGGGCCAGCGCCGCGGCGAGCAGGTCGTGCGGCTGGAAGAACTTGTGCTGCACGTCCTCGAAGTTCTCGACGCCGAGGTACTCGGTGTAGTTCGGCAGCCCGCTGGTGTGCTGCAGCAGCTGCCGGACGGTGATGGCGCGGCCGTCGATGCCCTCGCCGCGTACCAGCCCGGGCAGGTACTGCTCGATCGGCGCGTCCAGCTTCACCTTGCCCTCGGCCACCAGCTGCAGGACGACGACCGCGGTGAATGTCTTCGTGTTGCTGCCCGCCCGGACCCGGCCGTCGCGCGGCACGGGCACGCGGCGGTCCAGCCGGGCGGACCCGGCGACCAGCGACGTCGAGGAGCCCCTGTCGCCGACCCAGGCGAGGGCCGCGGGGAACTTCTCCTGGCTCACCAGTGCGTTGAGGCTGTCCTGCACCGGGGACTTGGTGTCCGCCGCCGCCGCGGCCGTGGTGACGGTGCCCAGCAGGCCCGCCACGGTCAAGATCGCCACACCCTTGCGCATCGTTTCTCCTCCAGGTCCGGATCGATAGCGGAAATGCTGCTCGAATCCGGCACGAAGATCAGTAGCGCGGGCCACCGGATCGCGGGTAGCGCTGGCACTACCGCGCGAAAAAGGCGTTGCCGGGCCGATCTCGGCGTGGCACGGTCGCGCCCGTGAGCACGACTATGCGCGCGGCGGTCTGCGTCGGAGCCGGTGGGCCGGAGGTGCTGGAGATCCGCGAGGTGCCGGTGCCGTCGGTGCGGGACGGCTGGAGCCTCGTCCGGGTGCTGGGGGCCGGCCTGAACCGGTCGGAACTGCGGACCCGGCAGGGGCATTCGCCGAACGTGCGGTTCCCGCGCGTGCTCGGGATCGAATGCGTGGGTGTCGTGGCGGAGTCGACCGACCCGGCGCTGCCGGAGGGCACGACCGTCGCGGCGGTGATGGGCGAGATGGGGCGGGAGTTCGACGGCGGCTACGCGGAATACGCGTTGCTGCCCAACGCTTTGCTGATGCCGCTCACGACGGCGCTGCCCTGGGAAGTGCTGGCCGCGCTGCCCGAGACGTACCTGACCGCCCAGGGCGCGCTGGACACCCTGGGCCTCGGCCGGACCCGGCTGCTGATCCGCGGCGGGACGTCGTCGGTGGGGCTGGCGGCGGCGTCGATCGCGGCGGGCCGCGGCGCCGAGATCGCGGCGACGACCCGCCGGCCGGACAAGGCGGCCGCGCTGACCGCGGCCGGCGTCGCCCACGTCGTCGTCGACGACGGCGGGCCGCTGGAGCTGCCGTGGCCCGACGGCCCCGACCACGTGCTGGACCTGGTCGGCGCCCGCACCGCGGTGGACTCCCTTCGCGTGGTCCGCCGCGGCGGCACGGTCTGCGTCGCGGGGTCGCTGAGCGGCTGGTCGATCGCGGACTTCCAGCCGGTGGCGATGATCCCGTCCGGCACCCGCCTGACGGCCTTCCACAGCGACGACATGAAGGGCCGCGCGGACGTGCTCCAGCGGATCGTCGGCGAGGTCGAGGCCGGGGTGTACCGGCCGAACGTCGACCGGGTCTTCCGGCTGGCCGAGATCGCCGACGCCCACCGGTACATGGAGGACGACCAGGCGAGCGGGAAGCTGGTCGTCGTCCCCTGACCTCAGCCGAACACCGCCTCGTCCCGCCAGGCGTACGGCTTGACGACGTCGCCGGCGGCCAGCGCGGCGTGGAAGGCCCCGGCCGCGGTCACCTCGCCGGGCCTGGTGCGGGCGGCGATGGCCCCGCTCACGGTGGCCGTGGCGAAGGAGGTTCCCTTCCACGTGGCGTAGCCGTGGAACTCCTGCACCTGACCGGTGCGCAGCTGGACGTTGCCGGGCAGGTAGGTGCTGGTGAGCCCGTCGCCCGGGGCGGTGCAGGTGACCCACGGCAGGTTCGGGCTGTACGGCGCCGGCGTGCCGTCCGGCTGGGTGGCCCCGACCGCGACGACGCCGGCGAGCGCGGCCGGCCAGGTCGGCGCGGTCCGCGTGAGGCCGTTGCGGAGACCGGGGATCTCGCCGTGGTTGCCGGCGGCGGCCACGATCACCATGTGGGGGCTCAGCCGCTCGATCGCCCGGCGCACGGCCGCTGGGCAGTCCCCGTCCTCGTCCTGCGCCGCCCGCGTGCCCATGGCGAGGTTCAGGATGTGGATGTCGTCGTCGAGGAACTCGGCCAGCTTCTTGACGGTGGCCCACACCGGAGCCCGGCCGTCCGGTCCCAGGACGTCGCGCACCACCAGGGTCGCCGCCGGGGCCTGGGCCAGTACCAGGCCCGCCACGAACGTGGCGTGCCCGTTCTCCCACGGAGTTTCCGCGTCCGGGGCCGGAGCGTCGAAGGTCGTGCCGGTGGCCGGTGTTTCGTAGTGACCTTCGAGGTCGGGGTGGCGGTAGAGCTTGGTGTCGAGGATCCCGACCCGGACCCCGCGGCCCGCCGACGGGCCGGCGCCCGTGCCCTCCGGCCGCTCCGCGGGGGAGGGGTCGAAGTCCGATTGCGAACGGGTCTGCGGGTAGGCCCCGAACTGGTTGCTCAGCGTCCGGTTCTTGCCCAGCAACGGGACCCAGCCGCCGCAGCGCGCCGCGAACCGGCGGCGCAGCTCGGCCAGCACCGGGTCGATGGTCATCTCGAAGCCGAGGCCTTCCGGGTAGGCCAGCTTCAGCTTCGCCAGGTCGAAGGGCTCGATCCGGTCTTCGTGGGTGACGGCGATGCCCAGCTTCTCGAGCGCGGGCCCCACGAGGTCGCGCTCGCGCAGGTCGACGATCAGCTCGTCGGGCTCCACGTGTTCGGCGGCGTCGGGCTGGTAAGGGCCGTTTTCGGACATCGCGATCCCCCTCCTCGATGTGGTGGCACCTCTTCAGACGCGCGCGGGGCTCGCGCTGATACGCGCTGGCGGAGGACCGCGCCGCCGGGAATGCTGAAACCCATGGTGGCGGACTCGGCCCTCGCCGAAGCCCGGACGGCCATGCGGCTGGCCGATCTGCAGCCCGGAAGGGCAGTCCCGGCCGCGGCCGCAGCCGTCCGGCGGGCGGTGCGCGAGCGGGATCCCCACGCGGCCGCGCTCGCCGAGCAGGCGTGGGGGCACGCGCTCATGCAGTGCAGCGAAGTCGGCGAAGCCGTGCGGCACCTGCGCCGCGCGGTGCGGCACGGTGAACGCGCCGGACAGCGTGCGCTCGCCGGGGAAAGCCGGATGAAGCTCGCCTTCGCGCTGGTGCAGCGGGGCAGCTCGCGGGCCGCGCTGCGCGAGATCGACGTCGCCGTGCGGGAGCTCGGTGGGATCGGCAAGGTGCTCGCCCAGCGCGCGGTGATCCGCTACCACGTGGGCCGCCTCGACGAGGCGGCCGTCGACTACCAGGCCGCGGTCCGGGAGCTGCGGCGCGCCGGCGACCGGCTCGGGCTGCAGCGCGCGCTGATGAACCACGGGATCCTGCACGCCGAGCGCTACGAATTCGATGCAGCGGTCCGCGATCTGGCCGAGGCCGACGTCCTCGCGCGGGAGCTCGGCCGCGACCTCGTCGTCGGGATCATCGCGGAGAACCTGGGGTTCGTGGAGAGCCAGCGCGGTGACGTCCCGGCCGCGCTCGCCTGCCTGGACCGGGCCGAGGAGATCATCGGCGCGCACGGCGGCCAGCTCGCGCCGGTGCTGCAGGACCGGGCGGAGCTCCTGCTGTCGGTCGGGCTCGTCACCGAGGCGCGCCGGACCGCCGAGCGCGCGGTGCGCGTGTTCGCCGCCGAGAACCGGCGGCTGAAGGTCCCCGAACTGCGGTTGCTGCTCGCCCAGATCGCGTTGCTGGAGGAAGACTGGCCGAGGGCCGCGGAGCAGGCTCGCGCGGCGTTGCGCGCGTTCACCGCGCAGGGGCGGGCGCAGTGGGCCGCGCTGGCGCGCTCGGCGCAGCTGCGCGCGCACCTGGGCGCCGGCGAGCGCAGCCGGATCAGCGGCGCGGCCGCCGAAGCCATGGTGTCCACATTGGACTCGAACGGCCGTCCGCTGGCGGCGGTGCAGGCCAGGGTGGACGCGGCCCGGCTCGCCGAGGCCCGCGGGCGGACGGCTGTCGCCGCGGCGCACCTCGCCGTCGCGGCCCGGGCGCGGCGGGGAGCGGGACCGGCGACCCTGCGGGCGCGCGGCTGGTACGCCGAGGCGTTGCGCAGGCGTCGCGAGAACCCCCGCGGCGCGCTCACCGCCGCCCGCACCGGGCTGCGGATCCTCGACGAGCACCACGCCGCGCTCGGCGCGAGCGACCTGCGGGCGTACTCGGCGTCGCACCGCGCGGACCTCGCCGGGCTCGGGCTGCGCGTCGCGCTGGACGAGGGCCGGGTGCGCGGGGTCTTCGAGTGGGCCGAGCGCGGCCGGGCGAGCCGGCTGCTGCACCGCTCCGCGCTGCCCCCGGACGATCCCGAGCTGGCCGCGCTCCTGCCGCGGCTGCGGGCCACCGCCGTCGCGCTCGAACAGGCCAGGGCCGCGGGCACGCCCACCACTCGGCTGCTGCACCGCCAGGTCGAGCTCGAACGGCGGATCCGCGACCGCAGCCGGCTGCTGCCCGCCGCGGCCGGGGACACCCCGGCCGGCCCGGTCTCCGTCGACGACCTCGCCGCGGCCCTCGGCGAGCGCGCGCTGCTGGAGTTCGTCGAGGCCGACGGGACGGTACTCGGGCTGTGCCTGGTCGAGGGCAGGCTGCGGCTGCACACCCTCGGTCCGGTGGCCGAGGTGGCCGGCCTGCTGGACCGGATCCCCTTCGCCCTGCGCAAGCTCGCCGCCCGGGCGGCCGACCGGTCGCGGATGCCCGTGGCGCGGTTCCTGCACAGCGCGGGCGCGCGCCTCGACGCGCTGGTGCTCGGCCCGCTGACCGAAATCGGGGACCGCCCGCTGGTCGTGGTTCCGACCGGGATCCTGCACAACGTGCCGTGGGCGGTGCTGCCGTCGTGCGCGGGGCGCCCGGTGGCCGTCTCGCCGTCGGCGACGCTCTGGCACGCGGCCGCGACCCGGCCGGCCGGTCCGGTGCGCGACGTCGCCGTCGCCGGCGGCCCGGGACTCGCTGGTGCTCGCGAAGAAGCGTTGGCGGTCGCGGAAATCCACCGGCGGACGGCCTTGGTGGACGAAGCCGCGACGGTCGAGGCCGTGCTGGCCGCGCTCACCACGGCGGGCACCGTGCACCTGGCCGCGCACGGCAGGCTGGCGGTGGACAACCCGCTGTTCTCGGCGCTGCGCCTGCACGACGGCCCGCTCCTGGTCCACGACGTGCGGCGGCTGCCCCGGGTGCCCGAGACCGTGCTGCTCGCCGCGTGCGACGTCGGCCGGTCGGTGGTGTGCCCGGGCAACGAGCTGCTCGGGCTCAGCGCCACGTTCATCGAACGCGGCACCGCCCAGCTCGTGGCTTCGGTGGTGCCGGTGCCCGACCTCGCCACGGCCCCGCTGATGACCGAGGTCCACCGGCGCCTCGCGGCGGGCGAGGCGCCGGCGGCCGCGCTCGCGTCCGCGCAGCAGAAGGTGGCGGCCGACGGTCCCGGCGCGCTGGCCGCGTCCGCCGGGTTCGTCTGCATCGGTGCGGGAGCACGCTAGTCACTTGCTCCGCGCCACGATGTCGCCGTACGCCGTGGTGGCGCGGATGGCCAGCTCGGGCGTCCCGGTGTTCTTCAGCGCGTTGTCGATGCGGCCGTGGGACGTGCCCGCGTCGAGGGACGCGGAGACGCCCGCCGCGGCGCCGACGGTGATCGCGCCCTGCCGGGTGTCCAGCACGACGTCGCCGCGCACCGCTTCGGCGATGCGGATGTCGCCGCGCGCCGTGCTGATCCGGGCCGGGCCGCCCAGGCGGCCGACCTCGACGTCGCCGTCGGTCGCGGTGAGGCGGACGCCGGCCGCCTCGTCGAGCCGGATGTGGCGGTAGGCGCCCTCGAAGGCGACGTCGCCGAGGCGGCCGGTGCCGACGAGTTCGGCGGCATCGGCCGTGGCCCGCACGTCCGAACCCGACGGCAGGCCGACGACTACCTCGATCGCGCCGGTGGGGCCGAAGTACCGGTTCTCGGCCCGCGGGGCCCGCACGTGGAGCACGCCGTCGGCGTAGCCGACCGTGGTCTGCTCGGCGGCCTTGACGTCGCGGCTCCTGGCCGGGTCGGCGGGCCGGACCTCGACGGTGGTGTCGGCGCGGTCGCCGGCGGCGAGGTGGACGCGCCCGGCGGGCAGGTCCAGGACGGCGGTGATCGGGGCGGGGGTGGTGAAGTTCGGCATCGTGGTCTCCTCGGTTCCGGTGTCCCCGTCGGTGGGGACGTCAACCACGATGTCCGGCCGCCCTGACACCCGGCGGCCACCGGCCTGACACGGCTCAGCCGGGTGCCGACAGGTCCTCCGGCGGTGCCCACAGCGGCGCGGCGCCGGCCCGCTCCGGGTGCAGCCAGCGGTGCCGTCCCGCGGTTTCGCGGGCGATCCGGAGGTACTCGCGCACGGTCTCCGGCGGCTCGCCGTCCCGCCACGCCAGCGACCACGGGTAGACCGGCTGCAGCTCCCGGGGCCGGTGGACCGGGACGCCGCGCTCGGCGTACCGGCGGGCGTAGCTGTCGAACTCCAGCAGGAACGCGCTGTCGGCCGCGCGGCCGAGGGCGGCGTGGCAGTGCTCGAACGTGCCGGGGTTGCCCAGCCAGCGCAGGGCCAGCCCGGTCTGCTGCTCCAGCGCGGTCAGGTACCGGCCGTGGACGTTGTAGAGCGCCGTGCCGGGCGCGTCCGCGAAGACCTCGAGGGGACGCTCGTGCAGCGACGCGGCCGCCCGCCGCGGGTCGCCGGGCCGCCCGACCAGCCAGAACGGCTCGAGCCGCAGCCGCTCGTGCCGCCAGCCCGCCGGGTGTTCGGCGGTCAGCGCGGCGGTGACGCGGATGACCGCGACGTCGAGGTGGTCGTCCAGCAGCGCGGCGAGCTGGCGGGCGCTGTCCAGCTGGCTCTGCACCAGCTGGACGCCGGGGTGGGCGGCGGCGAACGCGTCGGCGACCACGCGGCTGGTGTCCAGCTCGAAGATGTGCGCGACGCGCAGGCGGTTCGGCGCGGGCTCGCGCAGCATCTGCTCGGCGGTGGCCAGCAGCTGCCTGGCGTGGTGCAGGAACCGCTCGCCGCGCGGGGTCAGCGTGACGTGGCGGCTGTCGCGCGCCAGCAGCGGCGCGCCGACGTCGGCTTCGAGCCGGCGGATCTGCTTGGACAGCGCCGGCTGGCTGATGAACAGCTTGGCGGCGGCCCGTCCGAAGTGGAGCTCGTCGGCGACCGTGACGAAGTACCGCACCAGCCTGAGGTCGAGGTCCATCCGGGCCTTCCCGCGCGAGGGGAGCAGAGGGCCAACGATGCCATCCCGGCTATCGATGCGCACGCACCAGGTCTTGGACGCCGGCGCGGGGATCGGGTTGGCTTCTGCGCAGGTGCCGGCTCGAAGTGCGGAGGATGCGATGGCGGACACGGGTACCCCGGTCGTGTTCATCCACGGTCTGTGGCTGCACGCCACGTCGTGGACCCCCTGGATCGACCACTTCCGCGCCGCCGGGTACGCGCCCGTCGCGCCCGGCTGGCCGAACGAACCCGGCACGGTCGAGGAGGCGCGGGAGCACCCCGAGGCCGTCGCGGACATCGGGATCGACGACGCCACCGACCACTACGCGTCGATCATCGCCGGCCTCGACGCACCGCCGGTCGTCGTCGGCCACTCGTTCGGGGGCCTCATCACCGAAAAGCTGCTCGGCCAGGGCATCGGGCGCGCCGGCGTCGCGATCGACCCGGCGCAGATCAAGGGCGTCCTGCCGCTGCCGCTGGCCCAGCTGCGCGCCGGCCTGCCCGCGCTGGGCAACCCGGCCAACCTGCACCGGTCGGTTTCGCTGACCGAGAAGGAGTTCCGGTTCGGCTTCGGCAACGCGCTGAGCGACGAGGAGTCGGCGGAACTGTTCCGGCGCTGGACGATCCCGTCGCCGGCCCGGCCGCTGTTCCAGGCCGCGGCGGCCAACTTCGTCCTGCACTCGCAGGCGAAGGTCGACACCCACCGCGCGGACCGCGGCCCGCTGCTGCTGGTGTCCGGCACCGCCGACCACACCGTCCCGGACGTGGTCACCCGGTCGACGCTCAAGCAGTACCGGGACTCCACGGCCGTCACCGAGCTGAAGCAGTTCGAGGGCCGCGGCCACTCGCTGACGATCGACAGCGGCTGGCGCGACGTCGCCGACGCGGTGCTCGGCTGGCTGCGCGAGCACGGGGTCTAGGCCGGTGGACCTGGGACTGGACGGCGCGGTCGCCGTCGTGACGGGCGCCGGCCGCGGTATCGGCCTCGCGGTTTCCGAAGCCCTGGTGGCCGAGGGTGCCCACGTCGTGGCCGGCGCCCGGAATCCGGGGCCGGGCCTGGAGGCGCTCGTCCGCGCCGGGAAGGCGCACGCGCTGGCCGTCGACCTCGGGACGCCCGAGGGGCCGGGCCGGCTCGTGGAGCTGGCGCTGACGGAGCTGGGACGCGTCGACGTCCTGGTCAACAACGTCGGCGCGGTCACCCCGCGACCGGACGGCTTCCTGCTGGTCACCGACGAGGAGTGGACGCGGTCGCTCACGCTGAACCTGCTGACCGCGGTCCGGGCGACGCGCGCGGTGCTGCCGTCGATGGTGACGGCCGGGCGGGGCAGCGTGGTGACGATCGCGTCGATCAACGCCACCCTGCCCGACCCCGGCGTGATCGACTACAGCGCGGCGAAGGCGGCACTGGTGAGTTTCACGAAGTCGGTGTCGAAGGAGTTCGGCCCGCGGGGAGTGCGCGCCAACGCGATCAGCCCGGGCCCGGTGGCGACGGACCTGTGGCTCGGCACCGGCGGCGTCGCGGAGACGATCGCGGCGACGACCGGGGCGGACCCGGCGTCGGTCGCGGACGAGGCCGCCGCGCGCGCGGTGACCGGTCGTTTCACCCGGCCGGGTGAGGTGGCGAACTTGGCGGTGTTCTTGGCGAGTGACCGGGTGGCGGCGAACATCACCGGCACCACGGTCACCATCGACGGCGGTTACACCACCGAGCTGCACTGACTCGCTACGCGCCCGGGCCCGAGTAGATCTCCGAGGCCTTGGGCGCGGTGACGGTCGTCGGCTTGTCCCAGTCGGAGAACTCGAGCGTGCCGCTCTTGGGCTCCTGCATGCGCAGCAGGTAGTGCGGCTCGCCCGCGGCCACGGTCGCCGTGCCGTCGGACGTCGTGAACGTCAGGGCCTGGACGCCGTTGGTCGTCGTCGGGCCGCCCGCCGTGAAGGTTGCCGCGTCCAGCTGGCCGATCGTGTTGTCGGTGAACGTCTTGTAGTCGAGGAACTGCTTGAACGCCTCGCCGATCCCCGCGCCGATCTGCGAGGTCGAGGGCACCCACTTGTCCTTGAGCAGCTTGCCGACCGAAGCCGGGACGCCCGCCTTCTTGACCAGCGAGTCGCTGAACCGGAAGTAGTACTTGTCCCCGACGCGCAGGACCGGGATCTCCAGGCCGTCCTGCACCACGGTGCCGCTGGCGCTGTCCGGGTTGAGCTGCAGGTCGAGGTTGAGGTTCCCGCCCTCGGAGACGACGCCGCGGACGTGGACGGCCTTGGCCTGCTTCGCGGCGTCGACGACGGCGGAGCCCGCCTTCGCGGCGTCGAGCGAGGCGGCCGTGGGGCTCGCGGACGTCGGCGCGGAGGAGGCGGCGGCCGGCTCCGCGGTGCCGGAGGTGCTGGCGCACCCGGCGCTGATGAGGGCGGCGACCGCCCCGGTGGCGATGAGCGCTCCCAGGTGGAGACGAGACATGGTGAGTGGGTCCGTTCGTGAAGGCCCGGGTGTTCCGGACACGAACGGGTTATCGACCGAGTGGGTGATGCGTTACGCCCTGTCGGACGCTCGTGTGAAGTCGTGACCTCCGGGTACTCGAAGCGGATCATGCCCCCGCCCGGCGAGGAGTCAGCCGTGTCCCAGCCCGCCCAGCAGCAAACCCCGCCCGGTTCCACCGCGGAGATGTCCCCGCGGCCCGACCACGGCGAACACTCCTACCGCGGCTCCGGGAAGCTGACCGGGAAAGCGGCCTTGATCACCGGCGCGGACAGCGGGATCGGCCGTGCGGTGGCGATCGCGTATGCCCGCGAAGGCGCCGACGTCCTGATCTCGTACCTGAACGAGCACGACGACGCCGAGGAGACGCGGCGCTGGGTCGAAGAGGCCGGGCGCAAGGCGGTGGTCGTCGCGGGTGACGTCGCCGACCCCGCGCACTGCCGTGCCCTGGTCGCCCGGGCGGTGGCGGAGTTCGGCCGGCTGGACGTCCTGGTGAACAACGCCGCCTTCCAGATGACGCACGAAACCGTGGAGGAGATCCCGGACGAGGAATGGGACCACACGCTGGCGACGAATCTGAGTGCTTTTTTCCACCTGGTCAAGGCCGCTGTGCCCCATCTGGGGCCGGGGGCGTCGATCATCGGCAGTTCGTCGGTGAATTCCGATAATCCGAGTCCGCAGCTGATGCCTTATGACGTGACGAAGGCGGGTGTGGCGAACATGTGTGCGGCGTTGGCGCAGTTGCTCGGCCCGAAGGGGATCCGGGTGAACAGTGTGGCGCCGGGGCCGATCTGGACGCCGTTGATCCCGTCGACGATGCCCGCGGAGCAGGTGGAGTCGTTCGGGCAGCAGGTGCCGCTGGGCCGGGCGGGGCAGCCGGCGGAGCTGGCGCCGGTGTACGTGCTGCTGGCCTCCGATGACGGCAGTTACGTTTCGGGCGCGCGCGTCGCGGTCACCGGCGGAAAACCGATCCTCTGACCGGTCGCGATCGGTTCCCGGCTCTGCCACAGTAAGGTCACGGATTCCGCGTCCAGCAGAGTGGCGTGCCAGATCCCTGGCCGAGCTTTGGGGTACGCGAAAAATGTCCGAACAACAGCACTCCGCCACCGGCACGCTGCGCCGTGCCCGGTCCGGCGGGGTCCGCACGCTGGCCTGGCGCGGCGAACTGGACCTCGCCGCCGCGCCCCACATCGGCAGAGCCGTCGGTGCGGCCGACGAGGACGTCGTCGTCGACCTCACCGAGGCGACCCTCGTGTCCGCCGTCGTCGTCCGGACGCTCGTGCGCCTCCACGACCGCGCGGTGCGGCGGCGGCACCGGCTGGTGGTCGTCACGCGTGACCGGTTCGTCGCCTGGAGCCTGCGGCAGGCGGACCGCCGCCTCACCGTCGCGACCACGCGCGAGGAGGCGCTCGCCCGGCTGGGCGGCACCGCGTCGAACGAGGCCGTCGAGGAGCGCCGGGCGCGCAACCGCGCGCGGATCGCCGGCGCGCTCGACGTGCTGTGCGAGCGCTACCGGCTGGCGACGGCCGACGAGGCGTTCGAGCTGGTGCGGGAGGCGTCGCAGAGCCACAACGTCACCATCCGCGCGCTCGCCGCGGCCGTGCACGCCGTGCCCGCGCCCGCCGGGCCCGTGTGGTTCCCCGGCCGCACCCGCCGCGCCGCGCCGCCCACCGTCCTGCGCCCGGCCGGCCGGACCCCGCCCGCGCTGCTGACGGCCGCCCTCACCGTCTCGATGCGGTTGACCGGCGCGCCGCACGGGGCGGTGCACAGCGTCGAACCCCTCGCCGGCGGCCTCGCGCTGGAGCACCACCACGGCCTCGGCCCGCGGTACGTGGACCTGTTCACCCACCTGGACAGCGGCGCGGCGTGCACCCAGGCGCAGCACCGCCGCGAGCGGGTCGTCGTCCACGACGTCGCGACCAGCCCGGTGTACACGGCCGAGCACCGCGACGCGGTCCTGCAGGCGGGCGCGCGGGCGGCGCAGAGCACCCCGATCCTCACCCCGGACGGCGCGTGCGCGGGCGTGCTGACCACCCACCACGGCCGCGCGGCCGACCTGCCCGGTACCCCGCAGCTGGAGCTGGTGGACCGCGTGTGCGCCGACGCGGGCCGCTGGCTGGACTGGCACGGCCGCACCGTCGTCCTCGACGCCCTCGAGCACCTGCACGCCCGCGCGACGTCACGCTGAAACGGGCTCGCCGGCGGCCGCCGGTTCGGGCACCGCCCGCAGGAGCGCGACGGCCATCGCGGCGAACCCCACGGCGTTGCCGCCCCACGCCACGAAGTCGAGCGGGTGGCTGGCCAGCACGACCGCCGCCACGAAGTGCAGTGGCTGCGACACCGCCGTCACCCCGGCGGCCCACCGCGGGACCGCGCCGGAAAGCCACATCGCCGTCCCCAGCAGCACGGTTCCGGCGACGTGCCCGGCGACGAACACCACGCCCGCCACCGCCGTGGCCGGGTGGACCGCCTCGAACAGCCGCGCCACCACCGGTTCGGGCAGGTGCTCCCGGACGCCGAACAGCACTCCCGCGTCGGCGGACACCAGCAGCCCCAGCGACAGGTACCCCGGGACGAGCAGCAGCAGGGCCGCGGCCGTCGTGCGAGGGGCCGTCGTCCTCGTCACCCCGCCCACCGCGAGGACCGCCGGAACCAGCGTCAGCACGGCGAGAAAGCCGAGCCAGACGACCAGCGACTGCGTGTCCGGGGCGGCGGCCACCTTGCGCACGACCACCGCGGCGTCGTCGGTCGTGTCGTAGGGCAGCACCAGCCGGAGCACGGCGATCGCCGCCGGGCCGATGGGCAGCAGGGCCGCGGTGAGCCACCGCGCCGGGCGGCTCATCGCGCACCCGCCGTGAGCCGCGGGGCGAGCACCAGCGCCGCGCCGGCGATCGTGGCCAGCACCCCGGCGCCCGCCAGGACGACCACCGGGCCGGGGACACCGGGTGTCACGGCCGCCGGGACCGCGCCGAGCGCGGACAGCGCCCGCAGCACGACCAGGCCGGGCACCGCCCGCCGAGCGCCCCGCCAGGCCGCGACGACCAGGACCAGGCTGAGCGCGCCGAGCAGCGCGGCGGCCACGGCGACCGCCATCGGCGGGTGGGCGCCGTCGGTCAGCAGCGGGACGAACAGGTCCACCACGGACAGGAAGCCGAGCACCAGCAGCCCGGCACGCGTCGATCGCGACATTTCGAACCTCCTCGGGTCCCGTCCACCGTGCGGGCCCGGCCGGTCCCGCCGCATGAGCCCGCGTTCCGCCCGGTCCGGGAAAACGCCCGGCCGATCCGGGAACGTGGTCCCGGGACAGCGGGACCGCGAAGGCGGACACTGAGGCCCATGACGACCGGCCGCGGGCTCGCCGCGGGCCTCGGCGCGCTCGCCGTGACCGAGGCCGGCGTCGCCGTCGCGCTCACGATCGCCGTCGGGTGGTCGTGGCAGCAGGCGCTCGACGCCTTCGTCGTGACGAACTCGGTCATGGGCGTCGCCTTCGCCGTCTGCGGGGCGGTCATCGGGTGGCACCGCGGGCGCAACCCGATCGGGTGGCTGTTCCTCGCGGACGGGCTCGGGCACGCCACCACCGCGGCGGCCGTCCCGCTCCTGCAGGCCCTGCACGACGGCGGCGCGCCGCTCGGGCTCCAGCGGCTGGCCGCGACGGTGTTCGCCTGGTCGTGGCCGTGGTCGATCGGGCTGTTCCTGCCGCTGGCGCTGGTGCTGTTCCCGGACGGCGAGCTGCCGGGCCGCCGCTGGCGCCCGGCCGTGCTCGCCCTGATCGCGACGGCGCCGCTGTTCGTCCTCGAACTCGGGACCAGCCCGGGGCCCGCCGTCCCCGGCCTGCCGCCGGGGTACCTGACGCTGGCGGGCCACGACGCGCTGGGTCCACTGTGGACGGTTTCGGAACTGCGGACGGTCGCCGCCCTGCTGCTCGCGGTCGCGGCGCTGGTGGTCCGCTACCGGCGCGGGGACGACGTCCGGCGCCGGCAGCTGCTGTGGCTGCTGCTGGCGACCGTCACCGCGGCCGCGTTCGTCGTGCCGTGGTCGTTCGTCGCGGGGACGCCGGTGGTGGTGCTGTTCGCCATCCCGCTCATCCCGGTCGCGGTGACCATCGCGATCGTGCGGCACCGGCTGCTCGACATCCGCCTCGCCGTGGCGCGCGTGCTCGCCTGGGTGCTGCTGTCGGCCGGCGTCGTGCTGGCCTACGGCGTGCTGGTCACCCTGCTGGACCGGTTCGTCTCCGCGCGGCTCGGCCGGTCCGCGGTGGCCACGATCGTGGTGGCCCTCCTGGTCGCGCCGGTCCTGCCGCGGCTGCAGCGCGCGGTCGGCCGCGCGCTCTACGGCGACCGCGGCGACCCGGCCCGCGTCGTCTCCCGGGTCGGCGAGCAGCTGGCCGGATCCGGCCTGGCCGGGGTCGTGACGGCGATCCGGTCGGCGCTGCGCGTCCCGTACGCCGCCGTCGCGACCACCGGGGAGGTCCTCGCCGAGGACGGCGAAGCACCGGAAGAAGTGACCGTCGTACCGCTGGAGTACGGCGGCGCCACGGTCGGCGAGCTGCGGATCGGCGCGCGCTCGGGGGAGGGCGACCTCGGGACCGCCGACCACGCCGTGCTCGCGCTCGTCGCCGCGCCGCTCGCCGTCGCCGTCCACGCCACCCTGCTCTCGGACCAGCTGCAGGCGTCGCGGGAGCGGATCATCGCCGCCCGCGAGGAGGAACGCCGCCGGCTGCGCCGCGACCTCCACGACGGCCTCGGCCCCGCGCTCACCGGTGTCGCGCTCATCGCCGACGCCGCCGCCAACCTGCTCGCCACCGACCCCGGGCGCGCCCGCGAGCTGCTCGGCGCGCTCCGCGGGGAGATCCGCACGGCCGTCGCGGACATCCGGCGGCTCGTCGAGGACCTGCGCCCGCCCGCGCTCGACGACCTCGGCCTGGTCGGCGCGCTCCGCCAGCGCGTCGAGCACCTGGTGCGGCGGGCCGACGGCGGCGCGCTGCTCGTGCGCCTCGACGTGCCCGGCGAGGTCCCGGTGCTGCCCGCCGCCGTCGAGGTCGCGGCCTACCGCGTCGCGACCGAGGCGCTGACCAACGTCGTCCGGCACTCCACGGCCTCGACCGCGGTGCTGCGGCTGCGCTGTACCGACGGCGACCTCGACCTGGAGATCGCCGACGACGGCCCGCCGGACGGCCCGTGGCGGCCCGGCGTCGGCCTGCACGCCATGCGCGAGCGCGCCGCCGAGCTCGGCGGCGGGTTCGAGGCCGGCCCGTCGCCCGAGGGCGGCCGCGTGCGGGTGTCGTTCCCGCTGGGGGCACCGTGACCGCCGTCCGGGTCGTCATCGCCGACGACCACCCGATCGTCCGCGAAGGCATGGCGGCGCTGCTGAACTCGTTGCCCGGCTTCGAAGTCGCGGGGATCGCCGAGGACGGGCGCGCGGCCGTCCGGGAGGTGGTCACGACCCGGCCCGACGTCGCGGTGCTGGACCTGCGGATGCCCGGCCTCGACGGCATCGCCGCCACGAAGGAGATCGCCCGCGCGGCCCCGGGCGTCGCCGTCCTCGTGCTCACGATGTTCTCCGACGACGACTCGGTCTTCGCCGCGCTGCGCGCCGGCGCCCGCGGCTACCTGGTCAAGGGCGCCGAGCAGGACGAGATCGTCCGCGCCATCCGGGCCGTGGCGGCGGGGGAGGCGATCTTCGGACCCGCTGTGGCACAACGGGTCCTGACCTTCCTCACCGCGCCGCCGGCCACCGACGAGCCGTTCGGAGAGCTGACCCGCCGCGAGCGCGAGATCCTGGACCTCCTCGCCGCCGGCCTGCCCAACGGCGCCATCGGCCGCCGCCTGGGCCTGGCCGCGAAGACGGTGGCGAACAACGTCTCCGCGATCCTCACCAAGCTCCAGGTCGCCGACCGCGCGGCCGCGATCATCCGGGCGCGGGACGCCGGCCTGGGGCGAAGCTGACCGCCGTCACCGCATGATCGTCGTCAGCACGTCCACCCCGAGCTGCATCAGCCGCTGGAGGTCGAGGCGGTGCTGGATCATCCGGCCGTCACGGCGGGACACCAGCAGCCCCGCCTCGCGCAGCCGGCCCAGGTGGCGGGAGACCTGCGGCACCGTCATGCCGGTCCGCGCCGCCAGGTCGGACGTCGTGATCGGCTCGTTCACCAGGTGGCGGCACAGCGACAGCCGGGCCGGGTCGGCGAGGATCGCCAGCCGCAGGCGGACCTGGGCGAGGGTGTCGCGGGCGCCGTCGCCCTCGACCGGGAAGTGCACGACCACCGGGAACTCCGGGTCGACCTTGACGATCAGGTGCGGCCGCGCGTGCACCGACGGCACCAGCAGGCAGCGGCGGCCGCGCAGGTCGGCGTGCAGGGACTGCAGCTTGTCGAACACCACCGACGCCGGGTCGTGCCGGACCGCCGCGTTCGTGCTCAGCGACGCCAGCGCCTCGGCGACCGGCAGCGCGCTGAGCCGCGTCCGCACGGTCGCGCATTCGCTTTCCAGGCGGTGGGAAACGCGCGCCCATTCGTCGGCGAAGAACTCGTCGGCGCACGCGCGCAGGACGTCCAGCAGGTCGGCGCGGAACGCCGCCGGGTCGCTCACGAGGTGCCGGGCCAGCTCGCCCCGGCCGAACGACCGCCGCTCGCAACTCACGACGTACGCGTCCCGCGCCGCCGCGTCGCCCAGCAGGTCGCCGATCTCGGCCAGGCCGCCGTGGATCGCCTCGGCCGCCGTCGCCGCGAAGCGGTCGAGAGGCAGCGCCTCGATCCGGCGCAGCTCCTCGTCGAACGTCTGCCCGAGCGGCAGTTCGAACGGCAGCAGCAGCCGGCAGCGGCGGCGCGCCCACAGCGGCGCGTAGGTCTTCAGCCTGCCGTGCAGGGCGGCCGAAGTGTCCGCGCGGACGCGGGTGAGCCACGGCCGCACCTCGAAGTGGTGCTCGGGCTCGGCGATCGAGTGCAGGCACGCGAGCAGCTCGGCCACCGGCGACACCCCGGCGACGAGGTCGGCCGCCCGCGCGCCCTGGACGGTCAGCACGACGGACATGCGCCCAGCGTACGACCCATCCTTACCGCGGTCGCGGTAAACGTCGGCGGCACGGCGGCGAAACGGACCTAGCCTTCCCGGAACGCCACACGAGAGGCCCGGCCATGCACGACTTCCTGCGCACCTTCTTCGATCTCCGCGAGATCCTGGACGTGCTGCCCGCCCTGCTCACCGAAGGGCTGCGCAACACCCTGCTGATCGCCGCGCTGGCGATCGTCTTCGGCGTCGTCGCCGGCGTGCTGCTGGCGATGCTGCTGCTGTCCCGGCGGCGGCTGGTCCGGCTCCCCGCCCGGATCTACGTCGACGTCTTCCGCGGGCTGCCCGCGATCGTCACCGTCAGCCTGGTCGGCGTCGGCCTGCCCGCCGCGGGCTTGCGGCCGTTCGGCCGCGAGCCGCTCGGCTACGCCGTGCTCGCCATCGCGCTGATCTCCGCGGCCTACTCGGCCGAGATCTTCCGCTCCGGCATCCAGGCCGTCCCGGCCGGGCAGCTGCACGCGGCCCGCAGCCTCGGCATGCCCTACCTGACGGCCATGCGCGTGGTCGTCGTCCCGCAGGGCGTGCGCAACGTCCTGCCCGCGCTGGCCGGCCAGTTCATCATCGACGTCAAGGAGAGCGCACTGGTGTACCTGCTCGGACTCGGCTTCGGCCAGCGGGAGCTGTACTTCATCGCCCAGGAACGGCAGGCGGCGACGTACAACTCGTCGGCACTGGTCGCCGCGGGTCTCTGCTACCTGCTGCTGACGATTCCCCTCACCTACGCGGTGAACCGGCTCGACCGGCGGATGCGCGAAGGCCGGCGCTTCACCGCGGCCCCGGCGCCGGTCGCCGTCCCGGCGAAGGCGGCCGTCTGATGCCCGCGGTGTCCGTGCGCGGGCTGCACAAGCGTTATGGCCCAGTGGAAGTGCTCCGCGACGTCGACCTCGACGTCGCCGCCGGCGAAACCGTCTGCGTGATCGGGCGGTCCGGCTCCGGCAAGTCGACGTTGCTCAAGTGCCTGAACCTGCTGGAGGAACCGACGGCCGGGGAGATCCACATCGCCGGCACGGCGATCACCGGGTCCGGTGTGGACGTCGACGCCGTCCGCACCCGCGTCGGCATGGTGTTCCAGCACTTCAACCTGTTCCCGCACCTGAGCGTGCTCAAGAACGTCACCGCCGCGCTGCGGCACGTCCGGCGCCTCGGCCGGGACGCCGCCGACGACAAGGCGATGACCCAGCTGGAGCGGCTCGGCCTGGCGCACCTGGCCCACCAGCGGCCCGGCCGGCTCTCCGGCGGGCAGCAGCAACGCGTCGCGATCGCCCGCGCGCTCGCGATGGAACCCGAAGTGATGCTCTTCGACGAGGCGACTTCCGCGCTGGACCCCGAGCTGGTGAAGGACGTCCTCGACGTGATGCGCTCGCTGGCCGGCTCGGGCATGACGATGCTCGCCGTCACCCACGAGATCGGCTTCGCCCGCGAAGTCGCCGACCGCGTGGTGTTCATGGACGAGGGCCGCATCGCCGAATCCGGCCCGGCCCGCGCCACCCTCGACGACCCGGAAACCCCGCGGCTGCGCGACTTCCTCGCCCGCGTCCTCTGATGAGTCCGGAAAGGACACTCCCATGCTGCGCCTCGCTTTCGCCGCGCTCGCCGGCGCCCTCCTGCTCACCGGCTGCGGCGGCACGTCGGCCGCCGACGACCCGTACGGCCTGCTCGAACCCGGCACCATCCGCGCCGCCACCCAGACCAGCCAGCCGCCCTTCGCCTACGGCGATCCGACGGGCAAGCCGGTCGGCTTCGTCATCGACCTCACCGACGAGGCCGCGAAGCGCCTCGGGCTGAAGGTCGACTACAAGGCGACGTCGGTGACGTCGTCGCTGGCCGGGCTGACCAGCCACCAGTACGACCTCGCCGCGGCCGGTCTCGGCGTCACCGAAGAACGCCAGAAGAGCGTTTCCTTCACCAAACCGCTGTTCTGGAGCACCACCGCGGTGCTCACCGGCGCGAAGAACCCCGCGGCGAAGCTCACCGACTTCGCCGGCCGGAAGGTCGGCGTGGTCACCGGGTCGACGCAGGAACCGTTCGTGCCCGCCAAGATGCCGGGCGCGCTGCCGATCGGTTTCCCCAACGCCAACGCCGCGGTGAGCCAGCTGCTCAACGGCAGCCTCGACGCGTTCGTCGTCGGCGGTCCGGACGCGGCGCAGTTCCTCAAGCAGTACCCGGCCCTGCGGCAGGCGGCCTCGGCGCCGGTGGAGCACCCGACGTCGATGGCCGTGCCGAAGGACCACGGTGCCCTGCTGACCGCGCTGGACCGGCAGATCGGGGCGATGGTCGCCGACGGGACGTACGCCCGGCTGTACCGCAAGTACTTCACGACCGCGCCGCTGCCGCAGCTGGTGGCCGCGTGGCCCGCGCTCGGGGCGCAGTTCGCGGGTGGTCTCTGATGGACTGGGAACGGCTCGGCCGGAACTGCTGGCGGCTCGTGCTCGACGTGCCCGCGCGCGACGGCACGAACCTGGTCGCCGACCTCTACGCCGCGCGGCCCGAGCCGCCCGCCGGGCCGGTGCTGCTGGAACGCACGCCGTACGGCCGCCGGCTCGCGCGTCCGTCGGACGGGGCGGGCCCGCCATCGCCCGAGGCGGTCGCCCAGCGGTTCGTCGACGGCGGCTACCTGGTGGTGCGCCAGGACTGCCGCGGCCGCGGCGACTCGGGCGGCACGTTCACCAAGTACCTCAACGAAGCCGAAGACGGCTACGACACCGTCGAGTGGATCGCCGCGCAGGACTGGTGCGACGGCCGCGTCGCGACGATGGGCGTCTCCTACTCGGCGCACGCACAGGCCGCGCTCGCGTCACTGGGCGCGCCGCACCTGGCCGCGATGTTCCTCGACTCCGGCGGCTTCGCCAGCGCCTACGAAGCGGGCACGCGGATGGGCGGCGCGTTCGAGCTGAAACAGGTCACGTGGGCGTTCCACCGGGCCCGCACGAGCGCCGAGGTGCGCGCGGACCCGGTGCTGCGGGCCACTTTGGACTCCGAGGACCTGCGGGCGTGGTTCACGCGGATGCCGTGGCGGCGCGGTGCGACGCCGCTGCGGTTCGTCCCCGGCTACGAGGACTACCTGCTGGAGCAGTGGGAACACGGCGTCTTCGACGACTACTGGCGCCAGCCCGGCATCTTCGCCCGCGGGTTCTACGACCGGTTCCCGGACGTGCCCAGCCTGCACATCGCCAGCTGGTACGACCCGTACATCCGCACGGCCACCGAGAACTTCCGCGAGCTGGGCCGCAAGAAGCACAGCCCGGCCTACCTCGTGCTCGGGCCGTGGACGCACGGCGCCCGCAGCGTCCGGCACGCCGGCGACGTCGACTTCGGTCCCGAGGCGCCGCTGGAGGGCAACCTCGACGACGACTACGTGACGATGCGGCTGCGCTGGTTCGACGCCCACCTCGCCGGCACGGGCGAGCCCCCGCCGCCGGTGCGGTACTTCCTGATGGGCGGCGGCTCCGGGCGCCGGACCGCCGACGGGCGCCTCGACCACGGCGGCCGGTGGCGCACGGCGACGGCGTGGCCCCCGGAGACGGCCGAGGAGCAGGTGTTCCACCTGAGCGCCGACGGCGGTCTCACGCGCACCCGGCCGGCGGGCACCTACCTGGAGTACGACTTCGACCCGGCGGACCCGGTCCCGACCCTCGGCGGCCAGGTCACCTCGGGCGAGCCGGTGATGAGCGGCGGCGCGTTCCACCAGCGTCCCGACGAGCGCTTCTTCGGCGCGGCACCACCGTTCCTGCCGCTGGAGAGCCGGCCGGACGTGCTGGTGTTCCAGACCCCGCCGCTGGACCGCGACGTCGCGGTCGCGGGGCCGGTCACGGTCCGGCTGGCGGTCTCGTCGACGGCCGCGGACACGGACTTCACGGTCAAGCTGATCGACGTCCACCCGCCCAGCGCGGACTACCCGCAGGGGTTCGCGATGAACCTGACCGACGGCATCCTGCGCTGCCGCTACCGCGACTCGTTCGCCGAACCGGCGCCCCTGGTGCCCGGCGAGGTCTACGACATCACGGTGGAGGCCCCGGACACGGCCAACCTGTTCCGCGCCGGCCACCGCA
Source organism: Amycolatopsis sp. NPDC049691 (assembly GCF_040675005.1). NCBI lineage: Bacteria > Bacillati > Actinomycetota > Actinomycetes > Pseudonocardiales > Pseudonocardiaceae > Amycolatopsis > Amycolatopsis sp. NPDC049691. The sequence continues at coordinate 156,290 of NZ_JBFANX010000021.1, forward strand.
TCCGGTTGGACGTCAGCTCCAGCAACTTCCCCCGCTTCGACGTCAACACCGGCACCGGCGCCCCGGAAGTGGGCGACCGGCGCAAGGTGGTGGCCACGAACCGGGTCCACGTGGACGGCCGGTCGTGGCTGACGCTCCCGGTGCTCCCCGGCTAGTGGATGCGCGTCTGCCAGTCGTCCGGCACCCGGCCCTCGGGGCCGGGCACCGGCTGCGTGACCGGCCGGTGCTCCGGCGGCGCCAGCGCCGGGCCGTCGTAGGCCTCGCCCGTCTCGTAGCTGTAGAACCAGTCCTCCCCCGGCTCGAAGCTGCGGATGAGCGGGTGCCCGGTCGCCTTGTAGTGCGCGGTCGCGTGCTGCGCGGGCGAGGTGTCGCAGCACCCGATGTGGCCGCACTGGGCACAGCGCCGCAGGTGCACCCACCACCCCTCGGCGGCGAGGCATTCCGCGCAGCCCGTCCCGCTCGGTGCGGCGGTGACGTCGATACCGTCGATTTCGGCCATGCCGACAGTCTGCCAAGTGCCGGGGCCGGGCGCATCAGCCGGTGCGGGCCCGCCCGCGTTCCGGGTGGCCTTCCCCGGCGGGAAGGCCACCCGGATCACGTTCGCGCTCGGGGTGTCAGTCGCACGCCGTCCCGTTGAGTGCCGGGGCCTGGAACGGCGGCGCCGAGCCGGTGTAGCTCGCGTTGTAGCCGATCGTGGCGGTCCCGTTCGTCGCGAGGGTGCCGTTCCAGGCGGCGTTGTCGACCTTGACGACGTCGCCGGTGTCGGTCCAGGTGCCGTTCCAGCCCTGGCTGACGGTCACCCCGGGAGCGGAGAAGGTGAGCGTCCACCGGGTGACCGGGGCGCCGCGGTTTTCGAGGACGATCTCGCCGGTGTACCCGTTCGCCCAGGAGCTGACCACCCGGTGCGTGACCTTGCAGCCGCCGGTCGGCTGCGGGGTGCTGCTGGTGGGGGTCGTCGGCGTCGTGGGCGTGGTGGGGGTGGTCGGCGTGGTGGTCGGCACCGGACCGGCGGCGACGGCGAGGTCGTAGGCCCGCTGGGGCACGAACTGCCCGGCAGCGGCGATGCAGCCGTCCGCCTCGCCCGGCGGCTTGACCCAGAGGAAGGCGGCGATCGCGCTGTCGCCGGTCTGGTCGGTGCTGGCGGTGCCGATCGCGCGTCCGGCGGGATCGCACCACTCGCTGCCCTGCGGCCCGTTGCCGTTGCGGCTGGTGTCGACGACGGCCTTCAGCCGCGAGTCGCCGAGCTGGCCGAGGATCGCCTTGTCGTAGGCGACTTCGTCGCCGGTGGCGCGGTAGTTGGAGACGTTGGTGGAGATGCCGTCGGCGCTGTTCGAGATGTCCGCGGCCCGCAGCCGCGCGGCCGCGTCACCGGCCGAAAGCCAGGCGGAGTGCCCGATGTCGAAGTACACCTTCGCCTGCGAGGAGCCGGCCTTGAGCCGTTTGCCGGCGTAGGCGATCGACGCGGTGGTCTGGCTCTGCTGGTCGCCGCTCTGGCAGTTCGTCATGAGCGCGAGCACGTCGGGTTCGAGCACGATGGCGGCGGGCCGCCCGGCCAGGCCGGCGGCGACCTGGTCGATCCACGCCCGGTACGCGTCGTGCGACGGCGCGCCGCCGCCGCTGGCCCCGCCGCAGTCACGGTTGGGGATGTCGTAGACGACCAGGATGGGGATCTTCCCGGCGGCGGCCGCGGCCCCGGTGTAGGCGTCGACCTCGCCGCGCACGGTGGCGGTGTTGGTGGTGGTGAACCACTTGGCCTGCGGAACGGAGGCGATCCGGTCCCGGATGACGGCGGCGCGCGAGTCACCGGGATTGGCGGCGACCCATTGAGCGGCATTGGTGGTGGGATCGACGTAGAAGACGGACCCGGCGGCTTCGGCACCGGACGTCATGACGACGACGCTGCCCAAGGCCAGGGCGGCAACCGCACCGGCGGCCACGGTTCTGCTTCGCATGCACGTTCTCCTTCGAACGACCGTGAAGTGTTCCGTCATCGCCGCGCCCGAGACGACTGGGAGCGCTCCCAGTGATCCGGAATGGTAGCCGGGGATGCGGGATCGGGGAAGGGGGTCGCCCGTTCGGACGGGCGCTCAGCCCGCGATGATGGTGCGGCGCCAGGTGCCGGCGGCTGTGTGGAGTTCGCGTGGCTCAGCGGCGCGCGAGGTTTGGGGAGACGCGTTCGGTTGTCCAGCACAGCGTGCGCGCGAACGCGGCCGGCTCGTCACCGCCGGGCAACGTGTTGGGCCGAGGCGCTCGCGTTGCGGTGCTGGTGCGGCGCCAGGTGTCGGCTGCGGCGTCGAGTTCGCGTGGCTCAGTCTGGTTGTCCAGCACGACGCACGCGCCGGCGCGACCGACTCCTCGCCTGCGGGCGGGCCGTCGATTGGGCCGGGGCGCTCAGGCCGCGGTGATGGTGCGGCGCCAGATTTCGGCGCAGGTCTCGGCCGCGGCAGCCAAATCGCCGGTCCGCGAGGCGTGGTACAAGACCCGTTCGGTCATCCAGCACAACGCGCGCGCCAACGCGGCCGGCTCGTCACCGCGCAACCCCGCCCGCCGCAGAACCGTCGTCATCGCTTCGGCGTAGCGGTCGACAGTTCCGTTCCACAGCCGGGCGATCTCGGGCACTGTCGGGGACAGCTCGACCGCCGCGCGCATCACCGGGCCGTGTTCACGCCACATCTTCGCCGTCAGCAACACGGCCGCCCGCGCCGTCTCCGCGGGCGCCGAATCGGTGGCCACCGACGCGGTGCGGGCGTCCTCGTCGAGGACCGCGACCGTGCGCGCGACGAGCGCCGTGAGCACGTCCTGCTTGGACCCGAAGTAGAAGTACAGCGACGCGCGGGAGATGCCCGCGCCCTTCGCGATCGTCTCCACGGTCATCGGCTCGACGTGCTCGCGCTCCAGCAGGGCTTCGGCGGTGTCCAGGATCGCCTGTTCGCGCAGGTCGCCCTTGCGCGGTGCGTCGCGCCGCTTGCGCGTGGTGGCCATGGCGGGATCCTAGTTCGCCGCGATCTGGTGCCCGTCGGGAAAGTCCGTGGAGCGCGACAGGTCCGCCCACTTCTCGATCTCGGCGTCGACCGCCGAACGTCCCGCCGCGACCAGGCGCAGGGCGTCGGACCCGAGCACCAGGTGCGTGGGCGGCTCGGCGGAGTCGACGACCGCGAGGAGCGCGTCGGCGGCCTTGGCTGGGTTGCCGAGCTGGTTGCCGCTGGCGGCCTGGCGCGCCTCGCGGATCGGGGCGAACAGCTCGTCGTAGTCCGCGATGGACCGCTCGGTGCGCACCATCGAACGGCCGGCCCAGTCGGTGCGGAAGGACCCGGGTTCGATCAGCGTGACGTGCACCCCGAACCCGGCGACCTCCTTGCCGACGGTTTCGAGCATGCCCTCGACGGCGTACTTGCTGCCGCAGTAGAAAGCGAGCCCGGGCACGGTCATCAGCCCGCCCATGGAGCTGACGGCGAAGATGTGCCCGGACCGGCGCCGCCGCATGCCGGGCAGCACGGCCTGCACGGTCGCGGCGACGCCGAAGACGTTGGTGGCGAACTGCGCCCGCAACTCCGCGAGCGGGGATTCTTCGAAGACGCCTTCGTGGCCGTACCCGGCGTTGGCGACGAGCACGTCGATCGGCCCGACCCCGGCCTCGACGTCCTGGACGAGCGCGAACACGGCGTCGTCGTCGGTGACGTCGAGCAGCCGGGCGTGCGCGCGCCCGGGGGCCAGCGCTTCGAAGGCGCCGAGGTCGCCCTCCCGGCGCACGGTGCCGACGACGGTGTGCCCGGCGTCGAGCGCACCCTGCGCGAACGCTCGGCCGAGGCCGCTGCTGACGCCGGTGATGAGAAAGGTCTTGGGGGACATCCGGTGCTCCTTGTCCTGAGCTGTCGTCCCCACCGACTCTACACAGCGTCGATTAAATTCGACACTGTGTCGATAATCTCGGGAGCGCCCGGTCGCGGCGATCTCCGCCACGCACCCCTTGAAACCCATACCCCCTAGGGGTACCTTCTGATCCGAAGGCGGCACCCGCGAAGGAGAAACCCATGACCACCAGCAGCTTCACCGTCACCGGCATGACCTGCGCGCACTGCGTGGCCTCGGTCAGCGAGGAGGTCGGCGCCATCGAGGGCGTCACCGACGTCGCCGTCGACCTGCCCACCGGGGCCGTCACCGTCACCAGCAGCCGGCCGGTCGACGACGCGCGGGTCCGCGCCGCCGTCGAGGAGGCCGGTTACACGCTCGCCGGGTAGACCCGGCCTTCACGCGAGGAAACGCAGATGAACACCACAGCACGGCTCGCCGGGTTCGGCGGAGCGCTCGTCCTGCTGGCGGCCGGGGGGTTCGCCGTCGGGACCGCGGCCGGCCCCGTCTCCGCCGCCACCAGCGAACACGAAGGCACGGGCGGCGAGCACGCGGGCATGACCGCGCCGGTGGACGACCTGCCGGGCGGGCTGGCCTCGAGCAAGGACGGCTACACGTTCGCGGTCGCCGACGCGACCCCGGAGCCGGGCCGGTTCTCGTTCACGATCACCGGGCCGGACGGCAAGCCGGTGACGGGTTTCGACGTCGAGCACGAGAAGAAGCTGCACCTGATCGTGGTGCGCCGGGACACCGCGGGCTTCCGGCACGTCCATCCGGAAATGGCGCCGGACGGCACGTGGAGCGTCCCGCTGACCCTGCCGGCGGCGGGTTCCTACCGCGCGTTCGCCGACTTCACCCCGGCCGGCGGCCGGGCGATGACCCTCGGCACCGACCTGTCCGTCGCGGGCGACTACCGGCCCGCGACCTACGCGCCCAGCCGCACGGCGCGGGTCGACGGCTACACCGTCGAACTCGCCGGTGACTTCACGGCCGGGCGGACGTCCCCGCTGACGCTGACCGTCACCCGCGGCGGCGCCCCGGTCACCGACCTGCAGCCCTACCTCGGCGCCTACGGGCACCTGGTCGCCTTGCGCGAAGGCGACCTCGCCTACCTGCACGTCCACCCCGACGGCGCCCCCGGCGACGGGAAGACGGCCGCCGGGCCGCAGGTGAAGTTCGCCGCCGAGGTCCCCAGCGCGGGGACCTACCGGCTGTTCCTCGACTTCCGGCACGGCGACGTCGTGCGGACCGCCGAGTTCACCCTCACCACCGGCCACGGCCACTGACGCGGAAGGAGAGCCGATCATGACCGAGATCGAACTCGCGATCGGCGGCATGACCTGCGCGTCCTGCGCCAACCGCATCGAGCGCAAGCTCAACAAGCTCGACGGCGTCACCGCTTCGGTCAACTACGCCACCGAAAAGGCGCGCGTGCACGCGCCCGACGGCGTCGACCCGGCCACGCTGGTGGCCACGGTCGAAGCCGCCGGCTACCACGCGACGCTGCCCCGGGCGGCGGAGCCCGAGTCCGAAGTGGACGACGGGGATCCGACGCGGCCGTTGCGGCAGCGGCTGATCACCAGCGCGTTGCTCGCGGTACCCGTGATCCTCCTGGCCATGGTGCCGGCGCTGCAGTTCACCTACTGGCAGTGGATTTCGCTGACGCTGGCCGCGCCGGTCGTCACCTGGGGCGCCTGGCCGTTCCACCGGGCGGCCTGGACGAACCTGCGCCACGGCGCCGCGACCATGGACACGCTGGTGTCGATGGGCGTGCTGGCCGCGTTCGCGTGGTCGGTGTGGGCGCTGCTGTTCGGCACCGCGGGCACACCCGGGATGGTGCACCCCTTCGAGCTGACGGTCGCGCCCTCGGACGGCGCGGGCAACATCTACCTCGAGGTCGCCGCGGGTGTCACGACGTTCATCCTGGCCGGCCGCTACTTCGAGGCACGCTCGAAGCGCCGCGCGGGCGCCGCGCTGCGGGCCCTGCTGGAGCTGGGGGCGAAGGAGGTGGCCGTTCTCCGCGGCGGCACCGAAGTCCGCATCCCGACCGCGGAACTGGCGGCCGGGGACCGGTTCGTCGTGCGGCCCGGCGAAAAGATCGCCACCGACGGTGTGGTCGAGGAGGGCAAGTCCGCGGTCGACGCGTCGATGCTCACCGGCGAGTCGGTACCCGTCGAGGTCGGCGAAGGCGACGCCGTCACCGGCGCGACGGTCAACGCGGGCGGCCGGCTGGTCGTCCGGGCCACCCGGGTCGGGGCGGACACGCAGCTGGCGCAGATGGCCAAGCTGGTCGAGGACGCCCAGAGCGGGAAGGCCGACGTGCAGCGCATGGCCGACCGCGTGTCCGGGGTGTTCGTGCCGATCGTCATCGGGCTGGCCGTGGCGACGCTCGGGTTCTGGCTCGGCAGCGGTGTCGGGACGGCGGCCGCGTTCACCGCCGCGGTCGCGGTGCTGATCATCGCCTGCCCGTGCGCGCTCGGCCTGGCGACGCCGACGGCGTTGCTGGTCGGCACCGGCCGCGGCGCCCAGCTCGGGATCCTGATCAAGGGCCCGGAGGTGCTGGAGTCCACGCGCCGCGTCGACACGGTGGTGCTGGACAAGACCGGCACGGTCACCGCCGGGCGGATGACGCTCGTCGGCGTGCACGCGGGCGAGGGCGTCGACGAGGCCGAGCTGCTGCGGCTGGCCGGCGCGCTGGAGGACGCGTCGGAACACCCGATCGCGGCGGCCGTCGCCCGCGGTGCCCGGGACCGCGTCGAACTGCCGCCCGCGGAGGACTTCGCGAACGTGGAAGGCCTTGGCGTGCAAGGGATCGTCGAGGGGCACGCCGTCCTCGTGGGACGCACGGCACTGCTGGAGGATTGGAGCCAGCCGCTGCCCGCGGACCTGGCGGAGGCGAAGGCCGCGGCGGAGGAGCGGGGCCACACGGCGGTCGCAGTGGCGTGGGACGGCGCGGCCCGGGGCGTCCTGGTGGTCGCCGACACGGTCAAGCCGACCTCGGCCGAAGCGGTTGCCCAGCTGCGGGCTCTCGGGTTGACCCCGGTGCTGCTGACCGGGGACAACACGGCCGTCGCCAACGCCGTCGCGGCCGAGGTCGGCATCGATGAGGTGATCGCCGAGGTGCTCCCGGCCGACAAGCTCGACGTCGTCAAGCGGCTGCAGGACGAAGGCAAGGTCGTGGCGATGGTCGGCGACGGCGTCAACGACGCGCCGGCGCTGGCCCAGGCCGACCTCGGGCTGGCCATGGGCACCGGCACGGACGTCGCGATCGAGGCGAGCGACCTCACGTTGGTCCGGGGCGACCTGCGCGCGGTGGCCGACGCGATCCGGCTGTCCCGGCGGACGCTGCGCACGATCAAGGGCAACCTGTTCTGGGCGTTCGCCTACAACCTGGCGGCGCTGCCGCTGGCCGCGGCGGGGCTGCTGAACCCGATGATCGCGGGTGCGGCGATGGCGTTCAGCTCGGTGTTCGTGGTCGGCAACAGCCTGCGCCTGCGTGGCTTCACCTCGCGCGCGACGAGCTGACCGCGACTCAGGGGCAGCCGACGAAGCCGGTGGCCAGCAGCAGAACGGCCGCGAGGGCCGGCGGTGCGAAGAACGCGGCGAGCCCGCCGGCCACGGTCATCAGCCGGGGTGCCGGCGACGAGCCGGAGTCGAGCCGGCTCAGCCGGATCGCCGCGTCGCCGCCGGCCATCGCGAGGGCCCGCCGCGGCCCGTCCCCGGCCTTGATCGTCCGGAGCGCGGACCGGAGCGGCTCGCGCCCGCACTGCTCGGCCGCCGCGCGGTCGGCGGCCAGTTCGGCCAGCAGCCGCGTCGCGCCGGGCAGTTCACGCATCAGCGGCAGGAACCGCAGCGTCCGGCCGAGCACCTCCGCGCAGCCGGTCAGCAGGTGGTGCCGGCCGTGGACGTGGGCCCGTTCGTGGGCCAGCACCGCCCGCAGTTCGCGGTCCGTCAGCCGCGCCGCGAGCCCTTCGCTGGCGACCACCAGCGGCCGCCGGCCGCCCAGGCTGTAGGCGATCGGTTGCTCTTCCGGCAGCCACAGCGTGGGCAACGGCCGGGGGTCGCGGGTGCCGGCGAGCCGCAGCGCGGTCAGGTGGCGCCGGTGCAGCACGTGCCGCCTTCGCCGTCGGCGCAGCGAAGCCAGTGCCAACCGGCCGGTGGCGGTGGCGAGCACGGTCCCGGCGACCGTCCCGACCAGCGGGTCGAGGCCGGGGAGGTCGTCGTGGTCCAGCGCCGACCAGCAGTCGTGGAGCAGGCCGACGACCGCGTCGGCGGGGCCGTGCCCGGGCAGGACGAGCACCAGGACGCCGGCGATCGTCCCGGCGGCCACTCCGGCGGCGGTCAGCAGCCACCAGGCGATGGCCGTCCCCGGGTCGATCCGCGCGGCCAGCCTGCTCAACGGCACCGGAGACCACCAGGCGACCGCGAGGGTGCCGAGCAGCAGGGCGGCCGCGAGGATCACCGTTTGCCCGGCTTCCGGCGCAGCGCCCGGCGGAGGACGTCCGACTCCTCCTCGGTGACCGTGCTGACGAAGTGCAGCAGCACGGACTCCCGGTCGTCGACGGAGTCGAGCACCTCGCGCAGGCTCCGCGCGGTGGCTTCCGCGCGCGTGGTGACCGGGCGGTAGCGGTAGGCGCGGTTCTCCAGTTCGCGCGTGACGCGGCCTTTCCGGTGCAGGTTGTCCAGGACGGTCAGCACCGTCGTGTACGCCAGGTTCCGGTGCCGGTTGAGCTCGTCGAGCACCTGGCGGACCCGCAGGGGTTCCGCCGCGTCCCAGAGCACGTCCATCACCGACGCTTCGAGCTCGCCCAGCCCCAGCATGGCACCTCCGCCGGCCAGGATACTTCCCGCGCGCCGGGCCTTCGCCGGTCGCCGGGGCGGGAGCGGCCGCCCCGGCGACCGGTGCTCAGCCCTGCGTGCGCAGGCCCCGCATCTCGGTGATCTCGGCCTGCTGGGCGTCGACGATCTTCCGGGCGAGCGCCTTGGCGTCGGCGTTGGCGCCCCGGGACAGCTCCGTCCCGGCCATGTCGATCGCGCCCTGGTGGTGCTGGATCATCATGTCCAGCCACATCTTGTCGAACTCGGCGCCCTTGGCGGCCTCGAGCTTCGTCAGCTCGGCGCCGGACATCATGCCGGGCATCGGCTCGTGGGTCATGCCCGGCATGGCCGAGCCGGCGCCCCAGGTGGTCAGCCAGGTCCGCATCTGCTGGATCTCGGGGTCCTGGGCCTTCGCGATCCGGCTCGCGAGGTCGATCACCTTCGGGTTCGTGCTGCGGGACGGGACGAGCTTCGCCATGTCGAGCGCCTGGCTGTGGTGCGGGACCATCTGCTGGGCGAACACGACGTCATCGGCGTTGTGCTCGCCCGCCGGAGCCGGCGCCGGTACCGACGACCTGTGGTCCATTCCGGACATCGGCGCGGTGCTGTCGCAGGCGCCGAGCACCACGGCGGAGATCACGGCGATGCCGCTGATCAAAACGTTCTTGCGCATGACAAATCCTTCTTCGTGCTGAGGTACGTGGATCGACTGGGCCGTGCGGGCTGTCGATCACGTACGCGACACGCACAAAGAAGTCAGGATGCTGCGGCCGGCTCTGTCGGGTGGGCGTCCTCGACGCGGTGAGCCGCGGGGCCGGGCGAGCCGGCGGAGCGACGTCCCGTACTGGGCCACCACCAGGAAAGCCACGACGGCGACGAGGAGGGCACCCGCGGCCGCCAGCACGGCCAAGCAGAGGTGCAGGGCGTCGTGCGGGCCACCCGGCATGCCGGGGTCGTGGTCACCGGATGCGGCGTGCACGGACGTCTCCGCGGTGTCCGGCATCCCGGAGGCCGAAGCGACGTGGTGCATCGCGACGACGCAGAAAGCCAGCACGCACAGCAGGACCACCCGCCGCGCGCCGCCGAACCGGTTCGTCGTCACCATGTCACTATGCAGCATAGTAGAGCGGGCTACCCGGCGGGCGGCTCGCTCGGGAACAGGACGGGGCTGAGCAGGTAGCGCGTCCGGCCGGGCCGGGGTTCGTTCGCCAGTCTCGGTGCGATCGCCGCGCGGAGCTCGCCGATCATCGCCGCCAGCTCGGCCCGGTCGAGCCAGACCGCGTGCTGGCGGTAGCCGACGAGATCGGCCGCCGGGTCCGCCGTGTCGCGGTCGAGGTAGGCGTGGAACTCGGCGACCAGTGCCGCGACCGCGCTCCCGAACGCGCGGCGGTGGTCCTCGGCTGTCATCGCGCGGGCCGTTTCGAGGTCGATCACCGCGCGGTCCTGCCGCAGGCGGTAGTGCCGCTCGACCGCGCCGCGGACGCGGCGTTCCTCGGCGACTTCGAGGACGCCGGCCTCGGCGAGGAGGTCGACGTGCCGGTAGACGGTCGCCTTCGACACGTCGGGCAGCCGGGCGGCCAGCTCGGCCGTGGTGAGGATCCGGTCACCGCGCAGGGCGTTGACGATCCGCACCCGGACGGGGTGCGCGAGCAGCTTCAAGGTGTCCACACCCAACGTTCTCATATTCTGCTATCGTTCGCAAAAGATGAGAAAGGTGGGCCGATGACCCAGGATCCGGTGGCGACCGCGGTGGCGGTCGTGGAGTCGCTGATCGGCGAGCGCTTCGAGGACGTGGCCGGCCGGTTCGCGCCGGACCTGCGTGCGGCGGTCCCGCCCGATGCGCTGCGGAGCGCGTGGGCCACGGCGGCCGCGGGAACGGCGGCGGTCGCCGGCCCGGCCGTGACCGAGCCGGGGCAGGCGGGGCTCGTCCGCGTCCGCGTCCCGGTCGGCGGCTTCACCGTCGTGATGTCCGTCGACGGCGCAGGCGTGGTGCACGGCCTGCGGTTCGCACCCGCGTCCGATCCACTGTGGACTCCGCCGTCCTATGTGGACCCCCGGCGGTTCACCGAGCGGGAGATCACGCTCGGCGCAGGAGCGGGCGCCACCGTCACGTCCCCGGTGGACGCCGGCGGGGCGGGCGTGGTGCTGCTCGCCGGCGGCGGGCCGTTCGACCGCGACGGAAGCAGCGGCCCGAACAAGCCGCTCAAGGACCTCGCCTGGGGACTGGCGAGCCGCGGCGTGACGGTCGTGCGCTTCGACAAACCCGCCCACGCCGAGACGATGACGGCCGAGTACGTGCCGTACGCCGTCGAAGCACTCGCCGTCCTGCGGCGGGAGCCGGGGGTCGAGCGGCTGGTCGTCGCCGGTCACAGCATGGGCGGCAAGGTCGCGCCGCGCGTCGCCGAGGCCGACCCGTCGGTGGCCGGGCTGGTGATCCTCGCCGGCGACGCCCAGCCGATGCACCACGCCGCCGTCCGGGTCGCCCGCCACCTCGGCCTCGACCGGTCCACGGTGGCGGCGTTCGAACGGCAGGCCGAGCTGGTCGACAGCCCCCGGCTGACGCCGCGGACCCCGCCGGCCGAGCTGCCGTGGGGCCGGCCGGCGTCCTATTGGCTCGATCTGCGCGGCTACGACCCGGTCGCCGCCGTGGCGCGGCTGGCGGTACCGGTGTTCCTTGGGCAGGGCGGCCGCGACTACCAGGTGACCGTCGCCGACGACCTCGCCCGCTGGCAGGCCGGTCTCCGGGGCCGCCCCGGCGTCACCGTCAAGGTGTACGGCTCCGCCGATCACCTGTTCTTCCCCGGCGAAGGCCCGGCCACGCCGGCGGACTACGCGCGTCCGGGTCACGTCGATCACGACGTCGTATCGGATGTCGCCGAATGGGTGGCTCGCGTAGGCTGAACGCGGCGCGCCGGGAAGTCTGGTCGGCATCCGGATCGGGATGTGGAGGACCGGCTGATGCGCGGGGTCGAAACCGTACTGTTCCTCGTGGTGGTGGCGACGGTGGTCGCCACCTTCGCCCGGCGGCTGCGGGTTCCGGCGCCCTCTCTGCTGGTCGTCGTCGGGGTCGTCGTGGGGCTGCTGCCCGGCGTTCCCGTCGTGCAGGTGACGCCGGACGTGATCAGCCTCGTCGTGCTGCCGCCCCTGCTGTTCGCGGCGGGGGAAGAACTCCCGTGGCGCGACCTGCGCGCGGTCGGGCGGCCGGTCGCGGTGCTGTCGGTCGGGCTGGTGCTGCTGTCGGCGGCGGCGGTGATCGGGACGGCGGTCGCGGTGACGCCGTTGCCCGCCGGGATGGCGTTCGTGCTCGGCGCGATGCTGGCGAGCACGGACCCGGTCGCGGTGACGGCGCTCGCGCGGCGGCTGGCGTTGCCGCCGCGGGTGCAGGCGCTGATCCAGGCCGAAAGCCTGTTCAACGACGCGACCAGCCTGCTGCTGTTCCGGGTGGCGTTGTTCCTGGCCGTCGCCGGGGGCGCCGCGTCGTGGGGCCGGACGCTGGGGGAGTTCGCCGTGCTCGCGGGCGGCGGGGTGGCGGTCGGGGTGCTGACCGCGCTCGGCGCGTTCGTGATCCGGCGGCGTACCGAGGACCCGGTGCTGGAGACGGTGATCTCCCTGGTCACGCCGTACGCGGGGTACGTCGCGGCGGAGTCGGTCGGCGGGTCGGGCGTGACCGCGGTGGTCGTGGCGAGCGTGATCCTCGGGACCCAGGCCGAACGGCTGACGACCGCGCGGATCCGGCTGCAGGTCGGCGCGGTCTACCAGACCGTCGTGTTCCTGCTGGAGAGCGTCGTGTTCGGCCTGATCGGGCTGCAGCTGCCCGCCCTGGTGCGCCGGGTGGCCGGCGGCGGGGCGTGGTGGCTGCTGCAGGCCGTGGCGATCGCGGCGACGCTGCTCCTGGCGCGGTTGCTGCTGGTCTTCGTGCTGTCGGCACTGCGGCAACGCCGTGAGGCCGGCCGGATCTCCTGGCAGGTACCGGCGGTCGTCTCGTGGGCGGGGGCGCGGGGCGTGGTCCCCCTGGCGGCGGCGCTGTCGTTGCCGGTCGTCACCGCCGACGGTGCGGCGCTGCCCGCGCGTGACCTGGTGCTGCTGCTGACCACGGCGGTGATCGTGCTGACGCTGGTGGTCCAGGGCTTCACGCTGGCCCCGCTGGTGCGCCGGGCCGGGATCGCGCTCGACCCGGCCGACCTGCGCACCGAGTACGCCACCGCGCGCCGCAAGCTCGCCGAGGCGGGGCTCAGCCACCTGGACCACCTGGCCGAAACCGAGTCCGCCGCGGCGTTCGCGGTCGACCAGCTGCGCGCGAGCTGGCAGGCGCGGCTGGACCACATCCGCGGCGACGGCGAGGACGAGTCCGGCGACCCGGTGCGCGGGATCGACTACCGCGCCCTGCGCCGGGAGCTGATCGACATCGAGGCCGCCGAGCTGACGCGGCTGTTCGAGGCGGGCGAGATCACCGACGGCACCCGCCGCCGGATCCAGCGGCTGCTCGACCTCGAGCACACCGGGCTCGAGGACTGAGCCGCGCGCCGGTCCCCGCGAGCGTCGACGAGCTCGCCCGCGCCGCCGCACTCCAGCTGGGCTGGAACGGCGTCGTCCTCCCCGAGACCACGATCCTCGGCCGCAAGGTCTGCGTGGTCGCCAAGCTCCGCACCGACGTACACGCCG
>NZ_JBFANX010000022.1:0-155077 GCF_040675005.1 Amycolatopsis sp. NPDC049691
AGATGTCGCAATCCACACCGAACCCGGAGGCCCTCCCTTACACCAAGATCATCCGATCACGTGTCGTCCCGTACCCAACCACCGTGGTCAGTACACCTAGGTCAGGGTCCGCGGCCGGATGGCGTTGGCGCGGTCCACGAGCTTGACGCGCTCGTCGACCGTGCTCGCCAGCCGGGCCAGCGCGCGGTAGCAGCGTTCCAGCCCGAACCGCAGTTCGCGTTCCTCCAGCTGGCACCCCAGCACCCGGGCGCCCGGGGACGGTTTGCCCTGCTTGAGCCAGTCGTGCGCGGCTTCGAGCACGCCCGCGGACAGCCGCGTCTGGCGTTCGAGGTCCAGCCGGAGCCGCTCGAGCCGGGACGACGCGTCCAGCAGGTCGTGTTCGGTGACCGGGGTCTCGCGGCCGTTGGCCTTGGTCGCCGTCGTCTTGATCTTGATGGCCGCGACCTGCGCGTCGACGTAGTGCGTCGAGGACGGCGGGACCGTCTCGAGCACCTCGACGGCGCTGTTGCGCGCGCCCTGCGCGAGGTACACGCGAGCCAGGCCGAACGCCGCGCTGACGTACGTGCGGTCGGTGCGCCAGACGAGTTCGTAGAAGCGCGCGGCGGCGAAGTAGTCGCCGACGCCTTCGGCGCTGATGCCCAGCGCGAGCTTCGGCGCGATCTCGCCCGGCAGGTCGTCGTAGACCGATTCGAACGCGACCTGCGCGACGCGCGAGCGGCCGCCGGCCAGCTCGATCAGGCCGCGGTACCAGTCGATCCGCCAGTCGTGCGGGAAGCCGTTCTTGATCGCCAGGTACTGCGCCGCCTGCAGCTGCCGCTGTGCTTCGGACAGCTCGCCCAGCTCGATCCGGGCGCGCACGATCCGCAGCCGCACCTCGATCGACTCGCGTGGCGCGCCGGCCAGCGCCTCGATCGCGCCGCGCGGGTCGAGCGCGGTCGTCGTCGCGAGCACGCCGGCCGCCGGGTCGTCGGTGTCGACCTGCGGGATGGGCAGGCCGGCGACGACCTCGTCGGAGCCGGGCAGTGGCACGCTCTGGCCCTGTTCCGGCACGACGAGCTGCACCCCGAAGGTGCGGCTCTCGGGACCGAACACCGTCGACGCGCCGGGCCGCGGCTTGCCGGTGCCGAGCGCCATGATCTCGCGCAGCACGCCGGTCAGCTGGTCGCCCATCTCCTCGGCGGAGAGGAACCGCCGGTCCGGGTCGGCGTGCGTCGCACGGCGCAGGAACCGGTAGTAGGAGCCGAAGAGCGCGAACAGCGGGACGGTGTCCGGGCCGGGCAGCGTGGTCTTGAACTTGGTGGTGTAGCCGGTGAACTCGAAGCTGAGCACGGCGAGCGTGCGCCCGACGGTGAACAGGTCCGACGCGACCGACGCGCCCTGCTTCGCCAGTTCCGGCGCGCTGTAGCCGGTGGTGAAGAACAGCGGGCTTTCGTAGTCGTCCATCCGGCGGACCGCGCCCAGGTCGATCAGCTTGAGCTGCTCGTTGGTCTGGATCACGTTGTCCGGCTTGAGGTCGCAGTAGAGCAGGCCCTGGCTGTGCAGGTAGCCGAGCGCGGGCAGGATCTCCAGCCCGTACGCGATGACCTGGCCGATCGGCAGCGGCTCGGGGCGGCGGCTTTCGCGGTGGTGGGCCAGCGCGAGCTGCCGCAGCGACTGGCCGCCGACGTACTCCATGACGATGTAGCCGGTGGTCGTGCCGCTGTGCGCGTCCGGGTGCTGCACGAAGTTGTGGATCTTGACGATGTTGGGGTGCTCGACCTCGGCGAGGAACCGCTGCTCGTTGGCCGCGGCGGCCATCGCCGTCTGGTCACCGGTGTCGATCAGTCCTTTGAGGACGACCCAGCGGTCGCTGACGTTGTGGTCCTGCGCCAGGTAGATCCAGCCGAGGCCGCCGTAGGCGAGCGCGCCGAGGACTTCGTACTGGCCGCCGACGAGCTCGTTCGGCTGCAGCTTCGGGACGAACGAGAACGGCGCGCCGCAGTTGTCGCACTTCCCTTCCGCGGCACCGGGTTTCCCGTCCTTGCCGCGGCCGACCTTCGCGCTGCAGTTGCCGCAGAAGCGCTTTTCCTCCGACACCACGGGGTTCTTCAGCACCGCCGACGCCGGGTCGCGCGCGGGCACCGGCGGGACCTCGACCAGGCCGGCGCCGAGGCGGCCGCGGCGGGAGCGGGACGTCCGCGACGACGTCCACCGCGAGGTGCCGGGGAACGAGCCGGAGCCCGAACCACTGCCGGTGCCCGTCCCGGTTCCGGTGCCGGTTCCCGTGTGCCTGCCTTCGCTGCTGCGTTCGGGCAGCACGCTTTCGGTGCCCGGGTCGGGCAGCGGCGTGTCGGGGCCGGTGTCCGGCCGCGGCGCCGGCGGCATGATGCTCTGGGTCTCCGGGGCGGGCGCGGCGAGCACGCTCGTCGGCTGCGGCGCGTTCGGGTCCGGGCGGACCGCCTGCGTCGGCGGCGCGACCGCCTGCGTGGCCTGGACCGGCGGCAGGACGGGGTTGATGCTGCCCGGCGGCCGGGTCGGGTCTTCGGCGCCCGGGATCGTCCCGCGGACGGCCGCGGGCTGGCCGCCCGGCGGGGTCGGCGGACGGCGCACGGGCGCGTGGATGACGGTCTCCTCGCCGCGGGAGCCCCCGGACGGCGCGCCGTCGTCGAGGCGGCCCGAGATCGACGGCTCGGGCGTCTCCCACCGCACCGGTGGCGGCGGCTGCCAGCTCGGCGTGGCCGGCGGCGACTCCTCGTCCGGCGCGGCGTGCCGAGGACGGCGCGGCTCCTCCGACACTGCTTACCTCCCAGATCCCCGGCCTGCGGGGACCAATCCTAGTCGCGACGCGCTCACCGGTACTGCGGCGACGGCGGCGACGCCGGCCCGAGCGAGGGCTCCACCCATTTGCGGTAGCTGTCCTGCCAGACGCCGGTGCCGCGGATCTCGTCGAGGACCGCGTTGACGTAGCGGACCATGTCCTCGTTGTCCTTGGGGATGCCGATGCCGTAGTTCTCCTGCGTGAACTGGTCGCCGACGACCTTGAGCGTCGGGTCCTGCGCGGCCATCCCGGCGAGGATCGTGTCGTCGGTCGACACCGCGGCGACCTGGCCCTGCTGGAGCATCACCAGGCAGTCGGACCAGTTGTCCACCGAGACCGGCACGACCTTCGCCGGGTCGGTCGCGATCTTCGCCAGCGACGTCGACTTCTTCGCCGCGCACACGCGCTTGCCGGTCAGGTCGGACAGCTTCTCGGCCTTCGACTCCTTGGCGACCAGGATCCGCTGCCCGGAGACGTAGTACACCGAGGAGAACTGGACCTTCTTCCGCCGGTCGCAGGTGATGCTGTAGGTCCGGACCACGACGTCGACCTGGTGCGCCTGCAGGACGTCCTCGCGCTGCGAAGACGGGATCGCGCGGAACTGGACGTGCCCCTCGGAGGTGCCGAACAGGGCGCGGGCGATCGCGTTGACCATGTCGATGTCGAAGCCCTCGAGGTTGCCCGAGGTGGGGTTGCGGAACCCGAAGAGGTAGGTGGTCTGGTCGACGCCGGCGATCAGCTTCCCGCGTTCCTTGATCTTCGCCATGGTCGAGTCGGCGGCGATGGTGCCGTTGGCGGGCAGGCTGGCCAGCGGGTTGCAGCTGGTGTCGGCGCCGCCGCCGGCGGTCGAGTCCGGCCCGCCGACGTGCGCGGGCTGCGGCCAGGCCGCGTTGCTCACCGGCGCCGGGTCGACCGGCTTTCCGGGGCTGCCGCAGGACGCCGCGAGCAGCGCGACGAGCGCCAGCACGCCCGCCCGGACCGTGTTCCCCCGCCTGCTCACCGGTACTCCCTCAGTCGTTCCCGGATTCCCATGGTGACACCCGCCGCGGCGACCACCGCGAGCACGGCGAGGCCGGGCGCCAGCAGCGTCAGCGCGGCGTCGCCGTCGTGGGTGTCGTCGAGGAACTGCTGCCTGCCGACGTCGATCGCCGACTGGAGGCTGTCGTCGAGCCGCCGGAACGCCGGGGCGGAGCCGGTCTTGCGGTCCTCGAGCACGGCGGTGTCGACGGCTTCCTGGTACTGGCCGGAGTCGTCCTGGCCGCGGACCTGCTTGTGCGCGGCCAGCCAGTCCTGCGCGGCCTTGGTCGCGTCGGCGACCTTCTTCGCGCCGTCGCCGTCGGTGATCAGGCCGCGGGCTTCGCCGAGGAGGCCGCCCTGGCCGTCGGGGCCGACGAGCTGGGCGGCGTTGGCGCCGAAGTCCTTCTCGTACGCGGCGCCGTCGCCGCGGGCGACCAGCGTCAGCGTCTCGTCGGCGCGGGCCTGCAGCGCGGCGATCCGCGCGCGGACGAGCACGTCGACGCGGTGCGAGCCGTCGTCCTGGCCGCTGCCGACCAGGCTGCCCTGCACGATCAGCGCGACCGAGCCCCACAGCAGCGACACGACGACGGCGGCCGTGGCGACGACCAGCCCGATGTTGAGCACCCGGTTGGTCCGCCGGGTCAGGTAGACCTGCGCGACGACGAGCGCGGCCAGCAGCGCGACCATCAGGATCGTGGCGAGCCACGGGAAGCCGGTGGAGCTGTCCTGCTCCTCGATCAGCCGCTCGGTGTCGACGCGGTAGAGGTCCTGCGCGGCGGGCAGGATCTTCGCGCGCATCAGCTCGGAGGCCTCGCGCAGGTAGGACGCGCCGACGGGATAGCCGAGGCGGTTGTTCGCGCGGGCGGTCTCGACGAGGCCGGTGTAGACGGGCAGCGACTGGTTGAGGACGTCGACCGGGGCGGCCGCGGCGGCGACGTCGGAGGAGTCGGAGGCGGCCTTCGCGAGGGCGGCGCCGGCTTCGGCGATGTCACGCTCGTAGCGGGACCGCAGCTCGGGCGGTTCGGTGCCGATGGAGAGGAACGCGCTGGCGGCGGTCGCGTCGGCGTCCGAGAGCGACTTGTAGACCTGCTGCGCGGCGGCGGCGAGGGGTTCGCGGTGGTCGATGACGCCGCTGATCGTGTCGTCGCGGTCCTGCACCGACAGCGTCGCGACGGTGCCGGCGACCAGGGCGAGGAGCACCAGCGCGACGGCGATGACGGTGAGCCTGCCGGGGGTGGTCGCGGCGGACCGGATGATCGCGCGGACCGCCTGTCCGGGCAGATCCAGCAGCCCGAGGAGGCCGCTGCGGCCCCCGGCGCGGTCCCGGCCGTCCGGTGGCGGCGGCGGTGGGGGTCCCGGCGCGGGCGCCGTGGGACCCGGGGCCGTCGCAGTGCTGGTCATCCCCGATTCCTCCCCGAAAGCCTTCCCGCAAGAAGGTAGCCGAGTGGCCTCGTGTGCGGGCACGGGCACCACCCGCCGTCACCAGCACGTGATCTCGGGGCGCGCCTTCAGCCCCGGATTTCGGCGAGTACGCGCCAGTAGCCGTCCTCGGGGCCCGATTCGAGCGTGCCACCGACCAGCGCGAGCCGCTCCCGCATGCCCGCCAACCCGAAACCTTCACCTGTCCGAGTGAATTCGCTTTGCGGGTTGCGGACCTCGAGCCGGACCTCTTTTGAGTCGTACTCCAGCCGCATCCGGACGTCCTGGCCGGGCGCGTGCTTGCCCGCGTTCGTCAGCGCTTCCCGGGCCACGCCGACGAGCGCGACGACCGCGGCGGACGGCAACGGCCGGGGTTCGCCGTCCGTCTCGAAGCCGACCTCGACGCCGTGGTTGCCGGCGTGCTCGGCGGCGATCGCGGCGAGGGCGTCGGCCGGCGGCGGGACGTCCCGGCGCAGCGCGGCGACGGCGTTGCGCGCTTCGGCGAGCCCGTCGGCGGCCAGGCGGCGCGACCGCCGGACCGACCGCAGTGCACCGTCCACATCGGACCGTTCGGTGAGCAGGGCTTCGGCGAGTTCGAGCTGGACGCCCAGTGCGCCAAGGGAATGCGCCAGGACGTCGTGGATCTCGCGGGCGATGCGGGTGCGTTCGTCGAGCGCGGCGGCGCGGGCGTGTTCGGCCTGGGCGAGCCGGGTCTGTTCGAGCAGCGCCTCGGCCTGGGTGGCCTGGACCTCGTACTGGCGGCGGTTGAGGCCGACCAGGACGAGCAGCAGCATCACGGCGGCGTCGGCGAGCGCGGCACCGAGCGAGTGCCCGGCGACGAGGTGCGCCGTCCCGGCGAGGGCCATCTCCAGCAGGCCCACGCCGACGATCGCGCCGACGCCGACCGTGGTGAGCGCCGCGAGCCTGCCGAGCGGGATGACGGCCATCAGGATCGCCGAGGAGTCCGCGGCCCGGCCGACGAACGCCGCGGGCAGCGCGCCGGCCACGGCGAGCAGCGCGGCCGCCGTCTTCGGCCGCCGGGACGCGAGCGCGACGAAGCCGAGCCAGCAGGCGCTCGAGACGCCGTACGCGACCCAGATCCACGGGTTCGGCTCGCGCGCGGTGAGCAGCGTCCCGGCGATGAAGAGGGTGCCGAGCACCTGCACCACGAGCCAGCTCGGCGCGATGGTGTCCGGGAGCAGGGGGCGGTTCGGCACGGCCCCATCTTCCCGGGCGGGCTCAGCCGCGGATGGCCGGGGCGAGCGAGTGCGGCAGCACGGCTTCGGGGCTCGGCGGCCGCCGGACCAGCACTTCGACGTCGTCGGCGAAGCGGTAGGGCTTGGCGCCGAGGATGCCGCCGAAGTGCCGGCGCAGCCGGGACATCTCGGCGCGGACGGTCACCGCGCGGCTGGCGTCGCCGAAGAGGTCCGAGGACAGTTCGGACGCCGAGCGGCCGTCGCGGTGGCTGGCCAGGACGTACAGCATCTCGGCGTGGCGGGGGCTGAGCCGGTGCGTCCAGGTGCCGGCCGCGCCGGCCACCGTGAGCTCGGGGGCGCGCGGCGACCGGACGTCGAGGACGACCCGGGTCGGCGGGGCGGCCTCGGTCTCGGTGGGGCGGATCAGCCAGCCGCCGGGGACGGGCTCGACCGCGCAGTGGCCGTACGCCGGCAGCCAGACCCCGCCGGGCGCGAGGTTCGCGGGCAGCGCGATCCGGTCGACCGGGGCGAGGCCGGCGGCCGCGGCGACCCAGCCGTGTTCGTCGGCGACGACGGCGCGCCCCCCAACCTTCGCGAGCACGGGAACGGCGAAGCCGCGCAGCCGTTCAAGTTCGGTGAGGTGGGTGGTGCGCAGCTGGGACTCGGCGAGCCGCGTCACCGCGTCGACCAGCGCCAACGTCGTCGCGTGGACGGTCGAGGCCGGGCCGGAGAGGTCGACGACGCCGAGCAGCCTGCCGTCGCGCGGGTCGTGCAGCGGCGCGGCGGCGCACGTCCAGGAGTGGTGGGCGCGGACGTAGTGCTCGGCGGCGTACATCTGGACCGGGCGGCGCGCGACGAGGGCGGTGCCGATCGCGTTGGTGCCGACGGCTTCCTCCTGCCAGTCGACGCCTTCGACGAAGCCGAGGCCGTCGGCGCGGCGGCGGATCGCGGCGCTGCCGTCGCGCCAGAGGACCTTGCCGCCCGCGTCGACGATCACCATGATGTGCGCGGCCTGCTCGGCGACGCTGGTCAGGCCGCCGCGCAAGGTCGGCAGCGCCTCGGCGAGCCCGCTGGCGCGGCGGCGCGCTTCGAGCTGTTCGACGGTCAGGACGGGCGCGGCGGCGCGGCTGTCGGGGTCCATGCCGAGGCGGAGCATCCGCTGCCAGGACGCGTCGACGACCGGCCGTGGCCTGCTGGGCAGCTCCTTGCCCGACAGGGCCGCTTCGTGCACCTGGGCGAGGACACGGGCGTGCCGCCGGGGGTCGGCCCCGGCCGGCAACGCTGCCTCGAGGTCTCGCTGACCCAACCGCCACTCCTTGCGCTCCGCCTCAGTCTGCCTTTTCGGTTCGCTGATCGGAAGGTGGCGACGATCTCGCCGGAGGCGGGGTGGGTCAGTTGGTCATCGCCGGTACTCCACGACCGCCTTCGCCGCGTTGACGACTTTCTGCGCGTCGGGGAGGTAGAGGTCCTCGAGCGCGTCGGAGAACGGGACGGGCGTGTGCGGCGGCGTCATCATCTCGATCGGGGCCCGCAGTGCGCCGAACGCTTCCTTCGCGACGAGCGCGGAGATGTCGGTGGCGAGGTTGCAGCGCGGCGAGGCTTCGTCGACGACGACCAGGCGTCCGGTGTTCCCGACGCTCTTCAGGATCGTGTCCGTGTCGAGCGGGCTGGTGGTGCGGGGGTCGATGATCTCGGCTTCTATCTTGTTGCCTGCCAGCTCTTTTGCGGCTTCTTCGGCGACGGCGACCATGCGGCCGAACGCGACGATCGTGACGTCACCGCCGTCGCGGACGACGTTCGCCTCGCCGAACGGGATCGGGTAGCTGTCCTCGGGGACGTCGCCGCTGGTGTCGTAGAGGGCCTTGTGCTCGCAGAAGATCACCGGGTCGTCGTCGCGGATGGCCTGGATGAGCAGCCCTTTCGCCTCGTACGGGCTCGACGGCACGACGACTTTGAGGCCGGGAATGTGCGTGAAGATCGGGTACAGGCACTGGGAGTGCTGCGCCCCGGCGCCGTACATCGTGCGGATGACGACGGGGGTGCGCGCGGTGCCGCCGAACATGTACCGGAACTTGGCGGCCTGGTCGAAGATCTGGTCGAAGCAGACGCCCATGAAGTCGACTTCGGCGACCGGCCGTTGCCCGCGCGTCGCGGCGCCGATCGCCGCGCCGACGAAGGCGGACTCGGAGGTGGGCGTGTCGAGCACGCGGCCGGGGAACTTGCGGAAGAGGCCCGTGGTGACGCCCGCGTTGTTCTCGCGCATGACGATGACCGACTCGTCGCGGGCCAGCTCCTGGGCGAGCGCCTCGTCGATGGCCTCGCGGTAGCTGATCGTGCGTGCCATGGCCTGCCCTTTCAGTACTCAGTACGAGACGTAGACGTCGGTTTCGAGGTCGTCCTTCGTGGGTTTCGGCGCGGCCTTCGCTTCGGAGACGGCTTCTTCGATGAGCTTCGCGACCTCGGCGTCGATGGCGTCGAGGACGTTCGGGTCCAGCTCGCCGCTGTCGGTGACGCGGTCCCGGAACCACTTGAGGCAGTCGAGGCTTTCGCGCTGGCCGGAGTAGCGGGTGAACTTGACCTCGATGAGCGTCGGGCCCCCGCCGCCGCGGGCGCGTTCGATGGCTTCGCCGGCGGCTTCGTGGACGGCGAAGAAGTCGAATCCGTCGACGATCACGCCGGGCACCCCGAACCCGGCGGCGCGGTCGGCGATGTTGTCCGAGGCGACGGACCAGGCGCTCGCCGTCGCTTCGGCGTAGCCGGTGTTCTCGGCGATGAACAGGGCGGGCAGGTCCCAGACCGAGGCGAGGTTGAGCGCTTCCAGCGTGGTGCCCTGGTTGCCGGCGCCGTCGCCGAAGAAGGCGACGCCGACGCCGCCGGTGTGCTGCTGCTTGGCGGCGAGGGCGGTGCCGCAGACGAGGGGCGGGCCGCCGCCGACGATGCCGTTCGAGAGGTCGGCGATGTGCCTGGAGCCACCCTTGCCGTGACAGGATCCTGTCTTGCGGCCGTAGATCTCGGCCATCATGGCCTTGACGTCGACGCCCTTGGCGATGCAGTGGCCGTGACCGCGATGGGTGCTGGCGATGGCGTCGCGGTCGTCGAGGTGGGCGCAGACCCCCGCGGCCGAGGCCTCCTCACCGGCGTGGAGGTGCCCGAACCCGGGGATTTCGCCGGTCGCGACCTCGTCGCGCACGCGTTCTTCGAAGGTCCGGATGGTGCGCATCACCCGATACGCCTCCCGCAGGGCGTCCGTCATCTTCGACGCTCCTTC
This sequence comes from Amycolatopsis sp. NPDC049691, assembly GCF_040675005.1. Lineage (NCBI taxonomy): Bacteria > Bacillati > Actinomycetota > Actinomycetes > Pseudonocardiales > Pseudonocardiaceae > Amycolatopsis > Amycolatopsis sp. NPDC049691. Next base: position 9,698 of record NZ_JBFANX010000022.1, read on the forward strand.
CCCAGCTCGGTTTCCGTGCGCAACAGCCCTTTCCTCGCGGCCTCGGCCATCGCCGCCCGGACGTCGACGACCCACGGGCCATCCGGTTTGAGCTCGACGAAGGCGCTTTCACCGGTCTTGAGTTCGAGTTCGCGCTCGCCGTCGAGCGCGATGACGCCCCCGGCGGCGGCGAGTTCGACACGCACACCGGGTTCGAGAACGCCCCACCCGCGGACGCCGACGGGCCGCACGAGCCCGGGCGCGATGGGTGCGTGGACGACGTACGGCGTCTCCCCGACGGGCCCGAGCTGCAACGCGACGCCGGTCGGACTGGACCGCGGGCTCGGGCAGAGTTGTCCAGGAACGCTGGAGAGGCCGATGCCGTCGGGTTCGGCGAAGGTGCAGTAGAGCTCCGTGAGCGAGGAGGGATCCCACAGCGCCCGCGCCCCGATGTGTCGGCTGAGCGAAACGCAGACGTCGACGAGCGCGATCTCCCGCCGGGCTTTGGTGACGACTTCGAGCACGCTGACGCGGTGGGTGACGAGATCGGGATCGACCTGCCCGGAGGCGATCAGCCCGGCGGCCAACCCGGCGACGGTCGCCTCCCGCATTTGGGGAAAGGCGTTGTTGGTCCCGGTGGAGAGGGCGAGGATCGGAACGTCTTCGCAGGCAGCGGCGGCAACACGGGCAGTGCCATCCCCGCCGAGGACGACGATGACCCCGGCGCCGGCCTCCACCATCCGCCGCACGGCATTGGTCGTGTCGGCGGCGGTGCCGGTGAGGGGGTAGTCGTCGCAGAAGTCGACTTCGGGCCAGCTCCCGCCCCGTCCGAGCGCCTTGAGTACGGAGGCGGAGATGCCCCCGAGGTCGGTGGAGACGAGGACGCGGTCGAGCCGGGTGACGGCGAAGGCGGCCAGCAGCCGCTGGACCATGTTCGCCTTTTCCGCGGTGGGGAACACGGAAGCCTGCGCAACCAGCCGGCGGATGTCCCGCCCCGAAGCCGGATTAGCGACGATCCCCGCCACCGTTTCGCCCAACCTGACCTCCTGAGACCGCACTGGAGAACAGGAGATCCCGAGACCGGGTGGTAGCGGAAGGGTTGCAGGGCGTTGCAGTGTGCACGATGAGACCGCCGGCTTTGACGTGCGACGCCGGTCACAGTTGCGTGCACCTGCGGGCACTACCTCGACTGAGCGGAACGTCACACCGGCGTTTCGATCTCCAGTGGACTGTCCAACCTGGAGAGCCGGTCGCCGGAGAAGAACCAACCGAGGCCGCGCGCCGGCGGAAGGCTACGAGACGAGGCTCGCCGTGCCCTGGTAGGTGAAGCCGGCCTCTTCGACCGCGCCACGGACGTCGTCTTCCGCCAACGCCGTCCCGGCGCGGACGACCACCCGGCCGGTCGCGACGTCGACGTCCACTTCGGTCACTCCCGGCAGACTGGTGAGTTCTTCGGTGACCGACTGGGCGCAGTGTCCGCAGCTCATCCCGGAGACGGTGTAACCGTGCTCGATCATGGTGCGCAGCATACGAAAAGGGCCGCCACCCCGAACGGGTGACGGCCCTTTCCCAAGATCAAAGTCAGATCACGGTGACCGACGTGGCCTGCGGGCCCTTCTGGCCCTGGCCGATCTCGAACTCGACGCGAGCGTTCTCCTCGAGGCTCTTGAAGCCGCTACCCTGGATCTCGCTGTAGTGAACGAAGACGTCGCCGCCACCGTTGTCGGGGGTGATGAAGCCGAACCCCTTCTCGGAGTTGAACCACTTCACAGTGCCCTGAGTCATCAAAAATCTCCAAATGCAACACCAAAACAGGAAGCCACTTCGGCGACCCGGGTCAACACCCGGACGGTTTGCTTCCTCGGCGAGGAGACACTACGCCCGCTGAGTTCTGCGAGCGTGACTCAACACGAACACAAAAATCGAGACCTAGAGCAGTAAAGCACACCTCGAGGAGGGCGGACAAGCGGTCTTCACCCGGGCGGGGTGAGCTATTCGCCACTCGCCGGACGCAGCCCTTCCGCGCCGAACGGCGACCGCCAGGCGGTGTCGTGCTCCGCTGCGACCACGGCGTCGTCGTGGGCCTCGGCACTGGCGCTGAACAGCACCGGCACGACGCCGGAGGACTTCCGCGCTGGTTCGGATGCGTGCTGGTGATCGGTCACGTCGAAACTCCCCTCGTTCCCTACCCGCTTCCCTGCGGGTGATGACCGCGATGGTGCCATGCGGCACCGACAGAAACCGGTTGTCTCCCGCCGGGACCCGGCCGGGAACGTTCAGCGGCGAACCACCACCGGAACACCGTCAGATTACCCGAGCCATCGCTGTGCTACCACACAACTTTCCCGGCGTTTCCCGAAGCGAAACCGAGCAAAACCCTTACTGGGCGGGAGGTTGCGGGCGCGCCTGCCCGAGCAGGGCCGAAAGCCGCACGTCCGGGGTCACGACGTCCGGGTCCGTCCGCACGTCGATGACGCACGGCCGCTGCCGCACCAGCGCGCTGGCGATGATCGGCTCGAGCTCCTCCCGGTCGTCCACCGTGTACCCCGCCGCGCCGAGTCCACGCGCCCACGACGCGAAGTCGGTCAGCGGGATGGACACCCCGGACAGCCGCCCGTGCGTGCGGGCCTGGTGCATGGCGAGGGCGCCGTGGACGCCGTTCTGGAAGACGACGACCATCACCGGCGCCCGGTACCGGACGGCGGTTTCGATCTCCTGTCCTGTCATCAACGTACCCGCGTCGCCGACCATGGCGACGACGGTCCGCCGCGGCTCGGCCAGCTTCGCCGCCACCGCGGCCGGCACGGCGTAGCCCATCGCGGCGTTGCTCGGCCCGAGCTGGCTGCGCGGCGCGGTGAAGCACCAGTACCGGTGCATGAACTGCGCGAAGTTGCCCGCGTCGCTGGTGACGATGGTGTCCTCGGGCGCGAGTTTCCGCAGCGCGCGGACGACGTCGACGGGGTGCACCCGCGTGTTGCCGCTGGTGTCCGGCGGCGTCATGAAGGTGTGGACCGCGGCGTTGGCAGCCGACGCCCGCCGTGTCCGCGGAGAAGCGACCTCGCGCAGCTCTCGCAGGAACGGCTCGACCTCCGAGTCGACCCGGAAGGTGAGGCCGCGCCGCTTCGGGCTGACGTCGATGCCGGTGCCGACCATGACCAACGTCTGCTGGGCGGTCGGGTAGCGGTAGGCCTGGGTCGTGACCTCGTCGAGCTGCGTGCCGAGCGCGAGCACCAGGTCGGCCCGTTCCAAGGCGTCCAGCTGCCGCGCGGGGATGCCGAGCCCGAGGTGGCCGGCGTACCGCGCGTGGTTCTCCGGGAAGGCGTCCTGCCGCCGGAAGGCGTTGTAGACGGGCAGCGCGAGCTCGTCGGCGACCGCGATCAGCTCGTCGCGCGCGGACCGAGCCCGCCCGCCGACGATGACCACGGGGTACTTCGCCTCGTCCACCAGTTGCGCGACGGCGTCCGCCGAACGGCCCAGCGTCCCGGAAGCCGGCGGCCGGACCCGCGCCATCGGCTTCGCCGCGTCGTAGGGCATGCCCCAGACGTCGCAGGGCACGCCGAGCACGACCGGTCCCGGCCGTCCCTCCTGCGACGTCGTCAGCGCGTGCGCGAGCAGCCCCGGCAGGCTGTCCGGGTCGGTCACCCGCAAAGTCGACTTGGCGATCGACTCGAACATGGCCGTCAGGTCCGAGGTCGGCAGCTCCCCCGACGAAGACGGCACCGGTTCGGTCGCCGGCGTCTCCAGCAGTACGACCATCGGCGTCTCGTCCTGGTACGCCGTCTGGACGCCGATCGCCAGGCTCGCCGCGCTCGGCCCCCGGCTGGCGAGCAGCACGGCGGGCCGTTCGGTGAGCTTGCCTTCGGCTTCGGCCATGAAGGCAGCGCCCGCGTCGTGGCGCGCCGAGACCACGGTGATCTCCCGCTCGCGCTGCAGGGCGTCGAGCAGCTCGAGGAAGGACTCACCGACCACCGCGTACACACGGCGGACACGCGCCTCGGTCAGGATCCGCACGGCCGTCTGGGCGACGGTCGCTCCCAGTTGGTATCTAATGAGGAGAGCTTAGGCGGGCACCGTTCAGTGCAGTCAAGTGATCTTCGCCGAAACCCGGTAAGGATGGACTGAATGTCCGCTTTGACCGACTGCTAGCCGATCAAGGGAGCGAGGACCGCAGTCTTGACCGCGACCGAACATGAAACCGTTTTTACTTATGGTGCACCGGCGTTGAAGTACGGCACCGGCGCCAGCGACGAGATCGGCTACGACCTGACCCAGTACGGCGCGCACCGCGTGCTCGTCGTGACGGATCCACAGGTCGCCGCGACCGGCTGGCCGCGCCGCATCGCCGACGGCATCGCGGGCTACGGCATCGAGACCGAGATCTTCGACGGCGTACACGTCGAACCCACCGATGTCAGCATGCAGAAGGCGGTTGACTTCGCGCGCGGAACCGGCCCGTACGACGCCTTCGTGGCCGTCGGCGGCGGATCGGCCATCGACACCGCGAAGGCCGCAAACCTGCTGACCAGCAACGACGGCGAGCTGATGGACTACGTCAACGCGCCGGTCGGCGGCGGCCGTGCGCCCGACCGCCCGCTGAAGCCGCTGGTCGCGGTCCCCACCACCACCGGCACCGGTTCGGAGAGCACCACTGTCTGCGTCCTGGACGTCCTTTCCCTGCGCGTCAAGAGCGGGATCAGCCATCTGCGGCTGCGCCCGGCCCTCGCCGTCGTCGACCCGCGGCTCACGGTCAGCCAGCCGGCCGGCGTCACCGCCGCCAGCGGCATGGACATCCTCTGCCACGCCGCGGAGAGCTACACCGCGAAGCCGTACACCGAGTTCGAGCGCAAGCGCCCGGAGCAGCGCGTGCCGTACTGCGGCTCGAACCCGCTGGCCGACATGTTCGCCGAGCAGTCACTGCGGCTGCTGTCGTGGGCCCTCCCCGCCGCCGTACGCGACGGCGAAGACCTCAAGGCACGCGAAGCCATGGCCTTGGCCGCGACGTTCGCCGGACTCGGGTTCGGCAACGCCGGCGTACACATCCCGCACGCCAACGCGTACCCGATCGCCGGCCAGGTGCGCGATTTCCACCCGGACGGTTACCCGGGTGACGAGCCGATGGTGCCGCACGGCATGGCCGTGTCGTTGACAGCGCCGGCCGCGTTCCGCTTCACCTTCGACGCGGCACCGGACCGCCACCTACGCGTCGCACGCCTGCTGGCGCCCGACTTCGAGTGGCCCGGCGACTTCGCCGACCACCTGCCCGCGGTGCTGATCGACCTGATGCGGCAGATCGGCATCCCGGACGGCATCGGCGCCGTCGGCTACGCGGAGTCCGATGTGGACTCGCTGGTCGAGGGAACGCTGAAGCAGCAACGGTTGCTGGCGACCGCACCCCGCGAGGCGACCGCGGACGATCTGTCCGGCATCCTGCGCGAGTCGGTGTCGCTGTGGTGAACGGGTACCCGCACTGGCAGACGGTTCCGTTGCGCTGGAAGGACAACGACGTCTACGGGCACGTCAACAACGTGGTGCACTACTCGCTGATGGACACCGTGATCAACACATGGCTGATCGAGCAGGGTGGCCTCGACATCGAATCCGGGGAGGTGATCGGGCTGTGCGTCGAGTCGCACTGCGGGTATCACTCATCGGTTTCCTTTCCTGGAGCGTTGCGGGTGGGATTGCGCGTGGCACACCTCGGGAAGTCCAGCGTGCGCTACGAGATCGGCATGTACGCCGCCGACGAGTCCCTGGTCGCGGAAGGGCACTTCGTGCACGTCTTCGTGGACCGCGAGTCCCGCCGGCCGACGCCGGTCTCCGGCAAGCTGCGAGAGGCGTTGGAAGCACTACAGCCCGGATGACGTACACCGCCGGCGGTTCACCTCCTCTTTGACGGTGCCGGTTTCCGGGCCGGGTTCGTCCTGCACTTCCGATCATGCACGACGGCACCGACAGAACCGGTCGATCGTCGCGAGTTGTCCACAGGCGCCCCGAAGATCGGCGAGTTGTCCACAGATTCGGTTCGAGGGCTTCCGCACCCGATCGACGGCGATAAGCTGGGAAGCGCAAAAGATCGGTCCATAGTGGACGGGTGGTCAGCTCACTCGAGCGGCTCGCGACACGGATGGCGACCTAGGCGTCGATCCGGTGGCACCGTTGTGAGAAGGCGACCCGGGCACAGATTCGTCGCCGGCAGGCATGTCGGCCACGGACCCTGTGTCCACCCGCGGACCAACAGCAGCTGCGGCTCCGTCGCCGGAAGGCGCCCCGGAGGCGGTTGCAGTTGCCGTGCCCAGTGACGGAGGCGCACTGGATACGGGTCTGTTGCCGGTAGGCGCCCCGCCAACAGACCCACCACTGCCTGCAGGCCGCCGGCCCCCGGTACCGGGGGCCGGTCGGCCGCCTGCATCCCCCTCCGGACCGGCACCGGTGGCTGAATCCCCAGCCACCGGTGTCGTCCAGGCTTGCATGAGCTCCGCGTACCGCGCCGACCTGGTCATCAGGTCGGCGTGGCGGCCCAAGGCGGTCTCGCGACCGTCCATGACGAGCACCCGATCCGCACGCAGAGCCGACGAGAGCCGGTGCGCGATCACCACCAGAACACCACCCCGCGCGGCGAAGGCCCGTTCCGCGCGGGCTTCCGACACCGGGTCGAGATGGGAGGTGGCTTCATCGAGGATCACGAACTCCGCCGAACTGGCGTAGACCCTGGCCAGCGCGAGCATCTGCGCTTCGCCTGCGGAGATTCCTTCGCCGCCGTGACCGATCTCGGCGTCGAGACCGCCAAGGCGCCGCAGCAGCGCGCCCGCGCCCACCGTGTCCAAAGCTGACGACAGCGTGTCGTCCGAAGCGGACGAAGCAAAAAGACCGACGTTGTCCCGCAGTGTTCCCGCGAAGACGTAAGCCTCCTGCGGAATCAGCGCCACGAGCTCGTGGCGGAGTGCCGCGGGCACGTCCCGGACCGGGACGCCGCCCAGCAGTACCCGGCCCTCCTGAGGCGTCAGCATCCCGGTCAGCAAGCCGGCCAATGTCGACTTGCCGATACCACTCGGCCCGACGACCGCGAGGTGCTCGCCCGGCCGCAGACTCAGGTCCAGCCCACGGACCACCGGCTCGGCCGTCGCACCCCAGCCGAACGTCACGCCGTGGACCTGGACGCCGGTGCCGCGCGGGGTCGCCGTGCCATCGGACACGTCAGGTAGTTCGGCCGTCTCGGCCAGCCTGCGAAGCGCGACCAGCAACCGGAGGACGACGGTGCCGGCCGTGGCCGCGAGGCCGCGCAGAGCCGGCTGCATCGTGGTGGCCAGGTACACCAGCGCACCCAGCGCCGCGCCCGCGGTCAGTTCACCGCGAGCCACCAGGCCTGGCGCCAACGCGAGCGCGAGCAACAAGGGGATGAACCCGCCGAGCGAGATCACCAGCGCCCGCAGGGCACTCGACCGCGCCACGCGGATCGCGGCGTTCGCCTGCTTGTCGACCGCGTCGTACATCGCCAGCGCGGCGATGGGCTCGGCACCACAGGCCACGATGTCGCGCATCCCGGCGAGGGATGCGCCTGCCGTCGCGGCAGTGTGCTCGTCGGCCAGCGCCAACGCGCGCTGACGACGAGCAAGAGACGGAAGCAGGCAGACGAACGCGACCAGCGAGGCGATCACGGGCACCGCGACCGGGACGACCAGCGCACCGGCGACCGTCACGAGCCCGGCTAACGCGGACGCCGTCGTCACCAGCATGCCCCGGGCCTGAACCAGCAGGCCGGCGGTCGCGTCACGCACCACCTCGACGTGCTGGGTAATCCGGGCGACGCCACTGGAGTCCGGCTGGTTGCGCGGCGGGGAGTCGTCGTGCAGCACGCCGCGGACGACGGCGGTCACCAAGGCGTCGCGCAGCGGCTCGACCACCTTGCCGAGCTGGTGCCACACCATCCGCGCGCCGAACGCCCCGAGCACGGCGGCCAGCCCGAACAACGCCAGCCAGCCGAGGCCGGCGGCCGGGGCGCCGACCGAGAACCCGCGGTCCACCGACAGCTCGACCAGCCGTCCCGAAAAGAAGGCCGGTACGCCTTCGAGCAGCGAACACCCGAGCAGCACGACACCGCCACGCCACTGCCCGGCGAGAGCGGACCAGTACAACCGGCGCAGGCTCACTCGTCCTCCGTGAAGACGCCTCGATAGCCGGGCTCCATCCAGAGCGCAGCATGCGGGGCCACCGCGCGAATCCGGCCCTCTTCGAGCCAGACCACCAGGTCAGCGCGGGCCGCGGTGCTCGCGCGGTGGGTCACGACGACACGCGTACGGCCGGGCAACGCTCCGGCCACGGCGCGCTCGACCGCGGCCTCGGTGACCGTGTCGAGGCTGGCTGTGGCGTCGTCGAAGATCAGGACTCGCGGGTTGTGCACGATCGCGCGGGCCAGCCCGAGGCGCTGGGCTTCGCCGCCCGAAAGCGGCGTCTCGGTCAACGGTGTGCGGTAGCCGTCGGGCAGGCGGACGACAACTTCGTCGACCTGCGCGATCCGACAAGCGTTGCGGATCGCCGACTCGCCTGCCCAGGAGCCGTAGCCGACCGCGTCGGCGACCGTGGCGCCGAGCAGCGCGGGCCGTTCGAAGGCGTAGCCGACGACCGCGCGCAGCTCCTCGCGGTGGAGGCGCTCGAGCGGGCGGCCATCGAGGAGGACCTGGCCTTCGTCGGGGGTTATCAGTCCGCCGAGCACGCCGGCCAGCGCGGACTTGCCCGCGCCGGACCGGCCGACGACCGCAAGGAAGGTCCCGCCGTCGATGCGGAGGTCGATCTCCGTCAGCGCGCCCGTGACGCCGACGTGGTGGAGGTCGACAGTGCCATCGCCGGGCAAGAGCGGGAGCTTGCCGGGCACCGGCTCAGGCTCGTCGAGGACCTCGACGAGCCGTTCGGCGCACCCGCGCGCCCGGGACAACATGGTGAGCAGCGGGATCTGGGTGACCAGGCCGAGCCCGAGGGCGACGTAGCCGAGCGTGGCCACGACGTCGCCGATGCTGAGCCGGCCCGCGAGGACGCCGAAGCCGGCCGCGGCCAGCACGGACAGCTCCACCGCCGGTGTCAGCAGACCTGCGCGCCAGACCATTCGGGCCTGGGTGCGCCAGAGGCCCTGGCCGGCGAGCGTCAGCTTGGGCAGGGGGCGCAGAACTCGCTCGGCTTCGCGGTCGGCGGTACCGGACGCGGCGATCGTGCGGAGGCCGGCGACCGCGTCGACCATGCGGGCCGCGAGTTCGCCGGAAACGCGTTGGTAGGTGAGGACGTCGTCGGCGGTGCGGCGGAGGTGGCTGCGGGCCAGCAGCAACGCGAACGGGATGCTGCCCAGGAAGACGAGCGCGAGCCGCCAGTCCAGGAGGGCAAGCAGGACGACGGCGCCGGTCGAAATGACCAGCATCGAGCCGCACTGGATGACGATTGTGACGATTCCGCCGGCGCCTACGCAGTCGCCGGTTAGGCGGCTGATCGCGTCGCCCTCGGCGAAGCGTGAACGGGTGCCGAGCGCGAAGAGCTTGTCGGACACCGTGCGGCGCAGCCACGCGGATGCCGTCGCCGTGAGGCGAGTCGTCAGGATGCCGCCGACGACGTCGGCCGCGATCTCCGCGCCGCCGACGAGCAACAGCCACGAGACCTCGGGCCAGCTCCGGCGGCCCGCGACAACGCTGTCGACCGCTGCCGCGAGCGCGCCGGGGAGGAGCAGGCCGGCCGCGGTGGCGACCAGCGCGGTACCCACGACGGCGGCCAGCCGGGGGCGATCGAGGCCGGCCACCCTGGCCAGCAACCGATCGGCGGGGCCGCGCATCTCACTCCTTCGGACGAGGTACCGCCGAGGCGGTACCGGGGCCAGAATGAAAGCGCGGGAGCGGCGCACTTGGCCTGTGCCGCTCCCGCACCCTTCACCTCGGCACTACTTGCCGGCGATCCGCCAGGTCAGTGGCAGGTCAGCAGGCTGATGGTGCTGTCGGCGCAGGAGGCCAGCAGGCTGAGGTTCGACGTGCCGCCGCCACCGCCACCGTGGCCGCCGTCGAGCACCTCGGGGGTCTCCATGGCCTGCAGGTCCAGAACGAGTTCCATCGGTGTTCCTTCCTTCGTTTTCCTTCGGGTCCGCCGGTCAGCGACCGGTGGTCTGGGGGGACGGCGTGCCGCCCAGGAAGGGCAGCACCTCCTTGCCGTCCAGGAGGGCGGCGAGCGCGAGGAGGATTCCCGCGCTGCCGGTCTTGACGTCCATGGACAGCCGCAGCAGCTGGTTGCCGGGGAAGGCGAGGCCGCCCTTGAACGGCACCGCATACCAAGCCAGGCGCGCCAGGTGCAGGTCGATCGCCGCGCGGATCGGCGGCGACGGGTCCGGGTCCATGCCCAGCGCGACCGCCAGCCCGCACCGGCCGAACAGCAGGCCGGGGTGGATGACGAACTCGCCGCGGCACGATTCGCGCAGGCCGGGGAGGCTCTCGCAGGCTTCGGCGTCCGGGCGGTGGCGGGCCAGCTGCTCGGCGACCAGCAGGATTCCGCTGCTGCCGATGCCGGCGTAGGGCAACGTGCGGGCCGCGCCGTCGCGGACCTGGAGTGAGCCGTCGTCGGACTCGACGCATTCTTCGAAGTCGCGGCACAGCGCCTGGTCGGCGAAGGACAGCCACGCCGGCTCGCCCGTGCGCTCGAACAGCCGAATGAACAGCAGCGCGGGGCCGGACCAGCCGGACAGCAGGCCGGCGCGGGCGAAGTTCCCCGGCGGCGCCGCCGTCTCCAGCGCTTCCGCCAGCCGGACGGCCGTGGTCAGGGCCTGGCGGCCGAACTCGTTGTCCTGGCGGACCGTCGCGAAGTGCAGCATCGTCAGCCCGATGCCGGCGAGGCCGCCTTCCAGGGCGTGGTCGGTCGTCTGCTCGACGAGCCCGGCGGACGACGCCAGCAGCTTGGTCGCCTCGGCGTGGTGGCCGAAGTTCTCCAGGACGTAGGCGATGCCGTAGCTGCCGTCGAAGAAGCCGGGCCGGGTCGGCGGGTCACGGCGGATCGAATCGATGAGCCAGCGCTCGTGCTCGGGGAACCGGCCGGCGCCGATGACGTCAAGGGCGTGCAGGACGCCCGCGGCACCGACGCCGAAGCAGGCGCCGCCGACCCGGAACTGCTCGATGTCGCCGGGGAACAGCCGGTCCTGGCGCTCGGGCGTCGCGCTGGCCAGGATCGCTTCGGCGATCTGCTTGCGGACCAGCGGCCAGTCGGGTTTCGCCTGGTCGAGCTCGGTGTGGACCGGTGCCGGCTCCGCGGGAGCGGCACGCGGGGCCAGCACCGCGACTGCGGCGTCCGCGTACCCCGCGGGCAGCGCGAACCGGCGTTCGGCGAAGACGGCGATGCCGCGCAACTTCGACGGCGCGAGCTCCATCAGCTGCGAGAGCGGCAGGAACAGCCACAGCCGCAACGCCGCGATCGCGTGCTCGTCGATCTCGAAGCCGGTGCGGTCGGCCGGGGCGCGGAAGCCCGGCGCGCCCAGTGCCGGGCGGTCGCCGGACTCGACGTCGAAGGCCATCTCGAAGTCGATCAGGGAGATGCGGCCGTCGTCGTCCTCGTCGATGAGGATGTTCAGGGGGTGCAGGTCGCCGAAGACGATGCCGCGGGCGTGGATCGCCTCGATCGTCCGCTCGACGCGCGCGACGATCTCCAACGCGCGTTCGGCGTAGGCGGCGAGGTCGGCGTCCGTCGTGCCGCGCCTGGTCAGCGGGTAGTTGCGGGCCAGCCAGTTGCCCAGCGAGTTGCCCGGCATGTACTCCATGGCCAGGTAGTGGTGCTCCCAGACCGTGAAGTGCTCGAACACCCGCGGCACGCCGGGGACGCCCGCCAGCCGGTCGAGCACGGCGTGCTCGCGGCGCAGCCGTTCGACGGCGTCGATGCGCGCCTTGTCCAGGCCGGCGTACGGCCGGGCTTCCTTGAGGACGACCTCGTCGCCACCCGCCTTGGGGTCGGCGAGGTAGACGCCGCCGCCGTTGGAGAAGTGCAGGGAGCGCGTCACCCGATACGGGAACTGATCCGGGTCGCCGCCCTTGCGCGCGGCGATGCTGCTCTGCAGACAGGCCGGAATCTTCACCCAGTCGGGGACGGAGAACGTCGGTTCCCGCTTGTCGGGTACGAGCCTGCCGTCCGGCCTGCGGATCGCCAGGACGCGGTTGCCGTCGTGCTCCACCCACTGTTCGGCGAATCCGCCGTAACGGACGTAGAGCGGGCCGGCGCCGTATCTGAGGTCGCTCAGGATATAGGCACCGTGCTCGCCATCGAGCCGGGCCGCCAGATCTTCCAGAACACGCTCCAGCTCGTCCTCGTCAGCCGGGTAAATGGTGATCAGCTTGGCGCTGCCGTCACGGGGAGCGTATTTGGAATTCCGGGCGAGCAGGATCATCGGTGAGCGGAGGTGCTTGTAGGAGATCCGGCGCTCGACGCAGTACTCGTGCACCTGCACGAGCACGCGCCGCGCGTTGTCCAGACCAGCGGAAACGTGGATCTTCCACCCTTGGCCGGGAAGCCGGCGGCCCTCGGGACGCAGTGCCCGCCAGACGCCGCGGTCGGCGGTGATCCAGCCGTCCGGCGCCGACAGCGCTTGCGCGAAATCGTCGACCGGCGCACCGATTTCCTGTTGTTCGTCATAGAACAACGGGTCGGCGAAGCAATAAGCTTCGTAGCGCAGGTCCATCTGAAGATACCCCTCCGTGCGTTCTCCCGGGGGCGTCGCGGCTCCGGGACGAGGAATATTCCCCCACGCCGGACGGCCTCGCGCCTATCCGCCAACCCGGCGGTTCAACTGGGCTATCCGAGGTAGGCAAAAAGGTCACTTACCAGCCGGTAGCCGAACCCAGGGTAATTCTTGGCTGATCGCCAACCACTCTGTCGGGGTGTAACACGAAGCTTATTACGACATTCCCCCAGGTCCACACAAGGATTACCCGGAATAAACCACCGAATTGGCAGAATGCCATCAAGCCCATCCGGTGATCAACTTTCCGGACGCGGGCACACCTCGTTTCCCGCACTGTCCATTGTGGAACAGGCCAGGTGGCCCGCGCCACGCCCCGGGCACCTCGGCGGACGGACCCACCGGTACCACGGGGTAAGTTGGCGCCCGGCGGACCGGAAGGAGGAACGGGTGATCTTCGGATTCGCCGTGACGGTCGCCGGGGCCGCCACGCTCGTCGCGCTCTGGAGCTTCGTCCAGTCGGCCCGCAACCGGCTGCCGGACAACCCGCTCCTGATCGGGGTCGCGGTCGTCGAGGCCCTGCTGGTCGTCCAGCTGGTGATCGGGATCGTGCTGCTCGCCGGCGGCGACCGGCCGGGCAGCCTGGCGACCTACCTGGCCTACCTGATCGGCTGCCTGGTCGTGCTGCCCGTCGGCACCGCCTGGGCGCTGGCCGAGCGGAGCCGGTCGAGCACCGTCGTGCTCGGCATCGCCTGCCTGGCCATCCCGGTGATGGTGCTGCGACTGAACGAGGTGTGGAGTGGAGCAACAGCGTAGGACGGCCTCCGGCCCCGGTCGGGTGCTCGTCGCCGTGTACGCGATCTTCGCGCTGGCCGCGACGTCGCGAGCCGGGGTCCAGATCGGCACGAAGTTCCACGAGGCACCGCTGGCCTACCTGCTCTCGGCGTTCGCCGCGGTCGTCTACATCGTCGCGACGATCGCGCTGGCCAAGCGCGGCGACGCCTGGTGGCGCGTCGCGCTGGCCGCGTGCTCCATCGAGCTGCTCGGCGTGCTGACCATCGGCACGCTCAGCCTGGTCGACGCGGCCGCGTTCCGGCACCCGACCGTCTGGTCGGTCTACGGCGAGGGCTACCTGTTCATCCCGCTGGTGCTGCCGGTCGTCGGCCTGTACTGGCTGCGCCGCACCGCCCCGGCCAAAGTCACTGCCTGACGCCGCAGTCGAACAGCACGCCGGCGCCGGCGGCGTCCGGGCCGATCCGCGACGGCGGCACCGGACGGCAGTGCTTCGCCTCCCACCCGACCCGCCGGGTGAGCTCGCCCGCGTCCGTCGCGGCGGCCACGGCCGTCCGCTGCTTCGAGGCGCCGCGGCCGATGTCGACGAAGACCTGGGGCAGCAGCACGTACCGCAGCCGCCCGTCCGCCACCCACCGCGGCAGGTCGGCCGCCGACGGCGCCGGGTCGAAACCGAGGTAACCGCCGAGCGGCGCGACCCGGGCGTCGGTGTTCAGCAGGAACGGGTCCGCGCCGTACGTCCCGCCCTCGACGGCCAGGGTGATCTCCGCGGACGACGCCTGCGCGTACGCGAGCACCTCCCGCTGCCCCGGACTCAGCTGGTACGCGCTGTCGATGAACCGGACGTACCCGGCTTCCGCGCCTGAGCCGGTGTTGAGGCCGACGACCGTGTGCAACGCGGCCGTCGACGGCGGCCCGGCCCCCGGATCGGCGGTCTCCAGCACGCTGACCGGCCGCAGCGCGGTGTCGACGACAAAGGCGGCAGGACCGGCGACGATGGCCACCAGCCCGATCACCGCCGTGACGCGCGGAGCCCTCAGCAGCGCCGCGACGACGGCGAGCAGCGCCAGCGCGAGGACGGTGTACCGCAGCCACGGCAACCAGTCCGGCGTCCGGTCGAGGAGGACGTACGCGAGCACCGCCGTCCCCGCCACGGCAGCCGGCAGGAGCAACCGAGGAGACCAGCGATACGCCGTGACCAGCCCAGACGCGGCCAGCGCCGCAACAGCCGGAGCCAGCTCGGCGGTGTAGTACGCGTGGAAGATGCCGCCGGTGAACGAGAAGACCAGGGCGCCGACGACCAGCCAGCCACCCCACAACGCCCAGCCGGCCTTGACCTGCGGCGCGGCGCCCCGAGCACGGAACACAGCGACGACCAGGGACACCAGCGCGAGCGGCAGCAGCCACGCGATCTGGCCGCCGACCTCGGCGTCGAACAGCCGCAGCGGACCCGCGCCGCCGCCGAGCGCCGCGCCGACCGTGGCGCCGTAGCCGCCGCCGATCCCGGTCGACCCGCCGACCAGCCGCGTCACGCCGTTGTAGCCGAAGGCGAGCTGCCACACCGAGCCGTCCGTCGTGCTGCCGACGAACGGCTTCGCGCCCGGCCACAACGTCACGACGACGGGCCAGGCCAGCGACACGACGAGCGTCACCGCGCCGGCCACGCCCAGCCACACGAGCCGCCGGCCGCGCGCCGCGACGAAGTACGCCAGCGCGAGCCCCGGCAGCACGATCCACGCGGCGAGCATCTTCGTCATGAACCCCAAGCCGACGAACACCCCGGCCCACACCAGCCACCGCGGGTTCTCGAGCGCGCGGGTCACGCAGTAGGCGGCAAGCAGCAGCAGGAGCACCAGGAGCGTGTCCGGCAGGTTGTCGCGGGTGATCGCCGCGGTGATCGGCGTCAGCGCGAACAGCGCAGCGGCCAGCAGCGCCGTCCCGGGACCGGCCCAGCGGCGCACCACCCGGTGCAGCACGAACACCGCGGCCACGCCTTCGACGACCTGGACCAGCGCGATCGCCCACGGGTGGAAGCCGAACACGACGACGCCGAGCGTCTGGGTCCAGAACGCGAGTGGCGGCTTGTCGACCGTCACGACGCCCGCCGGGTCGAAGCCCGCGAAGAAGAACGCCGAGACGTCGTGGGACATCGAGTGCACCGCGGCGGCGTAGTACGGCTGGAGCGGCCTGCTCAGCGCCCAGCCCCACAACACCGCCGCGACCCCCAGCACCGTCCCCAGCGCGACCCGCTCGGCCTTCACGCCCATGTCTCCCCCTCCGGTCTCCCCTCGGAAACGCTAGGGCGACGCGGCGCCGGAGTCCTCAAGCTCCGGATTGAAGTGGGCGTCCACCCGTGGGTTGAGCGCGGAACAGTACGGGAACAGCACGTAGGCCATTCGGCGAAATAAATACGGAGGCGAGGCGGACTTTCGTCGGTTCCGGACATTCCCCGAAAACTCGGACACTCTTCTCGTTCGGTCCCCACCGGCTTTCCCGTGCGAGTTTCTCCGCACACAAAGGAGTGAGCGTGAAGTTCGGCAAGTTCGTGCTGCTGGCCGCGAGTACCGCGCTGGCCGTCGTCGGCCTCGGCGGCCCCGCGGCGGCCCAGACCACCCCGCAGGCACAGCCGTCGATCATCGGCGGCAGCACCGCCACGAGCGGTCCCTGGGCGGCCCGGCTGTTCGTCAACGGCCAGCAGAACTGCACCGCGACGATCATCGCGCCGCAGTACATCCTGACCGCGAAGCACTGCGTCAGCAGCTCCGGGACGTACACGTTCCGGATCGGCAGCCTCGACCAGTCCAGCGGCGGGACGATGGCCACCGGCTCCACCATCACGCGCTACCCGGGCAGCGCCGACCTGGCGATCGTCCGGCTCACGACCTCGGTGAACGCCACCTACTCGCCGCTCGGCAGCGTCGGTGACGTCTCGGTCGGCCAGAACGTCTCGGTCTACGGCTGGGGCGCGACCAGCCAGTGCGGCTCCGAGATCAACTGCCAGTCGCGGTACCTCAAGGTCGCGACGGTGCGCGTGAATTCGATCGGCTGCAGCGACTACACCGGCGGCGTCGCGGTGTGCGCCAACTGGGTCAACGGCATCACCGCCGGCGGCGATTCGGGCGGCCCGATGTTCGCTTCCGGCCGCCAGGTCGGCGTCGCGTCGACCAGTGACCGGTCGAACAACACGGCGTACACGAACATCACGCGTTATCGCAGCTGGATTTCGCAGGTCGCGGGCGTCTGATTTCCTGGGGAAAGGGCCCGGTTCGGCCGGGCCCTTTCCCGTCAGGACGTCGAAATGTCGTCGAGCTGTTCCGCGGCGGGCCGGACCGGGTAGAGATCGCCGCCCGGTTCGACGGGCACGCGCGGCAACGCCGTCCGCGCCGCTTTGTCGCCGGCGTCGGCCGCCGCGTGGAGGACGTCGAGCGCGGCGTACTGCCGGAAGTCCAGCTCGGGGTACGGCCACTGCCCGGTCGTCGCGGCCGGGATCAGGAAGTCGACGGCCTTGAAGAGCGTCGCGCCGCTGGGTGCGGTGTAGTGCCACAGGTCGACGCCGACGTGCTTGCCGATCTGGGCGAGGCGGGTCAGCGCGACGAGGTTGAAGTTGGAGTAGTGCCAGCTGCGTGTCCGGCTCGCTTCGGCGGGCTGGTAGCCGTCGGCGTTGATCTGCGCCGCGATGCGGTTCGGCCCGGCGTCCTGGGTGATCGTCTTCGCCAGGTCCCGCTGCCCGGTGCCGAGCGCGAGGGCGGCGGCCAGCATGTCGTAGAAACTGCCGTGGTTGTTCTGGGCCTTGGCCTCGTCGGTGCCGTTCTTGCTGGTGCGCAGCCAGGTCAGGAACTGCGTGTACCAGCCGGTCATGCCGGCCTGGTCGGTCGGCGTCCAGCCCGGGGCGCCGGTGGCGAGGATGGCGGTGGCGTCGACGACCTGGGTGAGCGTGTAGGAGAACTCGATGATGCCGATGCCGCGGCCGTCCACTTTGCACGGGATGCCCTGGGCGTAGTTCATGTTCGGGTTCATCTTCGTTGCCGCGTCGAGGAACCACGTGCGCAGGTCGAGGGCCGCGCGCTGGGCGTAGCGCGCGTCGCCGGTGTAGTACCAGGCGAGGGCGAGCCGGTAGATCGCGGCGAAGGCGTCGCCGCGGTAGGCGTGGTCGGTGATCTCGTCGACGATCGGGTTGCGCTGGCCGTCCTTCTGCACGAACGGGCAGCCCCAGGGGTTCTCGGCGGTCGGCTCGGTGGTGGGCCACCAGTAAGGCGCGAGGCTGAGGTAGTCGTGCTTGTCGCCGCTGGGCGGGACCTGCTTTTTGGTGGTGACGCTCCAGGGCCCGGTGGTGAGGTCGGTCTTGGCCTGCGTGAGCAGGTTGCCGAGGGCGGTCTTGGCCGTGCGTTCCCCGACGAGGGCGGCGAACTTGGTGCGCAGCAGCTGGTTGCCGTCGAGAACGACGGTTTGCGGCGCGCAGATCGCCCCGATGACCGGGACGGTGCAGCCGTGCGACGTCGCCGTCGCCTCGGCGGGTGTCGTCGTCGCGGCGACGATGCCCGCCACGGCGAGCGCGGCCACGACGGTGTGGCGGAGAACCATGTCCGCTCCATTCACAAATATGAACATCAGACCTGTGAGTGAATGGAGAGTACGCATGTGAACTCCGCCGAGGCAATGCCTCAGAGGGTCAGTCGCGTAGGCGGAAGAAGGCTTCGAGCTTCGCGGCGCCGAGGTTCGCCCAGGTGTCGGCGGTGACGAGCACGGCCGCGGCGCAGGTGGGGAACTTGGCTTGGACCAACCGGGTGTCGTCGCCGTAGCCGGCGAGGTCCAGGGTCAGCTCGCTGACGCCGGGCTCGTGCCCGACGAGGGCGAGGGTGGTGACGCTCTCGGGGACCCGGCGCGCGGCTTCGAGGAACTCTTCGGGACCGGCGCCGTAGAGGTCTTCGTCGTACTCGACCGGCGGCTTCTGCGGGAGCACTTCGCTGATCCGCGCCCAGGTTTCCCTGGTGCGGCGGGCGCTCGAGCAGAGGACGTGCTCGGGGACGAAGCCGTTTTCGACGAGCCAGCGGCCGAGCTTGGGCGCGTCGCGGATCCCGCGTGGGGCCAGCGGACGTTCGTGGTCGGGGAGGTCGTCCGACCAGTCGGATTTGGCGTGCCGGAGGACGATCAGCCGCTTGGTCGCGTCCATGTTCACCGCCTGTCGCCCGAGTCGGCGCCGCCACGACCGTCTGCGCGAACCTGTCCCAGTCGCTGGCCACGCCGCTCACCACGATGTCACTGTTTGCAGCGGACAGTACACTCATAGCCATGAAAGGGGGAGGTGCGGAAGCCGTTCTGGCCAGCTGCGCACGGGAGGTGGCGTCTGGTCGGTGGGGTCTTCACGAGTTCGATCCGGTGTTCGCTCGGGCGACGGTCTACGGGCGACGACCTGCTCGCCCCGGTGTCGAGACAGTCGACGTCGTCGGCCGTGGCCGGTGGACGTTCGTGTTCTCCACGCCGCAGCGGCTCGCCGCGCACTTCGGAGATTGCGACGTCTATGCGACCACTGGCGCCGATCTTCTCGAACTGCTGCCGATGGGTATCGGCGTGATGCTGGATCCGGATGACGAACATCGGCTCCCGATCCTGAACCGGATGGTGCCACCGCGGGCGCTCACCGCGATACGGCGCCGAGCCGAGCAGAAAAGCACCAGGCACACGACCGAGGTCGACGTCGAGCGCGAGGGAGACGCCGAGTGAGTGTGGAGGGGCCAGGGTTCCACGTCGATGTCGACGTACTGGACAACGCGGGCAAGGGAATCACCCAGAGCGTCCACGACCAGGAGACGTTCGAGCTGCGCGGCTTGTGCGGCGACGCCGAACTCTACGGCCATGCCGGGGTCCACAACGCGCTGGCGGACTACTGCGCGCGATGGAGCGCTGGGCTGGACACGCTGACCGAGGATGCCGGCGTGATCGGCGATTGCCTCACGCATGCCGCTGACGCCTACCGGGGAATCGACGAGGCGGCCGCACGACAGCTGCCCGCGGATCCCGGCACCGCGGCGATCGGTGACTGATGGCCGAACTCGGTGAGACCTCTGATCCGCGCGCCCTCGTCCCCGGCGACCCGGCCGCGATCGAGGAGAACGCCCGGGTGCTGCACGCCCGGTCCCGGGGAACCGGACAGGCCGCGGACAGCCTCCGCCGAATCGACACCGGCTCATGGTCCGGTCCGGCCGCGGCCAGGTTCCACGACAAGTTCAGCTACGAACCGGCCAAGTGGCTGGCCGCCTCCGACTCCTTCGACGCGGTCGCCGAAGCGCTCGACGGGTACGCGCGGACACTGCGCTGGGCACAAGGCCAGGCCGGCGACGCCATCCAGCTGTGGAACCGAGGCCAGGCCGCGACGGCGGACGCGAAGGCCCGCTATGACCGCGACGTCACCCAGAACCGGCAGCACGCCGCCAACGGTGACCCCACCAGGACCGTCGAGCCGTTCTCCGATCCCGGCGAGGCCGACCGGCAAGCGGCGCGCGACACACTCAGCCGCGCCCGCCAGCAACTCACCGAAGCCGGGGACCGGACCGCCGAAACCATCTCCGACGAGGCCGGCGGCGCGCCCACGGCCTCAGACTGGCTCGACGACGTCGGCGGCTTCTTCGCCGACTTCGGCGAAGGCGCCTGGAACGCGTTCAAGGGGGTTCGGCGAAGGCGTGTGGAACCTCGTCTACGCCATCGGCGACCCCGGCAACCCCGATTACGAGGGCCTGACCGACATCGCCTCGGCCGCGTGGCACAACGTCACCCACCCCGTGGACTTCGGCAAGAACCTCATCGCCTGGGACGACTGGGCAGATCATCCGGGCCGGGCCACCGGCCAAATCGTGGGCGGCCTGCTGATCGGCGGCGCGGCCGGCAAGCTGCTCAAAGGCACCCGCGCAGGAGAAAAACCCGACCCGGCCGCGCCGAAACCACCGCCCGTCAAGGCGGCCCTGCACGAGTACTTCGACCAGGGCACACCACCAAAGGCATCCGATCTGGCCCGCTACGCGGAGTCCAAAGGCTGGACGAAACAGCAGAGCCCGAACGGCCCGCCGAAGTACGTCGACGACAACGGCATCATCCGGATGACCCTCAAGGAAGGCAGCGGCCGCGCTCCCGGCAGCGAGAATCCCCACGTCGAACTCCGCAACGAAGACGGTGTCCGCATCGATCCGCAAGGCAACCCGGTCACCAGGAGAAGCCTGGGAAACCACACACCGATCACCTGGGACCACTGAGCGCATGACGAACTACACCGACTTCCCCGACCTCGCCCACATCTACCTCGAAGACAGCTTCGTCCTCGCCATCGACGAGAAACCCACCTCGCTGACCTTCCGGCTCGAGGCCGTACTGACCTCGTCACACCCGCGCTATCACCAGCCGCGACCGGGCGAAGCACACTGCTACGCCGACGCCGTGCTGACCATCGCCGACGCCACCAAGATCGAATGGGTCACACGGTCGTCCCGGACCTACCGCGACGCCACCGGAGAAGAAGACCTCGGCAACATCGACAGCCTCCAGCGTCACGACAACCACTACGAAATCACCGGCGACTGGGGCCACGTCCGGATCTACTCGAGCGCGGCGCCGCGCTTCACCCTTACCTCGGAAGCCCCGAACCCATCGAACCCGGACGGCAACACGACCGCTTGATCGAGCCACCGGCTCGTCAGCAGGTTTTGCGTGTTCGCTTGGCAGTGCGACCGGTACAGAGTGAACACCGCACGCAGCGCCGACCGCGCGGCTCCAGGTCAGCCTCCGGGAAGGTACCCGCCGGAAGGAGTACGCGCTCAAGCCGCGGCTGCTTGGGATGGTGGAGATCGCGCGCAAGACCTGCGCACCGCGGAAAGGGTCAGCACCCTGCCGGGAACGCTCGATAACTGGGGCTTGCCCTTCCTGTCAGCGACTTCCTCGCCAATCTCGACACCCGCGCGGCCAACAGCCTCGCCTCGTTCGGCAACGCCATGCTCAACACCCGATCGGCACCGTCGCCGCGGTCGTCGCATGGTGCCGATCGCGATCAGCTCGGCAGGCGAAAGGCGCAGGGCCCCTCGACGTCGTGTTTGGAGCGGCATCGCCGTCGGCGGAACGATGGCCATCGGAAACGTCTCGACTACAGTGGGTATTGGGTGCCACGCGGATAGCAGTCTCACGCATGCGACCACGACAGCTGGCACGAGGAGCCATGGGGACCAGACCTGATGTCGACGAATCGCTCACCCTCGAGCAAATCGAAGATCGCCGCTTGGGCAATCCATCAGCCGACGCGACCCAGCTGATCAAAACAGCCCACGAACTGCGCCACAAGCCAGTCGGCGCCATGGACACCGAGGACCTCCGCCTCCTGCTGCTCCAGCAGGAGAGCGTCGAGGTGCTGGTCCCCATCGCACTGACCCACCTCGAGCAGAACCACTTCTCCCCCGGCGACCTGCTCACAGCCGCGTTGAAGATCCCGCAGGAGTACTGGCAGCAGCACCCCACCAACGCCATCGTGTTTCAGCCGTGATCACATCAGTCGAGGCCCTTGCCAACCTCGACGATCACGACGCGCCACACGACACCGTCTGGCAACAGATCGACGTGTTCCGCGGCTGACCATCCACAACCAGGACAGCCACGGTCATCCGATCTGCGGTCGCCAACTGTATGAGCCGCTCTCGCTACCGCTGCGATGGTCGGCCGGAACTTACGTGTGCCTGCACGTCACCTGTCCGTTCGCCATCACCCTCAGGCCACCGCCGGCAAGCTCGAGTCTCATCGAGAATGCCGAAACACCTTTCGCGGTATGGCACCCAGGCTGCTCACACATTCTTCTGCTGATCGATCGCGGCTTCGTAGAAGGCGTCCGCGAGCGCCACGATCACAGCACTGATGCCAGGCCCGTCACTGAAGAAGTAGTCGGCCATGGTGTTGTGGGCCTCCTGGTTCTCGACGACCGCCTCGGTGACAGCGGCCTGGAAGTCCGGTGACTCCATGAATTGCTTCTTGGAATTCACCTTGGTCTGGTTGACCAGGTCCGGGTGGGCGAGCAGCCGCTGTACCAGTCCCTGCACGAACGCACAGACTTGGGACTCGGCGAACGACTCGGCGCCGAAGAGGTCGTTCATTTTGTCGATCACGACCTGGAGCGCGACGTATTTCGGCTCCTTTCGGGTGCCGGTACCCGCGGCACCTATGCCCTTGAGCTGCCCGTCACCGGTCAGTGAGATGTCGACCGCGGTCCCCTTGCTGTGCTTGACGCCGACCAGGACCACGTCGGACAGGTCGACCTCCGCGGCCCAGGACGAGTCTGCGATGACCCTCTCTAGGAGGCGTAAGAAGATCGACAACATCTCCAGGTACGCATCGCCATAGTCGACAATCTGGCTCATGAAGTCGTAGAGCCGGACGAGAGTGGAGACGTCCTTGCGGAACAGGTCGAGGGTGTTGAGGGTGACCTTGTCGTCGGCTTCGATCGCGGCCGCGTAGCGGCGAGCGAACTCGTTCTTGGCTGGGCTGATCGCCGCCGAGAGCGCGTTGTTGCCTTTCCGGGTGACCCACAGTTCGGCGACCTCGCGCACCTGCTCTGGCGTGTAGATCCCAGCCTGGTCGAGCTTGGTGGCGAGGTGGAAGACGACGTACGGGTTGGTCTCGGTCTCCAGGGTGGCGTTGGTGAAGTAGGGCTCGAACGCAGCCCGGATGTCCTCGGGCTTGTTCACGAAGTCGAGGACGAACGTCTTGCGCTTCTGTTCTCCGCCAGCAGTGCGATGGGTGCGGTTCAGCCGCGAAAGCGTCTGGACGGCAGTGACCCCGGATAGCTTCTTGTCGACATACATCGCCGAGAGCAGCGGCTGGTCGAACCCGGTCTGGAACTTGTTGGCGACCAGCATGATCTTGTAGGTCGCGCCCTTGAAGGCAGCGGCCAGATCCGAGCCGGCGCCGGGGTTCAGGTTGGCTTCGGTGAACTCATCGTCCTTGGTCGGCTGTGGCCCCCAGTCCGCAGCCCACTGCTCATCCTCGGCCATCGTCACCGAGCCTGAGAACGCAACCAGGGTGCGGTAGTTATACGAGGCGTCCTGGACAGCCCGCTTGGCGATGTAGGCATCGATCGCCTTCTTGTACTTCACTGCGGACTTACGAGAGTCGGTCACGACCATCGCCTTCGCCTTGCCCTCCAGCAGGTGGGCGACGTTGACGTGGAAGTGCTCGACGATGATCTGCACTTTCTGGCTGATGTTGGTCGGGTGCAGCTTCACCCACCGCATCAGGCCCTTACGGGCCGCGGCCTCGTCCACTACTACGTCGCCGTCGCCGGTCTCCGCTTGACCGGCAATCTTCAGCGCGGTGTCGTAGGACTGATAGCCCCTGAGCACGTCGAGGATGTAGCCCTCCTCGATCGCCTGCCGCATCGAGTACAGGTGGAACTCGAAGGGTTTGCCGTCCGGGCCTTTGCGACCGAAGAGTTCCAAGGTCTTGTTCTTCGGCGTCGCGGTGAATGCGAAGTAGGAGATGTTCTTCGACTCAGCCCGCTCGGTCATCTCCGAGGCCAGGATCGACTCGACGTCGACGGAGCCGCCCTCTTCGATCTCCTTGACTTCCTCAGCGGTCAGCACTGCCTTGAGTTTGGAGGAGATCTGTCCGGACTGCGAGGAGTGCGCCTCGTCGGCGACTACCGCGAACCGCTTGCCCTTCAGACCCTTCTCGGCCCGAATCTCGTCGAGTGCGAACGGGAAGGTCTGCACCGTCACCGCGATGATCAGCTCCCCGTTCTTCAACGCGGTCGCCAGCAGCCCCGACTTCGACTTGGCCCCCGCCTTGCGCACGTCCTCTGGACTGATCGTCGCTACGATCTTCCCCGAGCCGTCGATCTGCCGGATCGCCTCCTGGAGCTGCCCGTCGAGCACGGTGCGGTCCACGACCACGATCACCGAGTCGAAGACCTTCTCGTTGTTCACGTGCAGGCGCGCCAGCCGGTGTGCGGTCCAAGCGATGGTGTTCGTCTTGCCCGAGCCTGCGGAGTGCTCGATCAAGTAACGATGCCCCACTCCCTCCTGGATCACCGCGGCCACGATTTTCGTTACGGCTTCCCATTGGTGGTATCGCGGGAAAAGCATGCTCGTGCGGCGCACGGACGTCCCGGTCGCGACGTCCCATTCCTCCTTGGTCTCCACGATCATCAGCCGGCCGATGATGTTGAGCCAGGCGTGCTTCTCCCAGACTCGCTCCCACAGGTACGCGGTTGCCGACCGCCCATCCCCGCCCGGAGGGTTCCCGGCACCACCGTCGTGGCCCATGTTGAACGGCAGGAAGTGCGTCTTCTCGCCCTCCAGCTTGGTCGTCATCGCGGCCAGATCGTTGGAGACCGCGAAGTGGACCAGCGCCCTGCGCCCGAACGACAGCAGCGGCTCCGGCCGCCCGTTTGTCAGCGGGTGCCGGTGCTTGCGGTACTGGTTGATCGCCTCATCGACCGACTGGGTGAAGTCGGTCTTCAGCTCGACGGTGGCGACAGGGAGCCCGTTGACGAAGAAGACCAAGTCGATGCTGCGCTGGTCGGCGGTAGAGAAGTACACCTGCCGCATCACCCGCAACCGCATCGCCGCGTACTGCTTGTTGGTGGTCGCGTTCAGGCTGGTCTCGGGGCGGAACTGCGCCATCTTCAACCGGCCGCCGCCGATGTACTGCACCCCGTTGCGCAGGATGTTCAGCGACCCGCCACCATGTTCGAGAGGCTTGTCGAGCGCTGTGGTCAGCACGTCGAGGAACTTCGCCTCAGACCCTGCCGCTTTCAGCGCCTTTTCGTATGGTGCCGGCTGGGTCCCTTTCAGCCAGGCGAACAGGTCATCGGGGAAGAGTGCCCGCTCCCGGTCGTAGCCGGTGTCGTCCTCCGAGTACAGCCACCCATGGTCAGCCAGGTAGTCGCAGATCTCGGTCTCGAAGACGACCTCGTTGTGAACGGCCATCAGGCCATCTCCCGTACGTCGATCTGCCCCGTCACCGCCGCCGTGATCAACGCCGCCCGCCGTTCCTTCGAGAGCTCAATGAACTGCACAGTCTCGGCTACCAGTGTGTCGATCTTCGTGGTCTCCTCGTCAAGGTATGCCGCAATTGCCCGCTGCTCTTGGAATGGCGGGAGATGAAGTTCGATCTCCCTCAGCTTCTCGCCGGTGAGGTGAACGAATGAAACCGACCCGTAATGATTGACATAGTAGGCGGACTCGTAGAGGCGGAGCATCGACCAGTACACGAACCGAGCATTCGTCTGTGGCCCGACCCGGAGGCGATTGACGGTCTTCTGGAAGGCGATCCCCGGCGCCGACTCGAACATGAACCCTGGACGGCCGACGGTAGCGCCGCCCTCGATTAAGAGGACGTCGCCGGCGCGGAGGTCGAACATTTCCATCTCTGCATCAGAGAACGGCATCTCGTTGAGGCTTAGGAGGTTCACAGAACCATCGGCGCGAATATCTGCTGCCCGCACATACGGCCTCGGCCGCTCTCCGGCGCGGACCGAACGGCCGGCGTCGAGCATTTTCCCCAGACTGGTCTCACCGATGTGCTTGACGCGGCGACGCACCCATGAATTGGTCGGCGCCAAGGCGGACGAGATGACGGCTGCCCGCCGTTCGCGGAGCATCTCGATCAGGCGCTGCTGCTCCTCGATGAGCGTGTCGACGCGGGCGGTCTCGCGGTCGAGGTAGTCGGCAATGGCGCGCTGCTCGTCGAGAGGTGGGACCACGATCTGAAGGGCTGCAGCATCCTTCTGATATATCGTCTGATGGGTCGAACCCATGTTGAGTGATTTGAACTCTGCGGCCATCGACTTGAACTGGTAGTTCAGATACTCGGGAAGCAGAGTCGGACCGCACACCCAGTTCCAGAAGTCCTGACTGGTCGCCATAGGCCTCGGCATGATGCCGGAAAATCCCACAGAAGCTGTCCGCGAAAGGACCACGGTTCCAGCGGGAAGCAGTTCGGCAGCAGAGTTCGCGAGACCTAGCTCATTGATCTTATTCTCGGTCTCGCCCAAGTAGGTCTGCCGGCCATCCCGCAGTTGCCACACATCGGCGAGTGTAAACCATGGGATCTCCGCGCTCTCCCAATATTCCGGGACCGAACGGCTCGGCGTATGACCGGTCTTCATTTGAGCGAATCGACGAATATTGCCGCTTTGCCAATGACTGGGAATCGCCGCTGCGGAAGTCATCCTTCGACCTCCCGGAGGAGGTCAAGGATTTTGGCAACCTGCTTCTCCAGGTCGGCGTCAATCTCGGCGAGGGGACGCGGCGGGACGTACTTGTAGAAGTGGCGGATGAAGGGGATCTCGTAGCCGGTCTTGACCTTGGCCCAGTCGATCCAGGCATCGGGTACGTGCGGCTTGACCTCGGCGTCGAAGTACGCCTGGATGACGTCAGCCTTGCCGGCCACACCGGCGGTCGAGCCTCCGTAGGTGAACGGGACGTTCTCGGTGTCGCGCTTCTTCGAGTCCGGCTTGGGCTTGCCCTTGCGGTCCACGACTAGCTTCCCGTCCTCGTCCACCAGCGGGCGCTCGACAGTGATGGTCCAGTAGCCGAACTCGTCGTTGCGCAGCACCTTGGAATAGTCGGGATCAGCATCGAGGAATTCATCGTACAACTTCACCACCTTGGCTCGGTCCGCCTCGCTGAGCTCACGGTTCTTGGCACCGAGATTCTTGCGCATCTTGGTCCAGAACGACGTCCCGTCGATGAGCTGAACCAGGCCCTTGCGGTCGGGGTGCTTGGTGTTGTCGAGGATCCAGATGTAGGTCGCGATACCGGTGTTGAAAAACATATTCGTCGGCAGCGCGACAATGGCGTCGACCAGGTCGTTCTCCAACAGCCACTTGCGGACGTTGGAGGGGCCGGACTCGGCGGCGCCGTTGAAGAGCGGCGAGCCGTTCATCACGATACCGGCGCGGCCGCCGCCGTCCTGCGGGACGCGCATCTTGTGGACGAGGTGGAGCAGGAACAGCATCTGCCCGTCCGAGGTCGACGGGAGGCCCGGGGCGAACCGGCCGTAGGGCCCGGCGGAGTCGCGTTCGGCCGTGACGGCCTTGGCGTACTGCTTCCAGTCGACGCCGTACGGCGGATTGGACATGCAGAAGTCGAACTGGCGACCCTTGAACGCGTCATCGGTCAGCGTGTTACCGAAGGCGATGTTGGATGCGTCATGACCCTTGGCCAGCAGGTCGGACTTGCAGATCGCGTACGACTGCGGGTTGTACTCCTGGCCGAACAAGCTCAGCTTCGCGTCGGGATTCTGCAGGAGCAGGTGTTCCTCGGCCAAGGCGAGCATGCCGCCGGTGCCGGCCGTGGGGTCGTACAGTGTACGAATGATGCCGGCCTCGTGGAGATCTACGTCCTTCTCGGCGAAGAGCAGGTCGACCAGCAGCCGGATCGCGTCCCGCGGGGTGTAGTGGTCGCCGGAGGTCTCGTTCGCGGCCTCGTTGAACTTGCGGATGATGTACTCGAACGCATCACCCATGTCGGCGTTGGAAACGACGTTCGGATGCAGGTCGACGGCCTTGAAGGACGTGATGACTTCGCGCAGGAGTTCCGCCTTCTCGAGGGCGAGAATCTCCTTCTTGAAGTCAAAGTACTCGAACACGTCGACATCGGATGAGAACCGGTCGATGTAGTCGACGAGGTTGTCCGCCAGCCCGTCAGCGTCTTCGAGGAGGTTGGCGAACGAGTAGTTCGAGGTGTTGAAGAACGGTCGACCAGTCGCCTTCTTGACCTCGACCCTGAGCCGATTCGGGTTGTCGTACTTCGCCGCCAGCTCGCGCACTATCTCACGGTCGGGTTCGAGGATGCAGTCGAGGCGACGCAGGATCGTGAGCGGGAGAATCACGTTGCCGTACTGGTTGGGGCGGTAGGGGCCCCGAAGCTGGTCGGCGATCGACCAGATGAAACTACCGAGCGTGCTCACGCGGCTCCTAACGACGTTCCCTCGACGATGAATGGTGGACGTCCAGCTTGAAGACGTGCGCACCGTCCGACCAGGCGGCGCACAGTCTGCGACAGCTGGCGCGTCACAGGAACATCATGACGCATAGCTAGTCCTCCGGCCGCCGCCACCGCACCGCCTCCGTCGGAACGACGAACCGACGGTCGAGTCGACCCTAACCGGGGACAAGTGGAGCCCGGTCCGCGCATGAATCTCGGCGTCTCGGCGCGCGGTAGTCAACCTGGTTGTCTTCGTTGGCTCGTGTTCGGCCACCCCGCAGCCTGCCAGGCATGGGCAGGGCATGCGGCAGGCATCGGCCCGATCAACTCGTTGATGGAACGAAGTTCGTAGCACTGCATCAGGGACAGAAGCTTGCTGTGTCGCAGCGCAGCGGAATGACCGGGATCCCGCTGCGGATCACCGCGAGCAGCCCCTGGAGTATGCGATTCGCCAAAGGGGGCGCCAGCATGCTCGATGATCACGGCGCTCGGTACCGAGACCTGGGCGAACTCGGTGAGCAGCAGCCGGAGGCCGAGCCGTGTACCACCAGTTGGCCAGAGCCAGTGGCGCGATGGCTCCCAGATCGCTGCCGAGTTCCGCAGAACCCGCCTGGAGGCCATTCAGGTCCGCTTCCGCGACGTCGCCGGCATCCGGCATGATCACCGGCAGCAACAGGTCCCGCTGCCACGAAATGCAGTTGGAGTCGAATGGACGGGCCGCGGGCAACCGGTTCCGTCCCTTATAACGCGGACGATCCGGCAACCATCAAACTGCTGGAAACCGCGCCCTCGAAGATAGCGGACGGCCATCTGTGTGCGTGTCGACTCGAGAGCAGACGATCGAGATCCTGACCGCCATTGCCGAGCACAAGCCCTACCTCTACTACCACTGCGTGGCTGTCACCGGCCTACGCCGCGGCGAAGCCGCTGCCTTGCGCGAGGTCGACGTGGACCTGCGACACACCGAACTGTTCGTCATCACCCGACCCGACCCCGAAGAGCAGGAAGACGTCGGGAAGCTGAAGAGCCGTCACACAGCACACGGACCATCGCTCTTGACCACGTCACCGCCAGCCTGGTGCGACGCCACCTCACGGCTCGAGCCGGACTGCCTGCAGGAGCAGACGGAGAGCGGTACCTGTTCTCCACCCCTATGGGGATGCCATGCCGACGCGACCTGTTCACCCACGAGTTCGAGGACCGGCTGGTCGAGCGCACGACACCGCCACCGATCCGGCTGCACGATCTCCGACATGGCGCAGCCTTGCTGTCGCTGGCCGCCGGCAACGACCTCAAGAGCGTGCAGGATATGCTCGGACACGCCTCAATGTCCTTCACCGCCGACTACTACGTCTCGCTCTACCCGGCGCTCGCCACCAGGCCGCTGAGAAGATCGGCGCATCCCTCTTCGCCGCACCCTCCGGCCGTCTGCGCCGGGCCCGGCTCCCGATCCACTGCCGACGCGTAGCGGGCAGTGGCGCCAAGTGTCGCCCAGTGCCAGCTAATGCCAGAAACCTGACCCTCGGACGGTAAGTCCGCAGGTTCCTCCCCTTCGCCACGCACCAAAATCGACCCTGAGCTGCGGAAACAGTCGCACGGGGGTGACGCCACAGGATGAGGGGCTCCGATGCGTCTCCCGTTACGCGCGTCGTGCCGAACCGCCCCGGTACCGCCGGGCCCACCCACGGACACACCACGCCCAGGCGAACACGGACGCGAAACCAGGACAAGAGAGCGTCACCCGTCCATCGCCGCGGCGATGATTCCCCGCAGGAGCAACGAAGAACGACCGCTGCCCCCAGATCGAACATCCGCTGCCAGCATGCGCTCGCAGGCCCATTCGATCACCGGAACCCATACCCTCGGCCACACAACGGGCCACACAGACTTGCCTGACCTGCAAAAAGATCATCAATCAAGCGTCTCCGCAGGTCAGACGCATACTGTAGTGGGCCGCCTGGGGCTCGAACCCAGAACCTACGGATTAAAAGTCCGCAGCTCTACCAATTGAGCTAACGGCCCGCACCCCAAGTCTAGCCAGCACCCCCGCACCCGCCTGCACGCCGGGTCCGGCTGACGCCGGCGCCAAGGTCAAGACTGGTTCTCCCGCCGCCGGGGCCGCATGATGCCTGCATGTCCGGTTCGCTGCTGATCCTCACCGGGCCGCCCGGGGCCGGTAAGTCCACCGTTGCCCGGCTGGTCACCGAACACTCCTCGCGGCCTGCCGTGCACCTGCACACCGACAGCTTCTACGTCTGGATCCGGACCGGGTTCGTTCCGCCCTACCTGCCCGAGGCCGCGCGGCAGAACGATGTCGTGCTCGGGGTGATCGCCGAGGCCGCCTGTGGCTATGCCCGTGGCGGCTACGACGTCGTCCTCGACGGGGTCGTCGGGCCCTGGGCGCTCGAACCGTTCCGCGACGCCGCGAAACGGGACGGTCTGGACCTCTTCTACGTCGTCCTGCGGCCCAGTCTCGAGGTCACCCTCGCCCGCGGGACCGCGAGGGATGCCGCGGAACTCACCGACGTCGAGCCGCTCACCGGGATGCACCGCGCCTTCGCCGACCTGGGTGGGCTCGAGAAGCACGTCATGGACACGACGGACCAGACCGTCGACGAGACCGTGAACGCAGTACGGCGCCGAGCTCGCTCGGCGCCGTACTCGCTCTGATGTGGACTCAGCAGGTCACGTACAGCCCCGTGTAGGCCGTGCACTTCTTCGACGCCGTGTCGTTCGCCGCCGTCGGGTCGGCCGGGGCGCTGGCCGCGCGCTGGGCCGTTGCCGTGAACGCGCCCCACGCGAAGAAGCCGCCCTCCGACGTGAACTTCGCCGTGGCCGACGCTCCCGGTGCCAGTGTGCCGATCGCGCAGCTCAGGCTCGCTCCCGCGCGGGTGCAGCCGGTCATGGACGTGACCGTGCGGCCCGATCCGGCGTTGGCCGTCACGCGGACACCGGTCGCGGACGCCGGGCCGGTGTTCGACACCGTGATCACGTAGTCGACGCGCGCGACCAGGCCGACGCGCGGGGTGGCGGTCAGCGCGACCTTGACGTCGGCCTTCGCGGGCGGCGCGATCGTGACGGCCGGGCCGTCTTCGACGCCGAACGCGTAGTTGTCGCCCGCGAACTGGTGCTGCAGCGTGAACTGGCCGGCCGCGTCCTCCTTCACGCGGAAGGTGAACGTCACGGTCCGGCTCTCGCCCGCGCCCAGGTCGCCGACGCCGCCGCGGTAGCTGCTGAGGTACTGGTCGCAGCCGATCGTGCCGGCGCAGGAGACCAGGTCCACCAGGTCGACGATCGGCTTTTCCTTGGTGTAGACCGCCGCCTTCGCGCCGGTGACCGTGAAGTCCGTCGGGTTGTACAGCTGCTCGGTGACCGTGAACGTGTCGCCGGCGTGCAGCGACGTGTCGCTGACGTCGATCGTGCTGGGGGCCGGCGCCGCGGACGCGACGGCGGGAGCCGCGAAGAGGGCCGCTGCGGTCAGCGCGGCCAGCACGGCGGTTCTTCGGCCGGTTCGCTCCATGGTCGTGATCTCCTGATTCCGGACGAGGGGTGCCGCTCCGACCGGGGGTGGGGACGGGTGATCGCAGCAGCTGACGAAGATCAGATCGCCGCACCCCGGCATTCGTTACCAGGTTCTTGAAACCGTGTCTGAACTGGGCTTTCGCGCCGTTGCCGGGTCACCGGGCGCACCGACGGCCCGAAAATTGTCGGACCCCCGTGGCACGCTCCGCACATGACCGAACACACGGCACCAGTGGCCGCCCCGGCCCGCCTGACCGGCGAGCGGGCCGACCCGACGCCGGTCGCGGGCGAGCGCCAGGCCCTGACCGAAAGCCTCGACTACTACCGGCGCACCTTCGAGATGAAGTGCGAAGGCCTGGACCCGGCGCGGCTGTCCGAACGCTCGGTACCACCGTCGACGTTGACGCTGCACGGCCTGCTGCGGCACCTCACCGGCGTCGAACGCTGGTGGTTCCGGATCCAGTTCGCGGGTGAGGACCTCCCGAACCTCTACTACTCCGACGACGACCCGGAACAGGACTTCACGTCGCTCGACGGTGACGTCGGCGAGGCGTTTGCCTTGTGGCACGCCGAATGCGCGCGTTCGCGGGAGATCGTCGCGGGCGCGTCGATGGACCAGACCGGGACGCGGATCAGCACGGGCGAGCCGTTCACGTTGCGGTGGCTCATGCTGCGCATGATCGGCGAGTACGCGCGCCACATCGGCCAAGCCGACCTGGTTCGCGAACGGATCGACGGCGCCACCGGCGAATGACGGCTCAGGCTCGGCGGAGCCGGATGAGGAGGTTGCCCACGACCGGGATGACGATCCAGCACACGTAGGCCCAGTGCGTGAAGAAGGCCACCGGGATCGAGGCGGCGAAGGCGGCGATCATCGTGCCGAGCCCGCGGTAGAACTCGCCGAAGAGCTCCGGCGGGGTGTCCGCGCGGTGGAGGCGGTGACGCTGGATTTGCCGGGTCATCACGACGAACAGCGTGAGCGCGACGACCTGCACGAGCGCGTACAGGACGAAGCGGAACTCGAACCCGCCGTCTTCGGCGAGCACCTTCGTGGCGAAGGGCATGAGCACCATCATCAGCAGCCAGCCGAAGGAGAGCCGCAGGAGCCCGCCGCGCACGGTGGTGACGTAGTGGAACAGGCGGTGGTGGGCGCGCCAGTTGCCGCCGATCACGGCGAAGCTGATCAGGAAGGAGATGTATTCGGAACGATGGTGCCCGAGTGATCGCAGCAGCTCGGCGCTGGTGGGGCCCTCCGGCAGGGGCAGCTCGAGCGCGAGCAGGGTGATCGCGATGGCGACGACGGCGTCCGAGAAGAAGATGAGGCGCTCGGCGGCGAAGCCGCGGGTCTCGCCGGCGGCGGTGTCCGCGTCGGGTGTGGCGCTGCTCATGGCGGGTGAGCTTGCCAGAGGCGGCTGTGGGAAGGCAGCCGAGGCTGGGTGCGTGCGATGCTGACGCCATGACCGTCGACCCCGATTCCGGACTCCTGTCCCCGGTGCGGGCCGGTACGCCGGCCGAAGCGTCGACCGGCGACGAGGCTTGGTTGCGCGCCATGCTCGACGCCGAGGCGGCGCTCGCGCGGGCGCAGGCGCGGCTCGGGACGGTGCCGTCCGAGGCCGCGGACGCGATCACGGAGGCGGCGGGCGGCGCGCGGATCGACGTCGTCGAGCTGGCGCGAGGGTCGCGGGCGACCGCGAACCCGGTGGTCGGGCTGGTCAAGGCGCTGACGTCGGCCGTCGGCGAGATCGCGCCCGAGGCCGCGGAGTACGTACACCGCGGTTCGACCAGCCAGGACATCTTCGACACGGCGATGATGCTGGTCGCCGATCGGACGCTCCGGCCGCTGGTCGCGGACCTCGACGCGACGGCCGAGGCGCTGGCGGCGCTGGCGCGCGAGCACCGGGACACGACGATGGCCGGCCGGACGCTGACGGCGCACGCGGTGCCCACGACGTTCGGGCTCAAGGCCGCGGGCTGGCGGCAGCTGGTGCTGGACGCGGCAACGCGGGTCCGGCGCGTGCTGGACGGCGGGCTGCCGGTGTCGCTGGGCGGCGCGGCCGGGACGCTGGCGGCGTACGTGGAGTACGGCCGCCTGGCCGACGCCGGGGCGGGCGAGCGGGAGGGCGGGGGCGGGGGCGGGGGCGGGGGCCAGGATCTCCCCGACGCGGCCGCTGACACCGGACCCGCCGACACTGGCACTGGCAGCCGCGTCGACGCACGCAGTGGCAGCGCCGCCGACGGCGACTACGCCGCACGGCTCGTCGCCGCGTTCGCCGAGGAGACCGGGCTGGCCGCGCCCGTGCTGCCGTGGCACTCGCTGCGCACGCCGGTCGCCGACCTCGCCGGGGCGCTCGCCTTTGCCGCGGGCGCGCTGGGGAAGCTGGCCGTCGACGTCGCGACGCTCACCCGGACCGAGCTCGGCGAGGTCGTCGAGCCCGCCGGTGAGGGGCGGGGTGGCTCCTCCGCCATGCCGCACAAGCGGAACCCCGTGCTCGCGACGCTGATCCGGTCGGCGGCGCTGCAGGTGCCGGTGCTGGCCGCCGGGGTCACGCAGTCGATGCTGACCGAGGACGAACGCTCGGCCGGGGTCTGGCACGCCGAATGGCACCTGATCCGTGAATGCCTGCGGCTGACCGGCGGTGCCGCGCACACCGCCGTCGAACTCGCGCGCGGGCTCACCGCGAAGCCCGAACAGATGCGGGCGAACGTGGCGTCGACGCACGGGCTGATCGTCTCCGAGCGGCTTTCCGCCGTCCTCGCGCCGCTGCTCGGCAAGGCGAAGGCCAAGGAGCTGCTCGGCGAGGCGTCCCGACGCGCGGTCCGCGAAGACCGGCCGCTGCGAGACGTGCTCGACGAGCTGCCCGCCATCACCGACGTCCTCACCCCGGCGGCGCTGGACGCCCTGCTGGACCCGGCCGCCTACACCGGGGCCGCGGGGGCGCTCGTCGACCGGGCGCTGGGTGGCGCCTGCTGACCTGGGGCGGAACCGCGGCGAAAATTCTTTGAACCGCCTCCGGCGGGGGTCCGTGTAGTGGGTATCAGGCAGCCGCACCGAGCGGCGGGAAACCCCAACGGACACAAGGAGAACTTCCATGCTTCGCACGCGCATCGCCGTCTCCGTCGCCGCGGCGGCAGCCGGGCTGGCAGTGCTCACCGCTTGCTCGGGTGCCGAAACTGCTCAGCCGGTCATCGCCCCCGCAGCGGCCGGTGGCACCGGCGGCGGTCAGCTCGCCAACGGGCAGGTCGGGAACGCCGCCCCGGCGTCGAACGAGTCGAAACTCGTCGTCGCGGACGTCGCGAGCGTCGGGCAGGTGATCACCGACCAGAACGGCATGACCCTCTACCGGTTCGACAAGGACACGGCCAAGCCGCCGAAGTCCAATTGCGACGGTGACTGCGCCAAGGCCTGGCCGCCGGTGCTGGCCACCGGGGACGTTCAGGTGCAGGGCATCGACAAGAACCTCGTCGGGAAGGTGACGCGCTCCGACGGCACCGAGCAGATCACCGTCGGCGGGTGGGCGCTCTACCGCTACGCCAAGGACACCAAGGCCGGCGAGGCGACCGGCCAGGGCGTCGGCGGCGCCTGGTACGCGGCCAACGCCAAGGGCGGCAAGGCCGGCCAGGCCGCGAGCGAAGCCGGCACCGTCAAGCTGAGCGCCAGCAACATCGACGGGCTCGGCGAAGCGATCGTCGACCAGAACGGCATGACGCTCTACCTCTTCACGAAGGACACCAAGAAGGCCAAGACGTCCGCCTGCAACGGCGACTGCGCCAAGACCTGGCCGGCGGTCCTCTCCAACGGCAAGGTCGAGCTGCAGGGCATCGACTCGAAGCTCCTCGGCAGCATCAAGCGTTCCGACGGCACCGAGCAGGTCACCATCGGCGGCTGGCCGGTCTACACCTTCTCGAAGGACCTGAAGCCGGGCGACGCGAACGGCATGGGCGTCAACGGCACCTGGTTCGTCATCGAGCCCAACGGCTGCAAGGTCGGTACCACCCCCAGCTCCACCGCCAACCAGGCTCCGGCGGCTGACAGTGGCGCTGGGAGCAGCAACAACTCCGGCTCGGGGGGCACGACCTACTGAGCCACGAACGAACTAGTGGGCGAGGCCCGGCGGACGCTCTTCACGAGCGACCTCCGGGCCTCGCTCGTCGTGGTCACGGCGCAGGAACGACCGGCGGCGCGGGCGCTCGTCGGAGGTCACCACGCGGTCGGTGTCGGCGGTGCGATCGGTGGCAGCAATGCGGTCGGTGCGCTGGTCGGCGACCGTCGGCTCGTCGGCCACCTCGTCCTCGGGGACGAGGATCGTGCGGCGGGCCGGCAGGACGGCGATCAGCAGGCCGAGCGCGGCGACGCCGAGGTGCAGCCACGTGTCGGCACGGCCGAGGTCCATCGGGTTGCCGGCGTTGGCGAAGGGGTTGGTCGAGATGAGGCCGTCGATCATCAGGCCCCACACGAACAGGGCGCCGTAGAAGAGGAACAGCAGCCAGCCGAACGTCCGGGCGCGGCCCGAACCGAACGCCAGCAGCAGGCCGACGACGCCGGTCACGACCCGGACCAGGCTCATGAGCGGGTTGCCGGAGAACCGCCAGAACCCGGCGTCGTGGTGGCCGGCGAAGTTCCCGACCCCGGTCCTGGTGAACCCGATGATGCCGACGACGAGGAACGCGATCCCGGCCAACCCGGCCAGCACCTGCGCCGGCTGCAGGCCGCGAACCCGGATGCGTGCGCCTTTCGCGTGAGTCATGACTCCAGTCCTTCCCAGAGTGTGGTGACGATCGTCACCGCACACAGGTACCCCGCGAACACGGGCAGCGAAACGACGGCGCTTGCCCGCAGGCCCCCGGAGCGTTCCCGGATCCGGGCCGGTTCGAGACCTATCCCACAAAGTCACCCGATCCGGGGAACGCCGGAGCGCGCTCCCGGCAATCCGGAACATGCGCAAGCTGAGCGGCATCTTCCTGGTGGGACTGTGCGTGGGGGCGATCGGCGCGGTGGCGATCACGATCGGTCACGGGGCGGTCCGGCCGCCGCGGGCGAGCGCCGCCACCGAAGCGGTGACAACGATGTCGGAATCGGCGCGGCCGAGCCCCGAACCGACGCCGACGCCGTCGGCGCCACCCAAGGAAACGCCGCAGGAAACGCCCAAGGAATCCGCCAAGGAGCAGCCACCGTCCAAGGTGGACGCCGCCGAGCTGGACCGGCTGGTGGCCGGCGGCGAGGTCAGCGCCGTCGTGTTCGACCGGCAGAGCGGGGCGGCGACCCTCTCGGTCCACGCGGACCGCGCGTACACCTCGGCGTCGCTCGTGAAGCTGCTGATCGCGCTGACGGTGCTGGACCGGGGCGGTCCCACGGCGGACGTGCAGCGGATGCTCTCCCGCAGCGACGACGACCTCGCGAGCCGGTTCTGGTCGGCTTACGGCGGGCCGGCGATCGTGACGGCGTGGGCCAAGAAGATCGGCCTCGGCGGCACGCGGGCGCCCGCGGATCCCGGACGGTGGGGCGACACGCGGATCACCGCGAAGGACGTGGTGAAGATCTACCAGTACGTGCTGGCGCACGCGCCCGCCGCGATCATGAGCGCGCTGCGCGCCGCGACCGAGCGGGGCTCGGACGGCTTCCGGCAGTACTTCGGCATCCCGGACGCCGCCGGCGGCCGGCCGTGGGCGGTGAAGCAGGGCTGGTCGTGCTGCGCCCCGACGCGGATGCTGCACACGTCCGGTGTGCTCGGCGAGGACGACCGGTACATCGTCGTGGTGCTGACCGAGCACCCGGCGTCGGTGAGCTACGCGACGGCTTCGAAGCGCGTGACGGCGGTGGTTTCGGCGCTGCTGGGCTGAGCGCTACTGGTCGGTGTCCGCCAGCGCCCCGTGCGCGCCCGACCGCGGCAGCGGCCACGGCAGCACGCCGCCGGTGGTCTCGGCCTGCCGCCCCGCCGGGGCCGGTGCCGAGGTGTGCGCGCCGATCCACGCCAGCACGTCCGGGATCTGCGACTTGAAGGTGTTCATGTTGTGGCCCGCGTCCCGGACCCGCCACGACGAAATCTGCAGCGGGGGCCGGGCCGCCGCGCGGATCTGGTCGATCGCGAAGCTCTCGTAGCTCTCCTTCTCCCCCGAGATCGCCAGGATGTCCACCGGCGACGGGTGGAGGCGCACGTTCACGCGGACGTTGTTGGCGTCGTTGATGTCCTGACGGCCGTGGAACAGGTCTTCCGTCTCGGCGTCGACCTGGGCCTTGTCGTAGCCGCTCACGCTGACCGCCTGGCCGTACCACTGGGGGTGGCGCGTCACGAGGTTCATCGCGCAGTAGCCGCCCGAAGACCAGCCCGCGATCGTCCACGCGCGGCGGTTCGCGGACACGCCCAGCTTCTGCAGGGCCCAGTCGCGCAGGTCCGCCGTCAGGTAGGTGTCGTTGGCCGTTCCGTTGACCTCGTCGACGCATTCCGTGTCGTGGCCGACCTTCGGGACGCCCGTCGGGTCCGGGACGATCACCACCGCCGGCGGCAGCGCGTGCCGGGCGATCGCCGTGTCGAGCTGCTCCGGCATGTGGTAGCCGCTCGTGAAGACCTCGGGGCCGGACGGGTAGTTCGGGATCCACTCGATCGCCGGGAACCGAAGTTCCTTGTACGCGGCGTCGAAGTACTGCGGGGGCAGGTAGACCGTGACGTCGCGGGTCAGCTTGGTGCGCCGGCCGGTCACCTTCATGTGGACGACCGTGCCCTTGCCCTCCTTCGCGTGCGCCACCCCCGTGTCGCGCAGCTTTTCGAGGTCTTCGCCGTTCTGCGACGCCTCGGCGTCGGTTCCCTGACCGGCGTAGGAGCCGGTGCCGAGCAGCGAGCCGACCGTCGGGAAGAATCCGCCGATCATGTTGCCCGCCATGCCGGTCGTGAGCACCAGGAGGACGACCGCGAGCAGGATCGTGGCGCTGCGCCACAACCGCTTGCGCTTCCAGCGGTCCCAGAACCACGGGACCGCGATGATCGCGAGCAGCGTCAGCACGACCACCACGATCATGTTGACCGGCGAATCGAGCCGGATGCTGCTCAAGTTCATGGGACGGTCCTTCCGGGCGGGCAGTGAATGCGCACCCGGAACCCCCCGGACTCGCGTATATATCACGTTTGAGCGGGCGCGCACGTTGCGAACCTGTGAGTTGCGTCATAGGTCCGCAACGTGCGCCGCACTCAGCGATTTCTCAGTTATTTCCCCAAAGCGCGGGTCAGGACGGTGATGGCCTGGGTGATCGCGGCCTCGGCGGCGTGGGTCTCGCGAAGCGCGTTGACCATCACGAAGTCGTGGATGATCCCCTGGTACCGGACGGCCGTGACCGGCACACCGGCCTGACGCAGCTTCGCCGCGTACGCCTCACCTTCGTCGCGGAGCACGTCCGCCTCGCCGGTGATCACGAGCGCCGGCGGCAGCCCGGCCAGCTCGTCGAGCGACGCGCGCAGCGGCGACGCCGTGATCTCCGCGCGCTGCGCGGGATCCGTCGTGTACTGGTCCCAGAACCACTTCATGCCTTCGCGGCCGAGGAAGTAGCCCTCGGCGAACCGGTGGTAGGACTCGGTGTCGAAGTTCGCGTCGGTCACCGGGTAGAAGAGCACCTGCTGCTTGAAGGTGACGTCGCCGCGCTGCTTGGCCAGGATGGTCAGCGCCGCGGTCATGTTCCCGCCGACGGAGTCGCCCGCGATCGCGATGCGCGAAGGGTCCAGCCCCTGCGAAGCGCCGTTCGAGGCGACCCACTTCGCGACGGCGTAGCTCTGCTCGATGGCGACCGGGTAGCGGGCCTCCGGCGAGCGGTCGTACTCGGGGAACACGACGGCCGCGCCGACGCCGGCCGCGAGTTCGCGCACGAGCCGCTGGTGGGTGTGGAAGTCGCCGAACACCCAGCCGGCGCCGTGGATGTAGAGGATCACCGGGAGCGGGCCCTCGACGCCGGCCGGCTTGACGATCCGGGTCTCGACCTCGCCGGTCGGGCCGCCGGGAACCTTGATGACCTCGATCGACGCGTCGGCCATGGCGACGTCGCCGTCCTGGACGCCGTCGACGGCCTTGCGCCCCTCGGCCGGCGGCAGCTGGAACAGGTACGGCGGCTGGTCGGTGGCCTCGGCGAACGCCTGCGCGGCCGGTTCGAGGGCCAGGTTGTGCGGGTTGGCGGTCATGTCGTCCTCCTGGGTCGGGCTGGTGTCACCAAAGTAGCTCGCAACTCAGTTGTGCACAACTGAATGTTGCACAATGAGATGCAGGGCACTTAAGTTGCCGCGCAGTCCGATGTCGGGAACCATGGAGTGTTACGAGAGAGGAGGACGCGATGGCTTCGCTGCGGCTGGACGACCAGCTCTGCTTCGGGCTGTACGCGGCGTCGCGCGCGGTGACGTCGCTGTACCGGGTCGTCCTGGAAGACCTCGACCTGACCTACCCCCAGTACCTGGTCATGCTGGCGCTCTGGGAGCGGGACCACCGGCTGGTCAAGGAGCTCGGCACCGAGCTGAACCTCGACTCGGGCACGCTCTCACCGCTGCTCAAGCGGCTGCAGACCGCCGGGCTGGTGGTGCGGAACCGGCAGGCCGACGACGAACGCTCGGTCCGCGTCAGCCTGAGCGACGCCGGGAAGGCGTTGCGCGAGAAGGCGGAGGGCATCCCCGACGTGATCGGCACGGCGATGAGCCTCGACGACGCCGGCGTGGCCCGGTTGCGCGCGGAACTCGACCGCCTGACAGAGTCGGTGAACGCCTATCGGGAGGCCACCGCACCGGCATGATCAACCACGACGACGCGCTGAAGGCCGTCGAAGCCAGCCTCGACCGGCCGTCCGCGGCGCGGATCTACGACTACTTCATCGGCGGCACCACGCACTACGCGATCGACCGCGACTTCGCCGAGAAGGTCCGCGCGCGGTTGCCGCTGATGGGCGAGTACTGCAAGACGAGCCGGCAGTTCCTCGGCCGCGCGGTCAGGCAGTGCGTCCGGCAGGGCATCCGCCAGTTCGTCGACATCGGCTCCGGCCTGCCGACCGCGGGCAACGTCCACGAAGTCGCCGACGACGCCAGTACCCAGCTCGACACGCGCGTGCTCTACATCGACAACGAGCCGATCGCGCTCGCCCACTCGACGCTGCTGCTCGCCGACACCGCCGATCCCGGACGCCACCACGCGATCGCCGCGGACTTCCTGCAGCCGGAAGACCTTTGGGACCGCGTCACCGCCTCCGACGTCATCGACGTGCGCGAGCCGATCGCACTGGTGATCAACGCGGTCATGCACTTCGTCAAGGACGAGCAGCGCCCGGACGAGCTGCTGGCGTTCTACCGCGACCGGCTGCCGTCGGGCTCGCTGCTGGTGCTGTCGCAGATGACGAACGAAAACCCGGTCAACGAGGACGAGCGGCAGGCGCTGATCGACCTGCTCGAGTACTACGAGACGACGACGAACCCCGGCTTCCTGCGGACGATGGCCGAGTTCGAACGCTTCTTCGGCGGCTGGCCGCTGCTCGAACCCGGGCTCGTCTACGCGCCGGCGTGGCATCCGGACGAGCAGACCGTGTTCGCCGGATCGCCGTCGCAGTCGCGGGTGATCGGCGGCGTCGCGCGCAAGCCCTAGGAGGCTTCGCGCAGGCTTTCCAGCACGTCGAGGACCGCGCTCTTGCCGAGGTCGACGGCCTTGCGCAGCACCTCGGGGTCGCGCTCCAGCACCGCCACGTCCGGTGAGCCGGCCGGTGGCCGGACGGTCAGGATCCGCGGGTCCGACGCCAGGGTCTCCTCGTCCTCGACGTCGCGGCGGTAGGTGTCGCGCCACGCCGGGATCGCGCCCGGGGCCTGGCGGCGCAGGAACCGCGGGACGACGACGTCGTGCACGCGCGGCGGCGGCAGCGGCAGCTCGTCGGCGCGGCGGGTGCGCAGCACGAGGACATCGGTCGCGTCTTGGGCCAGCGCCGTCCGGTACGGGATCGGCTCGGCGACGCCCGCGTCGACGAACCGGCGGCCCGCCATCGGGATCGGCGGGCCGGCCAGCACCGGCATGCACGACGACGCCGCGAGCGCGATCTTGATCGCGTCGACGTCGTCGAGGAAGGGGTGCAGGTCGGTCGACTCCCCGGTGTCCGCGTCGGTGGCCAGGGGGTGGAACGTCACCGGGTTGGCCAGGATCGCCGGGAAGTCCATCGGCTCCAGCACCGAATACACCTGGTGGACGAGGTACTCGAGGTCGATCACCGCGCGGCCGCGCAGGGTGTGCAGCGGGTTGATGATCCGGCGCATGACGACCGGGTTCCACCACGTGCGGACGCCGGTCGACGAGCGGCCGCACAGCAGCCACGCGCCGTTCAGCGCGCCCGCCGACGAGCCGTAGACCGCGTCGAACGCGGGTGTCACGCCGAGCTCGTCCAGCGCCAGGACCATGCCGCTGGAGTACGTGCCGCGGCTGC
Organism: Amycolatopsis sp. NPDC049691; assembly: GCF_040675005.1. NCBI lineage: Bacteria > Bacillati > Actinomycetota > Actinomycetes > Pseudonocardiales > Pseudonocardiaceae > Amycolatopsis > Amycolatopsis sp. NPDC049691. The sequence goes on from NZ_JBFANX010000022.1 coordinate 52,044, forward strand.
TGCCGCCTTCGATGGCGAGCGCGAGCCGCCGGCCGTCGGTGCGTTCTCCCGGGACACTGCCCGCCGCCATCCGTTCGGAGATCAGTTCGAGTACCGGGTGCACGCTTTCCATCCTGGTCGTTTTGCACGCGGAGTCGACCCGATTTATCCCACCCGAGGGGGTGAAGTGATGAGCGCCTCGTTGCACTGCAACTCGTTGCATAGCACCCTCGGTCCATGGCACTGGAACACGCGATCCTCGTCTCGCTGTCCGAGCGCGCCGGCTCGGGCTACGAGCTGACGCGCCGGTTCGAGAAGTCGATCGGGCTCTTCTGGAGCGCCACCCACCAGCAGATCTACCGCGTGCTGAAGCGGATGGAAGAGGCCGGCTGGGTCGCCGTCGACGTCGTCGCGCAGTCGGGCCGGCCGGACAAGAAGGTCTACACGGTCAGCGAGAGCGGCCGCGCCGAACTCGTCCGCTGGCTGGCCGAACCCGATCCCAACGCGGGCCCCGTCGAACTGGCCGTGAAGATCCGCGGCGCGAGCTTCGGCGATCCGGCCGAAGTCGCCGAGGAGATCGTCCGGCACCGCGCGAAGCACGCCGAACGCCTCGACGTCTACCGCCAGATCGAGAAGCGCGACTTCCCCGCGCCGGCGGGCCTGCACGGCAGGCAGCTGCACCAGTACCTGGTCCTGCGCGGCGGCATCCGCGTCGAAGAGGGCCAGGTCGAGTGGTTCGACGAAGTTCTCGCCGCCCTCCACCACCCGAAGGACGCCTGATGACCCCGTACCCGAACTTGCTGTCCCCGCTCGACCTCGGCTTCACAACGCTGCGCAACCGCGTCCTGATGGGCTCGATGCACACCGGTCTCGAAGACAAAGCCGCACACTTCCCCGAGCTGGCCGAGTACTACGCCGAACGCGCCCGCGGCGGCGTCGGGCTGATCGTCACGGGTGGGTTCGCGCCGAACCGCACCGGCTGGCTGCTGCCGCTCGCCTCCAAGCTGACGACGTCGGCCGAAGCCAAGCAGCACCGGCAGCTCACCGCACCCGTGCACGACGCCGGCGGCAAGATCGCGCTGCAGGTCCTGCACGCGGGCCGGTACGCCTACCACCCGCTGAGCGTGTCGGCGTCGAGCATCAAGGCGCCGATCAACCCGTTCCGCCCGCGTGGCCTCACCAACCACGGCGTCAAGCAGCAGATCAACGCCTTCGCGAACTGCGCAGCTCTCGCGCGCGAAGCGGGCTACGACGGCGTCGAGATCATGGGCTCCGAGGGCTACCTGATCAACCAGTTCCTCGCCGAGCGCACCAACAAGCGCACCGACGCCTGGGGCGGCACGCCGGAGAAGCGGCGGAGGTTCGCCGTCGAAATCGTCAAGCGCACCAGGGAAAAGATCGGCGACGACTTCATCATCGTCTACCGGCTTTCGATGCTCGACCTCGTCGAAGGCGGCCAGCGCTGGGAGGACGTCGTCGCGCTCGCCCGAGAAGTCGAGGCGGCGGGGGCCACGATCATCAACACCGGCATCGGCTGGCACGAGGCCCGCGTGCCGACGATCGTGACGTCGGTGCCGCGCGCCGCGTTCACCTGGGTGACCGGGAAGCTCAAGCCGCACGTGGGCATCCCGGTCGTCACGTCGAACCGGATCAACATGCCGCAGGTGGCCGAGGAGGCGCTGAGCAGCGGCGCCGCCGACCTCGTGTCGATGGCGCGGCCGTTCCTCGCCGACCCCGAGTGGATCCGCAAGGCCGAGACCGGCCGCGAAGACGAGATCAACACCTGCATCGCCTGCAACCAGGCCTGCCTCGACCACGCCTTCAAGCGCAAGCTCGTGTCCTGCATGGTGAATCCGCGCGCGGGCCACGAGACCAAGCTGACGCTGGCGCCGACGCGGCGGGCGAAGCACGTCGCCGTCGTCGGCGCGGGTCCCGCCGGGTTGTCCGCGGCGACCGCGCTCGCCGAACGCGGCCACAGCGTCGAACTCTTCGAAGCCGACGACGAGATCGGCGGCCAGTTCGGCATCGCGCGGAAGATCCCCGGCAAGGAGGAGTTCGCCGAGACCATCCGCTACTACCGGCGGCGGCTCGAGGTGACCGGCGTGAAGCTGCACCTCGGAAAGCGCGCGTCCGCGGCCGGGCTCACCGGGTTCGACGAGGTCGTGCTGGCCACCGGCGTCGCGCCGCGCGTGCCGTCGCTGCCCGGGATCGACCACCCGAAGGTGCTGTCGTACGTCGACGTCGTGAAGCACGGCAAGCCGGTCGGCGAGCGGGTCGCCGTCATCGGCGCCGGCGGGATCGGCGTCGACGTCAGCGAATTCCTCACGCACACCGACTCGCCCGCGCTCGACCTCGACGCGTGGATGGCCGAGTGGGGTGTCACCGACCCGGAGACCGCGGCGGGCGGGCTCACCGAACGAAAGCCCGAGCCTTCGCCGCGGCGGGTGTACCTGCTGCAGCGCAAGAAGTCCGGGATCGGTTCCGGGCTCGGCAAGACCTCGGGCTGGGTGCACCGCGCCGCGCTCAAGGCGAAACGCGTCGAGCAGATCCCCGGCGTGACGTACGAGAAGATCGACGACGCCGGCCTGCACATCACCGTCGACGGCACCCCGCGGCTCCTCGAAGTCGACACGGTCGTCGTCTGCGCCGGTCAGGAGCCCGTGCGGGACCTCGCCGAGGAACTGCGGGCCGCCGGGGTGCCGGTGCACCTGATCGGCGGGGCCGACGTCGCCGCGGAACTCGACGCGAAACGCGCGATCGACCAGGGAACGAGGCTCGCCGCCGCGCTGTAGCCCTGAATGCGTCCGGCACTGGCAGGATGGGCCCCGTGCGAGACGTATGCGTGATCGGGCTCGGGCTGATCGGCGGGTCGCTGCTGCGCGCGGCGGCCGCCAGCGGCCGCACGGCGTTCGGCGCCGCGGTTTCCGAAGTGGACGCCGACGCGGCCAGCAGAGCGGGTTACGACGTCACGACGGACGTCGAAGCCGCGTTGCACCGGGCCGCCGCCGACGACGCGATGGTCGTGCTGGCGGTGCCGCTGCCCGCCGTCGAAGACCTGCTGCGCCTGGTGTCCCAGCACGCGTCGCACTGCCTGCTCACCGACGTGACCAGCGTGAAAGCGCCGGTACTGGACGCCGTCCGCCGCCGCGTGCCGTACACGCGGTACGTCGGCGGGCACCCGATGGCCGGGACGTCGAACTCGGGCTGGCTGGCCGGGGACGCTGCGCTGTTCCAGGGCGCGGCCTGGGTCGTCGCCGTCGAGGAGGACACCGACCTCGAGGCCTGGGCCGAGGTCGCGGGGTTCGTGCTGGACGTCGGGGCGCACGTCGTGCCGCTGCCCGCCGAGTCGCACGACGAAGCCGTCGCCCGGATCTCGCACCTGCCGCACCTGTTCGCGGCGATCCTCGCCACGATCGGCGCCGAGGGCGGGCCGCTCGCCATGTCGCTGGCCGCCGGATCCTACCGCGACGGCACGCGGGTCGCGGGCTCGAACCCGCACCTCGTGCGCGCGATGACCGAAGGCAACCGGGACGCGCTGCTGCCGATCGTCGACGAAGCCCTCGGCCGGCTCGGCGCCGCCCGCGGCTCGCTCGCGTCGACCGGCGGGCTGGCGGCCACGATCAACGCGGGCTACGAAGGCGCGCAGGCGCTCGCCGCCAGCCTCGACGTCGACCGCGCCGGGGTCCGGATCAGCCTTTCGGCGCCGGACGCCCGGCAGGGCCTGATCGCGCTCGGCGAGCGCGGCGGCCGGATCACCGGCCTGTCCGACGGGATCGCGACGGGCGAGGTCCAGTAGCTATCGGTCCGGCGTGTCGTCGAACTTGTTGAGGAAGTCCTTGGCCTTCTCGACGCCGCTGTCGATCTGCGAGTCGTGGCCGGAGAACTTGGACTTCGCGAAGTCCGCGGCCTTGTCCAGGCCCTCCTCGATCTTGTCGTTGTGCTCGCGCAGGGCCTCTTCGGCCTTGCCCTTCAACGCGTCGAAGTCGATTCCCATGCGGCAATTGAACAGCACGGACCTCACGTGCGCCTGTGGTAGGGCAGGAACCGCCGGACCAGCCGCAACGGCGTGCGTTCCACCAGGTCGGGCCCACGGACGGCGTCGAACGCCGACTCCAGCTGGTCGACCACCCCGGCCAGCTGCGGGGCGTCCGGCAGCGGCACCGACCGCGGCTCGCGCTGCTCGCGGATCGCCGACGCGAGTTCGTCCAGGGCCGCGGTGAGCAGCTCGATGTCACCCGGCGCCGGCGGTGGGGCACCCCGTCCGATGGTCACGCCGACCTCGGTGACGGCGTCCGCGACGCGTTCCTGCGCCGCGATGACCGGCCACCACGCCACCGCCTGGCGGCCGTTCGCCGACGGCTCGACGACGACCTGCTGGAACGCCGTCCGCAGGTCGGCGAGCGCCCGGTAGGCACCGCGGCGAGCCCGCGACCGCGCCAGCCGGGCGTCGCCGGACGAAGCCTCGACCAGCGCGCACGAGACGTACTTCGCGACCGCGTCCAGCCCGTCGGCCAGCCGGCCGCCGACCTGCGGGCGACGGCTGCCCGGCCACAGCAGGTAGCCGAAGACGAGCACGATCGCGCAGCCCAGGACGGTGTCGACCAGCCGCGCCACCACGACGTTCCAGCTGCCGGTGTTCGCCAGGTCCATCTGCAGGATGATCAACGGCGTCACGAACGCGCTGAGGATGCCGTAGTTGCGCACCTTCCCGACCGCGACCCCGCCGGCGAAGACCGCGATCAGCGCGACCAGCAGCCAGCCGTGCCCGCCGACGCCGAGCACGACCGCCCCCACGCCGACGCCGACGACCGTGCCGATCCCGCGCAGCACCGCGCGGCCGAAGACCGAGCCGAAGTCCGGCTTCAGCACGATCCCGACCGTCAAGGTGATCCAGTACGACCGCTCCAGCGGCACGAGCAGCCCGACGACCTCGGCGATCGCCACGCACAGCGTCAGCCGCAGCGCGGCGATCCAGGTCAGCGGGCCGGACGCGAGCGAGCCCGCCCACGTCCGCAGCCGCCGGTGCCAGGGCGTCGGCTCGCGGCGCTTGCGGTCGTCGCCCTTGCCGATCCGGACCAGGCCGGCGTACAGCGCGGCGAGCAGCGGATCGCCTTCGTCGGCGGACATCGGCGGCGGTTCCGGCAGCGGCTGGCTGGCCAGCACCGACGCCGACAGCGCGACGAAGTGGTCGATGACGTCCTGGGGCGGGCGACGACCGGCGTTGACCATCGCCACCGACGCCTCGACGGCGGGCGTCGTCGCCGAAAGCAGGTTGAGCAGCTGCCGGTAGGCGGCGTCGCGGCCGGACAGCCACGAGCGCGCGGTGAGCAGCTGGTCGTAGGCGGTGTTCATGGCCGTGGTCAGCCGGTGACGGGCGACGCGCGAGACGGCTTCGTCGGTCGCCGAGAGCATCGCGGCCAGCTCGACGTAGACGTGCGCGACGGCGGAGCGTTCGGGGCTGGTCGCCCGGAACGTCCAGCTGGCGAGCGCGACCGTCAGGCTCCAGACGGCGCCGAGGCAGAAGAAACCCAGCAGGACCTCGACGCGCACGCCGGTCGCGTGCTGCCCGGTGCCGAGGACGCAGAACACGAACATCTGCAGCCCGGCGACCGAGGCGTTGCTGCCGGCCGCGCTGATCAGCGCGGACACCGCCGCGACCAGGATCACCGCCGGCACGGACAGGGCGGGGGTCCCGCCGGTGAGCAGCCCGACGACGTACCCGGCGGTCGCGGCGAGCGTCGCGCCACCCAGGCGGCGCGCGCGGTAGCGGTAGGGACCGGCGGATTCGGACAGCACGGCGGGCAGCGCGCCGGTCGAGATCAGCGCGCCGACGGCGATGTCCCCGGCCGCGTAGGCGACCGCGAGCGGCACGGCCAGCGCGACGACCGCGCGGGCGACCATGTTCCACGGCACCGGGACCGGCTTGCTGCGCAGGAGCTGGGTAAGCCAGTGCGGCGCGGCGATGTCGGGACGCGGCGTGCTCACGCCCCCATCTTGACCTACGCTGCCGGGAACGCTTAATTATCAATCTGTCAACAACGTGGGAGGTTCCGGTGGGCCGCAAGTTCTCCTTCGAGGTCAACCGCACGAGCACGGCTCCGCCGGAGGCGTTGTTCGCGCGCGAGGCCGAAGGTCCGCGCTGGGCGGAGTGGGGAAAGCCACTGATCGTCCAGGCCCGCTGGAAGCGCCCCGGCCCCGGCGTCGGCGCCGTCCGCGAGGTCGGCCTCTGGCCGGTGCTGATCCGCGAGGAGACGGTCGAGTACGAGCCCGGCCGCAAGCACGTCTACACGTTCTTCGGCGGCAAGCCGTTCAAGGACTACCGCGCCGAGGTGCTCCTCACCCCCACCGCCGACGGCGGCACGCACCTGCGGTGGACCGGGTCGTTCACCGAACCGGTCAAGGGCAGCGGCCCGATCCTCGCGGCCGGACTCGAACGGGTGATCCGGCTGTTCTCCGGCAAGCTGGTCAAGGCGGCCGAAACGGGACGCTGACCTGGGTGGTCCCGGCCACAGAAGATCAGCCGACGCAACTTCCGCCCACACCCCCGCGTCACCCGATCGGGTAGTTCTCCACTACGCGAAAGGGGGACGCGGGATGAAGCGCGTCGCAGCCGTGGTCACCGCCGCGGCACTCGCCTTGACGGTTTGCTCGACGAGCGAACCGGCCCAGAAGGAGTTCGGCACCAGCCAGCCGAACCCGGCACCCGGGGGCGGGCCCGGGGCGACGACGTCGGCGCCGTACCCGTTCGGCACCGTCCAGCAAAAAGCACCGGCCGTCGAGAACGGCCAGGTCCCCGTGGTCCGCCGGATCACCACCGACAAGCCGTACGTCTTCCTCACCATGGACGACGGCGCGGTCAAGGACCCCGACGCGCTGAAGCTGATGCAGCAGAACGGCACCCACCCCGTGCTGTTCCTGAACCAGAAGTACGTGAAGGGCCACGAGGCCTACTTCAAGCAGATCCTCGACGCGACCGGCGCGACGCTCGGCGACCACACGGTCGACCACCCGAACCTCAAGGGCAAGCCGTTCGAGTTCCAGCGCAAGGAGATCTGCGACGACGCCGACGACTTCCAGGCGTCGCTCGGCGTCCGGCCGTCGCTGTTCCGGCCGCCGTTCGGCAACTACGACCAGAACACCCTGCGCGCGGCGGCCGCGTGCGGGATGCGCGTCGCCGTGCTGTGGACGGCCGCGGTCAACGACGGGCACGTCCAGTTCCAGGCCGGCGACAAGCTCAAGCCCGGCGACATCGTGCTGATGCACTTCCGCAAGACCTTCAAAGAGGACTACACGGCGTTCGTCGAGCAGGCGAAGAAGGACGGGCTGACCCCCGTCCCCCTGGCCGACTTCCTCGGTTAGAGCACCACCGTCGGCGTCACGACCGTCCGGCGGCACGACACGTCACCGAGGTGCACCAGGATCTGCGTCGTCCCGCGCGGCACGTTGTCCAGCACGAACCGGCCGCCTTCGTCGGCGGTCGTCGACGTCGTGCCGTGCTCGGCCACGCGCACCTCGACGCCGTACTGGCCGGCGGGCACCAGCCAGCCGTCGATGCGGTGCAGCTTGCCCATCTTCGTCAGGTTGATCATCACCGTCAGGTCGCTGACGGTGAACGTGATCGTCCCGGTGCCGCCGCCGCGCACGCCGGCGAGGTTGTCCAGCCGTTCCCAGCGCGCGACCTCGACGTCGAGGTCTTCGAGGGCGAGCGCGAACTGGACCCGCTGCACCAGGTCACCCGGTGGCGGGTCCAGTTCGTCGAGGAAGCGGCCGATGCCGGCCAGGATCATGTCGTCGGAATGGGCCTCGCCCGGCGCTCCGAGGTCGTTCATCGGCTTCCCCCTTCACTGGCGAGGAGATCGCGCATCTGGTCGAGGCAGCGCCCCCTGGTCGGGCCGACGCTGCCGCGTGGCATGCGCAGCGCCTCGGCGACGAGCTGGTACTCCGCGCGGCCCGCGAGGACGGTCAGCCGGAGCAGTTCCTGACAGCGTTGGGGCAGCCGGACGAAGGCGCGCCAGACCCGGCGGTCGCGGTCGGCGCGGACGGCTTCGTCTTCGGGTGCCGGTTGGGTGCTCGGCATGGCCTCGGCGACCTCGTCGCTCAAGGGCACCGGCTGGATGCGGCGGCCGAAGGGGTGGGTGGCTTCGCGCCGGGTGGTCGTGATGAGCCAGGCGGCGAGGGCCTTGGGGTCGCGGAGCTTGCCGAGCTGGCTGAACAGCGCCAGCCACACGGTCTGCACGACGTCCTCGGCGACCGAGCGGTCGAGGCCGTTGGCCCGGGCGACGTGCCAGACGAGCGGGGTCAGCTCGGCGACGAGGCGGTCCATCGCCCGCCGGTCGCCGTCCCGGGCCGCCCGCATGCACGCGGCGTGCAGCTCGGCACCGGTCAAGCCCTCCCACGGTGGGTCTACCTCTGTGGTCTGCACGTCGGTCACGGTATCTGCCCCTCTTCGGAAAAGTCTTCGAGTCGGCAACGGCAGTATCGCGGGTCCTTCGGGGGGAAGGAGCGTGCAGGTGGATCTCGGATACATCAAGTCACTTACTTCGTCGGTCGCGCTGGGCGGGCAAAAACGGCTGCGGGAGGTACCGGCCGACGCGACCGGGTGAACGCGCGCCGACCGGTACTCCCCTCCCTCAAGGACCCGCTCCCCAACGGGCCCCGCCGGATGTCCCCTCCCCCGAAGGGCACCCGGCCTACGGTGTCCGGTAGCCCCCTCGGCTCCCGGCCACCGTGCATTTCCGAACTCGGCACCCCCTGCCTCGTTCCCATCTCCGTGCTTGGCTGCCCCACAGGACGCAGTGGCGGCACCGCCAGATACCGGAATCTCCAAGTTTTTTCGAAGATCGACGCAGCGCGGCTAACTGATCACGGGGCGTGCCAGAGTTCGGGCCCAGCGCGCGTATCCGGCGGGTCCGGGGTGGAAGTTGTCGGAGGCGAAGGCGGCCGGGTCGAGCAGGGCGGGGTCCATCGGCACGTGCCGGACGCCGGGGATCTTCGCCAGTGTCGCGGCCGCCTTGTCGAGGGCGGCCGAGCGGGCCGCGAGGACGTCCCGCAGCGGCCGCGGCAGCGCCGGGAAGCGCGACATCGGCGGCACCCCGGCCAGCAGGACGTCGACCGGGCCGAGCCGCCGCCGCAGCTCGACGACCAGTTCGAGGAGGTCGCGGCGGTAGGCGGGAGCCGTCCGCAGCTCGATGGTGTCGTTGACGCCGAGGGCGACCACGACCAGGTCGGCCGGCCGCAGCAGCGGGACCAGCTCGGCGCGGGCGACCCGGGCGTTGGCGCCGGTCCGCCCGGCCGCCTGCCAGCGCACCGCGCGGCCGCCGCGCGCGAGTTCGCGGGCGAGGCAGCCGGTGAGCGCTTCCTCGTGGTTCGCCGCGCCGACGCCGTCCACAGTGGACTCACCGAGCACGGCCAGCCGGAAGGGTTCGCCGTCGCCCGGCACGAGTCCCTCGGTCGGCCCCGCGGCACCCGGGAGCCGCGGGGTCTTGCGCTTGACGTACAGGGCTTGAGCCAGGAGCACCATCCTTCGAAACTAGCCGTGGGCGATCGAAACCTTCGCCCTGATCAGCGTGGGGTCCGCCACGGCGTCGAGCAGGTACGCGGCGACGTCGGCGCGCCGGATGGTGAAGGTGCGGACGTTCCCGTCGAGCCGGCTCGCGACCTTGCCCGTGCGCGGCCCGTTCAGCAGCATCGGCGGGCGGACCACCGTCCAGTCCACCCCGGACGCCGTGACGACGTCCTCCATCGCGAGCATGTCGGCCCAGCCGTGCTTGAGAAACGTGTTGAGCAGCGGTTTCACGAGGCTGCGCGTGAAGAAGCCGTCACCTTCGGTGTGCATGCCGCTGGCGCTGACCACCAGCAAGCGCTTCGCGCCGGCGTCGATCGCCGCGCGGGCGGCGTCCACGCAGACCGTCGTCGGGCCGCGGTCGCGGGATCCCACCGCCGAGATGACCGCGTCGCGGCCTTCGATCGCGGCCGCCAGCTTGTCGTGGTCGCGCAGGCCGGCGACGACGACGTGAGCCGGCTGTGTGAACCGAGCCGCGTCGCGGACGACGGCCGTGACGTCCCAGCCGCGTTCGAGAGCCTGCTTGACGACCTCGCCGCCGACCCCGCCGGTCGCCCCCAGCACGGTGATCTTCATGGTGTCTCCTTCGTGGTTAGTGAACACTCACCAGGTAGGGTGAGTGTTCACTAACCACGCTGAGAACGCACTCAGGGAGCCGCCATGGGAAGCCGTGAGGAGATCGTCGCCGCGGCCGCGAAGGTGATGCGCGAGCAGGGCTACGCGCACGCGACCACCAAGGTCATCGCGCGGACCGCGGGGTACTCGGAAGCGATGCTCTACAAGCACTTCCGCGACAAGACCGACCTGTTCCTCAGCGTGCTCTCCGACGAACTGCCGGCGCTGGGCGCCACCCTGGCCGAGCTGACCGCCGACCCCGGGCGGGCGCCGCTGCGGGACAACCTCGTGCGCGTCGCACGGCTCGGCCTGGCGTTCTACGCCGACAGCTTCCCGATCGCCATCTCGATGTTCTCCTCGCGCGAGCTGCTGCGCTCGCACCGCGACCGCGTGGGCGGCGCCGGGCCGCGCATCCCGCTGAAGGGGGTCGAGGACTACCTGCGCGCCGAGGTGGCACTGGGCAGGCTCAAGGCGGACACCGACGTCGAGGCGGCGGCCGCCCTGCTCCTCGGGGCGTGCTTCCAGCAGGCGTTCCTGGCGACGTTCGAGGAGCGCGAGCCGGCCGAGCCGGCCGAGCTGGCCGGACGGCTCGCGGACACGCTGCTCACCGCCCTCTAGGCGTTCTTCTCCTCGCGCAGCTTGTGCCAGCGCTCGTACATGCCGTTGAGCTCGACCAGCATGAAGGACAGGAAGTCGCGCATCTCGGCGAGCCGCTTCCCCGCCGGCGAGTCCTCGCCGAGCGCTTCGATGCCGTTCTCGGCCGCGTCGCGCCACATGATGATCATGCGGTCACGCTTGAGGAACGTGGCGTACCAGAGGTCGTCGTAGAGGCGGTAGTGGTCGCGGCGCTCGCCGGGCTCGCGCTCCTTGGCGACCAAGCCGATCTGTTCGAGGTAGCGCACCGCGCCCGAGATCGCGGCCGGGCTGACCGACAGCTGCGAGGCCAGGTCCGCGGCGGTCAGCCGGGCGTCGTCGGTGGTCATCAGCGCCGCGAACACCCGCGCGGACATGCGCTGCATCCCGATCTGCGAGAGCACGAGCCCGAGGCTCTCGACGTAACGGCGGACGGCGTCTTCGTCTCTCTTCGTGTCAGGCGTCGTCATCGGCCCATCCTCCCGTACCCGTCCCCCAAGATCACTCAATCTAGACATTTTCTTAACTTCACAACTTCGTGAATCGAGTGTAGCTTCCGAAGCATGGAAAACGCCATTTCGGTCATCGACCTGCACAAGTCGTTCGGCCGGACGAAGGCCCTCGACGGCCTCGACCTGCAAGTGCCCGCTGGGGAGGTGCACGGCTTCCTCGGCCCGAACGGCGCCGGGAAGTCGACCACCGTCCGGGTCTTGCTCGGCCTGCTCCACGCGGACTCGGGGGACGTCCGGCTGCTCGGCGGCGACCCCTGGAAGGACGCCGCGAGCCTGCACCGCCGCCTGGCCTACGTGCCCGGCGACGTCAACCTCTGGCCCAACCTCTCCGGCGGCGAGGTGATCGACCTGCTCGGCCGCCTGCGCGGCGGCCTGGACGAGAAGCGCCGCGCCGACCTCATCGAGCGGTTCGACCTCGACCCGAAGAAGAAGGGGCGGACGTACTCCAAGGGCAATCGGCAGAAGGTCGCCATCGTCGCCGCGCTCGCCTCGCGCGTCGACCTGCTGATCCTCGACGAGCCGACGTCCGGCCTCGACCCGCTGATGGAGGCGACCTTCCAGTACGCCATCCAGGAGGAGCGCGAGCAGGGCCGGACCGTGCTGCTCTCCAGCCACATCCTCGCCGAGGTCGAGGCGCTGTGCGACAAGGTCAGCATCATCCGCAACGGCCGTACGGTCGAGTCCGGCACCCTCGCCGAGCTGCGGCACCTGACCCGGACGTCGATCACCGCCGAGCTGGCCGGCCCGCCCAACGGGCTGACGAAGCTGACCAACGTCCACGACCTCAAGGTCGAGGGCAACCGCGTCCGCTTCGACGTCGAGACGCGCTCGCTCGACGAGGCCCTGCGCCGGCTCACCGAAGTCGGCGTCCGCAGCCTGGTCAGCCAGCCGCCGACACTCGAGGAGCTGTTCCTGCGGCACTACACGACCGAGGCGAGCGCGAAATGACCGCGACGCTCTCCCGCGCCGAAGCCGAGGTCGCGCCCGCGCACGAACTGGCGGGCACCTGGCACCTCACCCGGCTCGCGCTGCGCCGCGACCGCGTGGTCCTGCCGATCTGGATCGTGCTGCTCAGCATCGTCCCGGCGAGCACCGTCAACACGTTCACGCAGTTCTACCCGACGGTCGCCGACCGGCTGGCCCTGCAGGCCGGCGCGAACACCAACCCGTCGTACGCGCTGCTCTACGGGCCGCCGTTCGACCTGACCACCGCCGGCGGCTTCATCGCCTGGCGCATGAGCGGGTTCCTGGCGCTGCTCACCGGGCTGATGGTCGTCTTCACGGTCACCCGGCACACCCGCGCGGAGGAGGACACGGGCCGCGCCGAGCTGCTCGCGTCCGCGGTCGTCGGCCGGTACGCGGCGCTGACGTCGGCGCTGCTGGTGGCCGGTGGTGCGAGTGTCCTCATCGGACTGATCCAGGCCGCGAGCATGATCGGTGCCGGCCTGCCCGCCGCCGGTTCGGTCGCCTTCGCAGCGTCGGAAGCCTTGGCGGGACTGGTGTTCACGGCCGTCGCGGCGGTCGCCGTCCAGCTCGCCGAGTACTCCCGCACGGCCAACGGCATCGGCACCGCCGTCGTCGGCGCGGCGTTCCTGCTGCGCGGCGCCGGAGACTCCACTGTGGACGCTCGCTGGCTGTCGTGGCTGTCGCCGATCGGCTGGGTGCAGCAGGTCCGCGCGTTCGCCGGCGAACGTTGGTGGGTGCTCGCGCTGCCGGTCGTGTTCGCGCTGGTCGTCGGCGCGGCCGGGTACTGGCTGCTCCCCCGCCGCGACGTCGGCGTCGGCATCCTGCCGCCGCGGCCGGGACCGGCCAGGGCGGCGGCGAGCCTGCGGTCGCCGCTGGCACTGGCCTGGCGGCTGCACCGCGGCCCGCTGCTCGGCTGGACGATCGGCACGGCCGTGGTCGGCGCGGTGTTCGGCTCCATCGCCAGCGGCATCGGCGACCTCGTCGGGTCGAGCCCGCAGGCGCAGCAGATCTTCGAACGGCTCGGCGGCAGCCACGCGCTCACGCAGGCGTTCCTCGCCGCGATGGCCGGGATGTTCGCCATGGTCGCGGCGCTGTACGGGGTCCAGGCCGTGCTGCGGATGCGCGGCGAGGAGACGGCGATCCGGCTGGAGCCGGTGCTGGCCACGAGCGTCGGCAAGCTGCGCTGGGCGGGCGGCCACCTCGTGTTCGCGTTCTTCGGCACGGCGTTGCTGCTGCTCGCCGGCGGGCTGTTCATGGGGCTGGCCAACGGGTTGCGCACCGGTGACGTCGGCGGCTCGGTCGGCGACGCGCTCGCCGGGATGCTCGTCCAGCTGCCGGCGGCCTGGGTGGTCGTCGCGCTGGCCGTGGCGATCTTCGGGCTGCTGCCGGGGTTCTCGGCCGCCGCGTGGGCGGTGGGTGCGCTGGCGCTGCTGCTGAGCCTGTTCGGGCCGGTGGTCAACCTGCCGCAGGCGGTGCTGGACGTGTCACCGTTCCAGCACCCGCCGAAGATCCCGGGCCAGGAGTTCGTCGCGACGCCGCTGGTCTGGCTCATGGCGGTCGTCGTGGCCGCGCTGGTGGCCGGCCTGGTGGGCTGGCGCCGCCGCGACGTCGGCTAACGCGGTTTCAGCTCGTGGCCGGGCCCGGCCACGAGCTGGGCCTGTGGCCCGCCCTGCCCGCAGGCCGGCCCGCCGGGGTGCAGGAAGCCCGGTGTGACGGTGACGGTGTGCGGGCGGCCGTCGTCGAACCGCACGGTGACCTTGACCGGCTCGGCGGGTAGGCCGGGCATGTCGGCGAAGCCCTGGAGGCCGCCGGTCGGGACCATCGCGGCACCGCAGGCGGCGTCCGGGCCGGTCCCGGTGCAGGACGTGGGACCGGCGGCCGTCTCCGGCTGGAGGTCGACGGGCCGCGTGACGCACTGGTCGCCCCAGCAGGCGTCGAGCGTCGCGCGGGTGACGCCGGCGGGGTCCGGGACGGTGAGGCCGATCCCGACCCGGGTGCCGATGTCCGGGCAGGCCACCCCGCCGCTGCCCGCCTGGCCGCAGCCGGCGACGAGCAGCACCGCGATCCACGGAATCCTTCGCATGCGGTCTGGACGTCGGTTCCGGGCCCGCGGGTTGCACGGGTCAGTCACGCCACCCGCTGGTCAGCGGCAGAGCGGGCGAGGTCGGCGTCGCCGAGGTGCTGGTGGTCGGCGGCGTCACGGTCACTTCGACGACGCTCGTGGTGGTGGTCGGCGGCGAAGTCTCCACCGCGGTGACGGTGGACGGCGGCACGGACGCGGTGACGGTGACGGGCACGGCGGAGACGGTCGTGGGCGGCGGCGTGGCGGGATCGGCGGGCTTGGGAGCCGTCCGGCCGGCGATGAGCAGGGCGGCGACCAGCAGTCCGGCGGAGAACCCCGCCAGCCCGGTGACCGCGGCGGAGCCCCAGGTAGGTCGGCCGTGCATCCGGGCACCCCCTCGCCACGCGCAGCGCAGGTACGAGGAATAACTCGCGTTGATCTTAGCTGTTGTTACCGAACGTGCACCTTGAGTCGACTTGACTCAACTTTGCCGGGCGTGCCACGTTGGGATCGTGGGGGCACTGGCGAACCGCGACTTCCGCCGGCTGTGGCTCGCCGACCTGGTGAGCCAGTTCGGGAGCCGGGTCGACGTGCTGGCGGTGCCGCTGCTCGCCGTCACCGCGCTCGGCGCGTCGGTCTTCGAGGTTTCGCTCCTGCGGACGGCGGAGAGCCTGCCGTACCTGGTGCTCGGCCTGCAGGTCGGCGCGTGGTGCGACCGGATGCGCCACCGCCCGGTGCTGATCGCCGCCGACGTCGGCCGCGCGGCGCTGATCGCCTCGATCCCGGTCGCCGCGCTGTTCGGCGTGCTCGGCCTGGCGCACCTGCTGGTCGTCGTGCTCGGGGTCGGGCTGCTCGGCGTGTTCTTCGACATCGCGCACCAGACCTACGTCCCACGGCTGGTCACGCGCGAGCAGCTGCCGGACGCGAACTCGCGGCTCCAGACGAACCTGTCGATGGCCGCGGTCGCCGGTCCCGGCCTGGCCGGGCTGGTCGTCCAGGCACTGGGCAACGCGGCGGCGTTGGCCGTCGACGCCGTCAGCTACCTGTGGTCGGCGCTGTGGCTGCGCCGGATCGAAACGCCCGACGTACGGCCCGAACCCCGGCCACGGCGGCTGCTGCGCGAGATCGGCGACGGCCTGCGCGTCGTCCGCGCCGACCGGATCCTGCTGGCGATCAGCGTCCACGGCGCCGTGTCGAGCTTCTTCCAGTCGGTGCACCTGGCCATCGTCGTGGTGTTCCTCGCCCGCGATGTCGGCCTTTCCCCGTGGGCGATCGGGCTCCTCGGCACGGTCACGCTGACCGGCGCCCTCACCGCCGGGCTCACCGCGCGGCGGATCGGCGCTCGGATCGGCGGCGCGCGGGCGCTCTGGGGTGCGGCGGTGCTGTACGGCCTGGCCTACCAGCTCTACCCGTTCACCGGCCCGGGCTGGGGGCTCACGTGCTACGTCGTCGCCGGGTACTTCGCCAGTTTCGGCGTCATCGTGCTCAACGTCTTCGGCATGAGCTTCCAGCAGGCCGCCGCGCCACCGGAGCTGCTCGGCCGGGTCAACTCGATCACGCACACGCTGGTCTTCGGCGCCATCCCGCTCGGCAGCCTCCTCGGCGGCGTCCTGGCGAGCGCGTTCGGGATGCGAGCGACGCTGCACATCGCGGCGGCGGGCGTCCTGGCGTCGGCCGCGATCCTGCACTGGTCGCCGCTGCGGCGGCTGCGGGACCTGAACGGCGTCTCAGCCGGCCACCCCTAGCTTCGAAGCATGGACGAGACCGCGCGGGCCCACGGCCTCTGCGAAGCCGCCCACTCCGCGTGGAAAGCCGGTGCTCCCGCGCGGGCCCGGCGGCTGCTCGAAGTCATGGCCGCGCAGGTGCCCGAGCCCGTCGCCCGGCCGTTCACCGGGCGGCTGCGCGGGCTCATCGAGCTCTACGGCGGGAACCTGGCCGCCGCGCAGGAGCACCTGGTCACCGTCGCCGGGCAGACCGACCCCAGCCACGCCGCCCGGCTGCTGTTCCTCGCCATGGACGCCGCCCACCACCGCGACCGCTGGGACGACGTCGTCGCGCTCGCCCGGCGGATCACCGCGCTGCCCTGCGAACCCGGCTTCCACGTGCTGGCCGAACTACTCGTCGGCGATCGCGAGACGCCGGATCCGTGGCAGATCGTCGACGCCGTGCCCGACACGCTCACCGAACGGCACGCGCACCGCTGGCTCGTCACGATGGCGATCAGCCGCCGCGGCCAGCACCGGCAGGCCACCCGGGAGTTCGGGTTCGTCGCCGCGGAACGCTTGCGCGCCAACGGGATTCTCGCGCTCTACGCGGTCCTGCTGGTCTGGCTGGCCGAGCTGGAACTGGACCTGGGCCGCTGGGCCGACGCCCAGGCGCACGCGGAAGAGGCACTGCGGACCGCGGCCGAGCAGCGCGTGACGGTGACCGACGCCCACGCGGTGCTGGCGCGTCTCGCCGCCCTGCGCGGCGACGCCGCCGGCTGCCGCCGGTACGCGGGACTCGTGCTGCGGGAAGCCCCGGCCCAGGACAACGCGCTGGCGGCCGCCCACGCCCGGTGGGCATGGGGCGCGCTGCACCTTTCGCGTGGCGAACTCGCCGAGGCGGCGGAACGGCTCGCGGCGCTCGGGCACCGGGACGTCGTCGCCGCGGCCGCGTTCGACCGCGCCGAAGCGGCGGCGGAGTGGGTCGCCGGGCCCGATCTGCCGTTCGAACAGGCGCGGGGCCGGCTTCGGCGGGGTCAGCGGCTGCGCCGGGAACGGCGGATCACCGAGGCGAAGGCCGAGCTGCGGGCGGCGCTCGAGACGTTCGAAAGCCTGGGCGCGGCGGAGTGGGCCGCCACCGCCGGCCGGGAGCTGCGGGCGGCCGGATCGGCCGCGCCGGGCACCGGGCGGCTGACGGCCCAGGAGCGCCAGGTCGCCGAACTGGCGGCGGCCGGGCTGTCCAACCGCGAGATCGGCGCGCGGCTGTTCCTCAGCCCGCGAACCGTCGGCTACCACCTGTACAAGCTGTTCCCGAAGCTCGGCATCGCCAGCCGGGCGCAGCTACGCGACGTCGCCCTCCCCGGCTGACGCCCGCAACCCGTCGACGACGATCCGGACGAGGTGCCCGCTGCCCGGCGAGTACCGCTCGACGGCGAGGCAGCCGACGATGAGCGCCCGCAGGTCGTCGCCGTCGATGTCCCGCCGGACGGCACCGGCGTCCTGGGCCCGCTTCAGCAGTTCGGCGAGCGCGGCGCGGAAGTCGTCGCCGGCGCCGGCCTTGAAGGCGTGGCCGCCGGACTCGGCGAGCGCGTCGCAGATGGCCCGGTTGAGCGAGGCCTGCTTGATTACCCGGACGAAGTAGTCGAGGAAGACCGCACCGGGGTCGTCGGCGGCGGCGAGCCCACGCGCCTCTTCGGCGAACTGCTCGATCCGCTCGAGGACGACGGCCTGGAAGAGCGCCTCCTTGCTGGGGAAGTGCCGGTAGACGGTGCCGGCGCCGACGCCGGCCAGCCGCGCGATGTCGTCGAGCGGCACGGCGAGCCCGTCGGCGGCGAACGCCTCCTCGGCGGCAGCCAGGACCTTGGCCCGGTTGCGCCGCGCGTCCGCGCGCATCTTCTCCATGTTCGTCTCCTCGTTGACAACCGGAACGCTGGCTCCGTATCGTTGTAAGCGGGTGCACCGTTCCGATTCAACGCCCAGTCTTCCAGGAGAATTCCGATGCCACGCACCGTGCCCGAAATCGCCGCTCGCGTCCGCGCGGGGATGTCTTCGCTGGACACCGCGCCGTTCGCCGACCTCTTCGCCGCCGACGCGGTGTACGAGCTGCCGTTCCTCGGGCACCGCACCGAGGGCCGGGACGCGATCGTCGCCCAGCTCGCGACCGGCCGCGAGCGGGCTCGGGCGATCGGCGTGACGGAGGCCCAGGTCGAGGTCACGATCAGCGAGACCGGGTTCGTCCTGGAACTCGCGGTGTCCGGGCACCCGTCGTCGGTCGGGGTGGTCACGGTGGCCGACGGGGAGATCACGGCCTACCGCGACTACCCGAACCTGGCCCTCGCCTCGCTGCGCACCCGCGAAGTGTTCGACCGCTTCCTCGCCGCCTCGGTGGCGAACCGCTGGGACGACCTCGCCGACCTCTACGCCGAAGACGTCACCGTCGAAATGCCGTTCACCCCGGCCGGCGTGCCCCGCGAAACGAAAGGCCGGGAAGAGCTCCGGCGCCGGTTCCACGCCGCCGCCGCGGTCCGGCGGATCACCGCCGCCGGCAACGTGGTCGTCCACGAGACGAACGACCCGTCGGTGCTGGTCGCGGAGTTCGACCTGCACCAGGAACTCGGCGGCGAGACCTTCGTGGCCTCCTACGTGATGGTCATGACCGTCGAGAACGGCCTGATCACCCACACCCGCGACTACGCGGACACCGCCGCCTCGGCGGAGCGGATCAAGCGGTTCAGGGAGTCGTCGCCTGCTGACTCGCCGGCGGGATGAACAGCCGCTCGAACGTGTGCACCGACCAGTCCCACACCCCCGGCACCAGCAGCACGCCCAGCACCACGAACACCGGGAAGACGAGCCGCTTTTCGACCTTCTTGCCCGTCTTGAACCGGAGGGCCTTCGGGGGCCCCAGCTCGTACCAGGTCTCGCCCGCGATCGGGATCGGGAAGAGGAACGGGCAGCCGGACTCGGTCAGCGCGTCACCGAGGCAGTGGGTCAGGCAGCCCGCCGCCACCGCGATGCCGAGCCAGCCCGAAATGGCTTCGAGTTCGCCGGCCCGGTCGGGCGGCGCGGTGAAGAACCACCAGGCCACCGCCGCGCCGCTCACCGGGAGCAGCCAGTCGCCCAGCGCGCCTTCCGCCAGCATCAGCCCGAAGATCACCACGCCGACGACCGCCCACGGGCCACCGGCCTCGGTGCCCCACGACGTCAACGCGCCCAGGCCCGCCGCGAACAGGACCGTGTGGGAGAGGTGGCGGTGCTGGCCCGTCAGCTTCTCGTCGCGAGGCCCCTTCGTCAGGGCGTAGAACGCCGCCGACACGCGGCGCAGCAGCCACGACAGCGCGCCCGTCAGCCAGCCGAGCAGGCGGGACGCGCTCGCGCCGGGATGGTCGAGGTCGGGCAGCAGGGCGAACCCCGCCGTGGTGGCCGCGAAGACCACCGCCTGGTGCACCGAACCGGCCCCGACCGCGGGCGCCAGGGCCAAGCCCGCGCACCAGCCGGTCAGGGCGTGCGTCCGCCCCATCATCGTGCCGTCCCCCAGGTCCACGCGGAAATCAGTCCGCGGAACCGTAGCGGGCGGTCAGGCTTGGGGGTCCTCCGACACGCTCAGGTGTTCGGCCACGCCGGTGAGCTCGATCACGCGACTCACGGCGGGACTCGGGACGACCTCGAGCTCGACGTCCTGCTCGCCGGCCTGGCGTTGTGCGCGGAGCACCACGTTCAGCGCGGAGGAATCGAAGAAGGTCACCCCGGTCAGATCGGCCACGACCCGCTGCGCGCGCTTGTCCGCGATCAGCCCCGCCAGGGCCTCCTGCAGCTGCGGGCTGGTGAGCAGATCGAGCTCGCCGGTGACCACCACCCGGGGCTCCGTCGCGTCGGTGTCCAGCGTGATGCCGAACCCGGGCGGGGTGGCGTTCTGGTCGGCTGCGGGCATGCAGTTTCTCCTCGTCAGGCGCTGCTCCTGCGCCGGGTACGCGCCTGCTGTCTCAAGCGGCAACCGTGTCACCGTGCCTTCCTGAAGCTCGCGCCGGCACGGTCAAAGGCAACTCCGGGGCCAACCCTAACCCAGGAAGCGACCGAGCCCGCCACGGCCGCCGCCCATTCGCGTGGACTGTTCACTCGCGATCGGATCCTGCCTGGTCAGTGCGCGCTCACGGCCTTGCGCGCCGCCCTGCGCTGGCGCAGGAACAGCTGCCGCCGCTCGATCTCGCCGAGGCCGCCCCAGATGCCGTACGGCTCCTGCACGGTCATCGCGTGCCGGCGGCACTGGGCGAGCACCGGGCACGTCTGGCAGATGGCCTTGGCCCGGGACTCGCGCCGCTCGCGCGCCGAACCCCGCTCGTTGTCCGTGTGGAAGAACAGGCTGCTGTCCGCGCCGCGGCAAGAACCGCGCAGCTGCCATTCCCACTCTTCAGCAACCACGTTGGGCAGCCGGCTGACGTCAGCCATGTCGTCCCTGCCTTTCCCAGGATGAGCATGTCGACCGCTACATGCCCGCCGGTGCAGCGGATCAAACCCGGGTTTGGTTTGCTCACCCCACGGGCATCTCGCGACCGGGCGTGAAGAGGACACCGCCGACCCCCTGAGCGCGAGCCGGAGAAAGGAACAAACGTGGAGGACAACGCCCCGCTCGTCCCGGAAGGCGCGCAGGTCATCGAGGTGCGGACGGCCGCGATCCCGCACGTCGTGCCGACGCTGCGCACGATCGTGGCGGACATCGCCATGCGCCAGGACTTCGACCTCGACGCCGTCGAGGACCTCCGGATGGCGGTGGACGAAGCGTGCTCGCTGTTGCTCCCCGCCAGCTCGGACGGCCGCCTGACCTGCGTTTTCTCGTGGAGCGGGCCGCGCATCGAGGTCTCCGTGTCGGTGCTTTCGGACACACCCGACCACGAAGACGACTCCGGTCTGTCGTGGCAGCTGCTGACCGCGCTCGCGACGTCGGCCGAGCGCACGGTGACCCCGGAGAACGGGCGCTACCTGTCCCGGGTCGACCTCGTCCGGGAGAGCCAGGCGGCGGACTCGTGAGCGATCCCGCCGGGGGCAGCGGGGAAGACGTCGCCGCGCTGTTCACCCGACTCGCCGGGCTGCCGGCGGACTCCCCGGAGCGGGAGCGCATCCGCGACACGCTCGTGCGCACGCACCTGGAGCTCGCGCGCAACCTGGCCCGCAAGTTCCGCAACCGCGACGAGGCGATGGAGGACCTGGTCCAGATCGCCACGGTCGGGCTCATCCACGCCGTCGACCGGTTCGACCCCGAGCAGGGGACGGACTTCCTGGCCTTCGCCGTTCCCACCATCTCCGGGGAGCTGCGCCACCACTTCCGCGACAACAGCTGGTCGGTGCGGGTGCCGCGGCGGCTCAAGGAGCTGAACGCGAACATCTCCGCCGCGCGCGAGGAGCTCACGGTGCAGCTTTCGCGGGCACCGAAGCCCAGTGAGATCGCCGCGCGGCTCGGCGTGCCGATCGAGGACGTCTACGAGGGCCTGCGCGCCGGTCAGGGCCGCTACGGCGCGTCGCTGGACCACCTGCTGGAGAACGCCGCGCACACGCGGTTCGGGGCGCCGGACGCCGAGCTCGGCCAGGCCGAGCTGCGCGAGGCACTGCGTCCGATGCTGGAGAGCCTGCCCGAGCGGGAGCGCAAGATCGTCGCGCTGCGGTTCGGGTCCGGGATGAGCCAGTCGGACATCGCCCGCCGCGTCGGGGTCTCCCAGATGCAGGTGTCGCGGTTGCTGGCCGCGACTTTGAAGAAGCTGCGTTCGGGCCTGGACGAATCCGAGCTGGCCGACGGCACCTGATTAGCCGCTGACCCGCTTGGGTACCAAGCGGACGGTACCCGAACTCACGGGAGGGGGACGCATGACGACGTCGGAGCTGCCTCAGCGCGCAGCTGTGCAGGCCGCGCCGCTGACGGTGCCCCTCCCGGACGACGTGACGGCCCCGGCCCGGGCGCGGCACGAGGTGCGCTCGGCCCTGCTCGCGGCCGGCCTGTGCGAGGCGCAGCTGGACGACGTCCTGCTGGCCACGTCCGAGCTGGTCACCAACGCCTTCGAGCACGGCGAACGTCCGCGGCGTCTCGAGCTGGGGTACGCCGAGGGGCTGCTGACCCTGCGGGTGTACGACGCCGGGCAGCTGCTGCCCGAGCTGCGGGCGCCGTCGCCGGCCGAGGCGCGTAGCCGCGGGCTCGTGCTGGTCCAGGCCCTCTCGGAGGACTGGGGCTTCGAGCGCTGCCCCGGCGGCAAGCTCGTCTGGGCCGTCTTCCGCGTCGCCGGCGCCTGATCAGCGCTCCAGGAGCTCCCGCGCGGCGGCGGTCTCGGCGATCCGCTGCCGGAACGGCTTCCGCTCCAGCGCCTCCACGATCGCCGCCAGCACCCCGCGCAACGGGTAGGGCAGCTCGGCTTCCAGCGCCTCCGACGCCTCCGTCGTCGCCGTCCACTCCGCCTCGATCAGCGGCAGCAGGCCGCGCGTCTTCTCGGTCAGGGACACGATCCGCTGGCGGGCGTCCGCGCCCGGTTCGAGGCTGACGAGCCCGGCGCGGTTCATCTGCGCGACGGTCTGGCTGGCCGCCGAGTGCGTCACGCCCATCTCGGCGGCGAGGTCGCGGATGGCCAGCGGGCCGCGCGCGAGCAGCGCCCGCACCACGCCCGAGTACCGCGGGCGGTAGTCGGCGAGGCCGATGTCGGCGAGGAACTGCGCGACGTCGCCCTCGAGGATTTCCAGGACGTGCCGCATCCGGGTCCCGAGCCCGTCCGGACCCGATGTCATGGCCATGACGGCCGATCATAGGTGTGCTTGGATCGCGGCATGGAGAACCGGAAGATCGCCCGGCTGGGCCGCGAGGTGTCCGTCGTCGGGCTCGGCTGCTGGCAGCTCGGCGCGGACTGGGGCGAAGTCGACGAAAAGGACGCACTGGCGGTGCTGGACGCGGCGGCCGACGCCGGCGTCACCTTCTTCGACACCGCGGACGTCTACGGCGACGGGCGCAGCGAGCGGCTGGTCGGCCGGTTCGCGGCCGGGCGTCCCGGCGTGTTCGTGGCGACCAAGATGGGCCGCCGGGTCGAGCAGGTGCCGGAGAACTACGTCGCCGCGAACTTCCGCGAGTGGAACGACCGGTCGCGCCGCAACCTCGGGGTGGACACGCTCGACCTGGTCCAGCTGCACTGCCCGCCGACTGCGGTGTACTCGTCCGACGCCGTGTACGACGCGCTCGACGCGATGGTCGAAGAAGGCCGGATCAAGGCGTACGGCGTGAGCGTCGAGACCTGTGACGAGGCGTTGACGGCGTTGGCGCGGCCCAACGTCGCTTCGGTGCAGATCATCCTCAACTGCCTGCGGCTCAAGCCGCTGGAGCGGGTGCTGCCCGCGGCGGCCGAGGCTGGCGCGGGGATCATCGCGCGGGTGCCGCTGGCGTCGGGCCTGCTGTCCGGCCGCTACACGGCTTCGACGACGTTCGCCGCCGACGACCACCGCAACTTCAACCGCCACGGCGAGGCGTTCGACGTCGGCGAGACGTTCTCGGGCGTGCCGTACGAGGTCGGGCTGGAGGCGGTCGAGCGGCTGCGCGGGCTGGTGCCCGAAGGCCAGACGCTGGCGCAGTTCGCCCTGCGCTGGATCATCGACCAGCCGGGCGTGAGCACGGTGATCCCGGGCGCGCGCAACGCTTCGCAGGCCACGGCGAACACGGCCGCGGCTGCTTTGCCGCCGTTGTCCGCGGAGGCGCTGGCGGGGGTGCGGGAGACCTACGACGAGCTGGTCCGTCCGCTCGTGCACGATCGCTGGTAGTCCCGGCATGATGGGCCGATGATGACGCCCGAAGAGCTCCTGACGACCACCAGGACCGTCCGCAAGCGGCTCGACCTCGACCGGCCCGTGCCGCTCGACCTGGTGAAACACTGCGTGCAGGTGGCACTGCAGGCGCCGAGCGGCTCGAACACCCAGCGCTGGCAGTGGCTGGTGGTCACGGACGCGGAGCAGCGGGCGGCGCTCGGGAGCATCTACAGCCGGGCGTGCCACGAGTACCTGGCTTCGGATCGCGCGGCCGGGAAGCTGTTCGCTGACGACCCTTCCCGGGCCGCGGTCCAGCAGCGCGTCGGCAGCAGCGTCGAGTACCTGGCCGACCGGATGGGCGACGTGCCGGTGCTCGTGGTGCCCTGCCTGGAGACGCCCTCGGCGGAGCTCCCGGCGGGCAACCAGGCGGGGCTGTGGGCGTCGCTGCTGCCGGCGGTGTGGAGCTACATGCTGGCGGCGAGGTCGGTGACGCTGGGCACGGCGTGGACGACGCTGCACCTGGCGTACGAGCAGGAGGCGGCGGAGGTGCTGGGGCTGCCGAAGAACGTCCACCAGGCGGCCCTGATCCCGACGGCGTTCTACACGGGCGAGACGTTCAAACCGGCCGCGCGCCAGCCCCTGGAAGAGGTCCTGCACCTCGACCGCTGGTAGCCGGTCGTGAGTGAGAAACAGCGTTGGAACACTGTTTCTCACTCACGACCCCGTGGCGGCCTCCTCACCGGGGCAGGGGGGGGACGTCGGCGAGGAGGCCGGGGCTCAGCCCGTGTAGGCCTTGAAGATGTTCGTGAACTCGTACAGCGACTGCGCGATCCCCGAGCACGTCGCCACCGCTCCCCCGCCCGGGCAGCCGCCGTTGTCGCGGCCCGCCGACCAGAAGCCGATGCTCGCCACGTGGTTCGCCTGCGCGAACGCCAGCAGCTGACGTGCCGCAGCCTGGTCCGTCACCGAACCCGTGTCGTTGCGGCCGATCATCGGGGTCAAGCCCAGCAGCCCCTTGATCTCGGCGTCGGACTTCGCCGGCCAGATCGTCTTCATCTGGCCCAAGGTCGCGTTCGCCGCCGACACCAGCGCGTCGCCCCACGAGCCGCTGTAGCCGAAGTCCATCAGCATCGGGTTGACCACCACGTTCAGCCCGCGTGCCGCCGCGTCCTGCAGGATCGACACCGAGAACGGGTCCATCCCGTAGTCCTGGCCCTGGATCCGCATCGTGTAGCTGATGTGCGTGCCGCGCTGCTGCTGCAACCGCAGCAGCGCCTGGTTGACCATCGCCGTCGGGATCGACGCCTCCACGTCGACGTCCAGGCTGTTGCTGCCCACCGCGTCCAGCGTCTTCACGTACGCGTTGTACAGCGCGTCCACCGAGCCGCAGACGTTCTCCAGGTACGGGCCCAGCGCCCCGCCCGAGGCCACCGTGACGCCGCCGCCGAGCGAGCGCAACGCGTTGACGTCGTTGATGATCCGGGAGTCCAGCAGCGGGACCGTGCCGCCCCACTGCGGGTCGCAGCCGAGGCTGCTGCCGAGCGCGAAGGCCAGCGTGAAGTTCTTCTGGCCCGTCGCGTTCGCCACCGAAACCAGCGACGGGGTCGCCATCGTGATGTCGATGTACGGCGACACCCGGGCGCTCCCGCCGGTCGGCGGCGTGGTGGTGGTGGTCGTCGTCGTCGTCGAAGGAGGGGTAGTGGTCGTCGGAGACGTCCCGCCCGTGCACGGCTGCCCGTTCAGCTTGCAGTTCGCGGGCAACCCGCTGCCGCTGACCAGGAACCCGAAGCTCGTCGACGCACCGGCGGCGACCGAGCCGTTGTACTCGCGGTTGGCGAACGAGTGGTGCGTGCCGGATGGCGTGTCGATCGCGTCCCAGTAGGACCCGAGCGACGAGCCGGACGGCAGGTCGAACTCCAGCTTCCAGCTCGTCAGCGCGGACGTGCCCGCGCTGATCGTGTACTTCGCCTGGTAGCCGGAGCCCCAGTCGGAGTCCTTGGCGAACGCCGCCGACGGCGCGGTGGCCGCGGTCGCGGGCGAGACGACGAGGACCGTCGCCGCCGAGAGGATCGTCGCCGCGAGGGCGAGCTTGGCTTTCATGGCGGGCCCTTTCAGCGCACGGTCAGGGTGAGCCGCTGGATGCCCCAGGCGTCGGCCTGCGAGCCGGGCAGCCAGACGTCGACGATGTCGTCCTTTATCCAGCTGCCGATGTCCGCCGCGTAGCACTCGCCGTAGCCCGGCACGGAGAACCTGGTGCCCCACGGGATGATCCGGGCGTCGACCGCGCAGAAGCCCGGCCCGGCGTTATAGCCCAGCGCGGTCTGGGCGACGTCGTTGTACGACGTCACGCGGTAGTTCAGCGTGGTGCCCGCCGGGATGCGGTAGGGCGCGAGCCGGCTGGTGCCGTCGAGGCGGTACGCCGTCGAGATCTGACCGAGCGAGCCGGGCGAGTTGTCCTCGGCCGTCATCGCGTAGAGCTGGTAGTTCGCGTTCTCGCACGGGCTCGCGTCGGTGACGGTGAGCGTCGGCTGGCCCCAGTCGCTGATCCACTGCAGGGCCTGGCCGTTGCGGAACGCGCGGTAGGCCTTCGCGCCGGCGACGCGGGCGAAGGTGAAAGTGACCTTGCCGTCCGCGCCGAGGCCGCCGCTGACCGAACCGGGCGCGGGCAGGCGGTTGCTGACGTCGACGGCGCCGACGAGCGTGCCGGGACCGTGGCCGCCGGTGACCGGGCGGTCCGGGATCGGGCCGGGGTAGAAGTGCTGGCAGGCGGGCAAGGTGGCCGCGGACGCGGCGGGCGCGACGAGCAGGCTGCCGGCGGCGAAGGCCGCCAGCGCGAGGACTCTGGCCAAGCGCATGACGAGGAGACCTCCATGGTGGGGACCGGGGTGGAGGTGACGCGGGTGGGGAGGTGCGGGTTCGCCGCGCACCTGACGTTAAGTGGCCTGGACCACACAGTCAATAGGTCTAGACCTTTAAGTTTTCCGGTACCCCGATCGGCTCAGCCGAGGTAACTCACCAGGCGGTCGGCGATCTGCGCGGGGTGACTCAGCGGGGCGCAGTGCGGGCCGTCGACCTCGTCCGGCGTCAGGCCCAGGCGCTCTTTGGCCACCCGGCGCTGAAAGTCCGGCGTGAAGAACCGGTCGTCGCGGCACAGCAGGACCCGGGTCGGGACGTCCGGGTGGGCCGGCAGCGGCCACGGGTCCTCGCCCTCGCGGCTCACCTGCTCGCGCCCGTGCGCCATGCCTTCCGCGGCGAGCGCCGGGTCGACGCCGTTGAAGAACGTCTCGATCTCCGTGAGCCCCGAGGGGGCGGAGAAGCCGGTGTTGGACCACCACTGGCCCGGCGGCTCCCCCGGCGCCGGGATCATCCCGGCCAGGTAGACCAGCAGCCGCGCGCGCACCTTCGCGGCGACCAGCGAGGCCGTGAACCCGCCGTACGAATGCCCGACGACGGCGACGTCCGAAGTGTCGCCCAACGCCGCCAACACGGTGTCGACGAAGTCCGAGAGCCCGGCCGAAGGGTCGGTGATCGGCAGGTCCGGCGCGACGAAGCTGTGGCCGCGCGCCTCCAGCTCCGGGCCGAGCAGGTGGAAGTCCCACCCGCTGCCGCCGCCACCGTGGATCAGCGCGAACGTCGTCATGCCGGCCAGCTCAGCAGCGGCGCAGCATGTCCGTCAAGGCGGTTTTCTCGCCTTCGGTGATCGTCAGGCCGTAGTAGTGCTTCACCACGATCCAGTCGGTCGCGTAGGTGCACCAGAACGCCACGAGCGGCGGCTTCCACTGGTCCGGCGCCTTGTCGCTCTTCTGCTGGTTGACGTTGTCGGTGACGGCGAACAGCTGCGGCCGGGTCAGGTCGTTGGCGAACTGCTCGCGCTTCTCGGTCGTCCACGTCTTCGCGCCGCTGGCCCACGCCTGCCCGAGCGGGACCATGTGGTCGATGTCGACGTCGGTCGCCTTGGTCCAGGTCTCGTCGTCGTAGACGCTGTGCCACGTCCCGGACGTCGGCCGGCAGTCCTTGTCGGTCTTGACGTCCTTGCCGTCCCGCTTGAGGACGACTTCGCGGGTGTCACAGCCTGACCCTTGGTTGTCCCAGTGCGGGAACTTCTCACGCGAGTAGCCGTCCATCGACGTCCGCGCGGCGATGGTCAGCTCGCCGAGCTGCTTCTGCGCGTCGGCCGCGCTGACCGGAACCGGTGCCGCGGACGACGGCGACGGCGGCGGGGTCGCACCGGAGCTTCTCGTCGCCCAGTACCCGAAGAAGGCCACCGCCAGGATCGCGACTACCAGCAGAGATCGTTGGGTCACGCTGAGCCGAAAGCCGCGGGCCGCCACGATTTTCTCCTCTCGAATTCACCTGAGCGCGGCGTAGTCTCACCCCTGCCGGCCTGGGAAAACCGCGCCGACACGACGACCTGGCGCGAATGTGACCTCGCCCACCCACGGCAGGGGTGTCACACCGAGCCGATCATCTGCGACTACCGGAGCAGGACCCATCCGGAGGGAGCAGCCGATGCCCGGCCGGCTCAAGAAGTTCGACGAGTTCTTCCAGCGCAAAGCCGCTGAGGGCGGCAACGTCGTCGCCATGGCCAGGATGGGCTCCGCCATGCGCGAGCAGGGGAACCTCGCCGAGGCCGAGTCGTGGTTCCGCAAGGCCGCGATGGGCGGCGACCGCGTCTCGATGACGTCGCTGGCGCACCTGCTCGCCGAACGCGGCGCGCAGGAGGAAGCCGAGCGCTGGTACCACGAGGCCGCACTGGCCGGCGAGCCGCACGGGATGCTGAACCTCGCCCGCTCCTACGAGCGGCGCGGCAAGCGCGAAGACGCCCAGCACTGGTACGCCGAGGCCGCCCGCACCGGCGACCTGCCCTCGATCGCCGCGCTCGGGCACATGCTGCGCGAGCAGGGGCGGACCGAAGAGGCCGAGACGTGGCTGCGGCAGGCCGCCGACGCCGGGATCACGAGCGCGATGGTCGACCTCGGCATCGTGCTGCGCGACCGCGGCCAGGCCGCCGAAGCCTCCCGCTGGTGGCGCTCGGCCGTGCAGGCGGGCGACCTCGCCGCCACCTGCCAGCTGGGCAGGCAGGCCGAACGGCTCGGCAGGCCCGGCGACGCCGAGTCGTGGTACCGCCAGGGCGCGACCGGCGGGCACGTCGAGGCGATCGTCCGGCTCGGGCTGCTGCTGCACCGCCGCGGCGACCTCGAAGAAGCCGAGAACTGGTACCTCGACGCCGCCGAGCGCGGTGACCCGGCGGCGATGACGAACCTCGGCGTGCTGGCCCGCAACCGCGGCGACGAGGGCGAGGCCGCGGCCTGGTACCGCAAGGCCGCCGAGCACGGCAGCGTCCCCGCGCTCACCAACCTCGGGCACCTCGCCGAGCACCGGGAGGACTTCGGCGAGGCCGAGCGGTGGTTCCGCCGGGCCGCCGACACCGGCGACGTCCAGGGCATGCTCAGCCTGGCCCGGATGCTGCGGTCGCGAGGGGCCGCCCACGAGGCGGAGCAGTGGCTCGCCCGCGCGGAGCACGTCCAGGACGACCGCGAGCACCACTTCTGACCTATTGTGTGATCCACTTCACAGTTCTAGCCTGGACCGGGGACGAGCCACCGCACTGTGGAGGTCGCGGAATGAGGCCACGGGTCCTGGTCGCCGGCATCGGCAACATCTTCCTGAGCGACGACGGTTTCGCCGTCGAGGTCATCAAGGAGCTGGAGGCGGCCGACCTGCCGCCGTGGGTGCAGATCGCCGACTACGGCATCGCGGTCACCCACCTCGCCTACGACCTGACGGGCGGCTACGACACGACGATCCTGCTCGACGCGACCCCGCACGGCCGCCCGCCCGGCACGCTCTCGCTGATCGAGGCGGACACCGACGACCTGGCCGCTTCGCCGGCCATCGACGCGCACGGCCTGCGCCCGGACGCGGTGTTCCGGCTGCTCGGCCTGCTCGGCGGCGACGCCGGGCGCGTCCTGGTCGTCGGCTGCGAACCGGCCTGCCTCGACGGCGGGATCGGCCTGTCGCCGGAAGTGGCGGCCGCCGTCCCGGCCGCGGTCCGCGCGGTCACCGAGCTCGCCTGGGGAACCAGCCCGGAGCTGCCGCGCAAGGAGAACGCGGAGGTCTGAGCGCCGGGTGTCCGCCCGCGGCCGGCCGTCCCCCGGACAGTGTCCGGATGTGGACGATCGGGGGAATGCTGTCACTTTTGTCGGTCCGCCGGGGCACAATCGTGCGGCAACCGGGCGAATGGCGGACTCCGGAGGGGCCAGTGCAGGGGCGGGACGTTGCGGTCGGCGGCACGACCGAGATGTGGGAGCGGCTGTTCGGCGCGCGCGAAACGTGGGGCTGGGAGTACACGCCACCCGCGCCGGTCACTGTGAGCCCGGAGTCGGCCACCCCACCGGTCGCCGAGCAGGTGTACGCGCCACACGACTACCTGCTGCGGGAGAAGCGCAGCAAGCGCGCCTGGCTCGGGCTGCTCGGCTGGCTCGCCCTGACCGTCGTCCTGGTCGTGATGGTCGGCGGGATGATGGAGTCCGTCTCGAAGCAGGTCCCGCTGGCCGCCCAGATCACCACCAGCGTGGTGCTCGTCGTCGGCGTCGTCCTGGCGATCGTGCACTTCTTCCGGACGCGGCGGCGGTTCACCGTGATGAAGCGCGGCTACGAGTCCCACTACAACCGCGCGCTCGAGTCGTACACGCAGGCCCACTTCGCGTGGCAGCAGCGGGTCGCCGAGCACGACCGCCGGGAACGCGAGCGGTTCGGCTCCGCGATGCTGTGGCAGCCGGTGAAGCTGAACACCCGGCCCAACCGCGTCGACGTCTTCGGCGGGACCGAGGACGGCTGGGCGAGCCTGCTCGCCACCAGCGGCGCCGCCCAGCTGGCCGGCGGCGCGTCGATGCTGCTGCTGGACCTGACCGACATGGCCGTCGCCGACGACCTGACGCTGGCCGCGGCGGCCAAGGGCTACGAGGTCGCCGTGCACGAGCTGCCGCGCGACCTCGGCGCGTTCGGCCTGCTCGCCGACCTCGACCCGCACGAGCTGGCCGAGGTCGTCGCCGAGGCGATGCACAACCTGAACCGCACGGCGCTGGGCGCCGACCTGCGCGGCCTGCACGCCGACCTGCTCACCACCGTGGCCGAGCGGCTGACCGGGCCGGTCACGTTCACCAAGCTCGTCGCCGGGCTGCAGGTGCTGCGCCGGGTGTACGACGCGGGCTCGGACGAAACGCTGTCGGCCGACGAGCTGCGCAAGCTCAACTCCTATGTGGACACCGTCGGCAACACCGAGCAGGTGCGCAACGAGCTCATCGCGCTCGAAGGCGAGATCCGCGGGCTGGCGCGGACCGAGCAGCCCACCGACGGCACGCCCACCGGGTTCCGCGCGAGCTGGCCGTCGCGCGGCCTGTCCGTCGTCGCGACCCGGACCAAGATCGGGCGGCACAAGCGGTTCCTCGACCACGTCGTCTTCCACCGCGCCCTGCAGGAGCTGCACTCCCGGGAGACGACCGGCCGCGAGGTGCTGATCGTCGCCGGCGCCGACCAGATCGGGCTCGACGCGCTGGAGTCCATGGCCCAGCAGGCCCGCCGCGCCGGGGTCCGGCTCGTCTTCCTGCTCCGGCACCTGCGCGACGACCTGCAGAAGCTGCTCGGCGGCTCCGGCAGCGTCAGCCTGCTCATGCAGCTGGGCAACGCGAACGAGGCGGCGAACGCGGCGGAGTTCATCGGCCGCGGCTTCAAGTTCGTCCTCTCCCAGCTGACCGCGGAGATGGGCAAGACGTTCACCGAAGGCAACTCGTCCAGCACGGGCGGGTCCACCGGCTCCTCCAGCAGCCGCGGCTACAGCTACGGCGGCAGCAGCAGTTTCACCAGCGGGAGCGGCGGCAGCGGCGGGTCGTGGTCGTCGGGTTCGAACTGGAGCCGGAACTTCAGCTCGTCGACCTCCCGCGAGAGCAACTGGCAGGACACCGTCAACCAGTCCGAAGCCATCTCGCGCAGCGAAGGCGAGACGCGCGCCCGCGTGTACGAGTTCCAGGTCGAGCCGACGGCGCTGCAGTCGCTCGCGCCGACGGCGTTCGTGCTCGTCGAGGCGGGTCCGAGCGGGCGGCGGGTGGTCATGGGCGACTGCAACCCCGGCATCGTCCTGCTCGACCGGGTCGCGCTCCCGCGCTGATGTCCCCGCTCGCCGGCTTCGGCTTCCACCGCCTGCTGTCGGTGCCGCGCGGCGACGACCTCGCCACGGACGCCGACCGGCCCGACGAGACCGGCGGCCGCGCCCCGGCGCAGCTGTTCGCCGCGCTCACCGCGGCCCACGCCGACCTGCGGTTCCGCGGCCCCGACGCGGCGTTCGCGGTCGCCTGGGACCGCACGGGCGGGGCGCGGTCGCTGCGCGTGCTGGTCGGCGGGCGCCCGCACTCGCCGGTCGCGCGGCCCGCCGACGGCCCGGTGCCGATCCTCTACCCGCCGGGCAGCCTCGGCACACCCGTCGCCGAGACCGTCGAAGAGTGGGCGGCACTGCCGGCGTGGACGCGGTGCGCGGGCGCCCACGATCCACTGTGGACACCCCAGTCCGGTGCGGACGCGCCGGGCCGCGGCGGCTTCGACGACTACGTCGCCCACCTGCCCGGCGAGTTCGTCTGGCTGGTCGTCGCCGAGCCGCTGGGCACCGACGCCGTCGAACGCGAGCTCGTCGGCCTCGAGACGACGATCCCGCGGCTGCGGCAGCGGGAGAACTCCGAACCGGACCGGATCGCGCTGCTGCGGGCCGAGGGCCGGTACCGGGAGCTGTCGCGGGCCAAGTCCGCCGGGCTGTGGACGGTGCACGTCCTGGTCGGCGGCCCGGACGAGCCGAGCACGCGCGCGGCGGCCGCGTTGCTGTGCAGCGCCAGCGACCTCGACGCGCTGCCGTACGTGCTGACACCGGGCACCGACTGCGTCCCGCTGGCGTCGGCGTGGAAGAGCGAGGGCGCGTTCGCGGCGCCCGGCGAGTTCGTCGCGGCGATCGCCCGCCCGCCGCGGCGCGAGCTGCCGGGGATCCGGATGACCGAGCCGCCGCTGTTCGACGTCACCCCGGAGGCCGACGGCGAGATCCCGCTCGGCACCGTCCTCGACGACGCGGACCAGGAGGTGGGCGAGTTCCGCGTCGCGCTCGACACGCTCAACCGGCACACGTTCGTCGCGGGCGCCACCGGGTCCGGCAAGTCTCAGACCGTCCGGCATCTGCTGGAGGGGCTGCACACCGCGGGCGTCCCGTGGCTGGTCATCGAGCCGGCGAAGGCGGAGTACGCGGCGATGGCGGGCCGGCTCGGCCCGTCCGGCGAGGTCACGGTGATCCGCCCGGGCGACCCCGGCGCGTACCCGGCCGGGCTCAACCCCCTGGAACCGGCGGCGGGCTTCCCGCTGCAGACGCACCTGGACCTGACCCGCGCGCTGTTCCTGGCGGCGTTCGACGCGGACGAGCCGTTCCCGCAGGTCCTCGCGCAGGCACTGACCCGGTGCTATACCGAACAGGGCTGGGACCCGGTGACCGGCGAGGTCCGCGGCCGCGTCGGGCGGGTGAAGTACCCGAGCCTGGGCGACCTGCAGCAGACGGCGATCGAGGTGGTCAAGGGCATCGGCTACGGCAAGGAGGTCGCCGACAACGTCCGCGGCTTCGTCGACGTCCGCATCGGGTCGCTGCGACTGGGCACACCGGGCCGCTTCTTCGAGGGCGGCCACCCCCTGGACATCGCGCGGCTGCTGCGCGGCAACGTCGTGCTGGAGATCGAGGACATCGGCTCCGACATGGACAAGGCGTTCTTCATCGGCGCGGTGCTGATCCGGCTGTTCGAGCACCTGCGCGTCCACCACGTGGCCGGTTCGGCCGGGCTGAAGCACGTGCTGGTGCTGGAGGAGGCGCACCGGCTGCTGAAGCGGGCGGAGCCGGGCAGCCCGACCGAGCACGCGGTGGAGCTGTTCACGTCGCTGCTGGCCGAGATCCGCGCGTACGGCGAAGGAATCGTGGTGGCGGAGCAGATCCCGGGCAAGATCGTTCCGGACGTCATCAAGAACACGGCGTGCAAGATCCTCCACCGGCTGCCGGCCGCGGACGACCGCGAGGCGGTCGGAGCGACGATGAACCTGAGCGAAGCCCAATCCCGCCACGTGGTGACGCTGCCCCCGGGCCGGGCGGCGGTGTTCACGGACGGAATGGACCGGCCGTTGCGGTTGGCCATGCCGCTCGGTGCGTCACTGGAGGACGCGTCTTCGGCCTCGTCGTCACCACCGCTGGCGGCCCGCCGAAGTGTCGCATGTGGACAGTTGTGCGCGGCGCGGGCGTGCACGTTGCGCGAGCTGGGCGACGCGGTGTACCGCGCGGACGAGGACCCGGAACTGGTGCTGTGGCTGGAGTTGCTGACGGTCGCGCACATCGCCGGCCGCCCGGCGCCTACGCCGTCCGACTCGTGGATCGCTTCGGTACACGCGAAGTACGACCCGCGGACGCTGGAATGCGCGGTGGCACACCGGATCCAGACGGCGGTGGACGCCCGCTACGCGGGGATCACCCGCTACAACCCGGCGGCCGGGTTCATCTCCCACCTGGCGGACAGCGCCCGGCGGACGTTGGCGGGTGAGCCGGGCTGCGCGGGTCCGGAGGTCCGGTGGCAGGCGGGGAGCTACCGCTGGTACGACGTCCTGCTGGCGCTGAAGGCCGATGAGCCGGACACCGGGCCGCATCCGCTGACGTCGTCGTGGGCGGACCGGGGATTGCTCCTCGAAGGTGCGACACGCGCGGAGCAGCTGGCGGCCCTGCGCCGGCGCCCGGAGCAGTGGTCCGACGACGGACCAACCGTCATCGGCACGACCCGGCCGACGTTGATCCTGAAGGCGGCGGCCCAGCTGAGCAACGCGAAGACGGAGACCGCCCGCGTCCAGGCGGCGACGAAGTTCCTGAACATCGAGTTCCGCGCCGACCGCGTGCTGCGCTTGGACGCCGAGGGGGCCAAACGATGAACGAGACCAGCGAGGGAGCACCCGAAGCGCCGGAGCCCCCACCGGAACCCGCGGACACGGAGCCGGACCACCCCGAAGGCCCGGCGGAGGACGACTCACCGGACGACACCCCGGATCAGGGGCCCGAGGAGACCGGCACACCCGACGACCCACCCGACGACGAGCCGGACCAGCCCCGCGAAGACGACGCCGCGGTGGACGATCCCGGCGCGGAGGATCCGCCGGACGACAGCGCGGAGGAACCACCGCCCGAGGACCCGGACGACGTCCCGGACGATCCCCCGGACGACGAACCCGACCCAGGCACGGAAGAAACCCCCGACCAGGCGGAGGACCGGGCGGCCGACGACGACCCGCCGGACGACGAGCCGGATGCCACCGAGCAGCCCGAGGACGACGCCGCCGGCGAGCGCGCCGAAGAAGCCGACCACCGCGACGAGAACGACCTGCGTGCCGACGAACAGCCGCCGGAGGACACGGACGACGCCGAAGACCCCGGCCACCCCGAAGACGACGCCGCCAACGAACGCGCCGAAGAAGCCGACCGCCGCGGCGAAGACGACCTCCGCGACAACGAACAGCCGCCAGAGGACACCGACGGCACCGAAGACCCCGACCGTCCCGAAGACGACGTGGCGCCCGACGACACGGATCGCCGCGACGACGAACAGCCGCCCGAGGACACCGACGACCGCGCCGACCAAGCTGAAGACCCTGACCGCCCCGAAGACGATCGCGCCGAGGAACCGGAGCAAGCGGATCGGGAAGACACCGGCGGCGACGATCCGGACGACTTCGAGCGGGAGCGGGAACTCACCCTGCCCGGTCCGATGTGGGACGGCCCGTCGAGCACGACGGCGGCCGAATCGCGGACCGAACAGCCGGTCGTGTTCGAAGAGCCCGTGAGGCTGGAGTCCGGCCAGGACACCGATCCCGGCCGGTCGCCGGAGCGAGCCGTCCGGTCCGAGGTTCCCGGGCCGGAGCAGGCTTCCCGGGAGCTGCCGGTGGTTGAGGCTCAGGCTTCCGGCCGATCCGAAAACCCCGACCGGGGCTCGGCGGGATCGCCCGAAGTCCGGGTCGCACCCGGCGCCGAAACGCGGACGGATTCCGGCACGCGGACGGATTCCGGCACGCGGGGTGGAGGCGACAACTCACCCGGCGGACCGGAGTCACGGATCCCGGAGCTGGGGCCGAACGACTACGTGGCAGTCGTGAACGAGCGCGGAGAACTCGTGGAGAAGCAGCGCCCCGAGCCGGACGCCGCGAATTCGCCGGACGAGCCGAACCGCGACGAAACCGGCGTCGAGCGGAAAACGGAACCGGCCCTCGAACAGAAACCGAAGGAACGGTCGTCCACGGAGATGGCGAAGGGCGCCGAGAAGGCGGAGAAGCTCACCAATGCGGTGACCGACGCCTACGGAACCCCCGGACACACCGAGATCCACACCGGTCAGGAGGTCAGGGTCGACGCGGTGCCGGCGCCGGCCGACCACACGCTGGGCGCTCTGGCCGCCACCGCCTTCACGGCCGGCGCGATGTACGAAACCGGTCTCGACGGGCTCAAGGGCATGGTCAGTGCCTTGCGGGGAGACCAGCCGTCGATGATGCCCGAGGAACCGGCGGCACCCGAAGCGGCCGACGGCGGTTCCCCGCCCGATGACCCCGACGGCCCGGATGGACCCAACGGCCCACATGGACCGGACGGTCCTGGTGGCCCCGGCGGGCCCCACGGGCCGGACGGTCCCGGTGGCCCCGACGACCCGGCCGGATCCGGCGAGTCGTCGGACGACCACGAAGCCAGGGACGAAGCCTCGGCCGAGGCCATCGAGAAGGTCGACACCGCCGCGCACGCCGCCGGGACGTTCGCC
Source organism: Amycolatopsis sp. NPDC049691 (assembly GCF_040675005.1). Lineage (NCBI taxonomy): Bacteria > Bacillati > Actinomycetota > Actinomycetes > Pseudonocardiales > Pseudonocardiaceae > Amycolatopsis > Amycolatopsis sp. NPDC049691. The sequence continues at coordinate 88,694 of NZ_JBFANX010000022.1, forward strand.
GAGTTGCTCGGCCGCGAAATGCCCCACGGTGTGGAAGCCTTCGGCGAGGTCATGCAGTCGTTCGGCGCGGCTCTCGCCGAGGCGTACAAGAACCGCGAGGGGATGCAGATCTACGTCGAGGCCAAGTTCCGGGAGCTGCGGGACCGCCTCCGCGGGCACGGGAAGAACGACTAGCTCGGTGGCCGCCGGCTCCCGGCCCATTCCGTCAGGGCCGGGAGGTCCGGCGGCTGCCGCAACGCGTCGAGCACCACGTTCACCCCCGCCCGCAACGGCGTTCCCCGGCGCACCACCGCCGCGATCGTGCGGGTCACCGGGGTGGCCAGCTCGCGCGTCACCACCCGGTAGCGGCGGTCCACCGCCAGCAACGGCAGCAGCGCGATCGACAACCCAGCCTCCACGTGCTGCAACGTCATCAGGTAGTTGCTGAACCGGCACACCACCCGCGGCTCGAAGCCCGACTCGCGGCACAACCGCAGCGTCAGGTCCGCCATGTACGACTGCGGCACATCCAGCGCCCACGGCGAATCCGCGTACGCCGACAACACCGCCGGGCCGCGACCTTCCGCGGAGGTCACCAGCACGATCGGGTCCGTGGCCAGCGGGACGATGTCGAGGTCGGGGCCCAGGGGCAGCTGGACGAAGTCCGTCGTCGTGATGATCACGTCCGCGTCGCCGCCGCGCAGGGCCGGGATGCTCGCGTGCGGCTCCAGCTCCAACAGCTCGACCTCCAGGTGCGGGTACGCGCCCGCCAGCCGCGTCACCGCCGGGACCGCCATCGTGTGGATCGCGCTCTGGAACGCGCCGAGCCGGACCAGGCCGACCGGCTCCTCGCCGAGGCTGCGCAGCTCCGCCTCGACCGTGTCCATGTGGTCGAGGATCGCCCGCGCGCGCCGCGCCAGCATCAGCCCCGCCGGCGTCAGGCGGACCCGGCGGCCGGTGCGTTCCAGCAGCTGGGTGCGGGTTTCCGCTTCGAGCACGGCCAGCTGCTGCGACACGCTCGACGCGCTCAGGTTCGCGTCGTGGGCCACCGCGCGGACGGTCCCCAGTGTGTCGAGCCGGCTCAGCAGCCGCAGGCGCCACGGGTTCAGCATCCGCCCATTCTTGTGCGGCAGAACCGAACAAGAAAGCCGGAATCGTGAGATGGACGTGTCGCTCGGCGACGCCTTACCGTCGAAGGCATGGCTGCCCCGACCTCCGAAACCACCGCAGAAGCGTTCTGGACCGACGCCGACCGGCACCTCGTGCGCTACGGCGGCACCTTCACCCGCGAAATCATCGACCACGCCGAAGGCAGCTTCGTCTTCACCGAAGACGGCCGCCGCATCCTCGACTTCACCTCCGGCCAGATGAGCGCGATCCTCGGGCACTCGCACCCGGAGATCGTCGACACCGTCCAGCGCCAGGTCGCGAAGCTCGACCACCTCTTCAGCGGCATGCTGAGCCGCCCGGTCGTCGACCTCGCGCGCCGCCTGGCCGAGACGCTGCCGGCGCCGCTGGAGAAGGCGCTGCTGCTCACCACGGGCGCCGAATCCAACGAAGCCGCCATCCGGATGGCGAAGCTCGTCACCGGCAAGCACGAGATCGTCTCGTTCGCCCGGTCGTGGCACGGCATGACCCAGGCCGCGGCGAGCGCGACGTACAGCGCCGGCCGCAAGGGCTACGGCCCCGCCGCGCCCGGCAACTTCGCCATCCCCGCGCCCAACGCGTACCGGCCGGACTTCACCGACGCCGACGGCCACCTCGACTGGCGCCGCCAGCTCGACTTCGGCTTCGACCTGATCGACGCGCAGTCGGTCGGCAGTCTCGCGGCGTGCATCGTCGAGCCGATCCTGAGTTCGGGCGGCATCATCGAACCGCCGCCCGGCTACTTCGCCGCGCTGCAGCGGAAGTGCCGGGAACGCGGCATGCTGCTGATCCTCGACGAGGCCCAGACGGGCCTGTGCCGCACCGGCACGTGGTACGCGTTCGAGCGCGACGGCGTCGTCCCGGACATCCTGACGCTGTCGAAGACGCTCGGCGCCGGCCTCCCGCTGGCGGCGGTGCTGACCAGCGCGGAAATCGAGCAGGAGGCGCACGAGCGCGGCTTCCTGTTCTTCACGACGCACGTCGCGGACCCGCTGCCCGCGGCCGTCGGCAACACGGTGCTGGACGTCCTGCACCGCGACCACCTCGACGAGCGCGCCCTGCAGCTGGGCTCGTTGCTGCGCCACGGTCTCGAGCGGATCGCCCACCGCCACGAGGTCGTCGGCGACATCCGCGGCCGCGGCCTGCTGGCGGGGCTGGAGCTGGTCGTCGACCGCGAGACGAAGCGCAGTTCGGACGAGCTCGGCGGGCGCGTCACGCGGCGCTGCCTCGAGCTGGGGCTGCACATGAACATCGTGCAGCTGCCCGGGATGGGCGGGGTGTTCCGGATCGCGCCGCCGCTGACGGCGTCCGAAGAGGAGATTGCACTGGGCCTGTCCATCCTCGACGAAGCGATCGGAGACGCCGTCAAAACGCTCTGAGGGCGGAATCCGCTGGCCGCGCGCCGGGTTTTTTGTTAGCAATGACAAGGACCTGTCGCGAAGGAGCTACGCCATGGCTCTCGGCTTCCGCAGTCACCCGCTCACCGTCGACCTCCCGGTCGTCGCGCTCACCCTCGCGGCGATCGCGCACTGGATCCGCGGCGCGCCGGCGGACGCGCTTATCTTCCTCGCCGTCACGCTGGTTCTCCTGGTCACCGAACGGCCGCGCACGGAGATCGCGGAACTCGGCGAGCCGTTCCGGGTGCCGGGGTTCGCGGTGATCGCGGCCGGGCTGCTGGTGCTGGCGTTCGGCCGCGACAGCGTCCCGGTGGCGGTCGCGATCTCGGCGATCGGCCTGGTCGCGCTGGTCGCCGAGTGGCGCGACCCGTCGCTGCCCGCCGACCGGCCGGTGCCGCGGCGGGCGTGGCTGTGGTCGGCGGTGGCGCTCGGCTGGTGCGGCTGGGAGCTGCTGTCGTTCGTGTACGAGCAGGCGGCGGGCGGGCTGTCGCTCACCCACCCGACGATGAGCGACCTCGTCGACCCGCTGCTGACGCACCGCTGGGTCCAGGCACTGGCGATCACGGGCTGGCTGGCGGCGGGCCTGGCGATGCTCCGCGCGGCGGCCGAGGCGAGGCGGTCGTGAGCACCCGGGTGCTCACGGAGCTGGGGTTCGGCCTGATCGTCCTGGTCGCGATCGGGCTGGGCGTGGCGAGCCACGTGTGGCCGAAGCGGGTGCCGAAGCTGACCAGCGTGCTGGCCGTGGTGATGCGACGGCGGAGCGCGCGGATCGCGTTCGTGCTGGCCTGGTGGTGGGTCGGCTGGCACTTCTTCGTGGGGCATTGAAGAAGGCCTCCTTTGCCGGCCCGGGGAGCCGGCAAAGGAGGCCTTCGTTCACGACGACGTCAGAAGCCCGCCGTCACCTTGGTGAAGTCCCAGTCGTTCTGGGCGATGCCGCTGCACGCCGACTGGACGCCGCCGCCGGGGCAGCCCCGGTCGCGGTTGACCGACCAGAACGCCAGGCGGGCGATCTTGTTCGACTTGGCCCAGTTCGTGATCTGGGTCCACGTCGACAGGTCCGTCAGCTCCTGCTGGTCGGACAGCCCGTTCATGCCCGAGATGCCCAGGTGCGCGTACGCCGTGGCGTCGCTCCAGCCGAACGTCGACTTCAGCTTGTCCCGCAGGCCGTTCGCCGCGCTGACCGTGCTGTTGTACATGTTCGCGCCGCCGCCGAAGTCGAACGGCATGATCGTGAACACGTCCACGTTCGCGCCGAGGGCCTTCGACTGGTCGATGAGCCGGTTGCCGTAGTAGTTCGGGCCGGTCGTCGACGTGCCGAACGTGAGGATCGTCTGGATCCCCGGGTTGTTCTGCTTGACGATCTTCAGCGCGCCCAGGATCCGGTCCTGCACGGCCTCGTTCTCGAACTCGTCGGAGTTCTCGATGTCGATGTCGATCGCCTTCAGCCCGTACGCGTTGATCACCTGCTGGTAGGCGCCGGCGAGCGCGGTGGACGTCGAGCAGTTCGGTCCGAGCTTGTTGCCGCTCCAGCCGCCGAACGACGGGACGACCTGGCCGCCCGCCGCCTTGATCTGCGAGATCGCGGTGGCGTCGGCGCTGCCCGAGAGCGGACGGCTGCTGTCCCACGCCGGGTTGCAGCCACCGGAGGCGTTGATGAACGCCATGGTGAACCACTTGATCCCGGTCGCGTTCATCACCGTCTGCGGGTTCGGCGGGCTGCCCCAGCCCATGTAGAGGTAGGGCGCGCCCCGGCCACCCGGCGGGGGCGGCGTGGTGGTCGTCGGCGGGGTCGTCGTCGTAGGAGGCGTCGTGGTCGTGGGGGGTGTGCCCCCGGCGGAGCACGAACCCCCGTTCAGCTTGCAGTTCGACGGCGCGACGTACGAACCGGAGTACGCCACGTTGAAGCCGAAGCTGGCGCTACCGCCGTTGGCGACGTTGCCGTTCCAGGTGTTCTTGACGGTGACGTGCTGGCCGGACGCGGTGTAGCTGCCGTCCCAGAGCGACGAGATCTTCGCGCCGCTCGGCAGGTCGAACTCGACGGTCCAGGTCGCGAGCGTCGAGCCCGAGCCGTTGGCGATCGTGTACTTGCCCTCGTACCCGGTGCCCCAGTCGGAGCCCTTCGAGAAGGTCGCGGACACGCCGCCCGCCGCGTTCGCCGGGGCGATCACGAACATCGCGCCGATCGTGGCGGCCGCGGCCGCCAGCCCGAGTGCGGGCAACCACCGGCGCCTCATGACAGGCCGTTCTTCATCGCGGTGATGAGCTCGCCGCCGGTGGTGTCGCCGGTCAGCTCCCAGAAGAAGGCGCCGCCGAGACCCTGCTGCTTGGCGTAGGACATCTTCCCGCCGATGGTCGCCGGGGTGTCGTAGCTCCACCAGTTGCTGCCGCACTTGGCGTACGCGGTGCCGGCGATCGTGCCGGTCGACGGGCAGCTGTTCTTCAGGACCTTGTAGTCCTCGATGCCCTGCTCGTACGTCCCCGGCGCCGGCCCGGTCGCGGTGCCGCCCGGGGTGCTCTGCGTGACGCCGGTCCAGCCGCGGCCGTAGAACCCGATGCCCAGCAACAGCTTGCTCGACGGGACGCCCTTGCTCTTCAGCTTCTGGATCGCGGCGTCGGAGTAGAACCCGGCGGTCGGGATGCCCGAGTACGACGTCAGCGGCGAGTGCGGAGCCGTCGGGCCCTGCGCCGCCCACGCGCCGAAGTAGTCGTAGCTCATGACGTTGTACCAGTCGACGTACTGCGCGGCGCCGCCGTAGTCGGCGACGTCGAGCTTGCCGCCGCTGCTGCCGTCCGCCGTGATGGCCGAGGTGATGAGGAACGACGAGCCGAACTTCGCCCGCAGCGCCGACATCAGGTTCTTGTAGGCCGCGGCACCGCTGGTGTCACAGGAAAGACCGCACGCGTTGGGGTACTCCCAGTCGATGTCGATGCCGTCCCAGATGTCCGCCCAGCGCGGGTCCTTCAGCAGGTTGTAGCAGGACTGCGCGAAGGCGGCGGCGTTCTGCGACGCCTGGCCGAAGCCGCCGGAGTAGGTCCAGCCGCCGAACGACCAGATCACCTTGAGGCCCGGGTGCAGCTTCTTCAGCTTGCGCAGCTGGTTGAAGTTGCCCGCGACCGGCTGGTCCCAGGTGTCGGCGACGCCGTCGACGCTGCCCGCGGCGTCGTAGGTCTTCTGGTAGTCGGCGTACGGGTCGTCGTTCGCCGTGCACTGCCCGTTCGTCACGTTGCCGAAGGCGTAGTTGATGTGGGTCAGCTTGCTCGCCGAGCCCGAGGTTTCGATGTTCTTGACGTGGTAGTTGCGGCCGTAGACGCCCCACTGCACGAAGTAGCCGACGTTCTTCAGCCCACCGGTCTGCGGTGGCGTGGTCGTGGTCGGCGGGGTGGTCGGCGTCGTGGGATTGGTGGTGGGCTGCGTCGGGGTGGTCGGCGTGGTGGTCGGGGTGCCGCCGCCGGCGTCGCAGGAGCCGCCGTTCAGCTTGCAGTTCGCCGGCGCCGAGTAGGTGCCGGAGTAGGCGACGTTGAAGCCGAAGCTCGCGGTCGAGCCGTTGCCGACGTTGCCGTTCCAGGTGTTCTTGACGGTGACGTGCTGGCCGGACGCGGTGTAGCTGCCGTCCCAGAGCGACGAGATCTTCGCGCCGGACGGGAGGTCGAACTCGACCGTCCAGGCGGCCAGCGTCGAGCCGGAGCCGTTGTTGATCGTGTACTTGCCTTCATAGCCGGTGCCCCAGTCGGAGCCCTTGGTGAAGCTGGCGCTGACGCCGCCGGCGGCGCTGGCCGGAACGGTCACGAGACCGATCGCGAGCGCGCCGACCGCGGTGAACAAACCGAGGAGGTGCCATCTCTTTCTGGACATCGCTCTCCCTTGAGCCAGGTACGGGAACGGCCCGGCACCGCGGGGGGACCGAGGCGGTGTTTTTCGAACCGTTTGCGAAGACGTTACGTGGTCCAGACCAATTAGGGAAGAACAACCACGGAGAGTGCCGACCACGGGCTGACCAGCCGGGACGAAGGTCAGCTCACTGGTCCAGTCCAGTTACGGAAAGCAGCGATCGCCGCGGTCAGGAGTGTTCCTTTTCCTTCTCTCCCCGGTCCTCTTCCCGGGCCTGCCGGAGCATGCCCAGTATCGGGAGAGCGCTCGGATCAGCCGGGCGCTGCCGGGCCGGGTCGGTGAGATCGATGCCCGCGCGGGCGAAGTACTCCGCGACGAGCGACTGGAACACGTCCACCCGGCCGCCGATGCCGCCGGCGTCCTCGATGGCCCGCACGACGAGCGTGGAGCGGTAGGTGGAGAACGAGAACGAGCCGAAGTCGATCTCGTGCCGATTCAGTTCCTCGCTGGTCATCGCCTGGGTTTGCTTCTCGACCATGCCCACCAGGCCGCTGTTGGGCGGTTCGTCGCCGACACCGACACCGGGGAGCAGGCCGCGCGTCAAGCGGGGCACCTCGTCGACGAAGTGGCCGCCGTGGCGGGACTGGTAGTCCCTGAGGACGCCGACCACCGCCTGCTCGGCGCCGGGGTGCTCGGTCGAGAGGTAGATGACGATGACGTCCCGCACCGTCATGGCCCGCGCGTGGTCGGCGAGCTTGACCCAGATGACGCCGGGGATCGAGTCGACGTGGTCCTTGACGAACCGGTACACGTCCGCGACGTGCCGCGGGTGCGGGTTCAGGTAGAGCCGGCTCCGCGGCGAGCCACCTTTGTGGCCGAGCGTGAGCGGGTAACCGCTTTTCGAGTCCGCGGCTTGTTCCTTCGGCGTGGAACCGAGGAGGTCCTGCGCGGCGAGCGCGGCGACGTACTGACCGGCGGATGGGACGTCCATCGCCCGCTTCGCGTCGGACTGCTTGTAGAAGTCGTCGTAGAAGCTCGCCGCGTCGGTTTCGCCCCGCTGCCACTTGTCCCACATTTCCATCAGCTGCTTCCGGACGCCCACGGGAAAGGCGGACCACGCCGCCGGTGGTTTCTTCTCCTCGACGTGCTTGACCAGCTTTTCGCGGGTCGACTTGATCTGGTCGAGTGACGGGGCGAAGCCGACACCGCCCGGGGGGAGGAAGCGCGGCGGCGGCTCCTGCTTGCCGGGCTTGTCCGGCAGCACCGAGACTTCACCGTACTTCCGGTCGAGCAGGGCCCGCAGATCGATGAGCGCGTCCAGCGGCTGGTCCTCGCCGAGCGCGCGGTACAGCGCGGCGAGGTACACCTCCCGCTCCGGTCCCGGGATCTTCGAACCGACCGCGAAGCTGATCAGCAGGTTCCACAGCCCGCCCTCGCTGGTGGAGAACGCCTTGATCCGCTTCTTGGCGGTGGCAGCCGGTTTCTTGTCCAGTGCCTTGATCCGCTGCTTGTCCGCGTCGGAAAGCCGTACCCGCTGCACGACGAGCGACGCCACGGCCGCGTTGCCGGCGAGCCGGTTGAGCCGCAGCAGCTGCTCGGGTTCGGGGCGGCGCACGGGCACGACCGGACGGCCACGGGGTACGCGCTCACGGTCACCGGGCCAGTGGGCTTTCACGAAGACCGGCCCTCCCGTCACGAGCCCGGGTCGGCTGTTTTCGCATCGGCACCGAACCCGGTGATCGATCAACGGTGGCACGAGCCGAGCCGGCGGACCACGGGCGCACGGGCGGTTCCACGGGCAGCGCCGGCTGCCCAGGCGGGAAAACAAGCAGGGCCTCGTCTCCAACCGGAAACGAGGCCCTGCTCGGTACTGCTGTCTCAACCAGACGTGCGCCCGAAGGGATTCGAACCCCTGACCTTCTGATCCGTAGTCAGATGCTCTATCCAGCTGAGCTACGGGCGCGTGTTCAGTTGTTCTCTAACCTAGCACCCGGCGAACCGGGTACCAGCGGAGGCTCCGGGATTTGAACCCGGGAGGGGGGGTTACCCCCAACCGCATTAGCAGTGCGGCGCCATAGACCAGACTAGGCGAAGCCTCCTGGGCCCAACGACCACTGCTCAGATAGGTTACACACCCCCGGATCACCCCCGAACGGCACCCCCCTCACGCACGTTGCAGCAGCCTGAGCAGGCGCGGGGACCGTCCGCCCAGGCCTTCCGCCTCGAACGTCGCGATGCCCACCCGGGGTAGCTCGCGGACGCCCGGATAAACCAGGTACCGCGGCGCCCACCGGGGCTGGAACTTCGCGTTGAACTTGTACAGCGTCTCGATCTGGATCCACCGCGAAAAGAAGTGCAGGACCTTCGCCGACATGCGCGCCACCGGGCCCGCGCCGATGCGCTGGCCCTGTTCCATCAGCGCCCGGAACGCCGCGAAGTTCAACGACACCTGCGTGACGCCGTGGCGGCGGGCCGCCAGCAACAGCTCCGAGATCATCAGCTCGTTGACGCCGTTGTCGGCCGACCGGTCGCGGCGCATCACGTCCAGGGACAGGCCCGTCGACCCCCATGGGACGAACTGCAGCACGCCTCGCACGCGGCCGCCCTGTTCGGCCGTCACCAGGACCGATCCCGGGTCGCCCATGCGGCCCAGCGCCATCGAGAAGCCACGCTCGGTGTCCGTGCCGCGCCAGTTGGCCGCCAGGACCTCCAGCTCCGCCAGCTCGCCGGGCCGCAGGTCCTCGGTGCGGCGCACCAGCACCTTGTAGCCCGCGCGCTTCGTGCGGGCCGCGGCCTGGCGGACGCCGCGCATCACGCGTCCGTCCAACGTGAACCCGTCGACGTCCACGACCGCCTCGTCGCCGATCTCCAGCACCTCCAGGCCGAACCGGGCCCAGACCGTCGCTCCCAGCTCCGAGACACCCATCGCCGCCGGCACCCAGCCGTTGCGGCGGCAGACCTCCAGGTACTCCTCGATCGCGCCCGGCCACGCCTCGTGGTCGCCCAAGGGGTCGGCCGAGCACAGCGCCACCCCGGCGATCACGCGGTAGGTGACCGCCGCCTTGCCCGTCCGCGAGAACACCGCGAACTTGTCCCGCCGCAGCGCGAAGTAGCCGAGCGAGTCCCGGTCGCCGTGCTCGTCGAGCAGCTTGCGGAGGCGGTCGACCTCCTCATCGGACAGCCGCGGCGCCGGCTCGGCCGAGCGCAGCAGGAAGTACGCCGACACCAGGACCGCGGCGAGGCCGAACAGCAGCCCGACGGCCGCCGTCATGTCCTCCAGCCACATCTGGTGGAACACCGCCGGCCCGCTGGCGCCGACCAGCGCGAGCGCGGACTCCGCCACCCGGTCCGGGAAGCTCATCGGCTCCAGCACCGCCCGCGACGCCACCGACAGCAGGATGACGTTGATCACGAACCCGGCCAGCGCCAGCTGCAGGAACACCCGCACCGCACGCCAGCGCCCGACCACCGGGTCCGGCTTCGCGACGAAGTAGCGCCGGCTCGCGATCAGGCCCACCAGCAGGACGACGGACACCATCCCGGCGCCGAAGACGTGCCGCAGGCCGATGTGCGACACCGTGAGCAGCACCGTCGCGCCGACCGCCAGCTGCCAGGCCCGGCGCTTGCGCCGCCGCAGGCCGGCTGCCAGCAGCACCAGCAGCACGCCGGTGACCAGCGCGACGGTCGCCGCCGCGACCGTCGCCTCCTGCGGCAGCTCCAGCCACTCCGACAGGTGCCCGCGCAGGTTGCGGCGCCCGGCGGGCACCAGGACCGACACGAGCGTCATCAGTCCGGCCAGCCGGGTCACCCAGGTGATCACCCCCACGGTGGTGGCTCCCGCCACCCGCCAGGTGGTTTGCGCGCGGGTCCCCGTCACCACCCGTACAACCCGTTGCAGACGATCATGCTTCCCCCATCTATCCCCCGGCGAGCTCCACGAACGGCGTCAAGGCCGCCGGGTTCGCCAGCGCGTCGCGGCTGACGGCCCGGTCGGGAGCCACACCGGCCAGAATCTTCTTCACCGGTACTTCACACTTTTTACCGTTCAAAGTCCGGGGAATCTCCGAAACCACGACGAACCGATCGGGTACATGCCGCGGTGACAGCGCGCTACGAAGCTCCTGCTTCAGCCGGGGCTCGACGTCTTCGAGCGAAGCACCGCCGGCGAGCACCACGAAACAGATCAGCTGACCGTCCTCGTTCCCGGCCGCCGAAGTGTCCACGACCAGGGAGTCCGCGATCTCGTCGTACCCCTCGACGACCCGGTAGAACTCCGCGGTGCCCATCCGGACGCCGCCGCGGTTGAGCGTCGAGTCGCTGCGGCCGTAGATCACCGCCGAGCCGCGGTTGGTGACCCGGATCCAGTCGCCGTGGCGCCACAACCCCGGGTACATCTCGAAATAGGCCTCACGCAGGCGCGAGCCGTCCGGGTCGTTCCAGAAGAACACCGGCATCGACGGCATCGGCTTCGTGATGACCAGCTCACCGACCTCCTCGACGACGGCGTTGCCCGCCTCGTCGAACGCGTTGACCGCGGCGCCCAGCGCGGGGCAGGACAGCTCCCCCAGCCACACCGGGACGTCGGGTGCCGACGCGACGAACGCCGCGCACAGGTCGGTGCCGCCGGAAACCGAGCAGATCTGGACGCCCTTCCCGACCTCGTTGACGATCCACCGGAAGCCCTCGACGCTCAGCGGCGCCCCGGTCGAGCCGAGCGCGCGCAACGCCGTGAGGTCGTAGCGCTCGGCGGGCTTGATGCCGGCCTTCAGGCAGCTCTGGATGAACGGCGCCGACGTCCCGAAGTACGTGACGCGGTGCTGCTCGGCCAGGTGCCAGAGCGCGTTGAGGTCCGGGTGGCCGGGGCTGCCGTCGTAGAGCACGATCGTCGTGCCGACGAGCAGGCCGGAGATGAGGAAGTTCCACATCATCCAGCCGGTGGTGCTGAACCAGAAGAACCGGTCGCCCGGCCCGAGGTCCGTCTGCAGCGCGAGGGCCTTGAGGTGTTCGAGGGTGATGCCGCCGTGGCCGTGCACGATGCCCTTCGGCAGGCCGGTGGTCCCCGACGAGTAGAGCACCCACAGCGGGTGCGCGAACTCGACCGGCTCGAACAGCAGGGGCGCGCCCTCGTGCTTCGCGAGCAGCTCGGCCCAGTCGAGGGCACCGTCCAGCCGGCCCTCGCCGACGTACTCGACGAGCACCGTCGCGGCCAGCGACGGCAGCTTCGCCTGCAGGTCGGTGACCGTCCCCCGGATGTCGAACTGTCGGCCGTTGTACGCGTAGGCGTTGACCGCGAAGAGCACCTTCGGCTCGATCTGCACGAACCGGTCCGCGATCGCGCGGACGCCGAAGTCCGGCGAGCACGACGACCAGATCGCCCCGATGCTCGCCGCGGCGAGGAACGCGACCAGCGTCTGCGGGCAGTTCGGGGCCAGCGCGACGACCCGGTCGCCCTTGCCGACGCCCAGTTCGAGCAGCGCCGCCCGTGCGGCGCCGACCTGCGCGCGAAGCTCGCCGTAGGTGAGGTGGTCCGCGAAGCCGTCTTCGCGGTGGAAGATCACCGCCGTTTCGTCGTCGGCCTTCGTCGCCCCCGCGACGCCGGGGGTGAGCGCGTGCTCGGCGTAGTTGAGCGTGGCGCCGTCGAACCAGACGGCGTTCGGCATCTCGCCGGAGAGCACCTCGCCGGGCTGGTCGTGCCAGCGGACGCCGAGGAAGTCCGCGACCGCCGTCCAGAAGTCCGGGCCGCGCTCGACGGAGAACTCCCAGAGCGAGCGGTAGTCGTCCACCTCGACGCCGCGTTCGGCACGCAGCCACTGGCGGAAGGCTTCGATCTTGGTGTCGGCAACGTGGCTCGGCTCAGGGCGCCAGAGCACTTCGGGGGCGTCGGCGGTGTGCGTCACGTCACGAGCGTAATGCGCCTACCGCAGGTGCGCGTCGAACCAGTTCAGGGTGCGCTGCCAGGCCTCGGCGGCGGCGCCGGGGTCGGCGTCGAAGCGGTGGTTCGCGCCCGGGTAGTGGACGACGTTGGTGGCGACCTTCGCCGACGCCGCGGCGTCACGCAGCCGCTCGACGTCGGCGCCGCCCGCCTCGTCGCCGGCGTCGCCGTACATGCCGAGCCACGGGCTGGTGAGCTTCCCGGCGATCTCGACCAGCGCGGGCAGTTCCGCGGCCTGCTGCCCGCCGACGCTCACGGCGGCGCCCAGCCGTCGGTGCGAAGCGACGACGAGGGCCGCGGTGCCACCCAGGTCGAAGCCCATCACGCCGAGCAGGTCGGCCTGGACCCCGCGGTCGACGAGCCAGGCGAGTGTGATGTCCGTCGCGTCGAGCAGGTCCTGCTGCGTCAGCTCCGCGTTCTCGAGGTGCGGCGTGACGGTCAGCCAGCCCTCCAAGGCGAGGCTGGCGAGCAGCAGTTTCACGCCGTCGGTGACGCCGTCCGCCTCGTGCAGGACCACCAAACCGCCGCGTAGCGACCCTTCGGGTTCGGAGAAGGTGAGAGTCAGGGCCCGGCCGTCGGTGCGCTGGTAGTCCACGGTGCTGGTCGACGTCATTGCGTCACTCAATCACTTTGAGGTGAACGGAAGGAACCCAGTTAACCAGCTCTCCCGGTCACATACCGCCTGAAGGGAGTCGCGGGGCGGCGGGCGGAAAAGATACGGTGACGGGGTTGTCCCGTTCAACCGGAGGAGCGCCGAAGATGTCGTCCGTGTCCCCTCGTGCCGACCTCGAATCGTTGCCGAAGTACGTGCCCGGCCGGACGATCGAAGGCGCGATCAAGCTGGCGAGCAACGAGGTGCCCGGCGGCGCGCTGCCGAGCGTCGCGCAGGCGATCGCCGAGGCCGCGGCCGGTATCAACCGCTACCCCGACACCGGCTCGCAGGCCCTGCGCGAGCGGCTGGCGCGCGAGCTGGACGTGCCGGTCGAGCGCGTCGCGATCGGCTGCGGCTCGGTGTCGCTGTGCCAGCAGACGATCCAGGCCGCCTGCGCCCCGGGTGACGAGGTGCTCTTCGGCTGGCGGTCGTTCGAGGCCTACCCGATCGTGACGCAGGTGGCGCACGCGAAGCCGGTGCTGGTCCCGATCACCGAGGGCCAGGAGCTCGACCTCGACGCGATGCTCGCGGCGATCACCGACCGGACGCGCGTGGTCTTCGTCTGCAACCCCAACAACCCGACCGGCACGGCGATCCGGCGCGCCGAGCTGGAGCGCTTCCTCGACGCGGTCCCGCAGCGCGTGCTGGTGGTGCTGGACGAGGCCTACAAGGAGTTCGTCACCGACCCGGAGGTTCCCGACGGCGTCGAGTACACGCGGACGCGCTCGAACGTCATGGTGCTTCGCACGTTCTCGAAGGCGTACGGCCTCGCGGGCCTGCGCGTCGGTTACGCCGTCGCGCCGGAGCCGATCGCGGACGCGCTTCGCCAGGTGTACGTCGCCTTCTCGGTGAACATGCTGGCCCAGGTGGCCGCGCTGGCCTCGCTCGACGCCGCCGACGAGCTGCTCGCGCGCTGCCGGGAGATCGTCGCCGAGCGCGGCCGGGTGCGCGACGAGCTGATCGCGGCCGGCTACCGGGTGCCCGAGACGCAGGCGAACTTCGTCTGGCTCCCGCTGGGTGAGCAGGCCGTGCCGTTCGCCGAGCACGCGCTGGACCGCAAGCTGGTGGTGCGCCCGTTCGCCGGCGACGGCGTGCGCGTGACCATCGGGACCCGCGAGGAGAACGACCTCTTCCTGGCCGCGGCCCGGGAATTCAGTCGCTGAACTGCTTGACGACCAGCTGGACGACGGCGGCGAGGCCGATCACGACGATCACGCCGCGCAGCACCGCCGGCGGCAGCTTCCGGCCGATCTTCGCGCCGAGGAAGCCGCCGGCGGTCGAGCCGACGGCCAGCCACAGCACGACGGGCCAGCTGATCGGCGCGACGAACGCGTAGATCACGCCGGCGACGACGTTGACCACGGCGGCGAGGACGTTCTTGACGCCGTTGAGCTTCTGCAGCGGCTCGGACAGCAGCATCCCCATGACCGCCATCAGCATCACGCCCTGCGCGGCGGTGAAGTAACCGCCGTAGATGCCGATGAGGAAGATGAAGAACATCAGCAGCGGACCGGCTTTGTGCTCTTCGCCGTTCTCTTCGCGGCGCTTGGCGACCCACCGGGACACCTTGGGCTGCACGATCACGAGGATCACGGCGAGGCCGACGAGCACGGGGACGACGGCTTCGAAGGCGTCCTTCGGCAGCGACAGCAGCAGGATGGTGCCGCCGATGGCGCCGAGGAACGACGCGACGGCGAACTTCGCGGTCTGCCGCCAGTAGCCGGTCAGCTCGTGCCGGTAGCCCCAGGCACCGCTGAGGGTGCCGGGCGCGAGGCCGATGGCATTGGACGTCGTCGCGGTCACGGGCGAGTAGCCCAGCGCGACGAGAACGGGAAAGGTCACGAGGGTCCCCGACCCGACGACGGCGTTGATGGTGCCCGCCCAGATCCCGGCGACCACGACGATCACCGCGTGCCACCACGTCATAGCGCACTCACGTGCGGAGCCTAAGCATCTCGGCTCGGGCCCGCGAAGTGGATGGGCCCAGATGTGGCAGGCGAGACAGTGAGGCTTGTTCTGGTCAGCCCGCCGCGCCCCGCACACGGACGTCGGCCGGCGCGGAAAGTCATGCGGCGGGCGACGGCTGAACAAGCCTCACTCAGCGTGGGGTGAAGACGCAGAATTCGTTCCCTTCCGGGTCGGCCAGCACGTCCCATTCGATGTCGTCGTCGCGTTCGCGGACCACGGTCGCGCCCAGCTCCAGCAGCTCGGCTTTGTCGCCGAAGACGTCCAGGTGCATGCGGTTCTTGCCGCTCTTCGGCTCCGGGACCGGGTTGAGCCAGATCAACGGCCCGCCGCCGGCCGGGTCGACGATCGGGACCGGCCAGCCGGCCGGGCGCTCGTCGCCGGTCAGCGAGTCACGGCGGACGTACCCCATCGCCCGGCACCACCAGTCGGCCAGGGCCTGGTGGTCGGCCGCGTCGAGGGCGAGGTCCTTGAACTGCGCGGTCATCGCGCTCCTTCCGGTACGTGGGCGGGCACCACTTCGGACGCCACCCGCCAGCCGAGCGCGCCGTACAGCCCGCGCCCGGCCTCCGACGCCAGCAATGCGTTCGTTCGAGCGCCGGCGGCGACGCCCAGGCGGTGCATCACCACCCGGCCGAGCCCGCGCCGCCGGTGGGCGGGCTCGGTGACGATCCGGTCGAACACCGCCACGCCGCCGGCCACCGCGACCCAGCCACGGGCCGCCTCGTCGCCGCCGGAGGTCACCGCGACGGACCACACCGGCCCGTCGCCGCGCACCGTCACCTCGTATCCCGTGGGCGCCTCGGCGGGCGGGATGCCGCCGTCGAAGGTCATCAGGTACTCCGTCGCCCGCGCCTCCCACTCGGGTGTCAGACCCGCGAGCACAGCAGCCCGCGCGCCACACGTCTTCAGCCACGTGCCCGGCTCGGCCACCGTCCACGCCCGCGCGGCCACCGCCGGCGGCGACCGGAGTAGGTAGCGGACGCGATGGCCGGGCAGGCCGACGTCGATGCGGAAGCCGTCCGGCTCCACGACCGGCTCCGGTACCGCCCGCGAGACCACCCAGCCCCGCACCCACGCCCCCAGGATGTCCATGTCCGCGATCATGGCAGGCACCCCCGACAGTTTCCGCGAGCTGAGAGGATGGCGGCGTGGACACCGAGCAGGTCTGGAGCGCGACCGTCGACCGGCTGCGGTCGCTGATCGACTCCGGGAAGCTGCCGCCGGGGTCGCGGCTGCCCGCCGAACGCGTGCTCTGCGAGGACCTCGGCATCAGCCGAGGGTCGCTGCGGCAGGCCCTGCGCGTCCTCGACTCCATCGGGTACGTCCGGATCCGCGCCGGCTCCGGCACCTACGTCCGCGAGCAGCAGGAACAGCCGCTGCGGACGTGGTTCACCGAGCACGACCAGCTCGTCGAAAAGCTCTTCGACCTGCGCGCGACCGTCGAGCCGACCCTCGCCGAACGGCTCGCCAGGCAGGCCACGGCGAAGACCGTGAGCCGCCTCGAGGACAACGTCGCCGAGATGGCGCAGGCGGCCGAGGACGGCGACATGCTGCACGTCATCGCCGCCGACGCCGAGTTCCACCGGGTGATCGCGCAGAACGCGGGCAACGACGACGTCGCCGGGCTGCTGCGGTCGGTCCTCGCCCTGGTCGGCGAGGAGCGGCGGGCGGCGCTGCGGCTGCCGGGCCAGATCCGCAAGGCGGTCGACGACCACCGCGCGATCCTCGACGCGATCCGCCGGTCCGATCCGGCCGCGGCCCGCGAGCTGACGCTGAAGCACCTGGTCGACGCCAAGACGTACGCGCACGACTTCGCCGCGGAGGAACGCTGATGGAGAAGGTGCACTTCACCGAGGAGAAGGCCACCAACCTGGCCACGCTCTACGGCCGCGCGCTCGACTACCGCAGCGCCCACCCGATCCTCGGCGACCAGGCGGCCGACGACGCCGTCCGCCGGATCGACTACGACTTCACCAAGATCGGCATCTCCCCCGACCGCGCGGTGTCGGTCGTCCTGCGGGCGAAGCCGATCGACGACTGGGCCGCCGAGTACCTGCGCGCGCACCCGGACGCGATCGTGCTGCACCTGGGCTGCGGTCTGGACACGCGGTTCCAGCGCCTCTCGCCACCGGAGACCGTCCACTGGTACGACGTCGACTACCCCGAAGTCGTCGAGCTGCGCGAAAAGCTCTACGACAAGGCGCCGAACCAGTCGCACATCAGCACGTCGGTCACCGACTTCGGGTGGCTCGACCAGGTGCCGTCGGACCGGCCGGCGCTGATCGTCGCCGAAGGCCTCACGATGTACCTGAAGCCCGAGACCGGCACCGAGCTGTTCCGCCGGCTGGCCGCGAAGTTCCCGTCCGGCGAGCTGATCTGCGACCTGTTCAACCGGACAGCGATCAAGATCCAGAAGCTCAACGCGCCGGTGCGCAAGGCGGGCGCGACGCTGTACTGGGGCATCGACGACCCGCGCGAGCTCGAACGCTGCGGCCTCACGCTGGAGTCCTCTTTGGACGCCGCGCACTGGGCGACCCCGGACGTGCTGACCAAGATGGGCCCGATCACCCGGTTCCAGCTGCGGATGCTGAAGGTCTTCCGGCCACTGGCCCGTACCGCACACATCGTGCGGTACCGCTTCTAACGCGACTCCAGCACGCGTGCCACGAACTTGTGCAGCTTCTCCTCCAGCCGCGCGAGGCGTTCGTCGAGGGTGAGCGTCTCGTACGGCTGGGGCACGTCGGACTTCAGCTCGCCGCGGACGTACTGGCAGCAGCCGAGGTTCCCGCACGCGTAGATGCCCAGTGTGTTGCCCTCGCGGCCGGCCTTCCCGGCGCGCCGGCCGGAGAAGAGCGTGACGTCGGCGAGCCCGTGGGTCGTGGTGCAGAAGCCGCAGATGTTGCTGCGCAGGCGCGACTTCGGCGCCGGAGCGGCACGCAGGGCGAGCCCGACCACCTCACCGCCGAAGGGCAGCACGAGGTAGGCGCGCGACGGCGCCTTCGGATCGCGCCAGCCGAGGAACTCCCGCCGCTCCCAGGGGATGTCCTCGGGGCGGGCGGGCAGCGTCACGCCCTTGGCTTCGCCGCGGGTGCAGTTGACGAACGAGGCCCGCACCTCGTCCTGGCCGAGTGGGTCCATGATCCGCACCGTAACCACCGGGCACCGGCGGTGGCCACGCATTTTCGGCCGTACGATCAACGCCGTGCGCAAGATCGCCGTGAAGAACTTCCGGGTCGTGTTGCGCACCAGCCTGGGCTTCGCCGGGCTCGGCGTCGGGTCCAGTGTCGCCGGTTCCGGTGTCGTGGCCCTGCTCCTGCTCTTCCAGGGCCTGCCCGGCGACGTCGGCGATCGCGGGTGGGTCCTCGGCCTGACCGCCGCCGCCATCGTCGCCGGCTCGCTGCTCGCCGGGACGCTGTGGACCGCCTGGCTGCAGCGGCGCACCGCCGTCTGGTTCGTGCTCGGCCGGCCGCCGTCGGAAAGCGAAGCCCGGCGGGCCCTGCGGTTGCCCGTCGACATGGCCGTGGTCAGCGGCACCCTCTGGCTCGTCGGGACCGTCGTCCTCAGCGTGCTGGCCGGCGCGCTCGGGTCCGCCCAAGACGCCGTCGGCATGGCGACCGTCATCGGGCTCGGCGGCCTCACCACCGTCGGGCTCACCTACCTAGCCGCCGAATGGGTCGCGCGGCCGGTGATGACCATCGCCCTCGACGTCCTGCCGCCGCGCGGGTCGCTGCCCGTCACCGTGCTGACCCGGCTGGTCGTCACCTGGGCACTGGCCAGCGGCGTCCCGTTCGTCGGCGTCCTGCTCGTCGCCACGCCACCGGACCTCGGCTCCGGCGACCACACCGCGAGCCTGATCATGCTGTCGGTCATCGGCCTCGCGGTGGGCGCCATCGGGACCGCGCTGCTGGCCAGGGCCGTCGCGGCGCCCCTGCACCGGCTGCGCGTGGCCCTCGACCGGATCGCCCGCGGCGACAACGAGGTCGCGGTCGAAGTCGACGACTCCAGCGAGATCGGCCTGCTCCAGACGTCGGTCAACCAGCTCGCCGCCGGGCTGCGCGAGCAGGCGCGGATGCGGGACCTCTTCGGCAGGCACGTCGGCGCCGACGTCGCCCGGCACGCCCTCGAATACGGCGCGTCCCTGTCCGGCGACGTCCGCGAGGTCACGGCGTTGTTCGTCGACGTCGTCGACTCGACCGCGCTCGCCTACCGCACCCCGCCGGAAGAACTCGTGCGCAAGCTGAACCGGCTGTTCGCCGCCGTCGTCGCCGCGGTGAACGCCCGCGGCGGGCTCGTCAACAAGTTCCAGGGCGACGCCGCGCTGTGCATCTTCGGCGCTCCGACCCGGCTCGCGGACGCCCCGACCGCCGCCCTCGCCGCGGCCCGCGCGATCCGGGACGAGGTGTGCGCGGACGGCGAGCTCGACCTCGGCATCGGCGTCTCCAGCGGGCCGGTGTTCGCCGGGCAGCTCGGCACCAGCAGCCGGCTCGAATACACGGTGATCGGCGACGCCGTCAACGAGGCCGCGCGGCTGACCGAGCTGGCCAAGGCCGTGCCGTCACGCATCCTCGCCAGCGACGCCGTCGTCTCGGCCGCGCTGCCGAGCGAAGGCGCGCACTGGGAGAAGCACGGCGAGCTGGAGCTGCGCGGCCGCCAGGAGGCGACACCGACCTGGACGGCCCGCCCGAAACCTCAGGACAGCTGACCCAGGTCCGGCCAGCGCAGCACCGTCGAGCCCCACGTCAGGCCCGCGCCGAACGCGCTGAGCAGCACGCGGTGCCCCGGCGCGAGGGTGCCGTCGGCCCGGGCGTCGGCCAGCGCGAGCGGGATCGACGCGGCGCTGGTGTTGCCGACGCGGTCGATGTTGGCGACGACGGCGTCGGCCGGCATGCCGAGCTGCTTCGCCGTCGCCTGGAGGATCCGGATGTTCGCCTGGTGCCCGACGAAGCGGTCGACGTCACCGACCATCCAGCCCGCGCGGTCCAGCACCGTCCGCGACGACTCGGCCATCCGCGCGCAGGCGTGCCGGAACACCGCGGTGCCCTGCATCGCGAGGAAGCGGTCGCCCGGCTGGTCGGACAGCCGCCGCCGCGCGCCGCCGGCCTCGACCCACAGCAGGTCGGCGTGCTCGCCCTCGCTGTGCAGGTCGAACGGGCCGAACGCGCCGGGCTCGCCGGGCTCACCCGCGCGCAGCAGGACGGCGCCCGCGCCGTCGCCGAAGATCGGGACGGTCGTGCGGTCTTCCGGGTCGACGAGCGTGGTGAAGGTGTCGGCGCCGATCACCAGGACCCGCTCGGCGATGCCGCCCGCGATGAAGCCGGCCGCCGTGGCCAGCGCGTAGACGAAGCCGCTGCAGACGGCGTTGACGTCGAACGCCGCGGCCGTGCCGAGCCCGAGCCGGGCGGCGACCTGCGGCGCGCTGGCCGGGCAGGGCTGGTCCGGGGTGGCGGTGGCGAGGACGACGACGTCGGCACTCGAGCCGCCCAGCGCTTCGCGGCCCGCCCCGACCGCGAGGTCCACAGTGGACTCCTCGGGCCCCGCGACGCGGCGCTCGCGGATGCCGGTGCGGGTCCGGATCCACTCGTCCGTGGTGTCGAGCCGGGCGGCGATCTCATGGTTGTCCAGGACTTTCGTCGGCAACCACGAACCGAGGCCGGTCAGCACGGCGGCAGGTGCGGGCACGGGAGAGCCTCCCCACGCCGGCGGGTTGGCGGAGCGACCGGCTGGTCTTCCACTTGTATGGGCTACCCCCTGGTAGACCGGTCAGTTGTGTTCCAGGTCACGGAAAAAGTTGTTTCACTTTCGTCTCGGACGGAGTAGTGAGCGGCGTCACGGTGGAGTGAGCCGGCCGCGAACCCGCGCCAAATCGTCGGGGGTCCCGGTTAGCCTGCTGGGGTGCAGACACCCGACCTCGACCAGCTGGACATCGCCATCCTCGCCTGCCTCCAGGAGGACGCCCGCACGATCGCCGAGACGATCGGCGCGAAGGTCGGCCTCTCCGCCGCGGCGGTGCAGCGGCGGATCAAGCGGCTGCGCGAGGCGGGCGTGATCGAGCGCGAGGTCGCGGTGCTGTCGCCGGAGGCGCTCGGGCTGAGCATGACGTTCGTGGTCATGGTCGAGCTGGAGCGGGAGAACCTCGCGGTGCTGGACGCGTTCCGCCGCCAGGTCCTGGCCGACGACTGCGTGCAGCAGTGCTACTACGTCACCGGCAACGCCGACTTCGTGCTGGTCGTGACGTGCCCGGACATGACGGGCTTCGAGGCCTTCACCCGGCGGATGTTCTTCGACAACCCGAACGTCCGGCACTTCACCACGAGCGTGGCGATGGACCGGGTGAAGGTCGGGCTCACGCTCCCGCTGGGACCGTAGGCGGGGTCCAGGCCCACAGCTTCTCCGTCTGCTTCCGGACCACCGACGCCGGCGCGCGCATGCCGAGCCGGTTGAGCGCGTACCCCAGCCGGGACGGCGTCAGCGCCATCGCGCCCTTGCGGCGGGCCATCCGGGCGATGCCGTGGGTGCGGGCGAGGCGGGCCCGGTCGTAGCCCTCGAGGCCGACCGCCGCCAGCGTCACCGCGTCCTCGATCGCCTGGCACGCACCCTGGCCCATGTCGGGGGTCATCGCGTGGGCCGCGTCGCCGAGCAGCGCCACCCGGCCGCGGACGTACGAGGGTAGTGGCGGCAGATCGGTGACGTCGTTGTGCAGCACCTTCGGCGTCACGTCGAGGAGCGGCTCGACGTGCCAGCCGCGCACCCGGCGCCGGACTTCGGCCAGGTCGTCGTCGTACCGGACGCCCGGCCGGGTCTCGTGCACCGCCAGCGCCCAGTACACCCGGCCGCCGCCGATCGGGTGGACCAGGAAGTACGCGCCGCGGCCGAAGGTGAACGTGCCCGCGTCCTCGACGCCCGGCTCGGTCACGCCCCGCCAGACCGTGTAGCGGAAGCGGGGTGCGATCCCGGGCCACAGCGCCTCGCGCACCGCGCTGTGGATGCCGTCCGCACCGGCCACCAGGTCGGCCGTCACCTGTCCGGTGTCGTGGACGACGTCTCCGTCCGGGGTCACCTCGCGGACCGCGCAGCCGGTCCGAACGACGTCCGGCGGCAGCTCGGCGGCGAGCAGGCGGTGCAGGTCCGCGCGGTGGAAGCAGGACAACGGCGTGTCGTGCGCCGGGTCGAAGCGCCGCAGGAACTCCCCCGACGGCAGGCACAGGTTGTACGCGGCCTGCGACGGCGTGGCGGCCGCCCGGACCTTCTCCCCGACGCCCAGCGCGTCCAGCGCGCGCAGGGCGTTCGGCGCGATCGAGAGCCCGGCGCCGACTTCGCCCAGCTCGGGTGCGCGTTCGAGCACTTCGACGTCCCAGCCGGCCTTCATCAGCGCGAGCGCCGCCGTGACGCCTCCGATGCCCGCCCCCGCAACCACTGCTTTCACTTCGGTCCCTCCAGGGCTTCGGCCAGCCAGGCGAACGTGTCCCGCGCCGCGCGGACGCGGGCGGCGCGCTCGTCGCCGGGTTCGAACAGCGCCAGGCCGTCGTCGGCGATGGCCACGAACGAAGCGAGGGTCGCGATGCGCTCGCGGACCACGCGCGGCCAGGCGTCGTCGTCGATGCGGAAGTAGGTCGTGCGGTCGCCGGGCACGCGGTGCTTGCGGACCAGGCGGGCCGCCGTCAGCAGGTTCATGTTCGAGGTGAGCGACGCCCGGCTCGCGCCGATGGCCTCGGCGATCGCGGTCGCCGACTGGGCCGGCGGGTCGCAGACCATCAGCCAGCCGAGGATGCGGCCGGCGATCGGCGGGATGCCGTACTGCTCGGCGAAGAAGGCCGCGGCGCGTTCCGACCATGCTGTTCGCTCGTCCATGCTAGTAGAGACTAGCATCTTCTGAAGCGGCCTCAGCCGGAGCCGGACGCAAGGGAAAGGTGCCGGACGTTACACCACAATGGACGGATGCAACCGATCAAGTGAACGTGAGAGTTTCTTCGTCATGACCGCGATGCCCGGCCATCTCCTCCTCGAACAGTTCGCGCCGCGCGAACCGCCACCGGACTCCAGGAGGGGCCATGCAGACCGACGCCATTCACCAGAGCCAGTTCGTGGTGCTGAACGAAAGCACCACGCCCGTCCTGTCCCGCCTGTCCTACCACGCCGACGAGCCCTTCGCGGTCACCGTGGCGTTCCGGACCGAGCGCGGCCGGTGGATCGAGTGGACCTTCGCGCGTGACCTCCTGGTGGCCGGCCTCGACGAGCCGGCGGGCCTCGGTGACGTCCGGATCCGCCCGGACCTGTCCGAGGACGAAGACTTCATGACCCTGGAAATCGAGTCACCGGACGGCTACGCGTCGTTCGAGCTCGAAGTCGAGGACGTCCGCACGTTCCTCGATGCCTCCTTCGAACTGGTGCCGCTCGGCGAAGAGAGCGCGCACTTCGACGTCGACGGGCTGATCGAGGAGATCAGCAACGTCTGACCCCCGAACCTCCCAATCCCGCGGCGAGGACGAAGGGCGGGTTTCGAGTGCGCTGGAGGCACTCGAAACCCGCCCTTTCGCTTCTCCGAAAAGGGATCAGCTGGTCTTCAGGGTGGTGCCGGTGCCGGACAGCGCGCCGGCGATCGGGTAGAAGTACGTCACGCTGGTGTTGCCGCCGGACAGGATGCCCTGCGCGTAGTTGCCGGCGATGAAGCCGCCGCCGGAGTCACCGGCCGCCGAGCGGACGTTGGTCGCGGTCATGCCGTTGACCGTGCCCTCGGAGTAGCGGACGCTCTGGTTCTTCGCGCCGATGGTGCCGCAGGTCCAGCCGGTGGTCGAGCCGGCCTTGCAGACCGACGAGCCGGTCGCCGCGTTCGACGACCCGCGCACCGCGGTCCCGTTGTTCATCTGCGCGACCGGAGTCCAGCTGCTGTTGGTCCGGACCGCCGCGTAGTCGACACCCGGGAAGCGGTAGGTGATCCAGCTGCCGAGCGCGGCGCCGTTCGACCCGGTCAGCGAGCCGCCGCCGGTGAGCGCGCCGCAGTGGCCGGCGGTGACGAAGCCGGTCGTGGTCGCGAAACCGACCGAGCAGCGCGCCGAGCCGCCGATGTAGTAGGCGTCCCCGCCGCGGATGTTGGCGTGCAGCGTGGGCTTCGAGGTCGCGTCGAGGATCGTGACCGACGACCTGTCCACACCGGACCGGGTGAGGAACGCGTCGGCCGCGGCGCGTTGGCCCTGCAGGACGGAAAGCGTGACGCGGTTGGTGACGGAGTCCACGCCCCAGCCGGTGATCGCGTACGGCGCCGAGCTGTCGAGGGCCTTGAACCTGTCCACAGTGGAGTCGAGCTGGCGGGCGCTGAACTTCACGACCTCCGCCTCGGCCCCGGCCGCCTGGATCTTGGCGACCGACGCGGCGTCCGTCGTCTGGATGTGCGCCTTGCCCGTGGCGGCGTTGTAGGTGGCGCCGCCGAACGCGTCGCCGAGCGTCGCGCTGACGGCCTCGGTGACCTTGTTCGCGACGTCTTCGCTCTTCAGCCGCGTCAGCACCTGGTCGTGGGTCAGGCCGAGGTCGCGCTGCATGGCGGGCACGATGTCCGGGTTCAGCAGGTCCTGGCCCGACGCGGGGACGGCGACCGCGACGAGCGCACCCGTCATCGTCACCGCGGCGGCAGCGGCACCGAAGAGTCTGGCGATCTTCATGCTTCTCCCTAGGTGGTTACGCGCGGCTCTGCACCGGCCACGCAGTGGTACTCCCCCGGGTGAGCGTCCCCGCAGTGGGCGTTACGGTGCAATCCGGGCGCCCGGCGAATGCGTATACGCATTCACTCCGGACGAATCCCCTGCTCCAAGCGCTCCGACCGGACGACTGTCACCCGGTCGGACAGGTCCTTAAGTAGGGTTTCCGTGAACTACTTTCAGTAGTCATCCCGCCACCCTGAACGTGTTAAGCACCGCCGGAACGCGCGAATCACCGACGTTTCGCACGCGCAGTGACGCAAGACCGGCGGATCCGGCGGCAAACCGGTGACAGCGGGTAGGCGGACGTGTGACGGTGGTACTGACCACCTATTCGGTTAATGGTTTACGGAGCGTCGAGCGCTGCTTAGGCTCCCGCGCACACCCCGGTAGGTCGAGGAGGGCGCGACATGTGGCTCACGGCTCCCCGCCCCACCACGGTGAGCGTCCGGTCGGGACCCGCCCGGCTGACCGGCCGCGACACCGAGCTCGACGCCATCGTCGACGTGCTCAAGCGGCGCCCGGCCGCCGTCCTGATCGAGGGCGAACCCGGCATGGGCCGCACCCGGTTGCTCGGGGAGCTCGGGCGCCGCAAGGAGTTCGACGGCGGCCGCGTGCTCACCGGCGCCTGCCAGCCGCTGCGGGAACCGTTCCCCTACGGCCCCGTCCTGGAAGCGCTTCACGGGGCCGGCGACGCGCCGCTCGGACCGCTCAGCCCCCTCACCGGCGTGCTGCGGCCACTGCTGCCGGAGCTCGCGGAAGCGCTTCCCGAGCGCCCCGAACCACTGCCCGATCCGGTCGCCGAACGCCACCGCGTCTTCCGCGCGGTGCGGGAACTCCTGCAGGCCTGCGGACCGACGCTCGTCCTGATCGACGACCTCCAGTGGGCCGACGAAGACACCCGCGACCTCATGCGGTTCCTCGCCGGCTCGATGCCGCCGGAACTGGCGGTGGTCGCCACCTACCGGTCGACGACCGACGCCGGGGCGGTGACCTGGAGTGCCCCCTTCCGGACCGACCCGGCCGTCCACTCCGCGCGGGTCGCGCTCGGTGCGCTCGACGTCGCCGCCGTGCGCGCGCTCGCGGTCGAAATCCTCGAACTGCCCCGCGTCACCGACGAGTTCGCGGCGAAGCTGCACGAGTGCACCGCCGGGATCCCGTTCGTGGTCGAGGAAACCCTGCGGGCCCTCCGCGAAGCGGCCGAGCGGCTGCCCGTCGGCGAAGTCCTTTCCGACCGGATGCTGGAGAACCTCGAAGTCCCCGTGCTGCTGCGGGAAGCCGTCACCGAACGGCTTTCCGCGCTGCCGGACACCGCTGTCCGGCTCGCCGGCGCGGCCGCGGTGCTCGGCGTCGGTGCCGAAGCCGCCGTGCTCGGTGAGCTGGCCGGCCTGTCCGACGACGCTCTCCGCACGGCGCTGCTCGCCGCGTTGTCCGGTGGCGTACTCGGCGAAGTCGGCGACAGCAAGTACGGCTTCCGGCATCCGTTGGCGCGCAAGGCGGTCTACGACACGGTGAGCGGACCCGAACGCGCATTGCTGCACGCGCAGGCGATCCGCGTGCTCGCCGCGCAACCGGCCCCGCCGTTGACGCTGCTGGCGCGCCATTCCCGCGCGGCCGGCCGCGTCGACCAGTGGCGGCACTACGCCGAAGCCGCCGCGGACGAGGCCGTCACGCGCGGCGAGACGTCCCGCGCGATCGACCTCCTGCAGTCGGTGCTCGCCGAGCCCGGCCCGGCGCAGTCCGACATCGGGCGCGTCGCCGGCAAGCTGAGCCAGGTCGCGCTGCGGGGCTTCCGACCCGACGTGATCGGCACGCTCCAGCGCGTCCTCGAAGAAGTGCCGCTTCCGCCGTCGGTCCGCGGCTCGATCCGGCTGAGCCTCGGCATGCTGCAGGTCCGGACCATCGGCGGGCTCGGCCGCGGGCGCCTCGAGGTCGAGCGCGCGGTCGGCGAGCTGACCGACCGGCCCGACCTCGCCGCGCGGGGGATCACGCTGCTCGCCCAGCCGATCGACGGGCTGACGCCGTTGTCCTGGCACGAATCCTGGCGCGCCCGCGCGGGCGAGGTGTACGAGCGGCTCGACGACCCCGAGCTGCGGCTCGCGCTGACCGTGGACCGCATCGCGGCCGCGTCGCACGTCGGCGACGGCTCGGCGTGGGCGGAGTTCGAGGCGCTCCCGGACACCGTCGGCACGGTCGCCGAGCGCGTCCAGCTGGCCCGGCTGTGGTGCAACCTCGCCGACGGCCAGTCGTGGGCGGGCCACCTCGACCGCGCGGAACGGCTGGTGACCGAGGGCGTCCGGCGCGCGACCGACGCGGGCGCGTTGTACGCGATCGGCCTGATCCAGGGCACCCGCGTCCGGCTCGACTGGGTGCGCGGGCGCTGGAGCGGCCTCGCCGAAGCCGCCGAGCAGCTGCGGGACAGCTACCCGGAACTGGGCCCGATCGTCATGGAGTCGTCGCTGGTGCTCGGCGGGCTCGCGGCCGTGCGCGGCGAGTTCGCCGCCGCGCAACGGCACCTGGCCGCGGCGAGCGTGCACGCGCCGGACCGCGGGCCGATCCCGGTCGTGCTGTCGGCGGCCGGGGTGCTGATCTCGGTGCTGCTGGCGACCGACGACGTCGACGGCGCGTGTGCGGCGGCCGACACGGCGGTGGCCGCGGCCGGACGCAAGGGCGTCTGGATCTGGGCGGCGGCGCTGGTCCCGGCGGCCGCCCAGGCATACGCGCGGGCCGGGCGCTGGCCGGAGGCCGACAGCGTGGTCGAGGCCTTCGCCCGCGGCATCGAAGGCCGGGACGCACCGGTCGCCGCGGCGGCGCTGGTGGCCGGCCGGGCGGTCTTGCTCGAAGCGCGGGGTAAGCACTTGGCCGCGGCGACGCTCTTCGACGAAGCCGCGTCGGGGTACGCGGCGCTGCCGATGCCCTACCCGGCGACGGCCATGCGCGAGCGGGCGGCGATGTGCCGCCTCGCCGCGGGCAACCGGGACGCCGTCGAGGAGCTGACCGCGGCGGCCGAGGCGTACGAGCAGCTGGGCGCCACCCGCGACGCCGGACGCTGCCGTCACCAGTTGCGCGAGCACGGCGCATGGGCGCCTTCGCAACGCGGGCGGCGCGGGTACGGGAGCGAGTTGTCACCGCGGGAACGCGAGGTCGCGCGGATGCTCGCGGAGGGCCGCACGAACCGGGAGATCGCGGACGGGCTGTTCCTCTCCCCGCGCACGGTCGAACAGCACGTCGCGAAGGTGCTGCGGAAGCTGGGTGCGCGGTCGAGAACGGACGTGGCGAGGAAGCTCCCGGGCGAGGTGACGACGGCACCGGCTGGCTAGCCGGGCCGGGTCGTCCTACTTTGGGCGCGTGACAGAAGAGGCACTTCCCGCCTGGCGCCGGCGGACCTCCGGGGAGACGCGCTGGCCCGCGATGGGCGTCGTCGTCGCCACTCTCGTGCTGCAGGTCGTCCTGCCCGACGACATGGCGCTGCACCCGTGGTGGCTGCTGCCGGCCGTCTCGGGGCTGCTCGTCGTCGCGCTGCTGCTCGCCAACCCGGGCCGGATGACGCAGTTCAGCGCCGTCGAACGGGTCATCTCGCTGCTGCTCGTCGCCACGGTGACCGCCGTGAACGCGTTTTCGGCCGTGTCGCTGGTCTACAACATCGCGACCGGTTCGATCGGCGACCGCGCCGGTGCCGTGCTGGTCACCGGCGGGATCGTCTACTGGACGAACATCGTCGCCTTCTCGCTCTGGTACTGGGAGTTCGACCGCGGTGGCCCCGGCAGGCGGGCTGCAGGCCGGGCGGAGTTCCCCGACCTGCAGTTCCCGCAGATGGCCGACCCGGACCTGGCGCACCGGGACTGGGAGCCGTCCTACCTGGACTACCTCTACTTCTCGTTCACGAACGCGGCCGCCTTCAGCCCCACCGACGTCATGCCGCTGCGGATCTGGGCGAAGATGACGATGATGCTGCAAGCCGTCATCTCGCTCATCCTGGCGGTGATGGTGGTGTCGTGGGCCATCAACAACCTGAAGTGACTCAGTGCCGCGAGATGGTGAAGCTCTGGCCGTCCGAGCCGATGGCGCCCGGGATCCACGTGTACCGGCCGCGGTCGTCGGCGTTCAGCGCGGACGGGCCGGTCGAGGCCAGGTTCGTCCCGTTGAACTTGACGCCGGTGAACGTGATCCCGCCCGAGATGCTCGGGTACGAGTCCGTCGGCGACTCGATGATGGCCTCCGCCGACGCGTGCTTCGACGTCAGCGACTTCGTCGTGGACTTGGACCAGCCCTTGGTCGTGTCGGACAGGTCCAGCCGGTAGGTGTTCGTGGCGGTGCGGGTCACGGTCGCGGTGATGTGGTCGCCCGCGCTGACCGACACGTTGTAGTACACCG
Source organism: Amycolatopsis sp. NPDC049691 (assembly GCF_040675005.1). Classification (NCBI taxonomy): domain Bacteria; kingdom Bacillati; phylum Actinomycetota; class Actinomycetes; order Pseudonocardiales; family Pseudonocardiaceae; genus Amycolatopsis; species Amycolatopsis sp. NPDC049691. The sequence continues at coordinate 117,660 of NZ_JBFANX010000022.1, forward strand.
GCGCGGCCGGGTACATCTCGTACCAGGCCGAGTACACCGGACGGCCGCTGGAGCAGTCCGTCTCGACGCCGGTCTGCTCCACTGTGGACGATCCGTCGCCGTCGATGCCGACCCACGGCGCGAACAGGTCGTTGGTGGAGGTGCAGCTCACCGACGGCTCGGTCCAGCTCGCCGTCGCCGTCGTGAAGCTGCCGAAGCTGACGTAGCCACCCCAGTTGCCGCCGGAGAACTGGTGGCCGTGGAAGTGCGAACCGTACTCGACCGCGGCGTGCGCGGTGCCGGAAACAGCCAAGCCGGCGGCAGCAGCGGCAACCGCCGTGAGGACGCGGGCAGCACGCGACGCGAGGATTCGGGACATGCGGGGACTCCGTTCACCGATGGGGACCGGGAAAACCGTGTCCCCAAGTGTTGGAGCCGCACCGAAAAGAAGGTAGCTACTTTCGAAGGGTCTTCACATTCCGGGAAATACTCACCAATTTGCCGGATTTGAACGAAAAGACCCGTGAAGGCCTTCGCGGGGGAAAAGGCCTTCACGGGTCCATGACGCTCACCTACCGCCCGGTCAGGTGAGCGGGGCTTCAGCCCTGCTTCGCGGCCGCGTCGACGAATTCGGTCGTGTAGGTCTTCGACAGGTCGATCGAATCCTTCTTCGGCTGCACGTTCTTCGAGAAGCTGGAAAGCACCTCGAGCACGTTCTTCGCGCCGTCGGCGTCCATCTTGCCGTCGCCGTTGAACATCCCGATGCTGTCCTTGATGGACTTGACGTACAGCGCCTTGTCACCGCCGCTGTAGGACGGCGGCATCTTCGCCGCGATCTCCTCCGGGCTGTGCTGGCCGATCCACTTCAGCGTGGCCACGAACGCGTTGGCCAGCTTCTGCACGGCGTCCTTGTTGCGGTCCACGAAGTCGCAGCTCATGTACAGCGACGACGCCGGGTACAGCCCGCCCAGCGCGGCCTTCGTGCCCTCGGGCGTGCGCAGGTCGTAGAGCACCTTCGCCTTGCCCGTGTTGGTCAGCTGCGCGATCGTCGGGTCGGTCGTCATGCCACCGTCGATGCCGCCGTTGTCCAGGCTCGCGATGAACGTCTGCCCGGCGCCGACCTTCACCGGCGTGTACTGGTCGGCCCCGACGCCCGCCTTGGCCGCCAGCGCCTTCGTCAGGAAGTCGGTGGACGACCCGAGCGACGTCACGCCCAGCTTCTTGCCCTTGAAGTCGGCCGAGCTCTTGATCGCGTCGGCGTGCTTGGTGCCGACGACCTCGGCCTCACCCGGGATGTTGGCCAGCTGCACCACGCTCTTGATGCACTGGTCCTTGGCCTGCAGGTCGATCGTGTGGTCGTAGAACCCGACCACGCCCTGCACCTGCCCGGCGACGAGCGCGGTCTCGGCGTTGGCGCCCGACTGCTCGCTCTGCAGCTCGACGTCGATGCCCTGCGCGGCGAAGTTGCCGAGCTGCTGGGTGAGCATGGCGGGCAGGTAGATGACCTTCTCCAGGCCACCGACCATGATCGTGACCTTCGGCTTGCCCCCCTCGCCCGTCGCCGCGGTGCGGGAGTCCTGGCAGGCGGTGGTCAGGCCGGCCACCGCGGTCAGCGCGGTGACCGCGACGGCGATCCGGCGAATCCTCATCGATTCGGTCCTTTCAGATGACGGTCTGGCTGGAGGTGGACATCGAGGGCCGCCACCGCAGCAGCCGGTTCTCGAGGTTTCCGATGCCCCACTCGGCGACCAGTGCGACGACGGTGATGATGATCATGGCGGCGTAGATGCCCGCCGAGTCGAACGTGCCCTGCGCGTTCGAGATGAGGAAGCCGATGCCGGCCTTGGAGCCGGCGTACTCGCCGACGACCGCGCCGATCAGCGCGAAGCCGAACGCGGTGTGCAGCGACGAGAGGATCCACGACGTCGCGCTCGGCAGCACGATCGCCTTGATCACCTGCATCCGGCCGGCGCCGAGGATGCGCGCGTTGTCGATCAGGTTGCGGTCCACCTCGCGGGCGCCGGTGAAGGCGTTGAAGAACACCACGAAGAACACGAGCACGACGACGGTGGCGACCTTCGACGCCAGCCCGAGGCCGAACCAGATGACGAACAGCGAGGCGAGCACGATGCGCGGAACCGCGTTGGCGGCCTTGATGAACGGCGCGAGCACGTCGGCCAGGTACTGGCTGCGGCCCAGGATCACGCCGAAGATCACGCCGGCGACCGCACCGATCGCGAAGCCGACCAGCGCCTCCTCGACCGTGACCCACAGCTGGTACCAGAGCGAGCCGAAGTCGGTGCCGCTCGTGACCCACTGGCTCAGCCGCTCCCAGATGCGGGACGGCTTGGAGTAGAAGAACGGGTCGATCCAGTAGGTCGCGGTCAGCTCCCAGCTGCCGAGCCAGGCGACCACGAGGGCCAGCCGCAGCAGCCAGGTGTTGCGCCTGCGCCGGGACGTGGCCCGCTTCGCCTTCGTCAGGATGTCCTGCTCGGTTTCGAGCACCGGCAGGGAAGCGGCCGGGGCCGCGGGAGTCTCAAGCGACATTGGTCGCTCCCTTCTCGCGGGCCTTGTCGACCTCGCTGCGCAGCGATTCCCAGATGTCCGCGTAGAGCTTGCGGAACTCCTCGGTCAGCCGGAGGTCCTCGACCTTCCGCGGCCGCTCCAGGGGAATCTCGAAGACGTCCTTCACGGTCGCCGGCGACGTCGTGAGCACGACGACCTTGTCCGCCAAGGCGATCGCCTCGTCGAGGTCGTGCGTCACGAAGATGACCGCCGCACCCGAACCGGACCACAGCCGCAGCAGCTCGTCCTGCATCAGCGCCCGCGTCTGGACGTCCAGCGCCGAGAACGGCTCGTCCATCAGCATGATCTTCGGCTTGGTGACCAGGGTCTGGGCCAGCGCGACGCGCTTGCGCATGCCGCCGGAGAGCTGGTGCGGGTAGTACTTCTCGAACCCGGCGAGCCCGACCCGGGCGATCCAGTCGACGGCCTGCGCGCGGGCCTCGGCCTTCGGCACACCGCGGAAGCGCGGGCCGGAAGCGACGTTGTCCAGCACCGAACGCCACGGCATCACCGCGTCGGTCTGGAACATGTAGCCGACACCGTCCGGAATGGACTTCACGTCCTCGCCGTTCACCCGCACCCGGCCGGCGGACGGCGGCTGCAGGCCGGAGACCAGCGAGAGCGTCGTCGACTTGCCGCACCCGGTGGGGCCGACGACGGCGACGAACTCGCCGGGCTGCACGGTCATGGTCAGGTCGCGGACGGCCGTGTGCACGGAACCGGACCCGCTCGGGAACCGTTTGGTGGCTCCGGTGAGTTCGATCAGTGGGGGAACCATGGGGAGGTGACTCCTTCGTCACGTGGTGGGGCTCACGTTGGGAAGGGACGTTAAGCAGCCGTTGCGTCGAGGTGAAGCTTGTCGACGTTCTCCGCGCGAGCTGTGCGTTCTGAATGTTTTGCTCATTTAGCGCACGGCGCTGACCAGGGGGTATGGTTCCGAGCCATGCCAAAGTGGGCGCTCTTCCCGCGCATGCGGTTCAGCAGGCAGGTGCTGCTGCTGCAGATCGGCGTGGTCCTCCTCGTCGTCGGGATCGGCGTCGCGCTGGTCAGCGTGCTGCTGAGCCACACGCTCACCGACCAGTACGGCCGCCGGGCGCTGGCCATCGCGAAGTCCGTCGCCGCGGACCCGGTCGTCGTCGCCAACGCGGCCGCCAAGATTCCCGGCGGGGCCCTCGAGGAACGCGTCCTGGCCGTCACGGCGGCCAATGACGCGCTGTTCGTCGTGATCACCGACGACAAGGGCATCCGGCTCGCGCACCCGACGCCGAGCGAAATCGGGAAGCCGGTCAGCACGCCCCCGGACGTGGCCCTCGCCGGCGGCGACGAGGTCAGCGCGGTGCAGAGCGGGACGCTCGGCCTGTCGGTCCGCAGCAAGACGCCGATCTGGGCGCCGGGCCACCAGCGGGTCGTCGGCGAGGTCAGCGTCGGCTTCGACGTGGCCGATCCGACCGGCGCGTTCAACCAGCTCCTGGTGATCACGCTGCTGTTCGCCGGCGGCGCGCTGCTGCTCGGCGCGGGCGCGTCGGCGCTGCTGAACCGGCGGCTGCGGCGCGTCACGCACGGCCTCGAACCGCACGAGCTGACCGAGCTGCTCTACGAACGCGAAGCCGTGCTGCACGGGATCGGCGAAGGCGTGCTCGCCGTCGACGAGGCGAACCGCGTCTCGGTGCGCAACGACGAGGCCGAACGCCTGCTCGGCACCGAACTCCCGCTCGGCGCGGGCCTTTCCGAACTGGAGCTTTCGCCGCGCCTGCACAAGGCCGTCGCCGAAGGACGGCCGGTCGACAACCTCCTCGCGGTGGCCGGAAACCGCGTCCTGGTGGTCAATTCGCGCGCGGTCCGGCTGGACGACCGGGACATCGGCACGGTGCTGACCTTCCGCGACCGCACCGACCTCGACACGCTCACCCGTGAGCTCGACGGCATCCGCGCCCTCTCCGACGGCCTGCGCGCGCAGCGGCACGAGTTCGCCAACCGGCTCCACACGCTCTACGGGCTGCTCCAGCTCGGCCACCACACCGAGGCCGTCGAGTACCTGCAGACGCTGACGGACTCGCCGTCGGCGCGGCCGAGCGAGCTGGGCGACGCCGTCGCCGACCCGTACCTGCAGGCGCTGCTCGTCGCGAAAACCGAGCAGGCGCAGGAAAAGGGGCTCACGCTCAAGCTCGCCGACGACACGTGGGTGCCCACGACCGTGACCGACCCGATCGCCGCGAACACCGTGATCGGCAACCTCGTCGACAACGCGCTGCACGCCGCCCGGATGGGTCCGCGACGGCCCGCGACCGTCGAAATCAGCCTGCTGGCCGAGGGCGACACGCTGCACCTGTCCGTTGTGGACAGTGGGCCCGGCGTGCCGGAAGACCTGCGGGGGACATTGTTCGACGAAGGCGTCTCGACGAAGATCGCGCCCGGCCACGGGCTCGGGCTGGCGCTGGCCCGCCAGGCCGCGCGCGCCCACGGCGGCGACGTCTGGCTGGCCGGTCCGGGCGACGCCGAGACGGGTGCCCTGTTCGTCGCGAAACTGCCCGGAATGCTGACGGAGGACGGATGATCCGCACGCTCATCGTCGACGACGACTTCCGGGTCGCCGGGGTGCACGCCGGGTTCGTCGAGGAGGTCGAGGGCTTCGCGGTGGTCGGCACCGCGCACACCGCCGCCGAGGCACGGGCGAGGGTGCGCGAGCTGGCGCCCGACCTGATCCTGCTCGACGTCTACCTGCCCGACGAGTCCGGCCTCGCGGTGCTGCCGGAGCTGCAGACCGACACGATCGTGCTGTCCGCGGCGACCGACAGCGCGTCCGTCGCGGCGGCGATCCGGGCCGGCGCGCTGAACTACCTGATCAAGCCGTTCACCACGCGCCAGCTCGCGGACCGGCTGACGTCGTACGCGCGCTTCCGCGGCCTGCTCGCCGAAGACCGCGCGCTGGCCCAGGACGACGTCGACCGCGCGTACCGCGTGCTGCACGACCAGGACCGCACGTCGGCGCCGAAAGGCCAGTCGACGGCGACGTCCCGGCTGGTTTCCGAACAGCTGCGGCGTGCCGGGCGGCCGCTGTCGGCCGCGGAGGTGGCGGGCGAGCTGGGCATGGCGCGGGCGACGGCGCAGCGGTACCTGACGGCGCTCGCCGAGTCGGGGACCGTCCAGATGCGCCTGCGCTACGGCGCCACGGGGCGACCCGAGCACGAATACCGCTGGAGCGACGCCTGAGACGTCAGCGGCGCGTGGTCGTCGTCGTGTCCGCGCGGTACTGGTACTGCTGCATCATGCTTTCGGCCACGCCGACCCAGGACTGGACGAGGTTGGCCGACGTCGGCGTCGGCGACGGCAGGTCGACGCGGGCCTCGTCGGTCTCCGGCTGCTTCTTCTTCGGTTTCGCCTGCGCCTGGACGTTCTTCTCGGCCGGTTTCGCGGGCACCGGCACGTACACGGTCGTCGGGGCCGGCGTGGCCACCGGCGCCTGCGGGGGCTGCGGCTGGGGCGCGGGTGCCTCGGCGACGGCCGGGCGCGCGTCCAGCTGGGCGACGTCGGCCGGGGCCGAGCCGAACAGGCTGCCGGTGGCCAGGCCGCCGGCCAGCCAGCCGGCCGCGACGAGCAGCACCGCGGCGCCGCTGCCCAGCCACGTGCGGGCGCGGCGCCGGATCACCACCGACTTCGGCCGCAGGTCCTGGTCGCACACCGGCGTGCGGGTGAAGATCGGCTCGGCGGCCGGCACGTCGTCGTCGGTGCGACGGCGCCGCGGCAGGCTCGCGGCGACGATTCCGGTGCGGTCCAGCAGTTCCACCGCGGTGCGGTCGCTGGACGAACGGGTCGCACTGCGCGGTGCGGTGCGAAGCATCGGGGACCTCCGGGACGGGACTGGCGGACCTCACGCATTCTGGACCATTTCGGACGACGCTGTCAGAAAGGCAACCCCAATGAGTGAAAGCTCAGTTGCCCATTTGTTTGAGTCCCATGCGCGCGAGGACCGCCAGCGGCCGCTGGTACGCCGAGCCCAGCACGCGCGGGATGGCGTCGATGACGTAGGCGTCCGGTCCGATGAGGATCCGCGCCGACTTCCGTTCGATGCCGCGCAGGATCGTCTGCGCCGCCTTCTCCGGCGTCGTCCGCGCGATCCGTTCGAAACCCTGGGCGGCCTGCTCCTGGTCGTCGGCGATGCTGCGCGCGTTGCGCACGATGTTCGTCTTGATCCCGCCGGGGTGCACGCAGCTCACCGCGACCGGGTGCCGCGCGATCAGCATTTCCTCGCGCAGCGCCTCGGTGAATCCGCGGACGGCGAACTTCGCCGCGTTGTACGCGCTCTGCGTCGGCACCCCGACGAAGCCGAAGACGCTGGAGATGTTCACGACGTGCCCGTCGCCGGAGGCGATCAGGTGCGGCAGGAACGCCTTCGTGCCGTTCACGACGCCGCCGAGGTTGACGCCCATCAGCCAGTCGTAGTCCTCGAAGGTCATCTCCTCGACGGTCGCGCCCAGCGCCACGCCCGCGTTGTTCACGACGACGTTGACGCGGCCGAACTCCTCGGCGACCTCGTCGGCGTGGGCCAGCACGGCGGCACGGTCGGCGACGTCCAGTGGGTACGCGCGGGCGTTGTCGCCGGCGAGCTTCGCGGTCTCCTCCGCGTTCGCGGCGTTGACGTCCGAGAGGGCGACGCGCGCCCCGCGGCGCGCGAACTCGAGCGAGAGCGCCCGCCCGATCCCCGAACCGGCTCCCGTGACCACCACGACCTTGCCCGCGAACTGCTTCATCGGCCCTCCGCCCGGTTGGTGTTACTCCCGAGTTACGGATACTAGCGGCTGTGAGGTTGCTGTGGGTGCGCTGATCGTGTCGCTCCGGCACCTTAAGGTGATGGGGTCGGTGCCCCGGTGAGAGCGACGAGGAGGCGATGCGCGTGCGGCGGCCCGCCGTCCTGCTCATCTTCGCCGCGGTCCTGCTGCTCGGCGCGGCCTTCGTCGTCTTCGCGACCCGGCCGGCGCGGACCGCGAGCGCGACCCCGCCGGACACCGGGGTCGTCGAAGCGGCGCCGGTCTCGACACCCGACCTGCCCACGGGGTCCAGCCCGGCGGTCGGCGCGCTGTTCCTCGACGGCGCGCACTACTGCACCGCCAGCGTCGTCCACAGCGACCAGGGCGACGTGCTGCTGACCGCGGCCCACTGCATCCACGACGGCGAGGGCGGCGGCTACCTCACCGGCGTCACCTTCGCGCCCGGCTACCACGACGGCGTCGCGCCGTTCGGCTACTGGACGGTGAGCGACGAGCTCGTCGCGCCCGGCTGGAGCTCCTCGTCGGACCCGGACCTCGACGTCGGCTTCGCCACCGCGCACCAGGCCGGCGCCACGAAACCACTGGAAAGCCTGGTCGGGGCGAACACCCTGGCGACCGGCACGGCGTTCGAACAGGCCATCACGCTCACCGGCTACCCGGACGACTCCGAGGTGCCCGCGGTCTGCCGGAACACCACGAGCCGGCAGGACACCTACCAGCTGAAAGTCGACTGCGTGGGCTTCCCGACCGGCACCAGCGGCGGCCCGTGGGTCACCGCGGAGGACCCGAAGACCCGCCTCGGCACGGTCGTCGGCGTCATCGGCGGCTTCGAGTACGGCGGCGACGACCCGGACACGTCGTACTCGAGCTACTTCGACACGGACGTCCAGGCCCTCTACCGGCAGACGACCGCACGGGCATGATGCGCGTATGAGCGATCCCGTCGACGTACCCATCACCGGCGAGCCCATCCGGCTCGGCCAGTTCCTCAAGCTCGCCGGCCTCGCCGAAGACGGCTCCCACGCGAAGGACCTGATCGACGCGGAGGAGGTCACGGTCAACGGCGAGGTCGAGACCCGCCGCGGCCGCCAGCTGACCGACGGCGACGTCGTGGCGGTCGGCAAGGACCGCGGCAAGGTCGTCCTGGTGTCCTAACCGACGCTGGTCAGCGGCGGCAGGCCGATCGACGCGGCCAGCGCGTCCAGCTCGCGGCGCACCGGGCCGGGCAGCGGCACCCCCAGCGCCCGGCACTGCTCGAGGTGCTGGGCCTCGCGCCAGCCGGGGTAGCGGATCGGCGCGCCGCCCTCCCAGCCGAGCATGCTGCCGAACAGCGCGCTGGCCGCCCGGTAGAAGCCGTCGGCGCTGCGCAGCGTCGTCGGCGCGATCGCCAGCACGAGCAGGCCGGTGTCGTGTTCGTGGTCCGCGACGCCGGAGAGCACGCCGGCGAGGACCTCGACCAGCAGCGTCAGGCCGGCGGCTTCCTCACCCGGCTTGTCCATGTCGAAGACGAACTCGGGGTACGCGCCCCCGGGCGCGGCCATGCCGAGCGGGTTCATCGGCTGGCCGGGTTCCCCGCCCGCGGCGAGCACCAGCCCGATCATGGCGTGCGGCAGCGCGCGGGCGGCGTGGTGCCCGGCCCGGCCGAACGGCCCGATCCCGCGCAGCGAAACGAGCCCGACGCCGAAGCGCCCGGCCCGCGCCACCGCCCGGTCCATGGCGTCGCCGACGGCCCAGAGCCCGGACGCGCGGCGGTAGTCGAGCAGCGCGGCGGCCCCGCGGTCGGCGATCATCAGCGGCTCGGCGTGCGGCACGACGAGCCCGGCTTCCAGCAGGGGCAGGTGGACGCGGGTCAGGTCGGCGACGCCGGTGTCCGGCGAGCCGGTCAGATCGCCGTGGCAGAGCGCTTCCGCGGCGATGCGGGCGCGCGCTTCGGGGAAGCCGTGCGCGGCGAAGACGTGTGCCACGAGGGTGACCAGCTCGTCGGCTCGCACCCTCGGCCAGGCCTGTTCGGGGATCGGGGTTTCCGGCGTTTCTTCTTCGAGGATGCGGGGTTCGGGGCGGGCGGAGCGGAAGGGACGCGGTCTGAGAGGCACTTCCCCGACATTGCCCAAGCGCGGGTCAGGGCGTCAACGAGGTTCGCCCGGCCCTACCCGACCGTGTGATCGGGACGTCCGAAGCGACGTACCCTGGGCGGCATGTGCCGAAACATCACCACTCTCCGGGGGCTCGAGCCCGCCGCGACGGGCGAGGAGATCGAGGCCGCCGCCCGCCAGTACGTCCGCAAGGTGACCGGCGTGCAGTCGCTGTCGGACGCGACCCGCGAGCCGTTCGAAGCGGCGGTCGCCGAGATCACGCGGATCACCGCGGAACTGCTCGAGCAGCTGCCCGCGCGCCGTCAGCCACCGGCGACCGTGCCACCGCTGCGCCGCCCCGAGGTCCGGGCGCGGATGGCGGCCCAGGCGCTCAAGCGGCCGTAAATTGTCGGACCCCGTCGCTAGGCTGCCCGCATGGCTGGACAGGCTTTGGTTTTGGGTGGCGGCGGGGTCGCCGGGATCGCGTGGACGACGGGCTTGCTCACGGGGCTGGCCGAGCACGGCCAGGACCTGACGGGCGCGGACCTGCTCGTCGGGACCTCGGCGGGCTCGGTCGTCGCGGCGCAGGTGACGAGCGGGACGGCGCTGGACGAGCTGTACGCGCGCCAGGTCGACCCGGCGCGGCAGACACGGGAGATCCCGGCGGAGATCGACTTCGAGAAGTTCGCCGCGGCCTTCGGCGAAGCGGTCACGGGCTCGACGAACCCGGCCGAGATCCGCCGCGCGATCGGCGAAATGGCACTGGCGGCCGAGACGGTGTCCGAAGTGGACCGCCGAGCGGTGATCGAGGCGCGGCTGCCGGTGCACGAGTGGCCGGAGCAGCGGCTGGTGATCGTGGCGGTGGACGCCTCGACCGGCGAGCCCCGCCGGTTCGACAAGGCATCAGGGGTGTCCCTGGTGGACGCGGTGGCGGCGAGCTGCGCGGTCCCGGGAATCTGGCCGGCGGTGACGATCGACGGCAGGCGGTACGTGGACGGCGGGGTCCGATCGGCGGAGAACGCGGACTACGCGACGGGGTACACGCGCGTGACGGTGGTGTCGCCGCTGGGGGTGGACGCGCCGTTGCCGATGGAGAAGCCGCTGCTGGAGGTCCTGGAGGATTTGCGGACGGCGGGTGCGGAGGTCACGTTGATCACCCCGGACGAGGCATCGGTGGCGGCGATCGGCGAGAACCCGCTGGACCCGGCAACGCGAACCCCGGCGGCGGAGGCGGGACGGGCTCAGGGGGCGGCGTTGACGCTCAGCTGGACGTAGGCCGGCGGGGCGGGGCCTGCGCCAGGGTTTTGCGGCGGCCGGGGTCGGCGGCGGAGCCGCGATTGCGGCGGGGCCGCGGTCGGCGGCAGGGCCGCGGTCGCAGCGGAGCCGCGGTCGGCGGCAGGGTCGGGGTCGCAGGGGAGCCGGGGTTGCGGCGGGACCAGGGTTTGCGCGGCCCGCGGTCGGCGGCGGAGCCAGGGTCGGCGGCAGGCCGGGTGCTGCAACCCGCGGTCCACGGCGGGCGGGAAGTGTGCAGCCAAGTCCCTGTCTACCGGGGGGGGTGCGGCGAGCCGCCGGTGCGTGCGGAGCCGGGAAGCGCTCCGAGAGCCGGCCAGGCCAATCAGCGCCGGGCCGGGCAGCCGCCGACCGTCCCCCTGCCTGCAGCCGCCAAAGCAACCCCGCCCCCACCGGAACCCGGGCCTGGGCAACCACATCCGCCCGCGGCAAGCCCATCGCGCCCCGTCCCGAAGCCCGCCCGGGCAGCTCCGCGAACTTCGTCGGCTACCCTCGTGGGGCGAGGTAGCGTGTCCGAGCGGCCGAAGGAACATGTCTTGAAAACATGCGAGGGGGCAACCTCTCCGTGGGTTCGAATCCCACCGCTACCGCTCCGGACCCCGGGCGCGGAGTAGCCGCGCCCGGGTTCAGCCCTCCACCTCGGACAAGTGGCCCAGCACCCGGTCGAACGCCGCCGCGATCGTCGCCTGTTCCTCGGGGCTCAGCAGGTCGATCAGGTGCTCGCGCACCCCCTCCACGTGCGTCGGTGCCGCCTTCTCCAGCAGGGCCTTGCCCTCCTCCGTCAGCTCCGTGATGACCCCGCGCTTGTCCTCCGGGTCGCGCACGCGCCGGACGACGCCCGCTTCCTCGAGGCGGCCGACCTGGTGGGAGAGCCTGCTCTTCGTCGATCCCATCAGCACCGCCAGCTCCGACATCCGCATCCGGTAGCCGTCCTGCATCTCCAGGCAGACGAGCACCTCGTAGTCGGTCAGCGACACGTCGTGCCGCTCGGCCAGTTCGCGGTGCAGCCGCTGCCGCAGCCGGAGGGTCGCCACGATGTAGGAGCGCCACGCCGCCATCTCGGCTTCGTTCAACCAACGCACAGGCCGCTCCTCGCTCATAAGGCAGCCTAGAACGCTGATCAAGGGACCGCGCGGTCCGAGTCCGAACTGCGCGCGGCTGAAAACGCCACCGCAACATCGCCCGAAGGTGGGGTTACGAAAAGGTTGAGACTCGGCCGGAAAAGGCGCATTCTGCTTGTCGGCGGATGGTCGGCCAGGGTAGGGCGCGGCGACGGTGACGTGCCGGCCCGGCTCCCCGCCGGGAGAGGTCAGGTGGTTGCGTGGCGGGTGATTCTCGCGGTTGACCGCCGGCTGTGTCCCCGCGACCGGAACGGTTCACAAACGGGCCGGGCGCGATTGCGAACAGCCACCTACGCGCGGGCTTCCATGCGTTCACGCATACGGCGTCGATCGGGCCTGTGTCAGGTCACGACCTCGGCAGTCGTGACGACAGCGCCTGAACGCCGGCCCCGACGCGGCCAACCGCTCGACCAAAGACAAACCTCGGTACAGAGCCTGGGTTCGGCCGCCAGCGCGACGGTCGGGCCCAGGCTCGTTACCATTTGCCGGTGAGATTCGACGACGACGCCGGCCTGGACGCCTCCGAAGTCCAGGACCTGCGCGGAAGCGGTGGAGGCGGCGGCGGGATCGGCGGCCGTGTTGCGCTCGGCGGCGGTGGACTGGGCGTCGTCGGGCTGATCATCTACTTCGTGCTCTCCCAGCTCGGCGGCGTGAGCATCGGCGGCGGGAACGGCCTGAGCGGCGGGCTCGGCAGCGTCGGCTCCGGCCAGCAGGTCGACAACTCCAAGCTCGCGAGCGAGTGCAAGACCGGCGCGGACGCCAACAAGAACCACGACTGCGCGATCGTCGCGATCGTCAACTCCGTCCAGGACTACTGGACGCAGCAGTTCTCCCGCTCCGGCTCGACCTACCGCAAGGCGCCCACGAACTTCTTCAACGGCGGCGTGCGCACCGGCTGTGGCAGCGCCACCTCCGACACCGGCCCGTTCTACTGCCCGGCCGACTCCGAGGTCTACATCGACCTGTCCTTCTTCGACGAGCTGAAGTCCCGCTTCGGCGCGCAGGGCGGCCTCTTCACCGAGGCCTACGTGCTGGCCCACGAGTACGGCCACCACGTCCAGAACCTGCTCGGGACGTCGAAGAAGGGCACCGGCACCGGCCCGACGTCCGGTTCGGTGCGCCTGGAACTGCAGGCCGACTGCTACGCCGGCGTCTGGGGCAACCACGCCTCGACGACGCCGACCGAGAGCGGCAAGCCGCTGATCACCGACGTCACGCAGGACGACATCGCGTCGGCGCTGGACACCGCGTCCCGCATCGGCGACGACTACATTCAGCAGAACCTCGGCGGCGGCCAGGTCGACCGCTCGAAGTTCACCCACGGCACGTCCGCGCAGCGCAAGAAGTGGTTCACCACCGGCTTCCAGACCGGCGACCCGGCCCGCTGCGACACCTTCGGCACCAGCAATCTGGGCTGAGCCACGAAGAAGGGGCCGTCCCACCCGGGACGGCCCCTTCGTTCTGTGCTCAGGCGGTCAGCGCGTGCGGGTCACCCGACACGGCGTGCGCCGTGAGGGACCGCTGGGTCGACCGCTTCTGCGCAGTCAGCGACTTCGACTTGGCCTGGCCGGGCTGGACGCCGTTGATGCTCTCGGTGCTCGTCGCGTAGACGCCGAGGGCCCAGGCGACGCCGTCCGCGTTGCGGTCGAGCGCGACCCGGTCGATGTTGCCCAGGTTGTCGCAGGCCTGGTGGTAGCACGGGTCGAACGCGATGCCGGCCGTGCCGCCCCACTTCGCCGCCTGCGCCGGCGTCTTCAGCACCTCGGCGCCGGTGTCCAGGCCGCCGGCCGGGATGCCGACGGCGATGAACTCGCCGTAGTCCGAGCGGCCGGTGAAGTCGGTGCCCTCGAGCGACACACCCCGCGCGGCCTGCATGAAGTCGACGAAGGTCTTCTCGATCTGCGCCGAGCCGTACGGGCCGGCGCCCGCGCCGACGCCGTCGGAGTTGTCGCCGTCGTAGGCGAAGTACCCGGCGTTCGGCGAGCCGATCATGTCGAAGTTCAGGTACAGCGCGATGTCCAGCTGCTGCTCGAAGCTCAGCTGGTCGACGTAGTAGGTCGAGCCGATCAGGCCGAACTCCTCCGCGCTCCAGAAGCCGAAGCGGACGGCGTTGTTGACCTTCGGGCTGCTCCCCAGCTGCAGCGCGGTCTCGAGCAGGGTTGCCGAGCCGGTGCCGTTGTCGTTGATGCCCGGGCCGGCCGGGACGCTGTCGAGGTGCGACCCCAGCATCACGACGTTGTCCTTGCGGCCGGTCTTGGTCTCGGCGATGACGTTGTAGCTGGTCCGCGCCTCCTGGAAGGCGCGCAGCTCCAGGGTCACGTTCTGCCCGCCGAGCGTGGCCAGCTGCGCCCCTGCGGCCGCCGTCACGCCGCCGGTCGGGATCTTCGCGTTCTCCGGGCCGCCGAGCGTCCCGTTCAGGTCGCCGTCGGTGTTGTTGTAGACGATGGCGCCAACCGCGCCCGCCGCCGCGGCGGTCTGCTGCTTCTGCGCGAACGAGCAGCCACCGCGCTTGATCAGCGCGATCTTGCCCGCGACGTCCGCGGTGTAGTCGGTGGCCTCGCAGCCGCTGGTGTCGTCGACCGCGACCACGGAAAGCGGCGCGGTGATGCCGCCGACGGGCGTCGAGACGGTGTACTCCATCGCGATCACCGGGACGTTCTGGCCGCCCGCGGTCAGCTTCTCGGCCAGGGTTTCGGAGTAGGTGAACGGGAACTCCTGGCGGGTGACCTGGAAGCCGGCCGCTTCGAGCTTCGTCGCGATGTACTCGGCGGACTTCTGGTGGCCCGCGGTGCTGGCCGCCCGGGTGCCGCCGTTGGTGTCGGCGATCCGCTGCAGGGCGATCAGGTGCCGGTTGACGCCGTTGACGTCGACCTTCTTGACGAGTTGCTTGGCCAGTGCGGGACCGTCGGGGACCGTCGTCGCGGCGGCGGCCGGGGTGAGGCCAAGCGCCAGCGTCGCGCCGGCGGCGATGGCCGCCGGCGGGAGGAATCTCTTTCGGAAGAGTGACATGGTTGCTCACCTTTGTTCCGAATGAGAAGTACGTCAATGCGTCATTCGGCGGGAACTTCGGCCCCCGGGATACAGTCGACACATGTACGCGATCACCATCCGTGAACCAGGTGACCCGGAAGTTCTCGAGTGGGCGGAGGTCGCGGATCCGCGTCCCGGCCCCGGCGAAGTGCTGGTGGACGTCGCGGCGAGCGCGGTGAACCGGGCCGACCTCCTGCAGCGCCAAGGCCACTACCCGCCGCCGCCCGGGGCGAGCGAAACGCTCGGCCTCGAATGCTCCGGGACGATCGCGGAACTCGGCGAAGGTGTCGAAGGCTGGAACATCGGCGACGAGGTGTGCGCGCTGCTCGCGGGCGGCGGCTACGCGGAGAAGGCCGCCGTCCCGGCCGGGCAGCTGCTGCCGGTACCGGGCGAGATCGACCTGATCACGGCGGCCGCGCTGCCCGAGGTGGCCTGCACGGTGTGGGCGAACGTCGTGATGCACGCGAAGCTCACCGAAGGCGAGGTGCTGCTGGTCCACGGCGGCGCCGGCGGCATCGGCACGCACGCCATCCAGGTCGGCAAGGCGCTGGGCGCGACCGTCGCCGTCACCGCGGGTTCGGCCGACCGCCTCGAGAGCTGCCGCCAGCTCGGCGCCGACATCACGATCAACTACAAGGACCAGGACTTCGTCGAGGTCATCAAGAAGGAGACGGGCGGCGCGAACGTCATCCTCGACAACATGGGCGCGTCCTACCTCGGCCGCAACGTCGACGCGCTGGCCCAGGACGGCCGCCTGGTGATCATCGGCATGCAGGGCGGGGTGAAGGGGGAGCTGAACGTCGGCGCGCTGCTCGGCAAGCGGGCGTCGGTGTTCGCGGCGGGCCTGCGCTTCCGGCCGCTGGAGCAGAAGGCCGCGATCGTCGCCGACGTCCGCGACCGGCTGTGGCCGCTGGTCGCCGACGGCCTGGTGAAGCCGATCGTCGGCCAGGTCGTGCCGATGGCCGAAGCCGCGACCGCGCACCGCGTCCTCGAAGAGGGCAGCGTGTTCGGCAAGGTCCTGCTGGCGGCGAAGTCCTAGCGCAGTTCTTCGAGCACCCGCACGAGCTGGTTGATCTCGAAGACGTTGGAGTAGTGGGCGAGCCCGATCCGCACGGCGCCGCCCACTTCTCCGACGCCCAGCGACGCGAAAACGCCCGCCGTCCCGTCGTCGGCGAAGGCGCACAACCCCTGCGAAGCGAGGTATTCGGCGACTTCGGGCGCCTTCTTGCCGGCGACGGCGAAGGCGAGCGCGGGGATGCGGCGCATCGCGTTGCCGATGACCATGATGTGCCGCAGCGACAGCAGTTCCGTCGACAGCTGCGCGAGCAGGCCGGCGTGGTACGACTTCGCCGAGCCGAGCGAGGTGACCAGCCGCTCGCGGCGTGACCCGGTGGCGGCGTCGTCGAGGCCCGCGAGGTAGTCGATCGACGCGATCAGGCCGGCCAGCAGCGGGTAGGCGTGCGGGCCCAGCTCGAGGCGGGCGGCGCCGCGCGCCATCGGGTCGAGCGAGACCGACGGGATCCGCTCGATCAGCTCGGGGTCGCGGAAGACGAGCGCGCCCACCGACGGGCCGCCCCAGGCCTGCGCGGACACGACCATGACGTCGGCGCCGAGCGCGTTGATGTCCAGCGGCAGGAACGGCGCGGCGTAGGTGGCGTCGACGACGACGAGCGCGCCGACGCGCTTGGCGAACTCGATGATGGTCGGCACGTCCGGCCGGGTGCCGACGGACCCGGACGCGAGCGTGACGGCGACGGCCTTGGTGCGCGCCGACACGAGCTGCTCGTACTGCCACGCGGGCAGTTCGCACGTTTCAATGTCGATCTCACCCCAGCGCACGACGGCGCCGACGCGCTTCGCGGCCCGCTGCCACGGCGCGAGGTTGGCCTGTTCGTCGAGCCTCGACACGACGACTTCGTCGCCGATGGTCCAGCGCTCGGCGAGCGCGTCGCAGAGCCGGCGCAGCATCACCGGCGCGCTGGGCCCGAGCACGACGGCGGCCGGGTCGGCCCCGACCAGGTCGGCCACGGCCCGGCGGGCCGCGGTCACGATGCTTTCCGCGCGCTGTGAGGCCGGAAACGCTCCGCCCGGCCCGGACACCGGGGCGCGCATCGCCGTGGAAACGGCCGAAGCGACCTGTTCCGGGACCAGCATTCCGGCGGCGCCGTCGAAGTGAATCCAGCCGTCACCCAGCGCGGGAAAGAGCCCACGGATACGAGCGACGTCGAACGCCATGGGGACACCGTACGGACGTGCGGTTTCGCCGTGCGTCCGGGGTTGGGTGGAGAGCCACCGGGAACCCGTTCAGCCGCTACGCTCGGAGACGGACACCCCTCGGGTGTCGCGGAGCGTGGCGGACGCAAGCCAGGATGGAGCACATGACCGAGCCGAACTTCACAGCCGGTGACGCTGGCCAGGAATCTTCACCCCACGTGGTGGTCGTGGGCCCGGACGGCACCCCGGTGGGCGCGGCGAAGCTGCCCGCCTCCGACGGGGAGCAGGAGTCGGTCGGCGACCTCGTCGAAGAGCCGGCGAAGGTGATGCGCATCGGCACGATGATCAAGCAGCTGCTGGAGGAGGTCCGCGCGGCCCCGCTGGACGACGCGTCCCGCAACCGGGTGCGCGAAATCCACCAGACGTCGGTGAAGGAGCTGGCGGCGTCCCTGGCGCCGGAGCTCCAGGACGAGCTGGAGCGGCTGGTCCGCCCGTTCACGGACGACTCGACGCCGTCGGACGCGGAACTGCGGATCGCCCAGGCGCAGCTGGTGGGCTGGCTGGAGGGGCTGTTCAGCGGAATCCAGACGGCGCTGTTCGCCCAGCAGATGGCGGCCCGGGTCCAGCTCGAGCAGATGCGGCGGGGGTTGCCGGCGGGGCCGTCCGCGGCTGGGCATGGACACGACGGCGGCCACGGGCCGGGGATTTCGGGGACGGGCCAGTACCTCTGACGGAGGTTGTCCACAGACCGGGGGGCCTGTGGACAACCTCTGTGGACAACTCGCTTTGCGGCGGGTTTTGTCCTTGGGCGCCGGTAGACTGGACCAGGGGACGCCCCCCCAGGGAAGGGCGGGGGCCGCTTTCCAGCGGTGGTTGCAACACCTGAGTCTTCAGGAGTTGCGCAGGTCCAGGCTGGATCGAGACCGAGCCGGGTCGGCGCGCTGAGCGGCGTGGCAGGCCGTTGATCGAGGAGCGGGCGACCTGCTTTGGCAGCCGGGAAGCCGACCGGGGGAGGGATCAACTACCGCCCCCCGAAACGGTGGAGAGCCACCGCCCGACGCGCCGCAGCAGCAGCGGAGGCCGAAGCGGCGCCGGTGGTGTCGTCGCGGTTTCTGAGCCTGCACGAACGGATCCGGATCGCTGACCGGGCCCGCGAACCCGGGATTTCGCTGCGGATGATCGCGGCCGAGCCGGGCCGGCCGGTCTCCACTGTCAGCCGGGAGCTGCACCGCAACCAGCAACCCGACGGGACATGCCCGAGGGCTACACCCCGACCGCGGTCCGCAACGCCCCGGTCGCCAAGATCCAGACGTTGCCCGAGCAGCCGCGCCGGCCGCTGACCTGGGACCAGGGCAGCGAGATGCGCCTGCCCGGCCAGTTCACCGCGGCCACGAACATGCCGGTCCACTTCTGCGACCCACACGCCCCCGGCAACGCGGCACCAACGGCCTGCTGCGCCTGCACTTCCCCAAGACCTCGCCGTCCACGCCGCCGAACGCATGACACAGCTACTCAACACCACCCACCACCAGCAGCGGTGACCGCTGGAAACCGCCGAGCGGGGGCCGCTTTCCCAGTTCGTGGCCCCTCAGCGCAGTGAGCTGAAGAACTCCCGGATGTCGCCGATGAGCGCGTCCGGTTCCTCCAGCGCCGGGAAGTGCCCGCCCTTCGGGAACTCCGTCCAGCGCACGATCTTGTCCGTCCTCTCCCCCAGCGTCCGGATCGGCAGGCCGATGTCGTCCGGGAAGACCGCCACCCCCGTCGGGACCGGGTTCGACGCCGGCGGTGCTCCCCAGCCGCCCGTCAACGCCGCGTACAGCCGCGCCGATGAGTTCGCCGTCTGCGTGAACCAGTAGATCGATACGTTCGCCAGCAGGTCGTCGCGGTCGATCAGGTCCACCGAGGTGTTCGAGAACGAACGGAACTTCTCCGCGATCCACGCCAGCTGCCCCGCCGGGGAGTCGTGCAGGCCGTACGCAAGCGTTTGCGGCTTGGTCGCCTGGATCATCGCGTACCCCGTGCCCGATGCCGAGAACGCCTGGCCCTTCTCCAGGGACCGGCGGCCGGCGGCCAGTTCGTCGCCGGTCAGGCCCTCCAGGTCCGCCGGCGACCGCGGCACCGCCGACGCCAGCATCGTCACGTGGATCCCGAGCAGCCGCGCGGGAAACTGGACCGCCAGCTCACGCGAGATGATCGCGCCCCAGTCGCCGCCGTGGGCGCCGAAGCGCTCGTAGCCCAGCATCGTCATCAGCGTGGCGAACGCGCGCGCGATCCGGTCCGGTCCCCAGTCCGGCGTCGGGGTCGGCCCCGAGAAGCCGTAGCCCGGGATGGACGGCACGACCACCGTCAACGCGGAAGCGGGGTCGCCGCCGTACGCGCGCGGGTCCGTCAGCGGCCCGATGACGTCCAGGAACTCGACGATCGAGCCCGGCCAGCCGTGGGTCAGCAGCACCGGCGTGGCGTCCGGCTCCGGCGAGACGACGTGCAGGAAGTGCACGGTCGTCCCGTCGATCGACGTCGTGAACTGCGGGAAGCCGTTGATCCGCTCCTCCTGCGCCCGCCAGTCGAAGCCGGTGCGCCAGTACTCGGCCAGCTCACGCACGTAGTCGACGGGCGCCCCGAGCCGCCAGCCGGCGTCGGCGGGCTGGTCGGGCCAGCGCGTGTTCGCGAGCCGCGTGCGGAGGTCGTCGAGATCGGTCTGGGGAACGTCGATGCGGAACGGCGAGATCGTCATACCTCGACGGTAGGACCTATCGCGGACAGATCCGGTCCTCGATGCGATCCAGTACCCGGTCGACCCCACGACCGTCCACTGTGGACGACGCCTTCTTCGACAGCGACTCGCGCAGCGCGGCGTCGGACAGCAGCGAACGCAGCGTCGCCGTCACCGAAGACAGGCGATCCGCCAGGGTCTCCGCGTGGCCCAGCCCCGCCGCCAAGCCGAGGTCGAGCGCCGCCCGGTAGCCCGGCTCCTGGTTGTCCACCAGCTGGACCACGGCCGTCGGAACGCCGAGGCGGCACAGCTCCACGAAGGTCATCCCGGCCGCGCTCACGGCGACGTCGGCCGTCGCGAACAACTCCGGCAGCGCCGGGCTGGGCGGGGCGATCCGGATCGACTGCCCCGAGAGCAGCGAAGGCAGTGCGGGCTCCCCGCGCACCAGCGCGTTGGCCACGAAGGGCAGTTCCGTGTCGCGAAGCGCGCGAAGCAGCAACTCGATCGTCGAAGACCACTGCGCCCCGCCGCCCAGGACGACCGTGACGTGGGGTGGCGGACCCGTCGGTGCGCGGCGCGTCTCCAGTACGACGTCCCGCAGCGGCGCATACTCGATTCCGCGCAACAAGACGTCCGAGCCGTCGTCAGGCCGGGGCGCGGGCGCGAAGCCCGAGTCCACGACGATGTCGGCGGGACGGCGGCCGAAGACGTCATCCTCGATCGAGACCAAGAGCGCGCCGACCGCGTTGACCTCTTCGCGCAGGTCACCCAGGCCGTAGTGGTCGACGACCACGGCGTCGAATCCGGCCGCGGCGAACGGCACGCGCGCGACACCCAGCTCGTCGAGGCGGGCAGCGAGCCACTCTGCGTTCTCGACACTGCCCGCGAAAGCGACCGTCCAGCCGCGCGCCACCGCCCGCTCGGCGTAGGCGACGATCCGCGAGAGGTGACCGACGCCGATCGACCCCGAGGCGTCCGCCCGGAGCAGCAACCTCACCGGCCGACCTTCTTCTGCTCGACGTGCGCGTTCAGCGCCACCAGGTCCGGCCGCGCCCGCAGCAGCGCGACCACCGCCCGCCAGTCGCCGACCCGGTCACCCAGCTCGGTCACGATCGCGGACAGCAGCTCCCAGTCCTCGGCCGTATCGAGCGTCACGCGCAGGTCGTCGGCCGCCGGGCTCACCACGACTCCGGCGCACGAATAGCGCAACGGCTGCGAGTAGATGCCCGAGGTGACGTGCTCGCGGTCCGCTCCGGTAGCGCCGGCCACCTGCTCGCGGAGCACGGAAGCGCGCACCAGCTCGGCGTCGAAGCCGCGCGGCAGCGTCCGGACGAGCGTCGTGCTCACGTAGTCCAGCGACGGCTGGGCCCGCCACAGCGCCGCGAGCTGGCCGATCAGCGCCGGGTCCAGCAGCGGGCAGTCGGCGGTGAGCCTGATCACGGCATCGGCGGGGTGCTCGCGCAACGCCACCGCGAACCGCTCCAGGACGTCGTCCAAAGGCCCCCGGACCACCGCGGCCCCGCAGCGAGCGGCTTCCGAAGCGACGTCGTCGTCCGAAGCGTCCGAAGAGGTCGCGACCACCACCTGGTCGACGCCGGGCGCGGCCGCCGCGGCCCGGACCACCCAGCCCAGCACGCTGCGGCCGCCGAGCGGGCGCAGCACCTTGCCGGGCAGCCTGGTCGACGACGACCGGGCCTGGATGACGGCGTTGACCACGGGCGCTCCACGCATGGGTGACATGATGGCCGACGGCCACAGTCACCGAAACGCGGAGGTCAACGATGTCCGAGCTGGATGGCTCCAGCATCCTGCTCACCGGCGGGACCGGTTCCTTCGGCAAGGCGTTCATCGCGCACGCGCTCGCCGAGCTGAACCCGAGCCGGCTGGTCGTGCTCTCCCGCGACGAGCTGAAGCAGTACGAGACGCGCCAGCTGTTCGGCGACGACCCGCGCCTGCGCTGGTTCATCGGCGACATCCGCGACCGGCGCCGGCTCGAGCGCGCCATGCACGGCGTCGACTACGTCGTGCACGCCGCCGCGCTCAAGCAGGTCGACACCGGCGAGTACAACCCGTTCGAGTTCGTCCAGACCAACGTCATGGGCTCCCAGAACGTCATCGAGGCGTCGATCGACATGGGCGTCAAGAAGGTCGTCGCGCTCTCGACGGACAAGGCGTCCAGCCCGATCAACCTCTACGGCGCCACCAAGCTGTGCGCCGACCGGATGTTCATCAGCGGCAACCACTACGCGGCCGCGCACGTGACGCGCTTCTCCGTGGTCCGCTACGGCAACGTGATGGGCTCGCGCGGCAGCGTCATCCCGTTCTTCCGCAAGCTGGCCGAGCAGGGCGAGTCGCTGCCGATCACGCACAAGGACATGACCCGGTTCTGGATCACGCTGCCCCAGGCCGTGCGGTTCGTCGTCGACTCCTTCGACCAGATGCACGGCGGCGAGCTGTACGTGCCACGGATCCCCAGCATGCGGCTGGTCGACCTGGCCCAGGCGATCGCGCCGGGCAGCGAGATGCACGAGGTCGGCATCCGCCCCGGCGAGAAGCTGCACGAGGAGATGATCGCCCCGGACGACGCGCGCCGGACGGTCCAGCTCAAGGACCGCTACGTCGTCCAGCCGCACCTGGCCGGCTGGGGCTTCCAGCCGCCGGCCGACGGCACGCCGATGCCGGAGGGCTTCGCCTACCGCTCGGACACCAACGACCTCTGGCTGAACGGCGAGGAGCTGCGCGAACTGGTCGAGCAGCATGCCTGACTTCCTCCCCTACGGCCGCCAGTCGATCAGCGAAGAGGACATCCAGGCCGTCGTCGACGTCCTCCGCGGCGACTGGCTGACCACCGGCCCCGCGGTCCAGCAGTTCGAGAACGACCTCGCGGCGCACACCGGCGGAACCCCCGCCGTGGCCGTCACCTCGGGCACGGCGGCGCTGCACGTCGCCTACGCGGCCGCCGGCCTCAAGGCCGGTGACGAGGTCGTCGCCTCGCCGATGACGTTCGTCGCCACCGCCGCGACCGCCGCCCTGCACGGCGCGAAGGTGGTCTTCGCCGACGTCGAGGCCGACACCGGCAACCTGGACGTCGAAGCGGCGAAGGCCGCGGTGACCGACCGCACGAAGGTCGTCGCGGCCGTCGACTACGCGGGCCATCCGGCCGAACTGGACGCGCTCGCCAAGACCGCCCACGACGCCGGCGCGCTGCTGCTCGAGGACGCGGCGCACTCCGTCGGCGGCTCCTGGCAGGGCCGTCCGGTCGGCTCGATCGCCGACCTGACGACGTTCTCGTTCTTCCCGACCAAGAACCTCACGACGGCCGAAGGCGGCGCCGTCGTCACGCCGGACGCGAACCTGCTCGGCCGGGCGCGGAAGTTCCGCAACCACGGCCTGGTCCGCGACCGCGCCGAGCAGCGCTACCCGGACGAAGGCGGCTGGCACCAGGAGGTGCACGAGTTCGGCCTGAACTACCGCCTGCCGGACGTCCTCTGCGCGCTCGGGTCCAGCCAGCTGAGCAGGCTCGCGGAATTCAAGAAGCGCCGCGCCGAGATCCACGCCCGCTACAACGCGGCGCTGGCCGACGTCGACGGCGTCGCGACGCCGCCGAGCCGCCCGGGCGCCGATCCCGTGTGGCACCTCTACCCGCTGCGCGTCCTCGAAGGCCGGCGCAAGGCGCTGTTCGAGCACCTGCGTGGCGCCGGCATCGGGGTCCAGGTCAACTACATCCCGGCCTACTGGCACCCGGTGTTCGAGGACCTCGGCTACCGGCGCGGCCTCTGCCCGAACGCCGAGGCGTACTACGAGCAGGAGCTGTCGCTGCCGCTGTTCCCGTCGCTGACCGACGCCGACGTCGATCGCGTTGTCGACGCCGTGCGCGCGTTCTTCTAGATCAGGTCCCAGGTCAGGGGCGTGCCCTTCGCGGCGTCGACGCGGAAGGTGCGCCCCACGACCTTGGTGATCTCGGCCGGGGCCAGGCCGCCGGCGGGCCGGATCGACCGGACGTTGGCCGCGGTGACCTCGTCGCCGGCGCGGACATCCTCGACGACGTAGAGGGACCGGCGCAGCCGCAGGCCCTCCTTCTCGCTCTCGCGCGGGCCCAGCACGGGCTGCCCGAGCGCCTCCCACGCGCGGCGCGTCTCGGTGACCAGCGCGGCCAGCTCGGCCGGCTCCAGCGAGAACTCCGAGTCGACGCCGCCGTCGGCGCGAGCGAGCGTGACGTGCTTCTCGATCGCCACCGCGCCCAGCGCGACGGCCGCGACCGGCGCCCCGATGCCCGGCGTGTGGTCGGACAGGCCCACCAGCGACTGCGTCAGGCCCGCCAGCAGCGGCAGGCCGCGCAGGTTGCTCTCGGACGGCGACGCCGGGTAGCTCGCGGTGCAGCCGAGCACGATCAGCTGGTCGTTGCCCGCTTCCCGCGCGGTGCGGACCGCGGCGTCGATCTCCGCGACGTTCGCCATGCCGGTGGAGATGACCAGCGGCTTGCCCGTGCGAGCGCACAGCTCGACCAGCGGCAGGTCGACGATCTCCGACGACGCGATCTTGTACGCCGGCGCGTCGAGAGACTCCAGCAGCTCGACCGCGGTCGGGTCGAACGGGCTGGAGAAGATCTCCAGGCCGTGCGACCGGGCGCGCTCGAAGAGGGGCGCGTGCCACTCCCAGGGCGTGTGCGCCTTTTCGTACAGTTTGTACAGGTTTTCCCCGCCCCACAGCTCGTGCGAAGCACCGATCCGGAACGCCGGGGTGTCCACGTCGATGGTGATCGTGTCGGGGCGGTAGGTCTGCAGCTTGACCGCCTGCGCCCCGGTCTCCGCGATGGCGTCGACGATCGCCAGCGCACGATCGAGGTCGCCGTTGTGGTTGCCGGACATCTCGGCGATCACGAACGGCGCGTGACCGGGACCGATCGAGTGCGCGCCGATCCGGATGTCGTGCATGGTGCCTCCCCGGGGTGGACTGCGGGTCAGCTCAGAGTCTTGCGCAGCTGCCGGAAGCCGCTCACGGCAGGCGCGGCTTCGACGTAGCCGGCGCGTTCGAAGAGCTTCGCCGACGCGGTGTTTTCCTGGTGCACGGCGGCCAGCACGACCCGGACGCCGAGGCGCTCCCGGGCCACCCGCTCCCCTTCGGCGAGCACCGCGCCGGACAAGCCACGGCCGCGCTGCTCCGGCGCGAGGGTGATGCTGACCTCCCAGCCGTCACCGTCGCGCCGGTCGAACCGGACGGTGCCGGCCGGCGCGTCGTCGTGGTCCACCACGAGCAGCAGCCGGCCGGGGTCCGCGAGCACCCCGCGCAGCCACGCGAGGTGCTCGTCCAGGGCGACCACCGCCGTCGACCGCGACGACTGCCGGGTCTTCGGGTCGTTGCGCCAGCCCAGCAGCAGCTCGGCGTCGGCCTCGGTGGCTTCCCTGGCGCGCAAGCTACTGGCTGACGGGCTCTTGGACCCGGTCCTCGATGCGGCGCAGCCGGTCTTCGTAGCGGGAGATGCCCGCGAGCCGGACGCGGATCTGCGCGTGCTGGCGCTGGATCTCCTCGATCAGCGTGCGCGCCTCGGCGATCTCCGCCGAATCGGCCTTCGGCACCAGCGACATCGACTCGCGCAGCGTCTCCAGGCGGCCTTCCTGCGCGGCCACGTGCGGGATCAGCCGGTCGAGCTCGGCGCGCGTCCAGCGGAGGTCGCCGCGGGCCTGCTCGAGGCTGTGCTCGGCGTTGTCCAGCCGGCGGCGGTGGTCGGCGGTGGCGTGCTCGAGGTTGTTGACGCGGTCGGCGAGCCCGCGGGTGCGGTCGTCGACGCGGAAGTCGATGAGCTTGGCGATCCGGTCGATCAGGCCTCTGCCGAGCTTCTGCACTGCCATGGGTGGTCCTTTGCGTGGGTGGGGACGCGCGTCTAGCGCAGGAGGGTGGTGTCGCCGGTCTTGGTCCAGGAATCCAGCAGCCGCCCCTCGGCGGCGATCTGGTGCTCCGGGCCGACGATGCAGGAGTCGCCGGCGGCGTGCTCCCAGGAGGTCTGGTCCGGGTTGTCGATGAAGGAGAACCCGGTCAGCACGAGCTGCGCGGTCGGGAACGACGTCCGGGCGATCCAGGCGGCCAGCGTGCCGGTGGTCGACCACGTCGGCTCGTCGCGGGTCGGCAGGCCCAGTGCGTCCGACAGCGGCAGCACGACCTCGCGGTTCGGCACCGGGACGGCGCCGAGGTCGGCGGGCCACCAGCCCGGCACGTCCTCCGGCTCCCAGTGCATCCGGCCGGGCTCGACCAGCAGGTAGAGGCGCTTGCGGTAGTCCTGGAAGACGTACGGGGTAGCCCGGATCGCCCGGTTGAACACCACGACGTGCGTCCGCGAGCCGACGATCTCCTCGCCCGGTTTGTCGACGACGAAGCCGTTGACGCGGATCACCAGGTCGCACGCGTCGATCGCCTTCGCCCGCTGGGGGTCGGGCGGGAGCGGCTGGTTTCCGACGACGGCCACCGAGCGCGGGTCGGGCCGGTCGGCGTACGCCGCGAGCAGGTTGACCATCAAGCTCGCCGCGCCGAGAGCAGCAGTCATAAGCCGAGAAAGTACCAGCACGCAGGACACACCTCGCCGCGTAGCGGTGCCTAACGTCTACCACACGGGCGGGGTGGCCCGGACGCCGCGCACCACATCGGTACCCTCGTCCACGTGCATGCCACCAGCACGGTTCAGGCCGCGAACTCCCCCGTTGCCGCGTCGGCGCCGCCGACGTCGGACAGCAAGACGTTCGCGCGCGCCTTCGCCGACATCAAGGCCGGTTTCCGCGCCCGCGAGCTGTGGGGTCACCTCGGCTGGCAGGACATCAAGCAGCGCTACCGCCGCTCGGTGATCGGGCCCTTCTGGATCACCATCAGCCAGGCCGTCATCGCGCTCGGGCTCGGGCTGCTGTACTCGCAGCTGTTCAACTCCCCGATCCAGGTGTTCCTGCCCTACCTGTCCACGGGCTTCATCCTGTGGGGCTTCATCAGCGGCTGCCTCGCCGAGGGCATGGAGACGTTCATCTCCAACGAGGGGCTGATCAAGCAGCTCCCGGCGCCGCTGAGCGTGTACATGCTGCGCACGGTGTGGCGGCAGTCGCTGCTGCTGGCGCACAACATGATCGTGTACGTCGCCATCCTCGCGATCTTCTTCACCGCGCTGGACAACCCGTACTCGCTGGGCGACCCGCACGGCCTCTGCGCGAAGGACCTGTTCTGCCACCCCGGCCTCAGCTGGAACATCCTGCTGGCCATCCCCGGCTTCTTCCTGCTGGCGCTCAACGCCGGCTGGGTGACGCTGCTGCTGGGCATCATCTCGACCCGGTTCCGCGACATCCCGCAGGTCATCAACTCGCTGATCCAGCTGCTGTTCTACGGCACGCCGATCGTGTGGCCGGTCGACCAGCTGCTCTCCGGCGGGACCCGCGCGGGCATCTCGTGGGTGCTGCCGATCATCCAGCTGAACCCGCTGTACCACTTCATGCAGGTGGTCCGCGCGCCGCTGATCGGGCAGTCGTTCACGCTCGGCAACTGGATCGTGGTCGGCTCCATCACCATCGTCGGCTGGGCGCTCGCGCTCGTCGCGATGCGCAACTACCGTGCCCGCGTCTCCTACTGGGTGTGACACAACATGGTCAGCATTGACGTCCAGAACGCCTTCGTCGACTTCCCGATCTTCGACGCGAAGACCCGGTCGATGAAGAAGCGGGTCCTCGGCAAGGTCGGCGGCAAGATCGGCACCGACACCAAGGTGCCGATCATCGAAGCCCTGCACGACGTGACCCTCAACCTCCGCGAAGGCGACCGGGTCGGGCTCGTCGGGCACAACGGCGCGGGCAAGTCCACGCTGCTGCGGCTGCTCGCCGGCATCTACGAGCCGACCCGCGGTTCCGCGCGGATCCAGGGCAAGATCGCGCCGGTCTTCGACCTCGGCATCGGCATGGACCCGGAGATCTCCGGCGAGGAGAACATCATCATCCGCGGCCTCTTCCTCGGCATGACCGCCAAGGAGATGGAGAAGCGGGTCGACGACATCGCGGAGTTCACCGAGCTCGGCGACTACCTGCAGATGCCGCTGCGCACGTACTCGACGGGTATGCGCGTGCGGCTCGCGCTCGGGGTCGTCACCTCGATCGACCCCGAGATCCTGATCCTCGACGAGGGCATCGGCGCGGTCGACGCGGCGTTCCTCAACAAGGCGCGCGACCGCCTCAAGGACCTGGTCAAGCGCTCGGGCATCCTGGTGTTCGCCAGCCACGCCGACGAGTTCCTGTTCGAGCTCTGCGACTCGGCGCTCTGGATGGACGAAGGCCACATCAAGCAGCAGGGCTCGCTGCGGGACGTCCTCACCGGCTACAAGGGCCGCGACCCGTTCCAGGACATGAGCAAGGAAACGCTGCAGCGCCTGGGCATCGAACCGGTGGCGACGACGAACGGCGGGGAATGATGACCAGCGAGACCCGGCAGCTGCCCGACGGCGCGGTCGTCGGCGTGGTCGTCACGCGGCACCGGCGCGAGCTGCTCGCGGACTCGCTGAAGATCATCGCGGCCCAGACCCGGCCGGTCGACCACCTGGTGGTGGTGGACAACGGACCGGACGACTCGGCCCGCGAAGTCGTCGACAACTACCCGCTGCCGCACACGTACCTGCCGTCGCACCGCAACCTCGGCGGGGCGGGCGGGTTCGCGCTGGGCATGCTGCACGCGCTGTCGCTGGGCGCGGACTGGGTCTGGCTGGCCGACGACGACGGCCGCCCGGCCGACGAGAACGTGCTGGCGATCCTGCTGGAGGAAGCGGAAAAGCGGGGCCTGGCGGAGATTTCGCCGGTGGTGTCCAACATCGACGCCCCGGAGAAGCTGGCGTTCCCGCTGCGCCGCGGCCTGACGTGGAAGCGGTCGCAGTCCGAGCTGGGCGTGGACTTCCTGCCCGGCATCGCGTCGCTGATGAACGGCGCGCTCTTCCGGGCGTCCACTTTGGACGTCGTGGGCGTGCCGGACCTGCGCCTGTTCTTCCGCGGCGACGAGGTCGAGCTGCACCGGCGGCTGGTGCGGTCGGGGCTGCCGTTCGGCACGTCGCTGAAGACGAAGTACCTGCACCCGGACGGCTCGGACGAGTTCAAGCCGATGCTGGGCGGCAAGTTCCACGCGCAGGACCCGGAGAACGAGGTCAAGCGGTACTACACGTACCGCAACCGCGGGTACCTGTTGTCCCAGCCCGGGATGCGCAAGATCGGCGCGCTGGAGATCGTCCGGTTCGGGCTGTACTTCGTGGGCGTGAAGCGCGACCCGAAGGCGTTCCTGCAGTGGCTGAAGCTGGTGCGCCAGGGCCGCGCGGAGAAGTTCTACCGCTACTGAAACTGCCCTTCGAGCGGCACCGGCACGGCTTCGGTCCGGACGTCGGTGAGTTCGTTGGCGGGCACGGTCTTGCGCCACACGCGGTAGTCCACTTCCGACAGTCCCAGGTCGCGCGCGGTGAGGTAGTCCTCGTCGGCCAGGTGCAGGTCGGCGGAGTCGCGCGTCCGGCCGAGGAGCTCGAAGGTGCCACCGCGCCACCGGCACAGTGTCCGCACGAAGGTGAGCTCGTCCAGCTCGACCTGGTCGACGGCCTTCATCCGGAAGCCGTAGGTCTCCCCGAAGTCGGTGGGCGCGGCGGCGCCGGGCAGCGGGTGCAGGACGACCCGCGCGGGACCGGCGAACTCGGCGTCGAAGTCACCACCGCGGTACCGGGCGGTGTAGCCACGCCGCACGAGCGGCGGCAGCGGCACGGGCGGCGGGAAGAACGCGGCCTCGCCGAAAACGTCCTTTCGGTCGGGGATCCAGCCGACTTTCCGGCTGTGGTACTGCGCGAGCCGTTCTTCGGTGTTGTCGGCGCGGCGCACGAGGAGTTCGGCGCCGACGGGGAGTTCGACCAACCGCAGGACGTATTCGGGCAGCGGGTGGTCGACCCCGGGGAAGTACCCCGTCCCGAGGTACGGCGGCGGGTAGACGCGGGCGGTTCCCAGCTCCTGCGCGATTTCCCGGTCGGTCGAGCCGTAGGAGGTGCGGAACGGGAAGGTGTGGCCGGCGGTGAAGCGGAGGAGGTAGAGCTCGTCGAGCGGGCCCCAGCCGGGGATCTTGCCGAGGCCGTAGTTCCGGACCATGGCGGCGGTGTCGAGCTCGGCGACGTCCTCGAGGCGGCCGGCGAACCCTTGGACCCGGTGCGGTTCGAAGCGACCGGGGACGAGCACGTTGCCCAGGTAGAGGCCGACGAGTCCGGGTTTGACCGGCAGCTGGACGACCGTGTTGCCGAGGAGACCGGCGGGAGCGTCAGGACTCATCGGCTTCCTCCGGCATCGAGGTGGTCGGTGCGCTCTTCACGCAGGTTGGTGACCATGTCCTTCGGGACTGTGGCCTCGAAGGTGAACTGGTCCGTCCGCTGGAAGTTCACCTCGGGGTGCTCCTCCGGCTTGGCCCAGGTTTCGGCGAGCCAGTGCCCATCGCCCCGCCCGACCACTCCGATGAAGTACGTGTCGCCTTCTTCGCTGTAGATCTCGAACTCGTGTCCGAGAAAGGTGCCGTAGGTGCGAACGGTGTACCGCTCGTCGAGATCGGCGATCGGGACCAGCCGCCAGGGTGTTCCGTCCCGGTAGAGCTGCACGTCGGCCGGCACCCGGGTGGCAGCGGAGTAGACCTCGCCCTCGAACACCGCGTAGTCGAGGGGGGAAATCCTACGGTGTTGCGGCACTGGAGCCTCCTCGGCCACGTACGTCGAACCAACCCCGGTCCGGGAGGTACACCCCGGCCAAGGACTCCGTCCCGTCCGCGTGGACGAGGTACATCTCGGCCCGGCCACCGTAGTCGGCTCGCGTCTGGATCCACTCCGGCACCCCGCCGCCGGTGTAACCCGTTCCGAGGAACGGCGGGTCCCACGGACGTGGCGCCGACTGGCCGGACAGCACCTGCATCTCGTGCGCGGTCCTGGCGTCCGTGCCGCCGAAGCTGGTCTCCATCGAGTTCGTGTCGCCGGGGTACCTGAGCTGATAGGCGTGCGGCGCACCGTCTTCGATCGGTGTCCACCCGGCGCCCTGGTCGTCCAGCGCGAGCTTGTCGCGGAATTCGGCCGGGGTTCCGTACTGGGCGGTGTCGCTCCCGCGGGCGACCGACCCGCCGACCTGCCCCGGATCGAACTTCTTGGTGTCGCCGCTGCTCAGCTCCACGTAGCTGGTCTTGTTCTGCAGCGTCGCTTCACCCATTTCCGGCTTGACCACCTTCGTCATGATCTCGCCCGGGTTGGCCCTCAGCTCGTTGCGGACCGCCACGATCTCCGCGCGCTGGGCCGGGGTCAGGTCCGCCGTCGGCTTGAGGGTCATCGCCAGGTGCTGGTCCGGGTCGTAGCCCAGCCTGCTCGCCGCGTCGCGGATCTGGTTGTCCGTGGACGTCGGGCGCGTCTGCATCGACTCGCGCGTGTACTGGCCGCGCAGCTCGTCGTCGCTCGCGTGGTGGCCCTGGTTGTTGCGCATTCCGCCGCCGCCGTCCGGTGGGTGCGTCGGTGGCGGGTTCGAGCCCGGTGGTGGTGGGTTGCCGCCGCTTCCGGCCGCCTTCACCGGCGGGGCGTCGACCGGCTTGCCCGCCGCCGCGATCGCGGCCGCGCTGTTCGCCTCCGTCGTCTGGTAGTGCTCGCGGACCGCCTTCGTGCGCGCTCCCGCGTCCTCGACCGCCTTGCCCGCTCGGGCGACGTGCTCCTTGGCCGCGCTCACCGTTCCGTTGAGCGTGCCGGTCATGCCCGAGCCGATGACGCCCATCGACTTCGCGCCGAAGTTCGCGCCCGCCACCGTCCGGCCGACCGCGTGGACCTTGTCCTTCGTGCGGCCGAGGTGGCCCTCCATCGTGCTCAGCGAGTCCGTGTGGACGCCGTACCCGCCGCCGTGGCCGGTCGCCGGCGCGTGTGACTCGTGGGCCGGGCGCGGTTCGGTGAGGTGCGGGTTCGACGTCTCGTGGTGCGTCGGCGACGTGTCGACGTGGTGGGGCGTGCTCGTGTGGTGCGGCGTACTCGTGTGGTGAGTCGCCATCTCACGCCTCCGTCTCGTACGGCTTCGCGGCCTGGTACGCACCCATCGCGAGGCCGCCGACCGTGGAGAACCGGTCGAGGCCCTTGGTCAGCTTCTCCATCGCCTCCATCAGCTTGGCCAGCCGGCCGCCCTGCCGTGCGAAGCCTTCCAGGAGCTTGCTGATCTTGCCGGCGATCTTCGACGCCGTCGCCGCGGCGCGAGCCGACGCGACCCCGCAGAACGCCGCGATCGACCCGCCGAACGTCACCACCGCCGAGGCCGCCGCGATCAGCGCGTCGCGGATCAGCTCGGCGATCACCGACGAAATCAGCCCGAAGACGATGCCGCGCAACGTGCAGACGAGCATCCCGGAGATGCCCGCGACGGCCGCGGTGCCGTCCAGCGTCTTGCCGAGCGACTCCAGCTCCTCGGCCATCTTCGTGAGGCTGTCGCGGTAGGCGTCGGCGGCCTGGCCGGTCCACTCGGCGACGCTGCGGAGGTCGTCGCGGTGCTCCTGGGCGAGGGTGTGCATCTCGGCCGCGGCGGACTTGAGCTGGTCGACGTTCGCGTTGATCTCGTCGGGGTTGCCGAGCAGCGCGTCGAGCGGCTCGCGCAGGAAGCTGACGTGCTCGAGCAGCCAGCCGACGCCGGCGTTGAGGATCGCGCCGAGCGGGTCGATCGCGGCGCCGACGGTGTCGACGACCGCGCCGGCCGCGCTCACCGCGACCCCGAGGACGTGTTCGCCCTCCGATTCCGAATCCGACTTGATCGAATCGACGAGCCCGGCGTAGGTGTCGACGATGCCGGCACCCGAAGTCGCGGTGGTCATGGTCCCCCTCAGTCCCGGCGCATGAACGTGTTGTCCCCGAAGTCGTCATCGTCGTCACGCGGCGGCCGCGGCGGGCGCCGGACCGGCGGTGGCGGCGGGGTTTCCGGCTCGTCGTGCTGCCAGAGCCGGCGTTCCCGGACCGGCTCCGGCGCGGGCGGCTCTTCGGGCTCCTCCGGCGGCACGTACCCGGTGACCATGTGCATCGCCTCGGAGTCGCCGCCCAGCGGCGCGAACGCGGCGGCGACGTTGACGGCCGCGCCACGCTGGGCCTTGCGCGCGAGCTTGAGGATCTCTTCCGCGAGCTTGGCGCCGGACTTGCCGGCCAGCGCGGAGTCGGTGAGCTGCAGGTCGGTGAGCGAACCGTTCGGGGCGACGCCGACGCGGATGGTGCCGTCCGGCGAGGCGACGGTCGTCCCGGCGGCCTCCAGCCCGACGCGGAACTGTTCGGCCTTAGCCTGGACGTCCGCGATCTTCGTTTCGAAGCCCGCCAGCCATTCCTCAGGTGTCATCGCTCGCCTCCGCGGTGTCCGACGCGAGGCGAAGGCTACTGGTTCCACGACCAGCACAAAGGGAAAACGGCCCCGGTTCACCGGGGCCGTTTCCGTTATGTCCGTTATTCGCCGATGACCGGCGGCGCGGTGCGCAGGTCCGTGCCGAAGACCTCGTCGGGGTCGCCCTCGACGAGGTAGGTCGGCCGCGAGTGCTCCGTGTCCTCGTCGCCCTCGCCCTTCTGGCCGCGGCCCATGCCGCCCGCGCCCATCCCGCCGCGTCCGGAGGCGCTGCCCGAGCCGAGCCCGCCCATCCCGCGCCCGGCGGCGGCTTCGGCGGCACCGATGCCACCCGGCCGCGCCGCCCCCGACGCGGCACCCGCGCCGGTGGCGTTGCCGGCGCCCGAGCCACCGGGACCGAACCCACCGCCCCGGCCGGCGCCCCCGCCGACCTTGGAGTTGTAGGCCTCGTCCCCGCCGAAGTTCATCCCGCCCATGGGCATCGGGCTCATCGGCGGCATGCCACCGAACGACTGGTTGGGGTTCGACGTCGACCCGCCGGGAATCGTCCCCGGTGTGAAGCTCGACGGCGTGGTGGTGCCGGCCGGGAGAAGCCCGGCACCGGTCGTCGAGCCGGGACCGGAGAGGTGGCCGGCCGGCCCGCCGAGGTTGCCGGGGATGTTGCCGGTGGCGAAGTTGTTGCTGCCGCTCGGCGTGTTCACCGAGTTGGACCCCGGCATGTTCACGCTGCCCGGATTGTCGATGCCGTTCTTGTCCCCGGTGCCGTTGGGATCACCGGAGCCCCCACCGGTGCTGAAACTGGGCGGCGGCGCGAAGGCCGGCTGCTTCGACGCGGCTTCGTAGAGGTTCTTGTCGTAGGTCGCCATGACGCTCGCGGCCTGGTCGTGCGCCGCTTGGCTGTCCTTCTGCTTCTGCAGGGACTTGTCGACGTTGTCGGGCAGGCTGAAGGGGTTCGACGTCGCCCAGGACTTGAACTCGTCGCTCCAGCTGAACGGGATCGGGGCCGGCATGGAGTTCTTGGCCGTCGCCGCGGCCTGGCCCTGGTCGTAGATGGTCTCCGAGGCGAGCTTCGCGTTCTGCGAGTTGGCGTCGGACCACTTGCCAAGCGTCGTGAAGTACTGCTGGGCGTTTTGCGCCGCGGCGCCTTCCCAGGTTCCCTTGGAGGCGTTGACCGCGGTGTTCATCGACGTCGCGAACTTCTCGAAGACCTTGTGCACCTCGTGGTACGCGGTCGAAACCTCGGAAACCTGATCGACGTCGAGATTGCTTTGCAGGAACGCCTGCAGCTGCGTGTGGTCAGTGCCCTTGTAGTCCGCGTTCGGCGCGTTCAGGCCCTGGACGTACTCGACATCCCGGCCCTTGGTGGCGTCCGCGACGTTCTTGTCGCCCATCTCCTGGGACTGGTTCTTCGCCTTGGCCTGCGCGATCCATTGCTGCACCGGACCGAACAACCAGCTGCCCGGGTCGACGCCCTCTTCCGCCTTCTGCTGCAGGTAGGCGTCGCGCTCCGCGGGCGCCATGTCCTGGACTTCTTGCGGCGTCTTGTCCGCGGTCTTCGGCGGCGGACCCTGTCGCGTCGTCATCTGGGTTCCCCTATCCCTTCGGCAGCCGCGGTTCGACAGCGGCCTTCGCGACCGCTTCGGCGATTTGGCAGGCTTCTTCCGCGGAATCGGCACCGGTCAGCGACACGTCCACCCGCGACGCGTCGCCCACCGGAATGGCGAGCGTGCAGGCGGGCAAGGTCGCGTCGCCGGGCGCCTCCTTCGCCTTCCTGCCGTTGATGTCCTTGTCGACCACGCCGCCACCGTTGTCGTTCACCTGCGCGACCGACGCGGTATCGCGAATGCCGACGCCGATCACCTTGGAATCGTCACTCGCCGAGGCGATCTCCTGCCGGTAGCTGCACGACCGCGCGCCGCCGATCGTCTGCTTCACCGGGTCGTGGAACTTCCCGTAGCTGCTCAGGTCGCTCATCTCGAGGAGCGAGCAGGCGTCGGTGATCGACTGGGTCCCGCCGCCACCCGAGGAGGAACTTTCCGGTGAGCTCGGCTCACTCGCCGAAGGCGACTGAGCGGGCGACGCCGTTCCTTCTTGGGTGGTGGTGCACCCGGCCAGCAACGCACCACCGGCGACCAGCGGAAGAACAACGCGAACGAGAAGTTTCGACATACCTCAGGGCCTACTTGGTCTGGAGCGAAGTGAAAGCTTGGTTCTCGGTTTCCTTGTACAGGCCCGCGGCCCTGGCGAGCGCTTCATCAGCCTGCTTCGCGACTTGCGCGAGCTGCTGGAGGACACGGGTGGCCGAACCCTCGGCCTGGGACGCGCTCTTCTGGTCGTGCTTGGCGACGGTGTGCCCGTACGGGTGGTTGCCGAGCTGCGGCTCCTGGTCGAGCACGAAGCTCTTGTACTGGAGGTCCGCGAGGTCGTTGACCAGGTCGGTCAGGGCGTCCCGGATCGGCTTGACGCCCTCCGGGGTGATCTTGAAGCCGCCGCCCTTGGCCGCGTCCACCAGCTTCTGCGTCTCCGCCGTGACGCCCTGGATGGCGCCGAGGTTCATGACGTCCGCGAACGAGCCGCCGCCACCGCCATCGGCCATCAACATCGCTGTTCCACCCCGTATCGCTTCGCCCGTGCGTGTGCACCCGGAAGTCTACTAGCCGGGCACCCTGCGCAACGGCTGTTCACCGATCTTCACCGTTGGACGTCGAACGCCCACCGCCGGTTCCCGGACCGTCAGAACTGGCCCTCGAGCTGGGCGTACAGCTGCTGGGCCAGCCGCGCGTTGTCGGCTGGGGCGTACGTGATCCAGCGCTGGCCGTCCGCGGCCGCCCTCGACGACATCAGCCAGCGGCCCGACTCCGTGTCGAACCAGGCCAACGGCGGGAACGTCCCGCCGCGCGTCTGGGCCGTGAACTGGCCCACGCGCTTCTTCGGCTCCTGGAACACCCGCTCGATCATGCGGAGCTGGGGACCGCCGCCGCCACCGCTGGAGCGGGGGCCGCTCACCCCCGCGAACGGGTCGTACGCGTCGTCGCGGCGCTGGTGGCGGGGCTGCTCCGCCGGCCGCGAAATGGTGACCGACTGGCCGGGCGCCGCCGGGGTCAGGGGCAGCAGGTCGACGATCGCCGGGACGATGCCCGTCGGGCGGACCTCCTCGAAGACGATCAGGTTCTCCTCCTGCTTGGCCAGCACCGCGAACTGGCCGTCGGACGCGACGCGGGCGAACAGGTGGCGGTCGCCCAGCTCGGCCGCCGCGTTGATCGCCACGCTGCCGCGGACGAACGTCGCCAGCGCCAGCTCCGCGTCCGCGTCGAGGCGGCCGCGGCTCCACAGCCCGCGCCCGTTCAGGTCGCGGACGACGGCGTCGCGGATCATCGCGCGCTGCTCGACCGTCGTGCCGACGTGCGGGACCTCGAACGGCGTCGGCGCGCGACCGAGGCCGAGCTGCTCCAGCAGGATGTCCACCGCTGCCAGTGACAGCGAGAACGAGTGCGGCATCGCTTCCATCCCCCCGCGGTTCATCCGGACTTGCCGAAACGGTAGTCCATCCGCTCTCGGCGAACCCGCTTGCCCGGGCGAGATCGCCGCTGGTCCGATGGACGCATGGCCGATCCGAAACCCGCACTCGTGCTGCACCTCGCCACCGGCGGGGAGCCGCTGCTGTTCGCACTGACGACCGAGGAATCCGCCAAGCTGGCGGGCCGGCTCACCCAGCTGGTGAAGGCCGGCGCGGTCGAGACGGTGACCACCAAGGACCATTCGGCGGTCGCGATCAACTTCGCCCACGTCGCCGCCGCGTACGTCGACGACCTCACCCGCAAGAGCACCGTCTTCGGCATGCACGGCTAGACACGGCGAAGGCCGCCTCACGACGAACGTGAGGCGGCCTTCGGCCGGAAGCTCAGAGCTTGTACAGGCGCTTCCAGTTCTCGCGCGAGGTCAGCTCCGGCATGGCGCGCTTGTACTGCTCCTGCACCGCCGCGCCTTCCTTGCGCAGCCGCTGGACCACCTTCGCGCCGCGCTTGGCCAGGTCGAACATCTTGACCTTGTCGTACGAGCGGACGCGGACGCCTTCCTGGTTCGCGTCCGTCACGACCGCCGTGTCGAACAGCGCGATGTGCCACCAGTTCGCCTCGTCGATCGGCACCGCGCCGAGGCCGAAGCGGCTGCGGCCGAGCACGCGGTCGAGGATCCGCTTGATCAGCACCAGGCGCTGCATGCTGGGCCGCGGTGCGCTGTTGATGATGCCGATGTCGTTGGAGGCGATGCCCGGGACGTCGGTGGCCTTGTAGCGTTTGGTCTCGGGGTAGGCGTCGCGGATG
>NZ_JBFANX010000023.1:0-154433 GCF_040675005.1 Amycolatopsis sp. NPDC049691
ACCAAAACAAACAAACCCACCCCTACCCGGTGGTGTTGCTGGTCGTGGGGGAACCACCCCCCCCCCCCACCCCACGACTTGGTCAGAGGTGCCGGGTGGGGCGGTAGACGAGCTCCTGGGTGCCGCCGTCGAGCGTCCGGCTCTCGAGGAGCTCGAGGTCGAAGGCTTCCAAGCCCGCGAAGACCGGGGCGGCCCCGAACTTGCCGCTGAGCACCGGGAAGAGCGTCACCTGGAGGCGGTCGACGAGCCCGGCGGCCAGCAGCGCCCGGTTCAGCGAAAGGCTGCCGTGCGAGCGCAACGGCACGTCGGACTCCTCCTTGAGGCGGGCGACGACCTCCACCGCGTCGCCGCTCACGACGGTCGCGTCGGGCCAGTCCAGCGGGCCGCGGAGCGTGCTCGAGACGACCGTGGCCGGCAGGCTCCGCATCCGGCCGATCCACGGGTCGGTTGTCTCGTCGCCGGGCAGTTCCACGTTCCTCCGGAAGGTGGTGGCGCCGAACACCATCCGCTGGTCGTCGCGGTACTGCGCGAGGCGGTGCGCGAGCAGTTCGGGACCTTGCTTGCCCCAGTAACCGCCCCAGTCGCCGTAGTGGCTGCCGAAGCCGTCGAGGCTGGCGAAGACGTCGAAGGTGTACGTCGCGGTCATGGCGGGGCTCCGTATCGGCTCGGGTGCTGTCACTTGGACTACGAACCGTCCGGGCGGAATTCGACAGCCCCCCGCGAGAAAGTTCCTACGGCGTCGGGAGCAGCGGCAGGATCGTGTTCGCCGCGGCGCGCGCCTGGGCGCAGGTGCCGTCGCCCGCGGTGCCCGCGGTTTCGACGACGCTGAGTTCCGCCAGCTCGCGGCGGCCCGGCAGGCCCGGCGCCGGCTGCGTCGTGTCCACCAGGCAGAACGCGCCCGCCAGCCGGACGACGGCCTGCCGTCCGCCGAGCGGTTCGGCCGGGGCGGACGGCTCGGTCGTCTGCACCGTCAGCTTGAGGCTCACCTTGCCGCGGATGCAGCTGTGCCCGGACAGTCCGGTCGCCGGCCGGCTGCCCTTGCCCGCGACCGCTTCGAGGTCGGGGTTGTCCAGCAGCACGCACGGCGCCACCTGGCCCCACGAGCGGCCCGGGAAGTTCAGCCGCCCGACCTTGCCCGCGGTGATCGCGGTCAGCGCCGAGCCGACGGCCGCGTCCGCGACACCGCAGCGCGCGGCCTGGTCGTCGCCGGCGTCGGTGACCGACAGGTCGAGCCGGTTGCCGTCGGCGAAGGTGATGGCACGGGTGCAGGCACTGTGGTCGTTGAACATCGACTGCTGGACCGCGACGCCGTCCGGCACCGGCCCGGGGTAGGGGTACGGCCGGATGTTCGGGTCGGAGTCGAAGGCCAGCGGCCCCATGAGGATCGTGCGCCCGCCGGCGTCGGCCCGGCAGGTTTCGAACGTCGGGGTCGCGACGGCGCCGGGCGCGACGGCGGGCACGTCGAGCAGGCTGCAGTAGTCGACGGTGGCGTAGTCCCCGAGCGCGGCGGACGCGGTCAGCGGCGTCGGCCCGGACGTCTGTTCCGGCGCGGCCTGCGTCTTCGCGCACCCGGCGGTGAGCAGGGCGCAGACCATCGCGACGACCAAGTGTTTCGGACGCGGGTACACGGTGTGCCAGTATCACCGCATCGGGCGGAAAAACCAGCCCTGACGGGGACATCTCTCAGTATTTTCCCAGCCTCGGCCGGAGAACGCGCAGGTCATCGGAGTTCGGCTGGTTTTCATGGCTGTACGAACGTTTTTCGCCTTTGCCGTCCCCTAAGGGAGCGGTCCTTCCCGCGGGCGATGCGGAAGCGGGTACTCCGGTGGTGAAGTGGAGATATCGGAACTTCGAGGAAAGGGAAAAACGATGAGCGCACCGGTCACTCGACGGCTGTCCCGTCCCCGCTACGGCCGCATGATCGGCGGGGTGTGCGCGGGTCTCGCCCAGAGGTGGGGCATGAAGACCGGCACGGTCCGGCTGCTGGCCGTGCTGTCGTGCCTGCTGCCCGGGCCGCAGTTCGTGGCTTACTTGATCCTGTGGGCGATCATTCCGTCGGAGTGACGGAGGTGAGGAAGCCACGCCAGGAAGAGGGGGCGACGGTGAGGTGCGGGCCGGAAGGATCTTTCGAGTCCCGCACCGCCACGGCAGGTGTGGTGAAGGCGACTTCGACGCAAGCAGTGTTCTCGTTGCCGCTGTAGCTGCTCTTCCGCCACGCGAACGCCACCTCGACGCACGCGGTGTTCTCGCCTTGGCTGTAGCTGCTCTTGCGCCAATCTTCTTCCACAGCCCACCCCTATGCGCTCAGCCGATCCGCGAGCCGGAGAAGCAGCTCGCAGGACTCCTTTTCGCTCAGGGCGAGCTTAGCAAGAGCGCTGAAGCGCCTCGCCAGTTGCGAGATCTGGGTGGGCTTCACCAGCTGCAGGTTCCCGGCGGCGTGATCGACATAGCCGAGATCCCCGATCGTGTCCTCCGGGAACCGAAGCAGCGAGAAAGCGCCTCGAAGACCCGGATGCACCCCGATATCGGCAGGCAGCAGCTGCACCCGCACATTGTCGAGCTCGGAGAGCTCGATAATGTGCAGCATCTGCGCCACGAGCACGTGGGGCTCGGCGACCCGGCGCACCAGGGCGGTCTCATCGACGATCGCGTGCAGCTTCAGCGGATCCTCGGCTCGGAGCCGCTGACAGCGGCGCATCCGCACGTGGAGCTTGTGGTTGCGTTCGCGGGTGCCGCTATCGGCGTAGAGCGCTCGCGTGAAGGACTCGGTCTGCAAGAGTCCGGGCACCCATGCCAGCTCGAAGTTGCGGACCGACACCGCCTCTGCCTCGAGCGCCGGATAGCTGTTGACCGACACCCCCTCGATCCGGTTCTGGTTGGGCCGCTTCGCCTCGCGTGCGATGTCGACCACCCGCACGAGATCGTCCTCGGGCAGCCGGTACAGCTCCGCCATCGCCCTGGCGTGCAGCGGGTGGATGGCCCCCTGCCCCTTCTCCATCCGCGAGAGCGTGCTCTTCGAAATGTCGAGATCGCCGCCCGCCTGTTCCAGCGTCAGCCCGGCCTTCTCCCGCCAGGCCTTCAGCTCGCGTCCGAGCTGCAACCGCCTGATCGCCGGAACGCTGTAGTACGCCACCGCACCTCCCCGTCGCCATGATCGCGCGGGGTGCAGTGTCCGGGCGGGAGGGCGGCGCCGGGATCCCGCGCCGATCACCCCATCAGGGGCGCCAGCAGGACATCGCGCGGTCGATCTCCTGCTCGTCGAGCGGCGGGCGGGGCAACTGCGAGGGCTTGCCGGGCTCGGCGCGGAGCCCGTCGAGCAGCATGCCGAGGCTGCGCCGCCACAGGTCCGGGTCGACCGCGCACGTGAACTCGACCACCGAGCCGACCATCATGTGCACCAGCGCCATGTCCGACGGGGCGAAATCCGCCCGCAACCCACCGGCGTCCTGCGCCCGTTCGACGAGCTGTGTGATCAACGGCACCATGCGGGCTTTCTCTTCGGCGACGTGCTCGTGGCCGAACTTGTTGGACAGCATGATCTCCCGCAGCCCGCGGTCGGCGGAGTGCATCTCGGCCGCTTTCCAGGTGAAGTCGACGAACGCCTGCCAGGGGTCGTCGGCCTTCAGCGCTTCCGCGGCGAGATCGCCGATCTCTTCCATCCGCTCGGCGAACATGGCCTCGACCAGGTGTTCCTTGCTGGGGAACCGGCGGTAGACCGTGCCGACGCCGAGGCCGGCGTGGTGGGCGATGTCGTCCAGCGTGGCGTCGAGCCCGCGCTGGCCGAACACTTCGCGAGCCGACGCGAGGATGCGACGGCGGTTGAGTTCAGCGTCACGCCGCAGCGGCCGCGCCGGTGCGGCGGGACCAGCGTCCCGTGCCATGCCGTCCAGTCTAGCCCCTGAAGTAGAGGCACCATCTCCGGTTCTTGTGTACCTTGGGTCGCGTAAGGGGAGATACCTACTCCACATAGCTTCCTGATCACTCCCAGTGAGGGGACACCCATGTCCGAATCCACCCTCGCCGTCGCGCCGCCGGGGGACGCGCGCGCCGCCGAGAACCCCCACCACAGCCGCAGATGGCTGATCCTGGTGATGATCGGCATCGCGCAGCTGATGGTCGTGCTGGACGCGACCGTCGTGAACATCGCGCTGCCGTCCGCGCAGGTCGACCTGGGCTTTTCCAACGACGCCCGGCAGTGGGTCGTCACGGCGTACGCGCTCGCGTTCGGCAGCCTGCTGCTGCTCGGCGGCCGGCTGGCCGACCTGTTCGGCCGCAAGAACGCCCTGCTCGTCGGCCTGGCCGGGTTCGCCGCGGTGTCCGCGCTCGGCGGCTTCGCGACCAACATCGAGATGCTGCTGATCGCCCGCGCGGCCCAGGGTGTCTTCGGCGCGCTGCTCGCGCCCGCCACGCTTTCGCTGCTGACCACGACGTTCACCGACCCGAAGGAACGCGGCCGGGCGTTCGGCGTGTTCGGCGCCATCGGCGGTGGCGGCGCGGCGGTCGGGCTGCTGCTCGGCGGCGTGCTCACCGAGTACCTCGACTGGCGCTGGTGCATGTTCGTGAACATCATCTTCGCGGTCGTCGCGTTCGTCGGCAGCTCGGTCCTGCTGCGCAACCAGCGGGACGCCGGCCCGCGCCCGAAGCTCGACCTGCCGGGCACGATCACGGCCTCGGCCGGCCTGTTCGCGCTGGTCTACGGCTTCGCGAACGCGGAGTCGGACTCGTGGTCGTCGGTGTCGGTGTGGGGCTTCCTCACGGCCGGCGTCGTGCTGCTGGGCGTCTTCGCGTGGCTGCAGCAGCGCGTCTCGCACCCGCTGCTCCCGCTGCGCGTCCTGCTCGACCGCAACCGCGGCGGCTCCTACCTGGCGATGTTCCTGCTTGCCATCGGCATGTTCGCGATCTTCCTGTTCCTGACGTTCTACGTTCAGCAGAACCTGCGGTTCACGCCGATCCAGAGCGGCGTCGGCTTCCTGCCGATGGTGGCGACGCTGATGCTGGCGGCGACGACGGCGACGGCCGTGCTGCTGCCGCGCTTCGGCCCGCGTCCGCTGGTCCCGACCGGCATGGCGATCGCCGCGGTCGGCCTGTTCTGGCTGAGCGGCATCGGCCTGGACAGCACGTACGCGTCCGGCGTCCTCGGCCCGCTGCTGGTGATGGGCTTCGGCATCGGCCTGGCGATGGCGCCGGCGATGAGCGTCGCGACGTTCGGCGTCGAGGCGCACGACGCGGGCGTGGCATCGGCGGCGGTCAACACGATGCAGCAGGTGGGCGGCTCGATCGGCACGGCGCTGCTGTCGACGCTGGCCGGCAACGCGGCGACGTCGTACTTGGCGGGCAAGGTCCCGACGCCACAGTTGGCGGCCGAGGCGGCGATCGAGAGCTACACGACGGCGTTCACGTGGGCGGCGGTGATCTTCGCGGCCGGCGCGCTGTTGAGCGGTCTGCTGCTGCGCCCGGGTGTCCCGAAGGGCGAAGCCGCTCCCGGCGCCGTGCACATGTGAGTTCTCTGTGGAGCGGGCCCGCCTTCTCGCGTGGCCCGCTCCACGAGTAATTGAGGTGCATAAATAGCGACCTTAAGTGTTATAGGATCTTCAAGAGCATTTCTCCTGACTGATCATTCTCCACTACCTTAACTTGTCCTCCTTTGGAGATGATTTGCTCGATAAAATAGTAGAGACTAATCGCTCGGTTGACTATGTCCGTCTTCGACATTCCTGATTCGTTGCTCAGTTCTGCGAGCTCTGATGTCACCTTGGGTATCAAGCCAACCGTGATTCGTTCTGCTGCAACTGACTGATTTCCTGCCTTCTTGGTCATTGATTCCCCTGGCGCGACAAAATCCGGAATGGTGACCCAGACCGGATATTGTCGTTCCTGATTATTGGCTTCTAGTGGTGGATCGCGGATGTGATGAAGCCGCCGATGGAGACGATGGCGCAGATCAGCAGGATCATCCAGTCCGGGTAGCCCTGCCCGGCGGCTGCCCACAGGATAAGTGCGGGCGAAGACGCCGAGGCTGAGATTCCGGTGATCTGCGTAAGTGACTCCGTCTTCTTCGGGTTGCCGCTCCCTGAATTGCTGATTTTTTCAAGTGCGACCTTGAGGATCGCCGCTTCTGTTGGACTGATCGTGTTGTCGAAATTGTCCGACGGGGCGGTAATACTCAAACTATTTCCATTTTCCGTTCCGTTGGCACTGAAGCCGGCTGGCTTCGAGACAAATGTCCACGGAACTACCTTAGGTGAGGCTAGTAATAGCCATAGATAAAGTTCATGACGAAACCTTTCTGGTTGCGTGGTTAATTGATTATTTGGGCTGGATGGCCCTTTTAGTGGCCGGAAATTAGGACATAATTCCCGGCTTCAATAGGATCGCATTGCACGTTGTCCATCGGGTCAAGGTCGTCACCTCCTCTCGCTTTGCGGAGGCCGCTGCCTCCGTGTCGCCAGCATACGGGCTGCATCAGATTGATGCAACTCTGCTGCGGACGCTCGAGTCACGTTTCCGGAGGTGGTATGCGTGTAGTCGAACCTCGGTCCGTCATCCGGGCCGCTGGACTGCAGAAGGCGAACCGCCCTGGGCGCGTCCGGCACGACCTCTGGCTTTGCAGTCTTGCTGGTGTAGGTCGGCAGCGACGGCGTCTAGGCGTCGTCGCTGCGCTCGGTGCTCGAAGTGACCGTCAGTGGCGCGGACGCGCTCTTCCAACGACACCACGGCGGCGAGCGCTCCATCCTGAACGTGCGCCCGCACGACGACGAGGTGGTCGCCAGCCGATCCCGGCGGCTGGACGGGCGGGTGCTGAGCGAGCAAAGGTGACCGGATGTGGCTCCGATTCGGCGAGACGTGGTACGTCTTCGGGCTCTAACGTCCCCGAGACCGCAGCGTCTCGATGACCTCGTCGTCCCAGCGGTGGGTCCGGATCAGCCGGTACCGCTCCGCCGCCACCCACATGTACGCCTCGGCGTCCGTCCGGTCGCCGATCAGGCCTGCCTGCCGCAGCATCCCCACCACCGGGACGAACTCCTCGTCGAACCACCGCTGCGCCACGCTCGCGCGGTCGCAGAACTTCCCCTCGTCCTGCATCAGCCGGAAGCCCCACGCCTCCACGTGCTCGCCCAGCTTCGCGTAGTCCCACGGGTCCGACACGATCACCGACGCCCGCGCGTGGCCCGTCAACGGCACCCGCTCGAGGAACAGCCGTCGATAGTCCTTGACGATCAAGTCGCCGCGGT
The DNA here is from genome assembly GCF_040675005.1 of Amycolatopsis sp. NPDC049691. Classification (NCBI taxonomy): domain Bacteria; kingdom Bacillati; phylum Actinomycetota; class Actinomycetes; order Pseudonocardiales; family Pseudonocardiaceae; genus Amycolatopsis; species Amycolatopsis sp. NPDC049691. Next base: position 7,233 of record NZ_JBFANX010000023.1, read on the forward strand.
GGCGGATGCCGCTCGGGTTGAGCTTGGTCCGGACCACCGTCACCGAAGCCTCTATTGTGGACAGTCCCTGGGCGATCGCCACCGAAACGCGGTGGTGGCCGTCGATGATGAAGTGCAGCTCGCCGACCCGGTACACCTCGATCGGCGGGATCTCCTCGCCGCGGCGGGCCGCCAGCGCCAGGCGCTCCCAGCGCTCGCGGACGCGGCCCGACGTCGGGCGGAAGCGGCGGTCGAAGTCGCGGCTGCGGTCGACCGTGCCCGCGATCGAGTCCAGCTTGATCACCCGCAGGCCGATCCGGTGCTCGCCCAGGTAGCCGAGCGCCTCCACCACCTCGTGGAACGGCAGCATGATGTTGACGTCGTCGGGCTCGCGGCGCAGCCACGTCGAAAGCCGCGAGAGCACTTGGCCGCGGCGCGCGCGGAGGAAGTCGTTCTCCGCGTCCGCGCGGGGAAACCCCGTCTCTTTCATGAGAACTCCATGATCCGGTGGCCCACCACGTTGCGGATCCGGGTTTCGCCGACGACCCGGTCCGGCACCGGCTCGCCGTGGGGGTGGATGTGCCCGTGCAGCAGCCACTTCGGCCGCAGCACGTCGATCGTGCGGTGCAGGCACGCGAACCCGCGGTGCGGCGGGTCCGCCCGGTCGCCCAGGTCCAGCGGCGGCGAGTGCGTCAGCAGGACGTCGACGCCGCGGCCGTCGCGACGCCGCCGCCGCCGCGCGCGCCGCACCAGGCGGCGGGCCCGGCGGGCCTGCTGGCGCTGGGTCCACTGGTTCGGGCCGTCGTTGTAGCGGATCGAACCGCCGAGCCCGGCGAACCGCAGGCCGGCGACGTCGACGATCCGGCCGTCGGCGTTGATGCCGCCCGCCGGGCCCGGCCACGCCGTCGGGAAACCGTCCTTCATGGACAGCCCGCCGTAGCGCGTGTAGCCGCTCAGGTCCGGGTCGTGGTTGCCGGGCACGAACACGCACGGCACGTCGAGCGCGCCGGCCAGGAACGCGAGGTAGTCGTACGGGAGGTCGCCGGCGCCGATGACGAGGTCGACGGAGACGGCGCGGACCGCGTCGGTCCACAGCCGCTCGTCGACCTCGTCGGAGACGACCAGCGCTTTCGGCATGGCCCCAGGGTACGACCCGGGACGGTCATTTCATGCCGTGCGCGAAACCCGGGTCGGCGACGATGACGAAAGTGATGACGAAGATCCACACGAGGCTGAGCGCGAGCGCCCAGAACTTGAGGTTGGACAGCATCCGGGACATGGCGAACACTCCGATGGGGGAAGAGGGGGACCTAGAGCCAGCCGTTCTTCCGGAATATTCGGTACAGCAACAGGCAGATGCCGAGGATGACTGTGATCACCAGCGGGTACCCGAACTTCCAGTGCAGCTCGGGCAGGTAGTCGAAGTTCATCCCGTAGATGCCCGCGATCATCGTCGGCACGGTGATGATCGCCGCCCACGACGTGATCTTGCGCATGTCGGTGTTCTGCTGCAGGGAGATCTTCGCGACCGTCGCGTCGACCAGGGTGGACAGCAGCTCGTCGAACGCCGCCACCCGCTCGGACACGGTCGTGAGGTGGTCGGCGACGTCGCGGAAGTACGAGCGCACCTCGTCCGGCACCAGCCGCGTGTAGCCCTCGGCCAGGCGCTGGACCGGTGTCGCCAGCGGCATCACCGCGCGCCGCAGCTCGAGGACCTCCCGCTTCATCAGGTAGATCTGCTCGGCGCTGATCTGCGAGCGGGGCGCGAAGACCTGCGCCTCCATGACGTCGATGTCGTTCTCGATCCGGCCCGTGACGTCGAGGTAGTGGTCGACGACGTGGTCGGCGATCGCGTGCACGACCGCGGCCGGCCCCAGCTGCAGGCGCTCGGGGTCGTCGTCCAGCTCGCGGCGCAGGCGCGCGAGACCCGAGTGGTTCCCGTGGCGGACGGTGATCACGAAGTCCCGGCCGAGGAACACCATGAGCTCGCCGGTCTCGACGATCTCGTTCGCCGTGGTGGGTGATTCGTGTTCGACGTACCGGACGGTCTTCACCACGAGGAACAGCGTGTCGTCGTAGCGCTCCAGCTTGGGCCGCTGGTGCGCCTCGAGCGCGTCCTCGACCGCCAGCTCGTGCAGCCCGAACGTCTCCGCGATGCCCTGGATCTGGTCGGAGTCGGGCTCGTGCAGCCCGATCCAGACGAACCCCTCGTGCCGCTTGCGGACCTCTTTGATCGCTTCGGTGTGCGTCCAGCGGCCGGGCAGGCGCTCGCCCGCGACGTACACCGCGCAGTCCACGACGTACGCGGACAGCGGCACCGGGACCGGGCGGACGGGAACGGCGCCCTTGTTGCCGCGGCCGCGAAGGCCGCCGAGCGAGGGAATGGCAGGCATGGGATCTCCTGGGCGTCGTGCGTTGGTCGTGCGAGACGACTGACCAGGGGCGGACCGCGTCCGCCCGGCGACACCAGCGTTCCCGGGAAGAGAGAAGGCCTACCTGGAGACGACCCGTGAGGTGGGAACGCTGGGACTACTAGGGAGCGGACTATCGCCACTACTCATCGGGGTTCCTCACCTCCTTCGGGCCGGGTGCACCGTAGTTGAGAGTGCAGAGTGGTGGGGCTCGCGTTGACGCGCGAACACCAATGGTCGAGGGTACTCCTCACTACGGATGCGTGTCGTACCAGCCTCACGCGGTGTTACGCGGACAGGGAGAAGACGAGTGCAGTTCGGTCGGTACTACGAGGAGTTCGAGGTCGGTGCGGTCTACAAGCACTGGCCGGGCAAAACGGTCACCGAATACGACGACCACCTGTTCTGCCTGATCACCATGAACCACCACCCGCTGCACCTGGACGCCCACTACGCCGAGGAGACGACCGACTTCGGCAAGAACGTCGTGGTCGGCAACTACGTCTACTCGCTGCTGCTGGGCATGTCCGTGCCGGACGTCTCCGGCAAGGCCATCGCGAACCTCGAGGTCGAGTCCCTCAAGCACGTCAAGCCGACGTTCCACGGCGACACCATCTACGGCGAGACCGAGGTGCTGGACAAGACGCCCTCGAAGTCCAAGGACGACCGCGGCGTCGTGTACGTCGAGACGCGCGGCTACAAGCAGGACGGCACGATCGTGTGCACCTTCCGCCGGAAGGTGATGGTGCCGAAGCGCTCCTACGGCGAGACCAGGGGCGGGGAGCAGCCGGGCCGGCCGGTCCCGCACGAATGAGGCTCTGATGGACCTGGACGGGATCAAGGGCGTACTGCGCACGTTCGCGGAAGTCGAAGCGCGCGGGGTGTCGCCGCTGTACGAGCACCTGGCGCTGCAGGCGGCTTCCGACGACGACGTGGCGGGTCTGCTGACGTCGGCGCGGGACGGCGAGGTGCGGGCGACGCTGCTGATGGCGACCGCGCACCGGCTGGTCCAGGCGGACCCGATCCACCCGCTGTCGCGGTACTACCCGTCCCTGGGCGGTTTCGACGGCGTCGATTCGGAGACCTGGCCGCTGTTCCGGTCGTTCCTGCTGGAGCGCGCGGACAAGGCGCGCGCGCTGATCTCGTCGCGGTACACGCAGACGAACGAGGTCCGCCGGGCGGCGCTGCTGTACCCGGGTGTCGCGCGGGCGGCTCGCGAAGCGGGCGGGAAGGTGTCCTTGCTGGAGGTCGGCTGCAGCGCGGGGCTGCTGCTCGGGCTGGACCGCTTCGGCTACCGCTACCAGTGCGACGGCGGCGAGCAGCTGACGGCGGGCCCGGCGAAGGCCGCGGTCGGGCTGCACTGCGCGCTGGACCTCGCGCCGGGCGCGGTGGCGCCGAAGCTGCCGAAGAAGCTGGCTCTGCTGGACCGGGCGGGGCTGGACCGGGCGCCGGTGGACCTGTCGGACGAGGACGAGCTGGCGTGGCTGGAGGCGTGCGTCTGGGCCGACCAGCCGGACCGCATCCGGTTGCTGCGGACGGCGGCGGCGGAGCAGGCGAAGCACCGGCCGCGCCTGATCGAGGGCGACGGGGTCGACGACCTGGCCTCGGCGGCCGGTTCCCTGGACGGGCCGCTGGTCGTGGTGACGAGCCACGCGCTGGCGTACTTCCCGGCTCCGCGGCGTGCGGAGTTCGTCGACGGGCTGGCTTCGCTGGCCGCTTCGCGGCCGGTGTGGTGGGTTTCCGAGGAGTTCTACGGGGCGGCCCTCGAGACGGTGCTGCCGGGGCGCGCGGACCTCGCCGGCGCGGACGGGCTCGCGACCCTGGGTGTCGTGCGGTGGGAAGACGGGAAGGCGGAAGCCCACGCCTTGGCCCGGACCGCCCCGCACGGGCAGCGGATGACCTGGTTGCCGCTGTAGTCAGGCGCGGGGGAGCGCTTTCCAGTCGCGCAGCGTCACGTACAGGAGATCCACCAGCTCCCCCGCGGCCTCGAGCGCGTCCAGGTCTGCCGCATCGGACCAACGGACGTCCGTCGCGTCGTCACCCGCCGTGAGCGTTCCGCCGGTCACTTCGCACCCGTAATCGAAGATTTCGTACGGGCCCCTCGTCACCGACCCCACCAGTGTGCCGGGAATCACGTCGAGTCCGGTCTCCTCGAGCAGCTCGCGGATTACTGCCTGTTTGTCGCTTTCGTCCGGTTCGACTCGGCCACCCGGCAGCGACCATTGCCCCGAACCGGGGTCGTTCCGGCGGCGGATGAGCAGCAATCGGCCGTGTGCGTCGTACGCGATACCGCCTACGCAGCGGATCGTGGTGCTGGTGAGGCCGTCCATGTCCCGAAGGGTAGACGTGACCGAACTGAAAACGGATGTCCTGTACACGGAGAGTAGCCGTACGGTACACTTCGGACCGCGTGCTGACCCAAGCGCGGGACTTACCTCCCCTGTGCCTGTTCAGTGCGGTACAACGTAAAAAGTCAGGATTTTTGCTGTTGTCCGGTGTCACCGTAAGAGACGGGATTTGATCGCGGTGAACGTGAAGAAGATTGCGGGCCTCGCCGGTATCGCGTTGGTGCTGTTCTTCGTCATTGCCCAGCCGGGTCAGGCCGCGGGCCTTGTCGGCAACATCGTCGACTTCCTGCGCAGCTCGGCCGAATCGGTGATCACCTTCGTCAGCAACGTGTTCAAGGGCTGATCGGGGGCTACCCTCGAACCATGTTCGCGCCACGCGACCCCGACGAGTACCTCCTCGACACCGAGCGGCGGGTCATCCGGATCCGCCGCCACTGGGCGGTGCTGCTGTGGGACACCTTCGAGGCGGCCGCGCTGCTGGCCGTCTGCGTCCTGGTGTCCTACCTGCTGCCACCGGCGCTGTACATCGGCCAGAACATCCTCTGGTACGTCGCGCTGCTCGTCGTGCTGCGGTTCGCCTACCAGGTCATGGAGTGGTGGGTCGAGCGGCTGGTGGTCACCGACAAGCGGTTCGTCATGACCACCGGGGTGTTCACCACCAAGGTGCTGATGATGCCGATCAGCAAGGTCACCGACCTCAGCTACGTGCGCACCGCCACCGGCCGCATGATGGGCTACGGCACGATGGTCGTCGAATCGGCCGGTCAGATCCAGGCGCTGAACCGGATCGACTACCTGCCGAGGCCCGAAGAGTTCTACGACACGATCTCCGAGCTGGTCTTCGGCGACAAGCAGAAGCAGGCCGAACGCTTCTCCATGATCAAGGCCCAGCGGGCGGCCCGCGGAAAGAAGCCGGTCGGCTGACAAGCCCGCCGGGCGTGTGACCCAGCGCATCGTCGACAATGGACCCGATGCGCATCGACCTGCACGCCCATTCCACCGCTTCCGACGGCACCGACACGCCGGCCGGTCTCGTCGCCGCGGCGGCGAGAGCCGGGCTCGACGTCGTCGCGATCACCGACCACGACACCACCGCGGGCTGGGCGCCCGCCGCCGAGGCCATTCCGCCCGGGTTGACCCTCGTCCCCGGCGCGGAGCTCTCCACGGTGTCGATCGACCCCGAAACCGGCCGCCAGATCAGCGTCCACCTGCTCGCCTACCTCTTCGACCCGACGGCCGAGGCCGTGGTCACCGAGCAGACCCGGCTGCGCGTCGAGCGCCGCACGCGGCTGCGCCGGATGGCCGAGCGGATGGCCGCCGACGGCCTCCCCATCGACATCGACGAGATCTTCGGCCTGCTGCCCGAGGACTCCCCGCCCGGGCGCCCGCACCTGGCCCAGGCGCTGGTCCGCGCCGGGCTGGTCAAGTCCGTCGACGAGGCTTTCGCCGACTACCTGAGCCCGCGCCGCGGCTACTACGTCGCCCGCCGGGACACCCCGGTCGAGGAGGCCATCGACATGATCGCCGCGGCCGGCGGCGTCACGGTCATCGCGCACCCCTTCGCCTTCAGCCGCGGCGCCACGATCAGCGAGGACACCCTCGCCGGCCTGGCCGCGCACGGGCTCACCGGCGTCGAAGCCGACCACCCGAACCACGACGCGCCGACGCGGGCCCGCACCCGCGAGCTGGCCGGCGAGCTCGGCCTGCTCGTCACCGGGTCGAGCGACTACCACGGCACCAACAAGACGATCGCGCTCGGCGAGTGCACCACCGACCCCGGGCAGCTCGAGGAGCTCGTTTCGCGGGCGACGGGGTTCCAGGTCGTGAAGGGCTGACATGGCGCTCGCCGACTTCTTCGACGCCAAGCTCTTCATGAGCGCGACGATCACCCTGGTCGTCATCATGGACCCGCCCGGCACGGTGCCGGTGTTCCTGAGCCTCGTCGGCCGCAAGCCGATGGCCGTGCGCGCCCGCGCCGCGCGGCAGGCCGTCCTCGTGTCGCTGCTGGTCATCAGCCTGTTCGCGGTCGCGGGTCAGGCGATCCTCGCCTACCTCGGCATCGGCATCCCGGCGCTGCAGGGTGCCGGCGGCCTGCTGCTCCTGCTCATCGCGCTGCAGCTGCTCACCGGCAGCGGCCACGAACCCGAGGCGGCCGCGGAGGACGTCAACGTCGCGCTGGTCCCGCTCGGCACGCCGCTGCTGGCCGGCCCGGGCGCGATCGCCGCGACCATCGTGTTCGTCCGCCAGGCCGACGGCCACATCGGTGCGTACATCGCGCTGGCGCTGGCGATCGTCATGACGCACTTCGTGATCTACATCTGCATGCGCTACTCCGGCGTCGTCATCCGGCTGATCAAGGAAAGCGGCATCACGCTGCTGGCCAAGGTGGCCGGCCTGCTGCTCGCGGCCATCGCCGTCGAGCTCGTCGCGAACTCCGTGCGCGGCTTCATCGCCGGCGGCAGCTGACCCCGCCTTTCGGGTTGTCCTGCCGGACAGGAACTCCCGCGGTCGTTGACATCGTTGGCACCGCTCGCGCAGCCTGGACCTCAGCTCAGCGGTTGAAACGATTCAAACGCCTTGCGGAGGCCTCGATGAAGTGGCTCAGAGCAGTCCTGCCGGTCACGGTGCTGGTGGCGAGCGGCGTGGTCGCCGTGCCCGCCGACGCGGCGCCGAGCTGGCAGAAGTACGTCGTCGCGCCGTCGACCAGGGACGTCCGGCCGGTGCGGGTGCTGTCCACCACCGGCGACGTCACCAACCCGGACGGCCTGCTCGGCCGGGGGGTCGCGACGTTCGAGCGGCAGGCGTCGCCGCCCAAGCCGGCCTGGCCCGCCGGGACCACGGCGGCCGCGTCGTCGTTCCACGCGCCGAACAACGGCGGGAACGGCCAGCCGCGCACCTACGACCCGGGCAACGCCGTCGACGGCAACACCGAGACGTTCTGGAACGACGACACGATCGGCGCCTACCCGGACGTCCTGACCATCACCTCGGCCGCGCCGGTCGCGCTGCCCGGCGTCACGCTGCTGTCCAGTGTGGACGGTGTGCCGCAGGACTACACCGTCGAGGTGCTGGACGCGGGCGCGTGGCGGACCGCGGCCACGGTCACCGGCAACACCGCGGTCCAGCGGGCGGTGCAGTTCGACCGGCCGGTGACGACCACGCAGGTCCGGATCACCGTCACGAAGGACCAGAACACGCCGTCCGGCGAGTTCAGCCGCGTCACCGAGGTCTGGCCGGGCCTGGTCGCCGACCCGCCGGTGCCGACGGCCGTCGTCGACTTCGGCAAGGTCGTCGCGGGGTACCCGAAGATTTCCTTCGCGGGCGCTTCGGCGAACCGGCCGGGCGTCCGGCTGTCGTTCTCGGAAACCCTGCAGTACCTGGGCGAACGCTCCGACTTCACGCGCTCCGACTTCTCCGGCGGGCCGGGCAGCGACCAGTACGCCGTGCCCGCGTCGCCGACCGTCTGGACGGACACGAAGGGCTGCCTGAGCGGGACGCAGGTGTGCGCGGACGGCCTGCACGGCTTCCGCTACCTGCGGATCAGCCTCGACGCGCTGGCGTCCGACGCGCCGCTGGCCCAGCCGTCCGGCGAGGTGCGGATCAACGGCGTCGCGCTCGACTTCACGCCGTTCCTCGGCACGCCGGACACCTACCGCGGCTGGTTCGAGTCGTCCGACGCCGACCTGAACCGCTACTGGTACGCGGCCTCGTACACGAACGAGCTGGGCATGGACACCTTCCGCGAGTCCGATGTGGACCCGCGCGGCGCGTTCTCGCCGTCGCTGGCCGGGAAACTGGTGCTGCACGACGGCGCGAAGCGCGACCGGGACCCGTACGTCGGCGACGTCGCGGTGTCCGGGCTGACCGAGTACCTGACGCACCAGGACGGCACGGCGGCGAAGAACGTCCTGGCCGACCTCGCCGACCACCAGCGGGCCGACGGCTGGATCCCGCCCGCGTCGATCAACGACTACACGCTGCCGCTGTTCGACTATCCGCTCTGGTGGGTGACGTCGAGCTGGGACTACGTGCTCTACACGGGCGACACCGCGTACGCGGCTTCGTACTACTCGAATCTCGTGAAGACGCTCGACTCGTGGTACCCGTCGGTCACCGATTCGCGTGGGTTGCTCGCGAAGGGGCTCAACGGCACCGGCGGCTACGGCGACTACGCGTTCCTGCCGCGGACCGGCGAAGTGACGTACTACAACGCGTTGTACGTCAGGGCGCTTCAGGGTGCGGCGGGGCTGGCGCGGGCGACCGGGCACCCCGCGGACGCCGACCGGTGGCTCGCGCGGGCTTCCGGCGTCGCTTCCGCCGTGAACACCTACTTGTGGGATCCGGCGGCGGGCGCGTACCTCGACTCCGGGACGGGCGCGGTGCGGCACGGCCAGGACGGCAACAGCCAGGCCATCCTGGCCGGCATCGCGTCGCCTTCGCAGGCAACTTCGGCGCTGGCGCGGCTCGCGGCGGGCGCGTTGCCGTACGGGAATCCGTTCATGGACAACGACACTCTCGTTTCCGATGGCACGAAGCGCGTGTACGCGTTCACGTCGTTCCCCGAGCTGCAGGCGCGGTTCCGGAGCGGGCAGCCGGACTCGGCGATCGACCAGATCAAGCGGATGTACGGCTGGATGGCGTCCCACGACCCGGGCATCACGGCGTGGGAAGGCATCGGTGCAGGCGGTTCGCACTACGAGCAGGGGTACACGTCGGCGGCGCACGGCTGGTCGACCGGTGTGGTGCCGGCGTTGACGAACGAGCTGCTGGGCGTCTCGCCTGCTTCGCCGGGCTTCGCGACGTGGACTGTGGCGCCGCACCCGGGTTCGGTCTCGTGGGCGCGTGGCGCTGTGCCGACGCCGAAGGGCGCGTTGTCGGCTTCGTGGTCTCAGCAGGGTTCGGTGTTCTCGTTGACTGTCACGGCTCCTCGCGGGACTTCGGGTTCGCTGGTGGTTCCGGCCGGCAAGCTGGTGCTGCTGGACGGGCGGCCGATCCGCGCGGCGGGTCCGTTGACCGTTTCCGGTGGTACGCACACAGTGTTGGTGGTGAGGTAGTCGCCTTCCGGGTGCCGCGCAAAAACTGTCGGTGGTGGTGCGTAGCGTGGCACCCGTGAAGGAGCAGATGGGGTTCGACTTCGGCGTCGCGCAACCGGTGCGGCTCACGAAGGTGTCGCCGGCGCGGCTGGCCACCTTCGACGACTGCCCGCGCCGGTACCGGCTCGCGTACCTCGAACGGCCGACCCCGCAGCGCACCGGGCCGTGGGCGCACAGCACGCTGGGAGCGGTGGTGCACAACGCGTTGCGGGCGCTGTTCGACCTGCCGGTGCTCAAGCGGGTGCCGCAGCGGGCGGTGGCGCTGGTGGCGGAGTTCTGGAAGGACGCGGGCTTCGAGAGCGAGGAGCAGGCGGCCCGCTACCGGGCGCGGGCGAAGGAGTGGGTGGCGGAGTACGTCGAGGACAACGACGTCACGCACGACCCGGTCGGGCTCGAGCGGTGGGTGTCGGCGCCGGTGAGCCCGTCGCCGGGGGAGCGGCCGTCGATGATCATCGAGGGGCGCGCGGACCGGATCGACGCGCGGGACGGGTCGCTGGTGATCGTCGACTACAAGACCGGACGGCGGCCACCGGACGAGTACGAGGCGCGGGCGTCGCAGGCGCTGGCGCTGTACGCGGTGGCGTCGGCGCGGACGCTGCGGATGCCGTGCACGACGGTGGAGCTGCACCACCTCCCCACGGGCACGATCGCGGCGGCCGAGCACACCCCGGAGAGCCTCCAGCGGCACTTGCAACGCGCGGGCGAGACCGCCGCGGACCTGAGGCTGGCCACGGATACCCTGGACGCGGGCGGCGACGCGGACGTGCTGTTCCCGGCCCGCCCGGACCGCCGTTGCGCCTGGTGCGACTTCAGGCCGAGCTGCGCGGCGGGGCAGGAAGCCGCCCCGCAGGCGCAGCCGTGGGACCTGCTCGCGCCTTGACAGGGGAGAGGAAGAGGTTGGCTTCACCGGACACCGACGAGTTGCAGACCGGGACGCCCGAGCAGCGGACTGAGCCGCTCGCCGCCGGGACCGGGGTGGCTGAGGGGCAGGGCGAGCCGGCGGTTGACGGGGCTCAGCCGACCGAGCCGCTCGCCGCCCAGCCCGCCGCCGGAGTGCAGGAGACCGAGCCGCTCGCCACCGAATCACTCGCCGTCGAAGCGCAGACCGTTCCCCACGAACGCGTCGACCCCGAACGGATCGAGCTCGCCGAGCCCGCCGAACAGCCCGCCGAGCCGGAAAAGCCGCGTGGCCGCTGGTGGCGGGGATTCACCGGCTCACTCGCCGCCGGGCTCACCGTGCTCGCCCTCGGGGTCCTCGTCGTCGGCGGAATCGACCTCTACACCGGTGCTCCCGGACCTGGCCCCGCGCTCCTGATCGGCCACCCAATCGCCGCTGTGCTCGCGCTGGTCGCCCAGCGCGTTGCCGACCGCCGAAACGGTGTGACCGCCGCCGGGGCCGGGGTGGCCGTTGTCCTCTTCGCCGTCTCGGCCCTGACCCTCTTCTGGCTTACCTGAGCGCTTACTTGAGCGCCGTCAGGGTGCCGCCGCGTTCCTCCAGCAGTACCGGGCCCGCCGCGCCGAGACGGACCACTCCCGCGTAACCGCGGCGGTCCACCCCCACCGTGCGGATCGTCGACCCGTCGTTCTCGTTCAGCACCGCCAAGCCGCCCTTGATCGGGACCACCAGCTGCCCGGCGAACACGATCCCCGGCCCCGACGCGCTGCTCAACGTCCAGCGCGGCGACAGGTCGTCACGCGACAACGCCACCACCTTCGAGCCGCTGAACCAGTACACGTTCTGCGTTGTCTGGGTCGTCGCTTCCACCCCCGCCGGCGGGTCCTGCGCCAGGTCCGAAGCCGGCACGTCCAGCGGGTACGCCGCGCGCTGGGAACCGTCGCCGTTGTAGATCACCAGCAGCTTCTGGTCCGGCAGCACCACCGCCGCCAGGTCGCCCGACATCGCGATCACCCGTGCGCGCTTGCCCGCCAGCACCGAGCTGAACGCCACCTGCGGCTCGTCGTCCTTCTCCGGCGCCGCCTTGTAGACCGTCAACCGGTCGGCCGGGTCGCCCGGGCAGCGCTCGATCACGCCCACCTTGCCCGACGCCGCCGCGACCGTGCCGTACGTGCAGCCCGTGCGCGGCTGCTTGCCCGCGTTGACCAGCGCCGGGACCTGGCCGTACTCGGCGCTCTGCACCAGGTCGTCGCGCCAGGTCGTGAGGAGCTTCTTGCCCGTCGTCGTCACGTGGGAGCCGTCGCTGACCAGCCGCGTGCCCAGCTCCGCGTTGCCGTTGCGCTGCGCCGTGATCCGGCCCGTGCCCGGGTCCAGCTGCGTGACCTCGCTGCACGAAGTCTTCGAATAGACGGCGTTCAGCCGGCCCCACGTCTCGTTGACCGTGCACAGCGGCAGGTCACGCGTGTAGTGCCAGCGGACCTGCCCGGTCAGCGGGTCGCGGGCGTCGACCTCGCCGCCGTCGGCGGTCGCCACCGTGTCGCCCGCCACCACCGGGACCGGCGTCGCGCCGCTGCGGGCGCTCCAGATCTCGGTCAGCGAGCCCGGCACCTTGTCCGGTGCCGCCGGCAACGGCGGGGGCGCCGCCGCCTCCGTCCGGTCCGTGGCCGCGCTGTCGCTCGTCACGCCGATGACCAGCGCGACGGCGACCACGGTGACCGCGATCAGCGCGGCGGCCACCCGGTCCCGCCCGCGGTTCCACGGCGAACGCCGGGCCTTGACGCGCGGGGCGGGCGGAGTGGGAGGAACGTCCTCCAGGACGTCCTCGGAGCCGTACTCGGGGGCCGGTTCTTCCGCGGGCGCGACCTCTTCAGGCGCGCTTTCGGGCGCCTTCTCGTCTTCGCTCACTTACCCGACCCCCGTGCGTAGGCCTCAGTCTGCCGACGCAGGTGTATCAGACGTCGCGGCGGGACGGCGACGGCGGCGCCGCCGAGCCGGCCGCTCCGCGTTCTCGCCGGCTTCCTTCTCGGCCACGGGGCCGGTCGTCTCCGGCGCCGTGCCGCGCGTGCGGCGACGCGTCCGCGTGCGGCCCTCCGACGACGCGGGTGCCTCGCCGGACTCCGAAGCGGCGGCGTTGTCCGCGGCCTCGATCGCCTCGGCGGCCCGCGAACCACCGCGGGTCCGCTTGCGCGGGCTCCGGGCGCGCTTGCGCGGCGCCTCTTCCGCGGCGTCGTCGGCGGTCTTGCCCCGGCCACGCGGGCCGCGGCGCTTGCCGCCCAGGTCCTCTTCCACCTCGGCGCCCAGGCCGGCGCGGGTGCGCTTGCCCAGCGGCAGCCGACCGGTCGTGCCCTCGGGAATGCCCAGGTCGGCGTACAGGTGCGGGGACGACGAGTACGTCTCCACCGGCTCCGGCTTGTCGAGGCCCAGGGTGTCCGAAATCAGCTTCCAGCGCGGCTCTTCGTCCCAGTCGACCAGGGTGACGGCGACGCCGGTCCGGCCCGCGCGGCCGGTGCGGCCGATGCGGTGGACGTAGGTCTTCTCGTCGTCCGGGCACTGATAGTTGATCACGTGCGTGACGTCGTCGATGTCGATGCCGCGGGCCGCGACGTCGGTCGCGACCAGCACGTCGACCTTGCCGGAGCGGAACGCGCGCAGCGCCTGCTCGCGGGCGCCCTGGCCCAGGTCGCCGTGCACGGCGGCGGCCGCGAAGCCGCGCTCGACCAGGTCGTCGGCCACCTTCTGCGCGGTGCGCTTGGTGCGGCTGAAGATCATCGTCAGGCCGCGGTCCTTCGCCTGCAGGACGCGGGCGATGACCTCGGGCTTGTCCATCGAGTGCGCCCGGTAGACGAACTGGGCGGTGCGCTCGTGGATCGCGCTCGCGTCGTTCTCTTCGGCGCGGATGTGCGTCGGCTGGCGCAGGAACGTGCGGGCCAGCGTGATGATCGGGCCCGGCATGGTCGCCGAGAACAGCATGGTCTGCCGCTCGTCCGGCACCATCCGCAGGATGCGCTCGATGTCGGGCAGGAAGCCCAGGTCGAGCATCTCGTCGGCCTCGTCCAGCACCAGGCCGCGGACCTTGCCCAGCACGAGGTGCTGCTGCTCGGCCAGGTCGAGGAGCCGGCCAGGGGTGCCGATCACTACGTCGATGCCCTTGCGCAGGGCCTCGATCTGCGGCTCGTACGGGCGGCCGCCGTAGATGGCCAGAGTGCGGATGCCGAGGTGCTTGCCGGCGCCCTTGAGGTCGTTGGCGACCTGGATGCACAGCTCGCGGGTCGGCACCACGACCAGCACCTGCGGGGTGCCGTCGCCGGGGACCTGGACGCGGTGCAGCAGCGGGACGCCGAAGCCCAGCGTCTTGCCCATGCCGGTGCGGGCCTGGCCGATGAGGTCGTCGCCGGCCATCGCGAGCGGCAGCGTGAGCGCCTGGATCGCGAAGGTCCGCTCGATGCCGGCCTCGCCCAGCGCCTTGACGATCTCCGGCTTGACGCCGAAGGACGCGAAGGTCGGGGCCTCGGGCTCGACCTCGACGCCCGCCTGCAGCGGGTGCGACGTGTCGAGCGCGGCCGGGCCGGTCTCGCTGTGTTCCAGCGCGACGGCGGGGGTCTGTTCGGTTGTGGGAATTTCTGCGGTCAGGGTGATCGCCTCTCTCGTGACCAGCGCGCACAGCCGTGGGTCCGCTCGACACTCGACCGGGAGTAAACGCTGGTCCCTGGCGCTGATCTGGAGCGCGGAACCGGTCCGTCCCGGGAATGCCGGAAGAGGCGTGCACGCACATTGCAGTACGTCGGCAAGCCGCGTGACCTGCCTGTTCCCGACGCCGGTATGGCGTACGGAAGCTTTGATATCTCTCGCAGTGTACCTGGTCAGCAGTTTTTCGACAGTACCCGGCGCGCCGGAACCAGTGTGATCGGTCTCGTCGCGGCACGCCCGGGCCCTTCGGCGATACCCTGCCCGGGTGACCGAGCCGAAAGAGATCTCAGAAGGCGTAGTCGACCTTCTGGGTGTGATCGCCTACCTCGAACTTTCCGCGTTCGACCGGATGGCCGAAGACGCGCGCAGCGCCCCGACCCTGGCCGGGCGGGCGGCGCTGGCGCGGATGGCGGCCGCGGAGATCGGTCACTACGGCCTGCTGGCCGACCACCTGGCCGCCCACGGCGTCAAGATCGAAGACGCGATGACGCCGTTCGTGGCCAAGGTCGACGCCTGGCACGCGTCGACGCCGCCGAAGTCGTGGCTCGAGTCGCTGGTCAAGGCCTACGTCGGCGACGGGCTGGCCGCCGACCTCTACCGCGAGATCGCCAGCTGGCTCGACCCGGAGACCAAGGACCTGGTGCTCACCGTGCTCGCGGACACCGGCCACTCCGCGTTCGCCGAACGCGAAGTCGCCGCCGGCATCGAAGCCGACCCCAAGACCCGTGACAAGCTCGCCCTGTGGGGGCGCCGCCTGCTCGGCGAGGCGCTCACGCAGGCCCAGTACGTCGTCGCCGAGCGCGACGGGCTGGCCGAGCTGATCATCGGCGGTTCGGGTGACCTCTCCGGAATTGCCGCGCTGTTCCGGCGGTTGCAACAGGGGCACACGAAGCGCATGCAGGCGCTCGGCCTGGGCTGATCCCGATGGAGTACCCGGAAGTGACGACGCGGTCGGGCGCGGACATGCGCCACCGGAACGAGCCGGTTCGGTTAGCCTTGGCCGGCACATCCCTTACGAATTTCCAGCGGAGGTCCCACGTGGAGGTCAAGATCGGCATCAAGGACACACCGCGCGAGCTGGTGGTGTCCAGTGGCCAGTCTCCCGAAGAGGTGGAGAAGCTGGTCGCCGAGGCCCTGACGGCCGGTGACGGGCTCTTCCGCATCAACGACGAGAAGGGGCGCAAGTACATCGTCCCGTCCGACCGCATCGCGTACGTCGAGATCGCCCCGTCCGACGTCCGCAAGGTCGGCTTCGGCGTCGGCGACTGACCCAGCCCGAACAGCCGTGAAGGCCACCCCGGGACGTTCCCGGGGTGGCCTTCACGGGCTTCAGGCGTTGAGTTCTTCCAGCGTCGTGGGGACGTGGAACGGCGGTGTGCTCGTGCCCATGACGCGGTAGCGGCCCCACGGGTCCGGGTCGGAGAGTTCGCCGGACGCCGTGTGGGTGCCCGTCGCGATCGTCACCGGCTTCTTCTTGCCGCCCGCCAGCCTGGTCAGCTCCTCGTTCACCGCCACCCGGCCGTACCAGCGGTAGTACCCGTCGATCGGCTGGAAGTAGCCGCGCAGCTCGACCGTCACCGCCAGCGAGACGCCGTCGACCACCAGGGTCGCCGGGCCGCTGTAGCCGTCTTCGTCGTGCTCGCTCATGACGTCTCCTTCGCCGAATCCGGCTCCGAGCGGCCCAGCTGGACCACCTTGTTGGCTTCCAGGGGCAGGTTCGGGTCGATGACCACGCCGTTCTGGCGGGTCAGCCCGTCGATCGCCGCCCAGATGATCTGCGTCAGGTACTCGACGACCGCGTCGCGGCCCATCGAACGGCGGTCCAGCCACCACTCGCCGGTGTTCTGGACCATGCCGACGATGCCGTGCGCCCACGGCTCGGCCGCGCCGGAGTCCATGTTGAACATCCGCATGTAGTCGCCGAGCAGCGCGGTCAGCGCCGTCGCGATCAGTTCCTTGTCCTCGGCCACGACGTCCGACGACACCGGCTTCTCCGGCCGCCCGTGCGCCAGCAGCCGGTACAGGTTCGGGTGCTCCTCGATGACCGTGAAGAACGCGTCCAGCGCCATCCGGATCCGGGGGACCGGCGCCAGCTCCGCGTTGATGGCCGGGATCAGCCGCTCGAACAGGATCTCCGTGCCGCGCTGGCCGAGGGCGACGTAGAGGTCGGCCTTGTCGTCGAAGTGCCGGTACAGCACCGGTTTCGTGACGCCGGCCTCCGCGGCGACGTCCTCCATGCCGAGGTCGGGGCCGTGCGTGTCGAGCGCCCGCAGCGCGGCCTCGACGAACTCCTTGCGCCGCGCGATCCGGTGCTTGCGCCAGCGGTCGCGGCGGGCGTCGCCGGTCGCCTCCTCGTCGCGCGACGAAGACCTGGGCTGCTTTCCGGAGCGCTTGACACGTTCGATCACGAGGCTCATGCTACGCACAGGTAACTGTTACCTCAAGTTACACATTGCGGAAGGGGTGTCGGCAATGACGCGGACGCTGAAGGAACCGGATCGCGAGAAGACCGCGGACCGCCTGCTGAAGTCGTCGGCGAACAAGTTCTACGACCCCGACGTCGACATCGACTGGACCGCGCCGCTGGTCGAGGGCAAGCGCTTCATCCTGGAGGAGCGCTCCTCGCTCTACGGCACCGAACTCTGGGAGAAACTGACCCCCGACCAGCGCATCGAGCTGGGCAAGCACGAGGTCGCGAGCGTCGCGACGACCGGGCTGTGGTTCGAGATCCTCCTGATGCAGATGCTGCTCAAGGAGGTCTACGAAGAGGACCCGACGTCCGCGCACGCCCAGTTCGCGCTCACCGAGATCGCCGACGAGTGCCGGCACTCGACGATGTTCGCGCGGCTGGCGTCGCGGATCGGCTGCCCCGCCTACGGCCCGGTGCCGTGGCTGCGGCGCCTGGCGAAGCTGATGCCGACGATCTCCTACGGCCCCGCCCGCTACGGCGCGATCCTGGTCGCCGAGGAGGTCCTGGACCGCCTGCAGCGCGAGCAGATGAACGACGAGGGCGTCCAGCCGCTGGTCCGGATGGTCAACCGGATCCACGTGCTGGAAGAGGCGCGGCACGTCACCTTCGCCCGCGAAGAGGTCACGCGCGGCATGGCGAAGCTGTCGAAGGCCGAAATCGCCTACCAGCAGTTCATCATCGCGCTGATCTCGTACTTCGTGACGCGGGCGTTCATCAACCCGAACGTCTACCAGGCGGTCGGCATCCGGCCGCGTGACGGCGTCGAGGCGGCGCTGAACAACCCGCACTGGCAGGGGACGATCGCGTGGGCCGGCGAGAAGATCATGCCGTTCCTGGCGGAGTCCGGCCTGGTCGGGCTGCCCGGGAAGTACTTCTGGCGCAAGTCGTTCCTGCTGCCGGCGGGCCGGTGACCACCGCGTCGCGGCTGCGCGACCCCTCGATCGAGCACCGGTTCGTCACCAGCGACGGCGCCGCGCTGCACGTCTCGCAGTCCGGGCCCGCCGACTCGGCGGTGACGCTGGTCCTGGTGCACGGCTGGACGCAGGACCACCGGACGTGGGACTTCGTCCTCCCGCACCTCGACCCCGGCGTGCGGGTGCTGCGCTACGACCTGCGCGGCCACGGCGGCTCGGCGCACGCCCGCCCCGGCGGCGCCACGATCGCCCGCCTGGCCGACGACCTCGCCGAGCTGATCGCTTCGCGGGTGCCGGCCGGGCCGGTGGTGCTGGCCGGGCACTCGATGGGCGGCATGACGCTGATGGTGCTCGCCGAGCGGCATCCGGCGCTGGTCCGGGACCGGTTGGCGGGTGCGGCGTTCGTGGCGACGTCGTCGGGCGACATGGACAAGCTGACGCTCGGGTTCCCGGGGCTGGTCGGCCGGGGCGTGACGCGCTTCGAGCCGCGGCTGGCCCGCCTGCTGGCCCGGCTGCGGTCGGACACGCTGCGGCTGCGGCCGGGGATGGTCCGCTCGGGCGCGCGACGGCTGGTCTTCGGCGTGCGCCCCGGACGTGAGCAGGTGGACAGCGTCGTCGAGCAGCTGCTGGCGGCGCACCCGGCGAGCGCGGGGATGTTCCTGGACGCGATCGCGTCCCACCGCGGAGTGGGCGGGCTGGGCGCGCTGTGCGACGTGCCGTCGGTGGTGCTGGCGGGGGAGAAGGACCGGCTGTGCCCGCTGGCGCACGCGAAGGTGATCGCGGACGAGCTGCCGCACGCGGAGTTCGTCCGGTTCCCGGGCGCGGGGCACATGCTCCCGCAGGAGCGCCCGTTCGAGGTGGCCCGCCGCATCAGCGCGCTGGTCCGCACGGCGGCCCGCTGACAAGCGCCCCAATGTGGCCTTGGTTGCGTCAGACGCACCGAAGGCCACATTGGGGCGCTGGGGTCAGGCGTCCTTGAGGGGGAAGCCGCCGCCGATGCCCCGCCACGCCAGGTTGGCCGTCAAGGCGACTGCTTCCTCGCGGCTCATCGACTGGTGGTGCTGCAACCAGAACCGGGCGCTGACCTGGCTCATCCCGACCAGGCCCACCGCCAGCAGCCGTGCCTTGTCCTCGTCGAGGCCCGCGTCCGCCGTGATCGTCTCGGTGATCGCGTCCACGCTCGCCGACGTCGCGCGGTCGACCGCTTCCTGGACCGCCGGCTCGCCGCGCAGGTCGGACTCGAACACCATCCGGAACGCGCCCGCGTCCTCGCTGACGAAGTCGAAGAACGCGCCGACCGTGGCCGGGACGCGCTGCTTGTTCTCCGTCGTCGAGTCCAGCGCGTTCTGCACGCGCTTCACCAGCTCGTCGACGTGGCTCTCCAGCAGCGCGATGTACAGGTCGAGCTTGCCGGGGAAGTGCTGGTAGAGCACCGGCTTGCTGACGCCGGCCACTTCGGCGATCTCGTCCATCGCGGCGGCGTGGTAGCCGTTCTCGGCGAAGACCCGCTGCGCCGCGGCGAGGAGCTGGGCCCGCCGTTCCGTCCGGGGCAGGCGCACCCCACGTTGCTGCAGCCGCGTCATCTCCGTCATGCTCGTCCTCCCGTCATCGCTTCTTCGACGGGCGGGGTCGCCACCGCGTGAAGTCGACCTGAAGATTACTCGTCGGTATGTATGCCTTGCCACGGGTCGGGCATCCTGAATCCGTGAACACCGCCGCGACCACGCGGGCGCCGCTGACGCACGTGCCCCTGTCGACCAGGGAATTGCCGTCCCTCGAGCCGTTGAAACCGCCGTGGCCTGCGGCCTTCGAGGAGGTCGGGACCGCCCGCCTCCACGTCCGCCGCACCCCGGGCCCGGACGGCGTGCCCGCGGTCTACGTGCACGGCCTCGGCGGCTCGTCGACGAACTGGACCGACCTGGCCGCGCTGCTGGCGCCGGTCGCCGGCGGCACCGCGCCCGACCTGCCGGGCTTCGGCTACTCCGAGCCCGAGAAGGGGTTCGACTTCAGCCTCCAGGCGCACGCCGAGGTCGTCGCGCGGCACATCGAGGCCGTCGGCGCGCCGGTCCACCTGCTCGGCAACTCGATGGGCGGCGCCATCGCGCTGCTCATCGCCGAGCGGCGCCCGGAACTGGTCAAGACGCTGACGCTCATCTCGCCCGCGATGCCGGACCGCCGCCTCGACCCGCGGCGGCTGTCGGACCCGCGGATGGCACTGGCGTACCTGCCGCTGGTCGGCGCCCGGGTGCGGGCCCAGCTGGCCGCGCTCGGCCCGCGCGAACGCGCCGCGCAGGTGATCAAGCTGTGCTTCGCCGACCCGTCGCGGTTCCCGGCCGAGCGGCTGGACGAGCTGGCCGACGAGCACGGCGCCCGCGCCGGGTTCGCCTGGGCCGCGCCGGCGATGGCGCGCAGCACGTTCGCGATCTTCCGCGCCTGGTCGACGCTCGGGAAGGCGTCGCTGTGGTCGGCGGCGCCGCGCGTCCAGGCCCCGACACTGGTGGTCTGGGGGCGCGAGGACCGCGTCATTTCCGTGAGACGCGCCATGCGGACGGCCCGGGTGATCCCGAAGGCCCGGCTGCTCGTCCTGCCGCGCACCGGACACGTGGCCCAGATGGAACGCCCGATCGTCGTAGCGAAGGCCGTCCTCGGCATGTGGGAGCACGTCGAAGCCGGTACCTGGTAGTCCGATCGGGTGACAACAAATCCCCGGGCGGTCCGCCAGTCGCCGATAACGGTCCGGTGGCGCTGTGGCACCCTGGTGCGGTGGATCGGGTGAAGCAGGACGCGCGAGGCGACGATCGGCGGGCTCCCCACCGCGCGTCGGCCCGCCGCACGACCGGCAGCCCCGAGCCGGCGGACGCCCCGCGGACCGGCCAGTACCGCCCGGCCAAGCAGACCGCCCAGCGCGTCGGCGAGGACCGCTACCGCCCCGGCGGGCGGCGGACCAGCGCCGAGCCGCTGAGCGCGTCGTGGAAGCCGCGCGTCGAGGCCTCGCGCGAGAAGGCCGCGCCGCCGCAGAAGACGGGGATCGCGAAGCTCACCAAGACCTACGGCTGGCGCGTCTACGCCCTGCCGATCCTCGTCGTGCTGACCGTGCTCGTCGTGGTCAACACCGCGAACAGCCCGGCCGAGCCGATCGCCGAGCAGGGGGCCGCGGGGCCCGGCGTCGAGTCGGCGGGCGGTGACGCGGCGGGCGGCGCCATCGACGGCAACGGCGAGCAGGCCATCCCGGAGAACCCGGCCACCCCGGTCGACCTCAAGGTGCCGACCGCGGACCTGCCCAACGGCATCCCGTTCACGCAGGCGGGCGCGGGCAAGTGGCACGTCGTGCCGGGCAGCGGCCCGAAGGTCGGCACCGGGAAGCTGTACACCTACACCATCGAGGTCGAGGACGGCATCGACCCGGCGAGCTACGCCGGTGACGACGCCTTCGCCGCGGCCGTCGAGGGCACGCTGTCGAACCCGACCCAGGGCTGGACCTGGGACGGCAAGATCGCGTTCCAGCGGGTGGACGCCAACTTCCCGAACCCGTCGTTCAGGGTGAGCCTCACCACGCCGGAGACCACGCACCGCGCCGACGCGTGCGGCTTCCAGATCAAGTTCGAGGCGTCCTGCTACCGCAAGAGCCTCGGCCGCGTGCTGATCAACCTGGCCCGCTGGGTGCGCGGCGCCAAGGCGTACGGCGCCGACATGACCGGGTACCGGCAGTACGCCATCAACCACGAGGTCGGGCACGCCCTGGGCAACCAGCACGTCGGCTGCGGCGGCAACGACCAGCCCGCGCCGGTGATGATGCAGCAGTCCTTCGGCGTCAACGACGACTACGTGTCGATGCTCAACGACATCCCCGGCGGCGACAAGGGCAAGGTGGCCAAGGACGGCCGCATCTGCAAGACCAACTCCTGGCCGAACCCCACGCCCCAGTAGCGGTGCCATCCGGGGCTTCGCCCCGGGCCGGGGGCTCCGCCACCCGGACCCCCTCAAGAAGGGGTTGTCCCACCATCCGGACGCGGGAAGGCATATTTGCCCCCGGGCGTTGTGCATAGTGGGATGGACGCGATACGCGCGCGAGATGGAGGACCCATGTCAGCACTGCCGCCGCTCGTCGAGCCGGCTGCCGAGCTCACCAAGGAAGAGGTGGCCCGGTACAGCCGGCACCTGATCATCCCGGACGTCGGGGTGACCGGGCAGAAGCGGCTGAAGAACGCGAAGGTCCTGGTGATCGGCGCCGGCGGCCTCGGCAGCCCGGCGCTGCTGTACCTGGCCGCCGCCGGGGTCGGCACGCTCGGCATCGTCGACTTCGACGTCGTGGACGAGTCGAACCTGCAGCGCCAGGTCATCCACGGCCAGTCCGACGTCGGCAAGCTCAAGGCCGCTTCGGCGCAGGAGTCGATCGCCGACGTCAACCCGTTCGTGAAGGTGCACCTGCACACCGACCGGCTGGACTCGTCGAACGCGCTGGAGATCTTCGAGCAGTACGACCTGATCGTCGACGGCACCGACAACTTCGCCACGCGCTACCTGGTCAACGACGCCGCGGTGATCCTCGGCAAGCCCTACGTCTGGGGCTCGATCTTCCGGTTCGAGGGCCAGGTCAGCGTCTTCTGGGAGGACGCGCCGAACGGCAAGGGCCTCAACTACCGCGACCTCTACCCGGAGCCGCCGCCCCCGGGCATGGTCCCCTCCTGCGCCGAGGGTGGCGTGCTGGGCGTGCTGTGCGCGTCCATCGGCTCGATCATGGTGACCGAGGCGATCAAGCTCATCACCGGCATCGGCGAGCCGCTGCTCGGCCGCCTGATCAGCTACGACGCGCTGGAGATGAAGTACCGCGAGGTCAAGATCCGCAAGGACCCGGAGACCCCGAAGATCACCGAGCTGATCGACTACGAGGCGTTCTGCGGCGTGGTTTCCGACGAGGCCGCGCAGGCCGCGTCGGGCAGCACCATCACGCCGGCCGAGCTCAAGGCCAAGTTCGACAGCGGCGAGAACTTCGCCCTGATCGACGTCCGCGAGCCGCACGAGTACGAGATCGTCAACATCAAGGGCGCGACGCTGATCCCGAAGGACCGGATCCTTTCGGGCGAGGCGCTGGCGGAGCTGCCGCAGGACAAGCCGATCGTCCTGCACTGCAAGTCGGGCGCGCGGTCGGCGGAGGCCCTGGCGGCCCTGCACGCGGCCGGCTTCAAGGACGCGACGCACCTCGGCGGTGGCGTGCTGGCCTGGGCCAAGCAGATCGACCCGAGCCTGCCGACCTACTGACAGTGGTTCCCCGTGAAGGCCGCCTCCGGCTTCGGAGGCGGCCTTCACGGCGTTTCGTCCGAGTCGTAAAACACTCCGTGACCAGCGCGTCTTCTCGTTCGTGGAACACCCGGCCGGGTACCGTCACCTGTTGTGCGGTCAACCCTCGAACGCCCTCCGGCGCACGTCTGCTCGGCCTTCGGCGGCCCCGCCGACGATCCGGCCGCCGGCGAGCCGCTGCCGGACTCGACGGCGTGGCGCAGCGGCGACCTCGTGTTCAAGCCGGTCACGGACAAGGCCAGGACGCTGTGGACGGCCCGCGCCCTCGACTACATCGCCGAACCGGGCCTGCGGGTGGCGAAGCCGGTCCGGTCCACCGACGGCCGCTGGATCGTCGGCGGCTGGACGGCGTCCCGGTTCGTGTCCGGAACGCCCGAGCACCGGGGCGACGAGTCGGTGCTGGCGGCGGTGAAGCTGCACCGCGCGACGATCGGCCTGCCCCGGCCGGAGTTCCTCGCGGGCCGTCGTGACCTCGACGCGATCGCCGACCGGGTGGCGTGGGAGGAACTCGAGGTCCCGTTGGAGGAGACGAAGGGCGGCCGCTGGTTCGAGGTCCTGGCGGGCGCCCGCCGCCCGATCCGCCTGCCGCTGCAGGTGGCCCACGGCGAGCTGCTGGCCGGCTTGCTGTTCGACGGCGACGCGGCCCCGGGAGTGGTGGACTTCGTCCCGTACTACCGGCCGGGCGAGTACGGCGCGGCCATCGTGGCGGTGGACGCGCTGGCGTGGGGCGGGGCTTCGCGGGAGCTGCTCGAGCGGTGGGCGCACCTGCCGGAGTGGCCTCAGCTGCTGCTGCGGGCCGTGCTGTTCCGGTTGGCGTCCAACGCGCTGAACCCGAGGTCGACGCAGGCATCGCTGGACGGCCTGCGAGCTGCGGCGCGCGAGGTTTCCGCAGTTCTGTAACCCAGGTCACGCACCTCACCGTCGAGGGCGCGTGATTCCCGCAGCAATGTCAACTGCCTGAAACATTCCGTCGATTTCGAGTAACACGGCCTCCTTAGCGTCAGGGCATCCCCGAACCGCCGAGGAGGTGCCCGTGCCGCAGGTCGACACCCACTGCCCGTACTGCGCGCTGCAGTGCGGCATGACCCTCGACGGTGCCCGCGTCGCACCGCGGGACTTCCCCGTCAACGCCGGTGGCCTGTGCCAGAAGGGCTGGACCTCCGGCGGTCTCCTCACGAGCCCGAAGCGCCTCACCACCCCGATGATCCGCGTCGACGGCGCCCTCGAGCCCGTCAGCTGGGACTTCGCCTTCGACTTCGTCGCCCGCAAGCTGCGTGAAACGCAGGAAAAGCACGGCGCCGACGGCGTCGCGATCTTCGGCGGCGGCGGTCTCACCAACGAGAAGGCCTACCTGCTCGGCAAGTTCGCCCGCGTCGCGCTCGGCACTTCGCAGATCGACTACAACGGCCGGTTCTGCATGTCCTCGGCCGCCGCCGCGGGGACCAAGGCCTTCGGGGCCGACCGCGGGCTGCCCTTCCCCGTCACCGACCTCAAGGACGCCGACGTCGTGCTGCTCGCCGGGGCGAACCCGGCCGAGACCATGCCGCCGTTCACCCAGCACCTGCGCGGGGCCGACCTCATCGTCGTCGACCCGCGGCGCACCCCCACCGCCGAGCTGGCGAGCCTGCACCTCGCCCCCGCGCCCGGCACGGACCTCGCGCTGGCGCTGGGCATCCTGCACGCCGTCGTCGAAGGCGGCCACCTCGATCGGTCCTATGTGGACGAACGGACCACCGGGTTCGAGGAAGCCTGGCGGATCGCCGCGAGCTGGTGGCCGGAACGCGCCGAGCGCGTCACCGGTGTCTCGGCCGCCGACATGCGCCTGGCCGCCGCGAAGCTCGCCAACGCCCGCAACGGCTACATCCTGACCGCCCGCGGTACCGAGCAGCACGCCACCGGCACCGCGACCGTCGGCGGCTGGATCAACCTCGCCCTCTCGCTGGGGCTGCCCGGCCGCGCGGGCTCCGGCTACGGCTGCCTGACCGGCCAGGGCAACGGCCAGGGCGGCCGCGAGCACGGCCAGAAAGCCGACCAGCTGCCCGGCTACCGCAAGCTCGACGACCCCGCCGCGCGCGAGTACGTCGCCGGTGTCTGGGGCGTCGACCCGGACAGCCTGCCCGGCCCCGGCCGCTCGGCCAGTGAGCTGCTCGAAGCGCTCGGCCAGGAAGACGGCCCGAAGGCGCTGCTGGTGTTCGGCAGCAACGTCGTCGTCTCGGCGCCGCGGTCCCAGCGCGTCCAGGATCGGTTGTCCGGACTGGACTTCCTGGTCGTCGCCGACTTCGTGCTGTCGGAGACCGCGGCGATGGCCGACGTCGTCCTCCCGGTCACCCAGTGGGCCGAGGAAGACGGCACGCTCACCAACCTCGAAGGCCGCGTCCTGTTGCGGCGCAAGGCGATCGACGCGCCGCCCGGTGTCCGGTCCGACTTGGACGTCCTCAATGGGCTCGCCGAGCGGCTCGGGCAGCCCGAAGGCCGGTTCCCGACCGATGCCGAGACGGTGTTCGAGGAGCTGCGGATCGCGTCCAAGGGCGGGATCGCCGACTACTCCGGGGTCAGCTACGACCGGCTGCGCGCCGGCGAGGCGCTGCACTGGCCGGTCCCGGAAGACGACCACCCCGGTACGCCGCGGATGTTCCTCGAGGCGTTCGCCCACCCGGACGGCCGCGCGCGGTTCGTGCCGGTCGAGCACACCGGTCCGGCCGAGCTGCCGGACGACGAGTTCCCGTTGCAGGCCACCACCGGTCGCGTGTTGCAGCACTACCAGTCGGGCGCACAGACGCGGCTGATCGGGGAGCTGAACGACGTCGTCCCGGAGGTGTTCGTCGAGGTCCATCCGGACACCGCCAAGCGAGCCGGTCTTGAAGAAGGCGATCCGGCCCGGATCCGGTCCCGGCGCGGCGAGACCGTGGCCAAGGTCCGGTTCGCGCAGTCGCTTCGGCCCGATCTCGTCTTCCTGCCGTTCCACTTCCCGGGTGAGCAGCGCGCCAACCTGTTCACCAATCCGGCGCTCGACCCGGTGAGCCGGATGC
This sequence comes from Amycolatopsis sp. NPDC049691, assembly GCF_040675005.1. Taxonomy (NCBI): domain Bacteria; kingdom Bacillati; phylum Actinomycetota; class Actinomycetes; order Pseudonocardiales; family Pseudonocardiaceae; genus Amycolatopsis; species Amycolatopsis sp. NPDC049691. The sequence continues at coordinate 33,357 of NZ_JBFANX010000023.1, forward strand.
CGGAGTTCAAGGTGTGTGCCGTGTCCCTGTCTACTGTGGATGGTGCCGCATGACCCCCCGTGAAGTCGTCATCGTCGGCTACGGCATGGCCGGTGCCCGGCTGGCCGACGAGATCCGCCGCCGTGACCCGATCGCCGAACGCGTCCGCCTGACGGTCCTCGGCGCCGAAAAGCACGCCGCTTACAACCGAGTTCTGCTGTCCGCCGTCGTGGCGGGCGGGATGAGCGCCGAAAGCGTCCGCCTGCACGACGACGAATGGGCCGCGCGGCACAACATCGACCTGCGGCTCGGCGTCGACGTCACCCGCATCGACCGCGAGAAGCGCTGCGTCGAACTGGGCGACGGGGCATGCGTGGACTACGACGCCCTGGTCCTGGCGACCGGCGCCAACCCGTGGATCCCGCCGGTCGAAGGCCTCGAAGCCGGGCCGGGCGTGGTCGCCTTCCGCAGCCTCGACGACTGCGCCAAGATCCTCGACGCCGCCCGCTTCGGCGCGCCGGTCGCCGTCCTCGGCGGTGGCCTGCTCGGCCTCGAAGCCGCTCGCGGGCTGGCCGGGCGGGGCAACCAGGTGACCGTCGTGCACCCGCTCGGCCACGTCATGGAACGCCAGCTCGACCCGGCCGCCGGGCACGTGCTGGCCCGGCAGCTCACCGACATGGGCGTTACGTTCAAGTTCGGCGCCACCGCCGCCCGCTACCTGCCCGGCGACGGCCTCAAGCTCGACGACGGCACCCTCGTCCCGGCCGACCTCGTCGTGGTCGCCGCCGGCGTCCGTCCCGAGACGACCCTCGCCGTGGAAGCCGGGCTGGCCGTCGACGGCGCCGTGCTCGTGGACGACGTCCTGCGCACCAGCGACGGCCGGATCCACGCACTCGGCGACTGCGCCCGCCACCCCGGAGCGCCCGCCGGGCTGATCCAGCCGGCGTGGGAGCAGGCCGAAGTCCTCGCCGACGTCCTGACCGGGACGAACGCGGCCGCCCGCTACCGCGGCACCACAGCCGTCACCCGGCTGAAGGCCCGCGGCATCGATCTCGCCGCGCTCGGCGAGACGCAGCTCGACGCCGGCACCCCGGACGCCGAGGTGCTCACCTTCAACGACCCCACCGGTGGCCGGTACGGCAAGCTCGTCGTCCGCGAAAACCGCGTCACCGGCGCGATCCTGCTCGGCCTGCCCGACGCGGCCGCGTCGATCACCCAGTTCCACGACCGCGGCACCCCGCTGCCCGACGACCGCCTGGCGGTCCTGCTGGGCCGCGCGCTGCCCAGCGGGAGCGCCCCGGCGGCCAGCCCGGCCGACCTGCCGGCGACGGCGGTGATCTGCCGCTGCAACAACGTCACCAAGGGCCGGCTGATCGAGGCCTGGAAGGCCGGGGCCACCGACACTCCCGCACTGGCGCGGGCCACGCGAGCGACGACGGGCTGCGGCGGGTGCACCGACACCGTCGGCGGCATCGCCAACTGGCTCGCGGCGCAATGACCAACCCGACCCGTCGCAAGGAGAACGCCGTGGCACACCAAGGAAAGCACTGGATCGAACACTGGGAGCCGGAGAACGAGGAGTTCTGGGAGTCGACCGGCAAGAAGGTCGCGCGCCGGAACCTCTGGTTCTCCGTGTTCGCCGAGCACATCGGCTTCTCCATCTGGACACTGTGGTCGGTCATCGTCCTGTTCATGGGCAAGGACTACGGCTTCTCGGCCGCCGACAAGTTCCTGCTCGTCTCGACGCCGACGCTGATCGGCGGCCTGATGCGGCTGCCCTACACCTTCGCCGTGGCGAAGTTCGGCGGTCGCAACTGGACGGTCGTGTCCGCCGCCCTGCTGCTGATCCCGACGATCCTGGCCGCGGTGGTGCTGCACCCCGGCACGTCACTCGGCACGTTCCTGCTTGTCGCGGCCCTCGGCGGGGTCGGCGGCGGCAACTTCGCGTCGTCGATGACGAACATCAACACCTTCTACCCGGAGAAGCACAAGGGCTGGGCCCTCGGGCTCAACGCGGGCGGCGGCAACCTCGGCGTCGCCGCGATCCAGCTGGTCGGGCTGCTGGTGATCGGGACGGCGGGCGCGACCGCGCCGCGGATCGTGCTCTACGTCTACATCCCGCTGATCGTCGTCGCCGCGGTGTGCGCGTACTTCTACATGGACAACCTCGCCACCGTGAAGGGCGACACCAAGGCGATGCGCGAGGTCGTGAAGGACCCGCACACGTGGGTGATGTCGTTCCTCTACGTCGGCACGTTCGGTTCGTTCATCGGCTACAGCTTCGCCTTCGGCCTGGTGCTGCAGAACCAGTTCGGCCGCACCCCGCTGCAGGCGGCCGCGGTGACGTTCCTCGGCCCGCTGCTCGGCTCGCTCTCGCGGCCCACCGGCGGCTGGCTGGCCGACCGGATCGGCGGCGGGAAGATCACCTTCTTCACGTTCATCGGAATGGCGCTGGCCACGGTGGTGCTGATCCTCGCGTCGACGTCGAAGTCCCTGGCGCTGTTCACGATCGCCTTCATCGTGCTGTTCGTGCTCACCGGCATCGGCAACGGCTCGACCTACAAGATGATCCCGGCGATCTTCCGCGCCAAGGCGAAGGTGGCCATCTCGAACGGCGCCGAAGAAGCGGCCGAGCTGCTCAAGGCGCGGCGCCTGTCCGGCGCGCTGATCGGCCTGGCCGGCGCGATCGGCGCCGAGGGCGGGCTGTTCATCAACCTCGCCTTCCGGCAGTCGTTCGCCGACGCCAAGAGCGGTGTCCCCGCCTTCATCGGATTCCTCGTCTTCTACGGGCTGTGCTTCGCCGTCACCTGGGCGGTCTACCTGCGCAAGCCCGCCGAACAGCCCACGAGTGAGCGCGGTCTGGCGCTCGCGGGAGCGGAGGTCTGAGATGCCCACCCTGGTCGTCGCCGGACACGGCATGGTCGCCCACCGGCTCGTGGAGGCGGTGCGCGCGGAAGACCCTTCCGGCAACTGGCACATCGTCGTCCTGTCCGAGGAGCCGCGCCCGGCGTACGACCGGGTGGCGCTCACGTCCTACGTGGACACCTGGGACCCGGCTTCGCTGGCCCTGCCCGGCTCGGACTACGCGGGCGACTCCTTCGTGGACCTTCGCCTCGGTGAGCTGGCGGTCTCGGTCGACCGGGCCGCGCGCACGGTCACCACGGCGTCCGGCGCGGTCGTCTCGTACGACGCGCTGGTGCTGGCCACGGGGTCGCGGCCGTTCGTGCCGCCGGTGCCCGGGCACGACCTGGACGGCTGCTTCGTCTACCGGACCATCGAGGACCTGGACGCGATCCGCGCGGCCGCGATCGACAAGCCGGGCCGCGGCCGGCGCTCGGCCGTCGTCATCGGCGGTGGCCTGCTCGGCCTGGAGGCCGCGAAGGCGTTGCGGGACATGGGACTCTCGCCGCACGTCGTCGAGATGGCGCCCCGGCTGATGCCGCTGCAGGTCGACGAAGGCGGCGGGTCGCTGCTGCGCCGGCTCATCACGAACCTCGACGTGACCGTCCACACGGGAACGTCGACCGACGCGATCGAGGCGGACGGCTCGCGGCTGCTGGCCAAGCTGGGCAACGGCACCGAGCTCGACGTCGACCTCGTCGTGTTCTCCGCCGGCGTCCGGCCACGCGACGACCTCGCTCGTCAGTCGGGCCTCGAGGTGGGCCCGCGCGGCGGTGTCCTCACCGACGCCTCCTGCCGCACCAGCGACCCGGCGATCTACGCGATCGGCGAGTGTGCCGCGGTGGAGGGCAAGGTCTACGGCATCGTGGCACCCGGTTACGCGATGGCGGAGATCGTCGCCGCGCAGCTGACCGGCGGCGCCGGCGAGTTCCCGGAACCGGACACGTCCACGAAGCTGAAGCTGATGGGCGTCGACGTGGCGTCCTTCGGGGACGCGCACGCGGTGACCGAGGGCGCGCTGGAGGTCGCGGTCAACGACGCGGTCGCCGGGACGTACAAGAAGCTCGTGGTCACCGACGACGGCAAGACGCTGCTCGGCGGGGTGCTCGTCGGCGACGCGACGGAGTACAACACGCTGCGCGCGCTGGTCGGCCGTCCGCTGCCGGCCGAGCCGGGGGCGATCCTCGCCCCGGCGGGCGGCGGCGCCGCGGTCGGCGTCGACGCGCTGCCCGACGCGGCCCAGATCTGCTCGTGCAACGCCGTTTCCAAGGGCGCGATCACCCGCGCGATCCACGAGGACGGCTGCGACTCCGTTCCCAAGCTCAAGGCGTGCACCCGCGCCGGCACCGCGTGCGGCTCGTGCGTCCCGCTGCTCGGCAAGCTGCTGAGCGCGGCGGGCGTCGAGCAGTCGAAGGCCGTGTGCGAGCACTTCCCGCAGTCGCGCGCGGAGCTGTTCGAGATCGTCCAGGCGACCCGGATCACCACGTTCAGCGAGCTGATCAGCCGGTACGGCACGGGCAGCGGCTGCGCGATCTGCAAGCCGGCGGTGGCGTCCATCCTGGCCACCCTCGGCAACGGGCACGTCCTCGGCGGCGAGCAGATGACGTTGCAGGACACCAACGACCGGTACCTGGCGAACCTGCAGCGCAACGGGACGTACTCCGTCGTGCCGCGGATCCCCGGCGGGGAGATCACGCCGGACAAGCTGATCGTGATCGGCGAAGTGGCCCGCGACTTCGGCCTGTACACCAAGATCACCGGCGGGCAGCGGATCGACCTGTTCGGGGCCACCGTGGACCAGCTGCCGCAGATCTGGCGCCGGCTGGTGGACGCGGGCTTCGAGTCCGGGCACGCCTACGGCAAGGCGCTGCGGACGGTCAAGTCGTGCGTCGGGTCGACGTGGTGCCGCTACGGCGTCCAGGACAGCGTCGGGCTGGCGATCGAGCTGGAGCTGCGCTACCGCGGCCTGCGGTCGCCGCACAAGCTCAAGTCGGCGGTCTCCGGCTGCGCGCGGGAGTGTGCGGAAGCGCGGGGCAAGGACTTCGGCATCATCGCGACGGAGAACGGCTGGAACCTCTACGTCGGCGGCAACGGCGGGACGACCCCGCGCCACGCCGAGCTGCTGCTGTCCGATGTGGACACCGAGATGTTGATCCGGACCATCGACCGGTTCCTGATGTTCTACGTGCGCACCGCCGACCGGCTGCAGCGGACCGCGCCGTGGATCGAGGAGATGGAGGGCGGCCTCGACCACCTGCGCGCGGTGATCGTCGACGACTCGCTCGGCATCTGCGAGGACCTCGACGCGGCGATGGCCAAGCACGTCGACAACTACGCCGACGAGTGGAAGGGCGTCCTGGAGGACCCGGAGAAGCTGGCCCGGTTCACCTCCTTCGTCAACGCGCCGGGCACGCCCGACCCGACGATCTCGTTCCGCGAGGAGCGGGAGCAGAAAGTGCCCGTGATGCTGGGAGTTCCGGAGGTGCGCCGATGACGACGTCGATCGAACGGACCTGGACGGCAGTCTGCCCCGTCGGCGCGGTGCCCGAGTACGCCGGGGTGGCGGCCCTGCTCGACGGCGGCGTGCAGGTGGCGATCTTCCACCTGCCGGGCGACCGCTGGTACGCATTGTCCAACTGGGACCCGTGCAGCGGTGCGGCGGTGCTCTCGCGGGGCATCGTCGGGGACGCGGGCGGCGTCCCGGTGGTCGCGTCGCCGGTCTACAAGGAACGGTTCGCGCTCGACAGCGGACAGTGCCTGGACGCCGACGTCTCGGTTCCCGTGTACGAGGTGCGTGTGCGAGAGGGCGTGGTCGAAGTGGAGAGCCCGTGATCCTGCCGCTGACCGGGTTCGTGGTCGGCATCACCGCGGCGCGCCGGGCGGACGAGCTCGGCGCGCTGCTGGTGCGCAAGGGGGCGAGCGTCCGCTACGGGCCGGCGATCCGGATCGTGCCGCTGACGGACGACACCGAACTGCACACGGCGACGTCGAAGCTGCTCGAGTCGCATGTGGACGCGGTGGTCGCGACGACGGGCATCGGCTTCCGCGGCTGGCTGGAGGCGGCCGAGGGCTGGGGACTGGGAGACGCGCTGCTGGCGCGCCTTTCGTCGGCCGCACTGCTGGCGCGCGGACCGAAGGTGACCGGGGCGATCCGCGCGGCGGGGCTGTCGGAGGCGTACTCGCCGGCGTCGGAGAGCAACGCGGAGTTGTTGCAGCACCTGCTTTCTTCGGACGTGTCGGGCAAGCGGATCGCGGTCCAGCTGCACGGCGAGCCGTTGCCGTACTTCGTGGACACCCTGCGCGCGGCGGGCGCGGAGGTCATCGAGGTGTCGGTGTACCGCTGGGTCGGCCCGGCGGACCCGGGCCCGGTGGACCGGTTGCTGGACGGGGTGCTGGACGGATCGATCCACGCGCTGCCGTTCACGAGCGCGCCGGCGGTGGCGTCGCTGCTGGCGCTGGCCCGCCGGACGGGACGGCTGCCGGGGTTGGTTTCGGCGTTGTCGGGCCCGTGCGTCGCGGCCTGCGTCGGTCCGATCACGGCCGGCCCGCTGGCGGCGCTGGGAATACCGACGGTCCAGCCGCACCGGGCCCGGATCGGCGCGCTGGCCCGGACGGTGTCGGAGACGTTGCTGGCCCGGTCACCCCGGTTTTCGGCGGGCGGGTTGTCGATCGAGCTGCGCGGCCAGGCGGCGGTGGTGGACGGCGAGTGGCGTGAGGTGGCCCCGGCCCCGATGGCGTTGTTGCGCGCGCTGGCGGCTTCCCCGGGGCGGGTGGTGTCGCGCCGGGAGTTGATTTCGGCGTTGCCGGGGGGCGGGGAGGAGCACGCGGTGGAGACGGCCATCGGGCGGCTGCGGACTTCGCTGGGGGGCGGGAAGGTCGTGCAGACGGTGGTCAAGCGGGGGTACCGGCTGGCCGTTGACGCCTGAGCTTCGGCCGGACGGGCGATCCCGGCCGCCGAGGCTTGGCGTGCCGCCATCGATGGGATAACCTATAGCTGAAGCTAGAGAATATAGCCTGGAGCCGGTTGTGAACGAGACGCGAGGACCGCAACGGCGCCGCCGCGCGGACACCCGGCGCGAAATCCTCGACACGGCGATCGAGGTGATGGCCGAACGCGGGGTGGCGGGGCTCAGCCTGTCCGAGGTCGCCCGCCGGGTCGGGATCCGGCAACCCTCGCTGTACAAGCACTTCGCGTCGCTGAACGCGGTCTACGACGAGCTGTTCCGGGAGGGGGCGGAGCAGCAACGAGAGGCGGTGGCCCGGGCGTTGCGGGGGAGGGCGCCCGGGCTGCCTGCCCTCGCCGCGGCGGTCGAGGCGCTCGGCCGGGTCGCGATGGCCCACCCCGTGCACGCCCAGCTCGTCGCCTGGCGGCCGGTGCCGGAGTTCACGCCGTCGGCCGAGGCGTTCCGGCCGAGCGTCGAACTGGTCGAGCTCGTGCGTGCGGCTCTTCACCATGCGGTGTCGGCAGGAGAGCTGCGGCCGGAGGCCGGCTCCGACGCCGGTGTCGCCCTGCTGTCCATCGTCGTCACCGGCACTCTCTCGCAGCAGCTCGCGAACGAGCCCGGTGCGGGTTACGAAGGCGGGCGGTTCACTTCGCTGCTGCCGCAGGCCTTCGCCATGTTCGTCCGGCACTTCACCCCCGGAGGGGAGCAGCCATGCCCCGGATCCGAACCACCCACGCCCTGACGATCGCGCGCCCCGGCCGCGAAGAGGTCGCCCGCGTCGGCTTCGCCGAACTCGCCGCCTTGGACGCCCTGCTCGGGTCGCTCGGCGCGGCGGACTGGCGGCAGCCGACGGCCGGCGGCTGGACCGTGCACGAGGTGGTCGCCCACCTCGTCGGCCAGCACGCGGAGACCGCACGGCCGTGGACGATCGCCGGCCGCGTCCGCGCCGCACGGAAGCGGTTCCCGTCGCTGTCGGCGCTGGACGCGCACAACGCACTGCAGGTGGCGACCTTCGGCTCGCTGTCCGGCGGTGAGCTCCGCGCGCGGCTCGCGCAGGTCGGACCGCGGGCGGTCCGCATGCGGCGGCGCGCCCCGTCCTTCGTCCGGCGGCAGCGCACCGAGCGGACCTTCCCCGGCGAATCGCTGGTCGAGCCGGAGCTGGCGTACGTGCTGGACGTGCTGTCCAACCGCGACACCTGGCTGCACCGGCTGGAGATAGCCCGCGCCACGGGCCGGGAGTTCGCGGTCGGGGCCGACGACGGGCTGGTCGTCGCGCAGGTGGTACGCGATCTGGCCATGCGGTGGCCGGGCCCGGCGCTGGTCCTGGACCTCTCCGGCCCGGCCGGTGGCTCGTGGCAGCTGGGCGACGGTGAGCCGGTGGCGTGGGCCCGGGCCGGAACGCTGGACCACCTGTGGCACCTCTCCGGGCGCCCCGGCAGCCCGGATCCGGAAGTGACGGGCGACCCGGCGGCGGCCGAGGCCCTGCGAGCGGCGCGCGTGGTGTTCTGACCGCGGCGAGCCGTGTCAGTGCGGTGGCCGCCCGGTGTCAGCCGGGCCCGCGATGGTGGCTTCAGCACCGAGAACGAGCCACCAGGAGAACACGATGCAGAACTTCGCCACCACCGCCCCGATCACCACGGTCCTCGACATCCCCGCCGGACGCGTCCGGCTCGTCGCCGCCGACCGTCCCGAAACCACCGTCGAGGTCCTGCCCGCCGATCCCGCCAAGGGCCGGGACGTGAAAGCCGCCGAGCAGGTGGAGATCGCGTTCCAGGACGGTGTCCTGCGGATCGAAGGCGCCTCGAAGAACCAGTACTTCGGTCCGTCCGGCGCGCTCGACGTGACCGTGCACCTGCCCGCCGGCTCGGACGTCCGGGCCAAGGCCGCCAGCGTCGGGCTGCGGGGCGTCGGCCGGCTGGGGGACGTCACCGTCGAAGGCGCCCACGGCGAGGCCGTCTTCGACGAGGTCGCGAGCCTCCACCTCACCGCACACGCCGGCGACGTCTCCGTCGGGCGCCTCACCGGCCCGGCGGAGATCAGCACCGGCAAGGGCGACATCCGGATCGGCGAGGCCGTGCGCGGCAACCTCGTGCTGAGCACCCAGGCCGGGGACATCACGGTCGGCGCGGCCGACGGCGTCTCCGCGTCCCTCGACGCCGGCACCACCTACGGCCGGATCCGCAACTCCCTCAAGAACGCCGAGGGCGCGGCGGACCTGACCATCCACGCGACCACCGCGTACGGCGACATCGACGCCGGCAGCCGGTGAGCGGTGTCCGTCAGCCCACCCAGGTGACGGCGTGCTTCCCGAACCCGCGCGCCGCGGCCACCCGCTCCGCCTCGGCTTCCGCTTCCGCGCGGACCGCCGGGCGGAGCGGGTCGAACACCGTCACCGTGAACGTCAGCTTCGCGCCGCTGCCCTTCGTGCGCCACGTGCCCGCGATGTCGCCGTCCGCGACGAGCACTCCCGGGTTGCCCAGCATCTTCCAGACCTCCTTGCGGCGCGCCGGGTCCGGGACCAGCAACGCCTTGTCGCGGGCCTGGATGAACGGGTCCAGCGGCGGCAGCAGCCGCACCACTTCCGGCTCCGGCGGGTTCTCCAGCGCCGCCAGGCGATCCTGCGGCAGGTAGCGGGTCTTGCCGTCGACCCGCACCGACGCCAGCCCGGACGGCCAGGTCCTGTCGACCACCGCGCGGGCCGTCCCCGCGAATTCGGCGGCCTCGCCGGGCGACGCGGGGCCGTTGAGGCGCAGGTACGACTCGACCACCGCCGTCGCCGCCGCGACGTCGGGTGTCTTGCGCATCCGGCCGCGCCCTTCGAGCGGTGCCAGCGTCGCCGGGGACGCGCCGGCCACCAGCCGGACCCCGGCGTGGGGCGTCGCGACGCGCATCAGCTGCTCGTGGATGTGCGTCGCGTTGCAGCCGCGGCACCAGCGGGCGAACGCCGCCGGCAGCTTCTTCGTCACCGCGGCCGACACCGCGCCCTTCGTCATCGGTTCCTTGACCACCGCGCGGATCGCGGCCGCCGCCGTGAAGACCACTTCGGACGCCGCCAGCCCGGTCGCCGCCAGTTCCTTGCGCTGCCACAGCATCCGGGCCAGCGCGTCCGCGTCGTCCAGCGGGACGAGCGCCCGGATCACCTCCGGCAGGTCCGTGCGGAGGTGGTAGTGCGGCGCGCCGCGCAGCGTCCACGCGAGGACGAGCCGGTCGTCGTCCACAAGGGACACGTCGCCGTCGAGCCGGGCGGCGAGGGCGAGCAGCGCGGTGTCGCGCATGCTGTCCTGCAGCCCGGCCCGGACGACCGCGAGCTCGGACACGTCCCGGGCGGTGCGGTGCAGCCCGTGCTCGGCGATGCGGTATGCGAGTACCTGACGACGGTCCACTTGCGACTCCTAGAACGCGTACTCGAACGTGTAGCCCACCTTGTCCTCGCCCAGCGCGCCGCCGGCGGTCCCGCTGCCGGTCAGCCCGGCCAGCCCGCCGGTGCCCGAACCGGGGACGACGGTGAACGTCGAGGCGATGCCCTTGGCGTCGAACGTGTACTCGTGGCGCACGATGAACGTCCCTTCGCGACCGTCGACCTTGCCTTCGATGCGCTCGAAGCTCGGCGACGTCGTCTGCCCGCTGTCGTAGCCCTCGCCCGCGTAGTACAGCAGAAGGTCGCAGATCGACTCACCCTCGATGACGCCAACGTAGGTGAACGTGGCGTGCGCGTAGGCCACCCGCGGGCCGCCCTCGACGCCGCTGACGATCTTCTCTTCCCACTTCTTCGTCGTGAATCCGTTCATGGGGACCACTCTGCTGGGCATACCTGTCAGCTTGTGTCAGGTTTTTCTGTCAAACTGGATCCATGCGCGCCAGCCGGCTCCTCTCCGTCCTCCTGCTGCTGCAGAACCGCGGCCGGATGACGGCCGAAGAGCTGGCCGAGGAGCTGGAGGTCTCGGTGCGTACGGTCTACCGGGACATCGACGCGCTGTCGGCGTCCGGCGTCCCGGTGTACGTCGACCGCGGCCGGACCGGCGGGTACCGCCTGGTCGACGGCTACCGCACCCGGCTCACCGGGATGACCGAGGAGGAGGCGCAGTCGCTCTCCCTGGCGGGCCTGCCCGTCGCGGCGGCCGAGCTGGGGCTCGGCACGGTCCTGGCCGCGGCCCAGCTCAAGCTGTACGCCGCGTTGCCGCAGGAGCTGCGCGACCGCGCCGGCCGCGTCGCGGAACGGTTCTACCTGGACGTCCCCGGCTGGCACCGGGGCATCGAAAGCCTGCCGGCGCTGTCGGCGATCGCCGACGCCGTCTGGTCGTCGCACCGGATCCGGATCCGCTACGAACGCTGGGGGCAGCGCGTGGTCGAGCGGGACGTCGAGCCACTGGGGCTGATCCTCAAAGCGGGCAACTGGTACCTCGCCGGGCGCTGCGAGGGCACCGACCGGACCTACCGCATCTCGCGCGTGCTGGAGCTGACCGACCTGGGCGAGGAGTTCGAGCGGCCGGCGGGATTCGACCTCGCGCGGTACTGGCAGGAGTGGTCCGAGCAGTTCGAACGCCGGATGTTCCCGCGGGTGGCGGTGGTGCGGCTGTCGCCGCGGGCGCAGGCTCTCGTACCGTTCTACGCGGGTTCGGTCGGCGCCCGCGCGCTGCGGTCGGCGACCGGGGAACCCGACGCGGACGGCTGGCTCACCGTGGAGCTGCCGGTGGAGCCGGGCGAGCCGGCGATCGGCGAGCTGCTGCGGTTCGGGCCGCACCTGGAGGTCCTCGCACCGGCGGACCTGCGTGCGGAGCTGGCGGAAGCGATCGAGGAGATGGGCGCGTTCTATGGGTGAGCTGAGCGGGATCGCGATCGGGGTGACGGCCGAACGCCGCGCGGAGGACTTCATCGCGGCCCTCGAACGCCACGGCGCCGACGTCCGCCACGCCCCGACGATCACGATCGTGCCGCTGGACCGCGACCCCGAGCTGCGCGCGGCCACGTCGACGCTGGTCGCGGCGCCGATCGACTGCACGGTGGTGACGACGGGGGCGGGCTTCCGCGGCTGGCTCGACGCGGCCGCGGGCTGGGGCCTCGACGACGCTCTGCTGGACCGGCTGCGGGCCTCCCGGATCTACGCGCGCGGGCCGAAGGCGGTCGGCGCGGTCCGCGGCTTCGGACTGCGTGAGTCCTTTTCGGCGGAGTCGGAGTCCAATGCGGAACTCTTCGGTTCGCTGGTCTCCGCGGGTGTCTCGGGGGCGCGGATCGCGGTCCAGCTGCACGGGACGCCGCTGCCGGAGCACACCTCGCAGCTCGTCGCGGCCGGGGCTTCGCTGGTGGAAGTGCAGCCGTACCGGTGGTTCTCGCCGCCGGACGTGACACCGGTGCACGGCCTGATCGACGCGGCGGTGGCCGGTGAGCTGGGAGCGCTGGCCTTCACGAGCGCTCCGGCAGCGGCGAACCTCCTGACGTTGGCCCGGGAGTACGGCCGGTACGACGAACTGCTCGCCGCGCTGCGCGGCCCGCTGCTGGTCGCGTGCGTCGGCCCGGTGACGGCGGCGCCGCTGGAAGAGGTGGGCGTGGAGACGGTGCAGCCGGAGCGGCAACGGCTGGGGGCGTTGGTGAAGCTGCTGGTCACCAGCCTCGGCGGTTAGTCCTCGTCGGCCGGTGCCTCACCCGCTTCCGCCGCGCGGACCGCTTCCCGGCTCGCCGCTTCCTCGCTCATCCCCAGCCGCCAGTAGCCGGTGAAGCAGATCCGCCGCTTGTCGACTTCCCGCTCACGCACCAGGTGGCGACGCACCAGCTTCACGACGCCCGCTTCGCCCGACACCCACGCGTACGGCGCTCCGCCGGGGAAGCTCGCCGCGCGCACCGCGTCGAGCAGCGCCTCGCCCAGCGGGCGCGCCCCGCGAAGCAGCCAGTGGACTTCGACCGCTCCGCGCGTCTCGAACGTCTGGCGCTCTTCGCGTTCCGAAACCTCGATGTACGCCGAAGCGCGCGTGCCGGCCGGGAGCCGCTCGATGATCGCGCCGATCGCCGGCAACGCCGTTTCGTCGCCGACCAGCAGCTGCCAGTCCGTGCCGCCGGGCACGTCGTACAGGCCGTGCGGGCCGAGGAACGCCACGCGGTCGCCCGCCGCCGCGCGCGACGCCCACGCCGAGGCCGGTCCCGTGTCGCCGTGCAGCGCGAAGTCGACGTCGATCTCCGCCGCCGCGGGCCGGTGCGCCCGGACCGTGTACGTGCGCATCGGTGGCCGGACGTCGTCCGGCATCGCCAGGTACGTGCGGTACCAGGACATGACGTCGGAGCCGGTCTCCGGCAATCGCGGCTCCTCCTGCCCGGGCTGCGGGAAGAAGACCTTGACGTACTGGTCCGGCGCCCCGGGCGGCACTTCGCGGAAGCTCGCCGCTTCGAACGTCACACGCACCATCCGCGGCGTGATCGGCCGGACCGCGGTCACCCGCGCCCGGTGGTACGTCAAAGCCGGCCGCTCCACCTGTGTCGTCATTAGGCGAGGCTAACCTAATAATCAGGAGTCAGAACAGTCCCTCCTCGCCGGGATCTTCGTCACCGTCGGGCTTCCAGCGGTACTTCCGCAGGTCGACGCGCTGGCCGTCGGCCAGCACGCCCTCCGCGCGCAGCCGTTCGAGCTGGTCGTGCACCAGGTGCGGCGCCGGGGTCCCGTTCGCGCGCAGGATCCGGTGCCACGGGAGGTCGTGCCCGTCCTCGGCCAGGATGGCGCCGACCATCCGCGGCGAGGGCGCGCCGGCGAGCGCCGCGATGTCGCCGTACGTGGCCACCGTGCCGGCCGGCACCGACTCGATGATCTCCCGCACGCGCTCGTGCAGAACGTCGTCCATGCCGACACTCTGCCGGATGGGTACGACACTTTTCGTGGCCGCCCGGCGCACGTTGCGGCACCTTCGCCGAACGTGCCCGTGTTAAGGCGTGCCGGTGCGCCACCCGGGTGAGCGGGCGTGGTTCCATCGCTGGGTGAACGCGAGGCGAACGGGGCGGGCGGACGCGCGGCTGGTGCGCCCGCCGATCACCGGCGCACCCACGTTCACCTGGGACGACGGCGCCCGGCGCGTGCTCTCCGCGCCCGGTGGGTTCCGGCGCGTGCTCGGCGGTCCCGGCACCGGCAAGACGTCGCTGCTCGCGTCGGCCGCCACCCGCCGCATCGCCGAGGGGGCCGACCCGGAGAGCGTGCTGGTGCTCACCACGTCCCGCAAGGCGGCGGACGCGCTGCGCGCCGACATCACCCGCCGGCTCACCTCCGACCCCGAGCAGGCGCGGCCGCTGCCCCGGACCGTCCGCGAGCCCCTCGTCCGCACGGTCCACTCGTACGCGTATTCGCTGCTGCGGCTGGAAGCGATGGCGGAGGAGCTCCCGCCGCCGCGGTTGCTCGCCGGCGCCGAGCAGGACGTCGTCGTCCGCGAACTGCTGGCCGGCGACCTCGACGAGGGGGCCGGGTACTGGCCCGAGCAGCTGCGGCCGGCGCTGATGGTGCCCGGGTTCGCCGAAGAGCTGCGTGACCTGCTGATGCGCGCCGCCGAACGCGGGCTGGGCCCGGAGGACCTCGCCGAGCTGGGCCGCCGCCGCGGCCGCGAGGAGTGGGTCGCCGCCGGGCGGTTCTGGGCGCAGTACGAAGAGGTCACGCAGCTGCAGGGCGCGGGTGGCAACGCCCTCGGCGTGGCGAGCGCGCCCGCCCTGGACGCCGCCGAACTGGTCACCTCCGCGCTGCTCGCCCTCGAGGACGACGACGAGCTGCGGATGCGCGAGCGCACCCGCGTGCGGCACCTGTTCGTCGACGACGCCCACCACCTCGATCCGCTGCAGACCAGCCTGGTCCGGGTGATCGGGCACACCGCGGCCGAGTTCGTCGTCGCCGGCGACCCCGACCAGAACGTGTTCTCCTTCCGCGGCGCCGACGCGAGCCTGTTCGCCGACGCCGACCCGGACGGCAGCCGGACCGTCACGCTCACGACGTCGCACCGGCTCGCCCCGGCCGTCCGCCTGGCCGTGGCCAAGATCGGCGCGACGCTGCCGGGCGCGTCGCCGCACCGGAAGATCGTCCCGCCCCAGGGTGCGACCGGTGGAAACGTGCGGGTCCGCGTGATGCCGACACCGGCCGCCGAAGCCGGCTGGATCGCCGACCAGCTCCGCCGTGCCCACCTCGTCGACGGCGTGCCGTGGTCGGAGATCGCGGTGCTCGTCCGGTCGCCGGCGCGAACCTTCCTGGTGCTGCAACGGGCTTTGCGCGCCGCCGGGGTCCCGATCGGCTCGGCGACCGAGGAGCTGCCGCTGGCGCGCCAGCCCGCGGTGCGGCCGCTGCTGGCCGTGCTCAAGCTCGCGCCCTCGCCCGATCTCCTCGACGTCGACCTCGCCGAGATGCTGCTCTCGTCGGCGCTCGGCGGCGCGGACCCGTTGGCGCTGCGGCGGTTGCGCCGCGGCCTGCGTCGGCTCGAACTGGCCGGCGGCGGGCAGCGGTCGAGCGACGAGCTGCTCGTCGAAGCGTTGCGCGGCGGGGACGTCCTCGCCGGGCTCGCCGACGCGGAGGCCGAACCGGTGCGGCGCGTTGGCGGCCTGCTGCGGGTCACGCACCAGGCGGTGGCGCGCGGTGACGGCGTCGAGCAGGTGCTGTGGCAGCTGTGGACCGAAAGCGGGCTCCAGGACAAGCTGCTCAAGCAGGTCGAACGTGGGGGATCGCTGGGCGCACAGGCCGACCGCGACCTCGACGCCGTCGTGGCGCTGTTCGACGCGGCCGGCCGGTACGTCGACCGGCTGCCGCGCGCGAGTGTCGCGTCCTTCGCGGATTACCTGGGAGCACAACAGATCGCGGGCGACACCCTGGCGCCGGCGGCCGTGCCGTCGGACGGGGTCTCGCTGCTGACCGCGCACGCGGCCGCGGGGCGCGAGTGGACGGTCGTCGCCGTCGCCGGTGTCCAGGAGGGAGCGTGGCCGGACCTTCGGCTGCGCGGATCCGTGCTGGGCGTGGAGCGGCTGAAGGACCTGATGTCCGGTGTGGACGACGACGCCGTCTCGCAGACCGCGCCGATCCTGGCCGAAGAGCGGCGGCTGTTCTACCTGGCGATGAGCCGGGCGAAGCAGACGCTGCTCGTCACGGCGGTGTCCGGGGAGGACGAGCAGCCGTCGCGGTTCCTCGACGACCTCGAGGAGAACGGCGCCGACGACGGCGGGCTCGACTCGCGGATGAAACCGCCGGGGCGGTCGCTGGTGCTGGCCGAGCTGGTCGGGGAGCTGCGCGAGGTCGTCTGCGACGACAAGGCCGACCCGGTGCGCCGGCGTCGCGCGGCCAAGCAGCTGGCGCGGCTGGCGGACGCGAAGGTGCCCGGTGCGCACCCGTCCACCTGGTACGGCCTGCTCCCGGCGTCGACCGACGAGCCGGTGCACCGGCCCGGCGACCTGGTCCGGATCTCACCGTCCACAGTGGAAATCCTGACGAAGTGCCCGCTGCGCTGGATGATCGAGCGCCACGGCGGGTCCGACCCGGCGCAGCTGGCCGCGGTCACCGGGACGCTGGTGCACGGGCTGGCGCAGGCGGTGGCCTCGGGGCGCACGGACGCCGAGCTGCAGGCGGCACTGGACGAGGCGTGGGTGCGCGTCGACGCCGGGGCGCCGTGGTTCTCCCGGCGGGAGCGGCGGCGGGTCGAGCAGATGCTGCAGAACTTCGTGACGTGGCTGGAGCGCAGCCGGGCGGAGCTGAAGGCCGCGGGGGTCGAGCAGGACATCGAGGTCGAGCTGCCGGCCGGTGGCGAGGACGAGGTCCGCGTGCTGCTGCGAGGGCGGGTCGACCGGGTGGAGCTGGACGCCGACGGGCGGCCGGTGATCGTCGACATCAAGACCGGCAAGGTGCCGGTGTCCGGCGCGGACGCCGAGGCGCACCCGCAGCTGGCGGCGTACCAGCTGGCGGTGCTGCTGGGCGCGATCAAGGGCAGCAACGAGCCCGGGGGCGCGCGGCTGGTGTACGTCGCCAAGGCGAACACCAAGACCGGGTCGACCGAGCGGTCCCAGCCGCCGTTGGACGACGTGGGCGGCAAGCAGTGGCTGGAGCTGGTCCGCGACGCGGCGGCTTCGGCGGCGGGGCCGGACTACCAGGCCCAGGAGAACCCGGACTGCGACCGCTGCCCGGCCCGCGGGTGCTGCCCGCTGCGGCCGGAGGGCAGGCAGGTGCCAGGCCCGTGAGGAACTCGACCCGGCCAGCTTTGCCGCTCAAAGCGGAGCTTTCACGTGAAAGCGGCGCGTCGGGGGTGGGCGCGTGAGCCCGCTCGTCGTCGCCAACCCCGTCGAGCCCGCCGAACTCGCCGATGCACTGGGGCTGCACCGGCCCACCCCCGAACAAGCCACCGTCATCGCCGCGCCCGTCGAACCCTCGCTCGTCGTCGCCGGGGCCGGGGCCGGGAAGACCGAAACCATGGCCGCACGCGTGGTCTGGCTCGTGGCCAACGGGATCGTCAGCCCCGATCGCGTCCTCGGGCTCACCTTCACCCGCAAAGCCGCGCGCCAGCTCGGGGAACGCGTCCGCGCGCGGCTGCGGCGGCTGGCCGGGTCCGGGCTGCTCGACCGGCTCGACCCCAGCGGCGGCCTGCGGTCCACTGTGGTCGCCGGCGAGCCGACCGTCCTCACCTACCACGCCTACGCCGGCCGCCTGCTCTCCGAACACGGCCTTCGCCTCCCGGTCCAGCCCGGCGTCCGGCTGCTGTCGGAAACGTCGTCGTGGCAGATCGCGCACCGCGTGGTGTCCACCTGGGACAACGAACTCGACACCGACCGCGTCCCCCCGACCGTCACCGCCGACCTCCTGCAGCTGGCCGGCGAACTGGGCGAGCACCTCATCTCGGTCGACCAGCTCGCCGAGTACACGACGTGGATGTGCCGCGTCATCGAAAACGCCCCACGTGCCAAGGGACAGCGGGCCGCCCTGCCGCAGAAGCTCACCGAAATCATGGCCGCGCAGCACTTCCGGCTCGCGCTGCTGCCGCTCGTCGAGGAGTACCACCGCCGCAAGCGCAACGAAGGCGCGCTCGACTTCGCCGACCAGATGTCGCTGGCCGCCCAGCTCGCGATCGGTTACCCCTCGGTCGTGCGCGGGGAACGCGAGCGCTTCGGCGCCGTTCTGCTCGACGAGTACCAGGACACCGGGCACGCCCAGCGCGTCCTGCTGCGGGCGCTGTTCGGCGGCGTCGAGAACCAGCCGATGCCGGTCACCGCGGTCGGCGACCCCGCCCAGGCCATCTACGGCTGGCGCGGCGCGAGCGCGGCCAACTTGCCCCGCTTCACCACCGACTTCCCCCGCCACGACGGCGAAAAGCTGGTCCCCGCGCACGAATTCGGCCTGCTGACGAGCTTCCGCAACCCGCCGGAGATCCTCGAACTCGCCAACGCGATCGCCGAACCGCTGCGGGCGCGCGGCCTCGGCGTCGAACGGCTGCGGGCGCGGGACGGCGCCGGCCCGGCGGACATCGCGGCCGCGCTGCTGCCGGACATCCGCGCCGAGCGCGAATGGGTCGCCGACGCGATGGCCCGCCGCTGGCACGCCCGGCAGGAGGAGACCGGGAAACCGCCGACGGCCGCGGTGCTCGTGCGGCGCCGCGCCGACATGGCGCCCATCGCCGCCGAACTGCGGGCGCGCGGGCTGCCGGTCGAGGTCGTCGGGCTCGGCGGGCTGCTCGACGAGCCCGAGGTCGCGGACCTCGTGTCGACGCTGAAAGTGCTCGCCGACCCGTTGTCCGGCAGCGCGGCCGCCCGGCTGCTCACGGGCGCGCGCTGGCGGCTCGCGGCCGCCGACGTCGCCGCGTTGTGGCGGCGGGCCGGCGAACTTTCCAGTCCGGAGAAGACGACGGAAGAGCCGGAGCTGGTCGCGGAGCGCGTCGAGCAGGCCGGGCTGATCGACGCGATCGACGAGCCGGGCTCGCCGGAGCGGTACTCGGAAGCGGGCTACCAGCGCATTCGCCGGATCGGCTGGGAGCTCGCGGCGCTGCGCCGGCGGCTCGACCAGTCGCTGCCGGAGCTCGTCGCCGACGTCGAACGCACGATGCTCCTCGACGTCGAATCGCTGGCGCGGCCGGGATCCGCCGGACGGGCGCACCTGGACGCGTTCGCCGAAGTCGTCACCGACTACGCCGAAACGGCGCCGACGGCCACCCTATTGTCCTTTGTGGACTACCTGAACACCGCCGCGCACGCCGAAGACGGGCTGACCCCGGGCGAGGTCGAGGTCGTGCCCGACCGCGTGCAGGTGCTGACCGTGCACTCGGCGAAGGGCCTGGAATGGGAGGTCGTCGCCGTCCCGCACCTGGTGCAGGACGTCTTCCCGGGCCGGCGGCGGTCGTCGTCGTGGCTGCGGACCGCGACGTCGCTGCCCGCCGCGTTGCGCGGTGACTCGCAGGACCTGCCGGAGCTGCGGATCGCCGAAGGCTACGACCGCAAAGAAGTCCAAGAAGGACTGGAGCTGCACGAAGCGGGGTTCGTCGAGCGCGAGCAGGCGGAGGAACGGCGGCTCTGCTACGTCGCGCTGACGCGGTCCGAGCACGCGCTGATCGTGTCCGGGCACTGGTGGAACGAGAGCAGCAGCCGGTACAAGGGCCCATCGGAGTTCCTGACGGAGATCGGCGACGTCCTGCGCGAGACGGGCGCCGGGCAGCTCGCGGAGTGGGCGCCGGAGCCGGAAAAAGAGGACGAGAACCCGTTGGTCTCGGACTCGCGGAAGGGGCGCTGGCCCGTCGACCCGCTGGCCGACCGCCGCACCGGCGTGCAGACCGGCGTGGAGCTGGTGTCCGAAGCGATGTCCACATTGGACGAGGAAGAGCCCGAAGAGGACGATCCGGACGGCTGGCTGACCGACACCGACGTCCTGCTCGAGGAGTGGGCGCGCAAGGACGACCACGTCCACCGGGTCCCGTTGCCGTCGCGGCTGACGGTGAGCCAGCTGGTCTCGCTGGCCGACGACGCGGGCAAGCTGGCGGCGGACCTGCGCCGCCCGCTCCCGGTGGAGCCCAACAGCTTCGCCCGCCGCGGCACGGAGTTCCACGGCTGGCTGGAGCGCCGGTTCTCGGGCGACCAGCTCATCGAGATCGACGACCTCCCGGGCGCGGCCGACTTCGGCGAGGCCCCCGACGCGGACTTCGAAGAGCTGCAGGAGCGGTTCGAGGAGAGCGAATGGGCCACGCGGGTACCGCACGCGGTGGAGGTGACGTTCACGGCGGACGTCGAGGGCATCACCCTGCGCGGCCGGATGGACGCGGTGTTCGCCGACCCGGACGGCGGCTGGACGGTCGTCGACTGGAAGACGGGCTCGGTGCCACCGGAGTCGCGCCAGCCGGCACTGGCGGTGCAGCTGGCGGCCTACCGGATGGCGTGGGCGGCGCTGAAGAACGTCCCGGTGGACCGGGTCCGCGCGGCGTTCCACTACGTCCGCGCGAACCGCACGATCCGGCCGGCGGACCTGCTGGACCCCGAGGGCCTGAGAAGGCTTCTCCGCGACATCCCCGAGGCGTGACCCGGGCCGGAACCCGCGCGATCGCGAGGCCGCTCGCGCGGCGGGGGGCGGGGCGGTTCGGCTATCCTCCGGGCGTGAGTGACGCTCGACACCCGCCTCTGGGAGCGGGTGCATGAAGGCCCTGAAGCGGTTGCCGCTGGGCAGTCTCACCGATCGGCCCGACCACGAGCTCGTCGGCGTCCTGAAGATGCCCGAGCTGACGGTCAGCCCGCTCCGCTCGATCTTGAAGCGGATCATCGGTGCCCTGCTCGCGCTGCTGGCCACGGTGATCATCGTGTACGTCGACCGCGACGGCTACCGCGACGCCAACGGCGACGGCCTGTCCCTGCTGGACAGCCTGTACTACGCCACCGTTTCGCTGTCGACGACCGGCTACGGCGACATCGCGCCCGCCACGTCGTCCGCCCGCCTGGTGAACGTGCTGGTGATCACCCCGCTGCGGGTGCTCTTCCTCATCGTCCTGGTCGGGACCACCCTGGAGGTGCTCACCGAGCGCTCCCGGCAGGCGTTCAAGATCCAGAAGTGGAGGACGAAGGTGCGCGACCACACGGTCGTCGTCGGGTTCGGCACCAAGGGCCGGTCCGCCGTCAACGCGCTGCTCGGCGACGAGAACGTCGCCCCGGGCCAGATCGTCGTCGTCGACACCGACCAGCAGGCCCTCGACGCGGCGAGTGCGCTCGGCCTGGTCGCCGTGCACGGCTCGGCCACCCGGTCCGACGTCCTGCGCGTCGCCGCGGTGCAGCACGCCCGCGCGGTCGTCGTCGCCCCGAACCGGGACGACACGGCGGTGCTCGTCACGCTCACCGCCCGCGAGCTGGCGCCCAAGGCGCACATCGTGGCGTCGGTGCGGGAGGCGGAGAACGTCCACCTGCTCAAGCAGTCGGGTGCCAACCAGGTCGTCGTCTCCAGCGAGACGGCCGGGCGGCTGCTCGGCATGGCGACGTCGACGCCGCTGGTCGTCGACATCATGGAGGACCTGCTCACGCCCGAATCGGGGCTGGCGATCGCCGAGCGGCCGGTCGAGCCGTCCGAAGAGGGCGGTTCGCCGCGGCACCTGTCCGACCTGGTGCTCGGCCTGGTTCGCGACGGTGTCCTGTACCGCGTGGACGCCCCGCAGGCCGACGCGATCGAACCCGGCGACAAGCTCCTCTACGTCAAAAAGGTGACGCAGGCGGACAAAATAGAGCAGCGCTGACGCCGGACCGGGGCGCCTGGGTTTTGCCCGCCGGATCTGGAACCATGGCGAAGTGCCCCCGCGATCCCTCGCCCTGAAGTGGCCCACGGTGGCGATCCCCGCCGCGGCGGGCGTGCTCGTCGTGCTGCTGGCCTGGCTGGCCGGGCCCGGGTTGCTGGGCATCTCCAACGACGACGTGGGCGCGCCGGTGCAGGCCGAGGTCACCAAGCCCGCGCCGTGCGACCGGCCGGACGCCGTCGAGACCGTCAAGTTCACCGTCGCCGGCAAGACGCACGAAGGCACGCTCAACGGCTGCGGGCACGGCCAGAACGAGCGCATCGAGGTCGGCGTGCCGGAGGTGCTGCCGGACCAGGGCACGGTCACCGTCCGGGTCGCGGACACGTCGGCCGGGGCGTCGGACGCGCGGCGCCCGCTGGGACTCGCGCTGCTCGTGTTCGCCTGCTTCTCCGGCGGGATGTTCGTCTACCTCTGGCTGAGCATCCCGCTGCGGCCCAAACCGGCTAGCTGACCTCGGACGACGGCGCCGCGAAGGTGTTGCAGTCGGCGATCCGGTTGCTCGTCGCCCCCGCCCGCCACCACGACGCGTAGTGCGCGTTCGTCCCGTGGTCGTGACTGCGGGAGGTGTTGTCGCCGCGGGTCTCCTGGTCGTTCCAGGCCTTGTTGTACATGTCCCGGCTGATCGTGCCGCCCTGGTCGACGTGCGCGCCGAGGAACATGCCCGAGAAGCACTGGGCCTGCAGCTCCTTGCGCCGCGACATCTCCAGCCCGGCCGGGCTGTTCTGGCCCGCCTCGTAGATCTTCTGCCAGGCCGCGTCCATCAGCCCGGCGACCTCCTGTACGTGGTGGCCGTACTCGTGGGCGAACAGGGCCAGGTAGACGCCGGGGTTGTTGCCGTACTGGTCGGTCTGCAGCCCGCGGAACGGGACGTACAGGTTGTTTTCGCAGTAGTACGCGGCGGTCGCGATGCCGACCTGGATGGTGCCGCACTCGGTCTCGAAGCTCGCGCCGGTCGGGAAGTGCAGCGCCGGCGGCGTGAACGGCAGGTGGTAGGCCTCGAGGAACGGGCCCCACGCGGCGTCGAGGCACTTGCTGGCGGCGGTGAAGAACGCCTCCGCGCCGTCCTGCGTGCTCTGCCAGGCGGGGAGGTTGCAGACGCGGTTCTGCAGACCGGCGTTCGGGTCCTGCAGGATCGGGTGGTCGGCCAGCTTGAGGATCTTCTGCGGGCCGGTCGGGCTGGGCGTCGACAGCTCGGCCGACGGGCTCGACGCCGACGCCGGGGCACCCGCGCCGCCGGGCGGCAGCTGCGAAGGGACGTCCTGCGACGACGGGTTGTCGCGGAAGTTCGCGTTGGCCAGCGGCGTTTCGCCGCGGTTCAGGACCACGATCGCGACCAGCCCGAGCACCAGCACGGCCACGGCCCCGAGGCACACGCCGATCACGGCCGCCGGGGAGCGGCGTCGCGGCGCGGAGACGGTGTGGGGACGGCCCAGCCAGGGCAGATCCGGTTGCGCATCCGGCACCGGCGGCGGCTGGACGGTCCCGCGAGGCGGTACCCGGCCGTGGGGCGGTTGCGTCACTGGGCAGTCCCGAAGGGTCTCGGTACGGACCGGGGGTACCCGATCCGCCGTTCAGCATATCGGGGGAACGGGGCCTCTCGCACCCGTCCGTGCGCACCGCGTCACCGCGCCCGGACGTCACCCCAGGTCTGGCCGGGTGCGACCGGCTCTGAGAGAGTGTCGCCAAGCAGGTACTGCAGGCGAGGGGCTTCGATGACAGACACCGGTGGCGCGCCCGGCGGCCAGGGCGACGACACGCCGACACCCAGCCAGGGCATCCCGCGGATCCCCGCCCCCGGAACGGGTGATTCGAAGCCCGGCGAAGACCACTCCGCGTCACCGGCGACGCCGCCGCGCGGGTGGCAGCCGCCGGACGCCCCGGCGAACCCGGGACCGGCGACGCCGCCGGGCTGGGAGCGTCCCGCCGCGGCCGGGCAGCCGCCGTACGGCGGGCAGCCGCAGTGGGGCCCGCAGCCGCAGTACCAGCAGGTCCCGCCGTACCAGCAGCAGCGGCCCTGGAGCCCGCACGGGCTCGGCAAGCCGGGCGTGATCGCGCTGCGGCCGCTCAACATCGGCGACATCCTCGACGGCGCGATCACCACGATCCGCCGGTACCCGCTGGTGGTCCTCGGCATCGGCGCGGTGGTCGCGGTGATCACGGCCGCCCTCAGCTTCGTCGTGCAGAAGTTCGTTTTCGCCGACCTGCAGAACCTGGCCACCACCACCGGGCTCGGCCCGGGTGCGACGGAGGAGGAGCTGCGCAACGCCGTGTTCGGCGCGTTCGGGGACGTGCTGATCGCCGTGCTGCCGACAGCGCTGCTCACGACGTTGCTGACGACCGTGGCGAACGGCCTGCTGGCCGCGGTGATGGGCCGCGCGGCACTGGGCCGGGAAGTCACCTTCGGCGTCGCGTGGCGCGAGGTGCAGCCCCGGCTGCTGCCGCTGCTGGGCGTCGGGTTCGTCTACTCGATCGTCACCACCATCGGCGTGCTGCTGTGCATCGTCCCCGGCGTCATCGCGTACGTGTTCTGGGCGCTGGCCAGCCCGGCGCTCGTGCTGGAGCGCGGCACGTTCCGGCAGGCGTTCTCGCGGTCGGTGAAGCTGGTCAGCGGCTCGTTCTGGCGGGTGTTCGGCATCCTGCTGCTCGCCGGGGTGATCGAGTACCTGGTCAACAACATCATCCAGCTGCCGTTCAGCCTCGGCGGCGGCTTCTTCAGCGGGCTCTTCAACCCGTCGGCGCAGGTGTTCGTGCCCAGCACCGGCGATCTGCTGCTGCAGTCGGCGGGCCAGATCATCTCCGGCACCATCGCCACGCCGTTCGTCGCGCTGGTCACCGTGATCGTCTACCTCGACCAGCGGATGCGCCGCGAGGGCATGGACATCGAGCTGGCCCGCGCGGCCGGGGTCCAGCCGCCGCAGGCATGGTGACGCTGCTGCTCACCGACGTCCCGGTCGACATCGACCGGGACTCTGCGCGGCGCGCGGCGGCCGAAGAGCTGTCCGACCCGAGGTACCAGGCCGCGAAGCCGAACGCCGTGCAGGAGTTCGGGCAGTGGCTCGCCGAGCAGCTCGGGAAACTGCTGAACGGCGTCTCGAACGTGGTCCCGGGCGGGATCTTCGGCGTCCTGCTGGTCCTCGTGGTGCTGATCGTGCTCGTCGTGGTCATCCGGCTGCGCACCGGCAAGATCGCCCGCACGTCCCGGGCGGACCGGGTCGTCTTCGGTGGGAGGCGGCAGAGCGCGGACGACTACCGCCGCGCGGCCGCCGAAGCCGCCGCGGCCGGCCGGTACGACGACGCCGTCCGCGACCGCTTCCGCGCCGTCGTGCGGGCCCTGGAGGAACGCGCGCTGCTCGACGCCCGTTCCGGCCGGACGGCCGACGAAGCCGCCGCCGAGGCCGGGGTGCTGCTGCCGAATGTCGCTGCCGATCTGCGGCAGGGCGCGCGGCTCTTCGACGACGTCCACTACGGCGGCCGCGAAGGCACCGAAGCCGCCTACCGCACGTTGACCGAGCTGGACGAGCGTTGCCGCCGCGAACGTCCGGTCGCCATGGCGGCCTCGTGAGCACCTCCGTTTCCCCGGACGTGCGCCGGATCTGGCGCGGTGTGCGGATCCCCCTGGCCTTGGTGCTGCTGGTGTTCGCGGCCGGCGCCCTGCTCCTGCTCGGCCGCGGCGAGCAGACCCACGGCGCGCTCGAACCCGGCTCCTACGAACCCGGTGGCGCGCACGCGCTCGCGAAGCTCCTGGCGGACCAAGGCGTCGACGTCCGCCCCGCGCATTCGATGGACGAAGCGGACGCGGCCGTCCGCGAAGACGCGACCCTGCTGGTCACCCAGCCGGACCTGGTCCCGGCCAAGCGGCTCGACGCCCTGCGGCAGCACGCCGCCGACGTCGTCCTCGTGACGCCGGGAGCGCCGACGCTGCGCGAATCGCTGCCGCTGGTGCACCCGGTCGGCCAGAGCGACGTCGGCACGCTGCACCCGGAGTGCACGGTCGCCGCGGCGGTGGCGGCGGGCGACGTCACCCTCGGCGGGATCGGCTACGCCTCGCCGGGCGCGCGGTCGTGCTACCCCGGCGAAGATGGCGGCGGCACGTTGCTGCAGCTCGCCGACTCCGGCGGCACGACGACACTCCTCGGCTCCTCGGCGCCATTGACCAACGCGCGGCTCGCCGACGACGGCAACGCGGCGCTGAGCCTGCGCCTGCTCGGGCAGCACAAGACACTGGTCTGGTACCTGCCGTCGACGGCCGACCCCGGCCTCGACGACACCCGCAAATCGATCTTCGACCTCATCCCGGACGGCTGGTACTACGGTGCCGCGCAGGCGTTCATCGCCGTGGCGCTGCTGGCGCTGTGGCGGGCCCGCCGGCTCGGCCCGGTCGTCACCGAGCCGCTGCCGATCGTCGTCCGCGCGGCCGAAACCGCGGAGGGCCGCGCACGGCTGTACCGGCGGGCGAAGGCCGCGGACCACGCGGGCGAGACGCTGCGGGAGGCGTCGCGGACCCGGCTGCGGACCGTGCTCGGCCTGCCGCGCGACGCCGACGCGGCCGCGCTGGTGCACTCGGTGAGCGAGCGGACCGGGCGGCCGGCGACCGAAATCGGCGCCGTGCTCTACGGCCCGCCGGTGCCGGACGACCCGGCGCTGGTCCGGCTGGCCGGCGAACTGGACAGGGTGGAACGAGAGGCAGGGCGAACTTGACCAGCGAGAACGCGACCGGGGCCCGTGACGCGCTGATCGCGCTGCGCGCCGAGGTCGGCAAGGCCGTCGTCGGCAACGACGCCGCCGTCACCGGGTTGATCCTGGCGCTGCTGTGCCGCGGGCACGTGCTGCTCGAAGGCGTCCCGGGCGTGGCGAAGACGCTGCTGGTGCGGGCGCTGGCCGCGGCGCTGGACCTGGAGACCACGCGCGTGCAGTTCACGCCGGACCTGATGCCCGGCGACGTCACCGGCTCGATCGTCTACGACGCGCACAGCGGCGAGTTCTCCTTCCGCGAGGGCCCGGTGTTCACGAACCTGCTGCTCGCCGACGAGATCAACCGGACGCCGCCGAAGACGCAGTCGTCGCTGCTGGAGGCGATGGAGGAGCGGCAGGTCTCGATCGACGGCAAGTCGCGGCCGCTGCCCGACCCGTTCATCGTGATCGCCACGCAGAACCCGGTCGAGTACGAGGGCACGTACCCGCTGCCGGAGGCGCAGCTGGACCGGTTCCTGCTGAAGCTGACGATGCCGGCGCCCTCGCGCGAGGACGAGATCGGCATCCTCTGGCGGCACGCGCAGGGTTTCGACCCGCGCAACCTCGCCGCGGCCGGCCTTCGCTCGGTGGCCGGTGCGACCGAGCTGGCCGCGGCGCGCGAAGCCGTGGCGCGCGTGACGGTCGGACCCGAGGTGATCGGGTACGTCGTCGACCTGTGCCGGGCGACGCGGCAGCTGCCGTCGGTGCGGATCGGCGTTTCTCCCCGCGGCGCCACGGCGTTGCTCGCGGTGACCCGCGCGTGGGCGTGGCTCGCCGGCCGCGACTACGCGACCCCGGACGACGTGAAAGCCCTGGCGCGCCCGGCTTTGCGGCACCGCCTGGACGTCCGGCCGGAGGCCGAGCTGGAGGGCGTCACCGCGGACGGCGTGCTCGACCGCGTGCTCGCGTCCGTGCCCGTGCCGCGCTGACATGGCCGTCACCGGAAGGCTCGGGCTGCTCGCGCTGTTCGGCGCGCTGGTGGTCGGGCTGCTCGTGCCGTCGGACCTCGGGCTCCTGGCGGTCGGCGGAGTGCTCCTGCTGCTCGTGGTCGTCGACCTCGTGCTGGCGGGCAGCGTGCGGCCGCTGACGTTCCGGCGGTCGGGCGACACGTCGGTGCGGCTCGGCGAGCCGTGCGAGGTGACGCTGGTCGTCGCGAACCCCGGCCGTCGTACGGTGCGGGGGATGCTGCGGGACGCGTGGCCGCCTTCGGCGGGCGCCTCGGACCGGCACGCGCTGCGCGTCCCGCCGGGGGAGCGCCGGGCGTTGGTGACCGCGCTGCGGCCGTCGCGACGCGGCGACCGGACGGCGGCGCGCGTGACGGTCCGGTCGGTGGGCCCGTTGGGGTTGGCCGCGCGGCAGGGTTCGCACGAGGTGCCGTGGACCGTGCGCGTGCTGCCGCCGTTCCACAGCCGCAAGCACCTGCCGTCGCGGCTGGCGCGGCTGCAGCAGCTCGACGGCCGCAACGCGGTGCTGATCCGCGGCCAGGGCACGGAATTCGACTCGCTGCGCGAGTACGTGATCGGCGACGACGTCCGTTCGATCGACTGGCGCGCGACGGCGCGGGCGGCGGACGTGATGGTCCGGACGTGGCGGCCCGAGCGCGACCGGCACGTGGTGCTGGTGCTGGACACGGGCCGCGTGTCGGCCGGCCGGGTCGGCGACGCCCCGCGCCTGGACGCGGCGATGGACGCGGCGTTGCTGCTGGCGGCACTGGCTTCCCGCGCGGGTGACCGCGTCGACCTGCTCGCGTACGACCGGCGGCTGCGCGCGGCGGTGCAGGGTTCGTCGGGGGCTTCGCTGTTGACGTCCTTGGTGAATGCGATGGCGCCGATCGAACCTTCCCTGGTCGAGACGGACGCGCGCGGGATGGTCGCGGAGGTGCTCCAGCGGACCCGGCGGCGGGCGTTGGTCGTTCTCCTGACGGGGCTTGACGCGGCGCCGCTGGAGGAAGGGCTGTTTCCGGTGCTGAGTTCGCTGACCGCGCGGCACGAGCTGATCGTGGCGTCGGTGGCGGACCCGCGGGTCGCGGAGATGCTGGCGGGCCGCGAAGACGCGGAAGCCGTGTACGACGCGGCGGCGGCGGCCCGGACGGTGGCGGAACGGCAGCGCGTGACGGAACGCCTGGGACGGCACGGGGTCAGCGTGGTGGACGCGGTGCCGGAGGAGCTGCCGCCGGCGTTGGCGGACCGGTACCTGGCGCTGAAGGCCGCGGGCCGGCTTTAAGCCGCTTCGGGCAGGAAGTCCCCGGCGTCGCGCGCGTCGAGGTCGCCGACCTCGCCGTCCTTCGCCGCCCGCCGGCCCAACGTGAACACGTACACCAGGAACAACACCTCGACCAGGACGCCGATGCCCACCCGGAGCCACGTCGGCCAGCCCGACGGCGTCACGAACGCTTCGATGATGCCCGACACGAACAGCACGCACGCCAGTCCCAGCGCCATCACGACGACCGAACGGCCCTGCTCGGCCAACGCCGTCGTGCGGGACCGGCGGCCCGGGTCCACCACCGTCCAGCCCAGCTTCAGGCCGGTGCCCGCCGCGACGAACACCGCCGTCAGCTCCAGCAGGCCGTGGGGGAGCAGGAGGCCGATCATCACGTCGCCGCGGCCGGCCGCGCTCATCGCGCCGATGATCACGCCCGCGTTGAGCGAGTTCATCCACAGCGCGCCGATCACCGGCAGGCCCAGCGCGACGCCGAGGAACAGGCAGGTCGCCGCCACCCAGGCGTTGTTCGTCCACACGCGCGCCGCGAACGACGTCGCCGGGCCGGTCGAGTAGTACGCCTCGGCGTCGCCACCGGGCTTCGTCAGCTGGTTCAGCTCGTCCGCGCTCCCGAGCGACGCGCGGACGTGCGGGTCGCCGGCGACCCAGACGGCGATCACCGCCATCACCGCGATCGACACCAGCGCGGCCGGGATCCACCAGCGTCGCGAGAGGTAGACGGCGGCGGGGAAGCGGCGCGTGAAGAACAGCGCGACCTCGCGCCACGCGGGGTTGTGCGACCCCGAGATCGCGCTCCGGCCGCGGGCGACCAGCCCGGACAGCCGGCTGACGAGCGCCGGGTCGGGCGCGACCGAGCGGACGATCGACAGGTGCGTCGCGGTCCGCTGGTAGAGCGTGACCAGCTCGTCGGCCTCGGCGCCGGTCAGCCTGCCGCCGCGGCGGGTCAGCTCGCCGAGCCGGTTCCACTCCGCCGTGTGCGTCGCGACGAAGACGTCCACATCCACACCGGTCACCCTATCCGGTCGCTAGGCTGGGCCGGTGCACGAGGAATCCGAGCTGGTCACCGGGGAAGCCGTCGTCCTGGACCTGCGCGTCGCGAAGCTCGCCAGCCGTGCGCTGGCGATGCTGCTGGACGTCCTCGTGCAGTTCGCGCTGCTGCTCGGCACGTTCTTCGTCCTGACGCTCACGGTGCCGGGCGAGGACGAATCGCTCGCGCTGACCCTGATCCTCGTGTTCCTGGTGCTGATCCTGGTCGGCTACCCGGTGCTGTTCGAGACGCTCTCGCGCGGCCGGTCGCTGGGCAAGATGGCGATGGGCCTGCGGGTGGTGCGCGTCGACGGCGGCCCGATCCGCTTCCGGCACGCGCTGACCCGCGGGCTCGCGGGGTTCGTGATCGACTTCTGGGCGCTCGGGGTGTTCGGGGCGGTGGCGGTGATCGTGTCGCTGTGCTCGTCCGACGGCCGCCGAGTGGGTGACTTCCTGGCGGGCACGCTGGTGATCCGCGACCGCGTCCCGGAAAGCGCGGGCTACCCGGCGATCGGCATGCCCCCGGGCCTCGAGGGCTGGGCGGCCCAGCTCGACCTGACCCGCCTCCCGGACGACCTCGCGCTGGCGAGCCGCCAGTTCCTGGCGAGGTTCGGCCAGCTGGCCCCGGAGGCGGCGCACGCGCTGGGCTGGAGCCTGGCGCAGCAGGTGGGCAACGCGCTGGGCACGCCGGTGCCGCCGGGGGTGCCGCCGTGGGCGTTCTTGGCGGCGGTCCTGGCGGAGCGGCGCAACCGCGACCACGCGCGGGCGATGCAGGCGTACGCGGCGCAGGTGCAGGCGGCGCGGGGCTACGTGTCGGCCGGGCCTGGTGCGCCTGGCTACCCGCAGGCCAACGGCGCTCAGCGCGCCGGGCCGGGCTCGCTGCCGACGGGCGGGCAGCCCGCCGCGCCGTCGCCGTGGTCGGCGGCCGGATCGCCGGCTCCCAGCAGCGCGACGGAGGCGGACCCGCCGACCCCGCCGTCGGGCACTCCGGCGCCGGTGGCCGAAAACCCGTTCGCGCCGCCGAGCTAGGACACGTCTCCCGAGGCGGAGAGCCACGTGTTGCACTGCTGGTTGCGGTTCTTCGTCGCGCCGTGTTGCCACCAGGCGATGTTGTGCTTGGCGCTGCCGTGGTCGCGCTTGCCGTTGCGGGCGTAGTCGTCGCCGCGGTCCTGGGCGTTCCAGGCCTCGTTGTAGATGTTCTTGTCGACCGAGCCGCCGGACACCGACGCCGAGCCGAGGAACATGCCCGAGAAGCACTGCGCCTCGAGCTCCATCCGGCGCGACAGCTCCAAGCCGATCGCCGAGTCGGCGCCCGCGTCGTAGCGCTGGTTGCCGTACTCCTCGGAAATGCCGGCCAGGTTCTGCACGTGGTGGCCGTATTCGTGAGCGAGGATCGACAGGTACGGGCCGGGGTGGTTGCCCCAGACGTCGATCTCGATGCGGTCCATCGGCATGTAGATCGTGTCGTTCGACGGGCAGTAGAACGGCGTGACACCGGTCGTCGTGCCGCCGCTGCCGCACGGCGTCGACGACTCCGAAAGCGACTGCGGCACCGACAGTTTCGGCGACCGGAACGGCAGGTCGACGGCGCCGAGCATGCGTGACCACATGGCGTCGAGGCAGGCGATCCCGGACTGGAAGAAGCGGGTGGCGCTGCCCTGGTCGGTCGCCCAGCGGCTCAGCGAGCAGGGGATGTTCTGCAGGCCGTAGTCGGGGCTGCCGAACATCGGGTTGTTCCCGGTCGCGGCGACCGACCGCGGGCCGCTCGGTGGTTCCGACGTGCGGGTCGTGCGCTCGGTGGTCCGGCTGGTGGTCGTCTCTTCGGTGGACGAAGTGGTTTCGGTGGTTTCGCTCGCGGAGGTGGTTTCGTAGGTGTCGGAGGGGTAGGTGCTCGAGTACCCGGCATCGGCGACGTGCCGGGTGTTGCCGCCGATGAGCGCGACGGCCGCGACGAGCCCCCCGACCACGGCGACGATCCCGATGATCGCGACGGCGACGATGACCCCGGTGTTCGACTTCTTGGCGACGTAGGGCCGGTAGCCGGGCGCGAACCGCGGCCCGAAGGGATGCCCGGGCGGCGGGCCGGGGTAGGCGGGGGCGAAGACGGGCGCCGCGGCGGCGGCCGGTGGCGGGAGTGGGGCACGGGCGGGCGGGAAGCCGGGACGCGGGTGGGGACCGGTCGCGGGGAAGCCCTGCGGGCCTTGGGGCGGCCGGCCGGGGTATGGCGGTTGGCCGGGGAAGTGTGGAGGCTGGCCGGGCGCGCCGACGGGCCCGCGCGGGCCTTGACCCGGTGCGGCGCCCGGCCATGGTCCCGGCGTGCCGCCGGGCGTGGGGTTCGGCTGCGTGTGCGGTGACTGCCCCGGCCGTCCCTGCGGCAACGGCCGCACCCCCGGCGGCGGCAATGGCCGGGCCCCCGGCGGCGGCAACGGCCGGGCCCCCGGCGGCGGAACCGGCCGCCGCGGATCCTGCGGACCAGGACCAGGACCAGGACCACCGGAACCAGGACCCTGCGGGCCGTGCGTCATGAAAGTGGAACCCCCCGTGCGATTTCCCCGTCGGAAGCGGCGTACCTGCGGAAATCTCGCCGTTCCGGGCGTCAGCATAGATCGAGTGCTCTAGGGTGTGGTGCTGTGTCGATGAAATGGGGGGCGGCGGTCGCGGCCGCCGTCATGGTGCTCGTCGCCGCCGGGCCCGCCGCCGCTCAGGGGCCGTCCGCCGGGCCCGTGCTGCCGAACCCGCCGTCCGACCAGGTCAAGAAACCCCAGCAGCTCAGCGGCCAGGACGTCCAGCCGCCGGAAGGCGCGACCGCCGACGTCGCCCTCAAAGTCCTGCGCGACGGCTCTCTCGAAGTCACCGAGCACGTCACCGTCCCCGGCGGCAAGCAGCTCACTTCGCGCGTGCCCCTCAAGGTCTCCGCGAGCGACGACCAGGACCGCGTCTTCGCCGTCCGGAACATCAAGACCGAAGGCGCCGCCTCCAGCCAGCTGACCGGCGACCAGCTCGTCCTCACCTTCGCCGGCGGCGCGTCGACCGTCGGCTACACCGTCGACGGCGCCGTCGCCGACCAGAGCGGCCGCCAGCAGGCCCGCTGGCAGGTCGCCAGCGGCTTCGACACCCCGCTCGCCAGGCTCACCGCCTCCTTCCTCGCGCCGTCGCCGCGACTGTCCCCTGTGGACTGCTTCGCCGGTCCCATCGGCTCGAGCCGGCGCTGCACCCTCGCCGAGCTCGACCACACCGGCGTCGTGCGCCTCGAACAGAACGACGTCCGCCCCGGCGACCGCGTCGACCTGCTCGTCGGCCTGCCCGCGAACACCGTCCCGGCCACCGCGAAGTTCGCCGACGTCGGCCTCTTCGCCACCGCCTTCGCCTTCACGCCGCTGACCGGCATCGCCTTCGCGCTCCTGCTGGTCTTCCTCGTCGTGGGCGGCATCCACGTCCACCGCCGCCGCAAGCAGGACGCGGACGCCCTCACCACCGCCACCGGCCCGGTCGAGGTCCTCCTCCGCGACGGCGACCGCGTCTTCTTCGCCAGCCCGGACGGCGTGCTGCCCGGCCAGGTCGGCACGGTCGTCGACGAGACCGTCGACGTCGTCGACATCAGCGCGACCGTCGTCGACCTCGCCGTCCGCAACTACCTCTGGCTGGCCGAAGTACCGGGGCCCGACTGGCAGCTCGCCCGCCGCAACCCGCCCGACGAGCACCTCCACGACTTCGAGCGCGCCGTCTACGAGACGCTGCTGCCGGCGGGCACCGACGCCGTCCTCGTGTCGCAGCTGCGCGCCCGCGGCACCCTCGACCTGCGCAAGATCAGCGACGCCATGTACGCCGACGTCGTCACCAAGCGCTGGTTCTCCCGCCGCCCGGACACCGCGCGCGGCCGGCTGACCTGGCTCGGCGCCGGCATCTTCGCGCTCGGCGCGGCCGCCACCGCCGTCCTCACCTTCACGGTCGGCGAAGCGCTGCTCGGCGTCGCGGTCGCCCTCGCGGGCCTCGCCGTCGCGGCGGCGGCCGCGCTGCTGCCTTCGCGCACCGCGCGCGGCCGGGCGCTCGTCGGCCAGGTCCGCGGCCTGCTCGACTACCTGCACACCGCCAAGGCCGAGGACATCCCGCCCGCCGACCGCGAAATGGTGTTCTCGCGGTCGCTGCCGTACGCGGTGGTGCTCGGCGACACCGAACGCTGGCTCGGCGCCTTCGCCGCGCTCAACCCGGCGTCCGACGGCTCGGCCGGCCTCTACTGGTACGGCGGCATGGAGGCCGACCACGACCTGCGCCGGTTCGGCGCGCGCTTCCCGTCCTTCCTGACCGCGCTCGACGGGCTGCTCACCGCGGCCGGCCGCACCGCCCGCTGACCGTGCTCGCCGGGGCCGTGCTGGCGCTGGTCCTGGCCGCGGCGCCGGTGGACCAGCCGCCCTTGCCGACGGTGCCGCAGAGCGCCGAGATCCAGCTCAAGGTCGAGCGCGACGGCTCGCTCTCGGTCGTCGAGGCGATCTCGGTCCCGGACGGCGTCACCATGGACCGCCGGGTCCCGCTGCGGGTCGCCGCCCCGCACCACCGCGACCGCGTCTACGGCGTCCGCGACGTCGTCCTCGAAGGCAGCGGGAACGCCCAGGTGGACCCGGACGCGCTGACCGTCCACCTGACGTCCGGCACGTCGGTCGTCCGGTACACAGTGGACGGTGCCGTCGCCGGCGACCGGGTCACCTGGGAACTGGCCGGCGGCTGGAGCGCCGAGCTGAAGTTCGTCCGGGCCTCCTTCGCGGCGCCCGAGATCCCCACCGCCGTCGACTGCCAGGTGGGTGACTCCCCGTGCGCCGCGGCGCAGATCGACCACGCGGGACTGACCCGGTTCAGCCAGCAGAACCTCGCGGCGGGCGACCGCATGACGGCGACGGTCCAGCTGCCCCCGGGCACGGTCCCCGGGAACGAAGTCCTCGTCCCCGCCAGGACGATCGCCGGGGCGTTCGTGCTCACCGCCCCGGTCGGCTGGGCCTGGGCGGGCTTCGCCGCGCTCCTGCCGGCCGCGGCCGCCTGGGTCCTGCTCGCCCGCCGCCGGGACACCGGCGACCCGCCGAAGGCCGGCCTGATCGCGAAGAACGGCGAGTTCGCGTCCCCGGAAGGAGTGCTGCCCGGGCACACCGGGGTGCTGCTGCACGGCCGCGCCGGGGTCGCCGACCTGGCCGCGACCGTGCTCGACCTCGCCGTCCGCAACTACGTCTGGGTGAGCGACGGCCCGACGCTGACCCGCCGCAACCCCGCCGACGAGCACCTGACGGCCTTCGAACGTGCCGTGTTCGAAGCGGTCC
Source organism: Amycolatopsis sp. NPDC049691 (assembly GCF_040675005.1). Classification (NCBI taxonomy): domain Bacteria; kingdom Bacillati; phylum Actinomycetota; class Actinomycetes; order Pseudonocardiales; family Pseudonocardiaceae; genus Amycolatopsis; species Amycolatopsis sp. NPDC049691. Next base: position 68,199 of record NZ_JBFANX010000023.1, read on the forward strand.
TGCCGGCGGAGTCGGTGACCCTCGCCGAACTGCGGCAGCGGCACGTCGGGATTCCCCGCGCGGAACTGACCGCGGACCTCGCCGGCCGCGGGTGGCTCGCGACCGGGCGGCTTCGGCGCGCGGGGATCCGGGTCGTGTTCTACGGCGTCTTCCTCACCGTCCTGCTGGCCCTGACCGCCGGGTACGCCCAGCTCGGCGTCATCCTGGCGCTGGCGGGGGTCGCCGCCGTCGCCGTCTCGGCGGCGCTGCCGGAGCGTCGCCACGCGGGCGCCGAAGTGGCGCGCCGGCTCCGCGGCGTCGCCGAGGAACTCGCCACCACCCGGGCGAAGGACTTCGACAAACCCCAACGCGAGCTGGTGTTCGCGCGCGGCCTCCCGTACGCGCTCGCTCTGGGCGAACTAGGCCCGTGGGTGGCCGCGTTCGACGGTCTCGAGCACCCGCCGCCGGTCTACTGGCACGACGGCGACATCACCCCTGACCAGGCCGGATCCTTCGCGATCGCGCTCGCGGGCACCTTCGCGGGCGCCCACCGCGGCCACCTCCGGGACCTCGTGAGCGAGGAACCGGGTCAGAACACCGTTTCTCACTCACGAGGTGGCACGCGGGGAACCGGTGGGTCGTCGTAGGGTGGGGCCATGGCCGATCCCGAGCTCGTCCGATACACCCTCGACAACGGTCTGCGCGTGGTCCTCGCACCCGACGCGACCGCGCCGGTGGTCGGCGTCAGTGTCCACTACGACGTGGGCTTCCGTTCCGAGCCCGAGGGGCGCACCGGTTTCGCGCACCTCTTCGAGCACCTGATGTTCCAGGGCTCGGAGAGCCTCGAGAAGCTCGCCCACTTCCGGCACGTCCAGTCCAGCGGCGGCACCTTCAACGGGTCCACCCACCCGGACTACACGGACTACTTCGAGGTGCTGCCCAGCGCCGCGCTCGAGCGCGCGCTGTTCCTCGAGGCCGACCGCATGCGCGCGCCGAAGCTGACCGCCGAGAACCTGGCGAACCAGATCGACGTCGTCAAGGAAGAGATCCGGCTGAACGTGCTGAACCGGCCCTACGGCGGGTTCCCGTGGATCACCCTGCCGCCGGTGCTGTACTCGACGTTCCCCAACGCGCACAACGGTTACGGCGGCTTCGAGGACCTCGAAAGCGCGACGGTCGACGACTGCGCCGCGTTCTTCGACACCTACTACGCGCCGGCGAACGCCGTGCTCACGGTGGCCGGCGACTTCGAGGTCGACAACGCCAGGAAGCTGATCGAGACGCACTTCGGTGACGTCCCGCACCGGCCCGCGCCGCAGCGGCCGTCGTTCGCCGAGCCGCTGCCGACCACCGAGCTGCGCGGCGAGGTCGAAGACCCGCACGCCCCGCTGCCCGCGCTCGGCATCGGCTACCGGATGCCCGACCCGATCAACGACGTCGACGGCTACCTGGCCTACCTGGTCCTCGCCGGCGTCCTCACCGACGGCGACGGCTCCCGCCTGCAGCAGCGGCTGGTGCACCGCGAGCCCCTGGTCGTCGACATCGGCGCCGGCGCCGGGCTGTTCGGCCCGTTCGAGGCGCGCGACCCCGACACGTTCACCATCACCCTGATCCACCCGCACGAGGTGCCGCGCGAGCGCGTGCTCGCCGCGCTGGACGACGAGCTGGAGAAGCTCGCCGAGACCCCGCCGAGCGAGGAGGAGCTGCGCAAGGTCACCGCCCGCTGGACGGCGAGCCTGCACTCCGAGCACGACCGGCTGGTGTCCCGGACGCTGGCCCTCGGTTCGTTCGAGCTGCTCTACGGCGATGCGTCGCTGGTGTACAAGCTCGCGGACCGGATGTCCGCCGTCACCTCGGAAGCCGTTTCGGCGGCGGCGAAGGCGCTGCGCCCCGACGCGCGTGCCGTCCTGGTGGTCAAGCCCGCTTCGGAAGGGACCAACGAGCAGTGACTTCAGCAACGCACCGCAGTGCGGACGAGATCGGCCGCACGACGCGGGGGCCGCGCCCGCTGCCGCCGCTGGGCGAGCAGCGCGCCGCCGCTGATCTGTCCCATGTGGACACTTCGTTGCCCAACGGCCTGCGGGTACTGGCCGTGCGCAAGGCGACCGTGCCGCTGGTCGAGGCCCGGCTGTGGATCCCGTTCGCGGGCGACGACGCGCTGCACCCGGCCACGGCCGAGGTGCTCGCCGAGACGATCCTGACCGGCACGGCGCGGCGCGACCGCATCGAGATCGACGCCGAGCTGGCGCTGATCGGCGGCGACATCGGCGCCGGCGTCGACCCGGAACGCCTGGTGCTGACCGGATCCGCGCTCGCCGAGAAGCTGCCGACGTTCCTCGACGTCCTCGGCGACGTCCTGACGGGAGCGACGTACGCCGACGAGGAGATCGCGCGCGAGAAGGAGCGGCTCGTCGAGCGGATCGCCGTCTCGCGGACCCAGCCGCGCACGATCGCGCGGGAGGCGCTGCAGAAGCACCGCTACGGCGACCACCCCGCCACGCGCGAAGTCCCGCGCGCCGAAGATGTCGCCGTCGTGACGCCCGAGCAGGTGCGGGCGCTGCACCAGGCGTCGGTGCTGCCGCGCGGCTCGGTGCTGGTGCTGGTCGGCGACATCGATCCCTCGGCGGTCATCGGTGACCTGGAGAAGGTGCTCGGCGGCTGGGCGTCCGACCGCTCCGCCGTCCGGCTGCCGCCGCTGCCCGAGCTGACCGGGCCGAACGTGCTGCTGGTGCCGCGCGGCGGGGCCGTGCAGTCGCAGATCCGGCTGTCGGCGCAGACCGTTCCGCGCACGGACCCGGGTTACGCGGCGCTGCAGCTGGCGAACCTGGCCTACGGCGGGTACTTCTCGTCGCGGCTGGTGGAGAACATCCGTGAGAACAAGGGGTACACGTACTCCGCGCACTCCGGGTTCGAGTTCACCGACGGCACCGCGGTGGTCAACGTCGACGCGGACACGGCCACCGAGGCGACCGCGCCGGCGCTGCTGGAGACCCGCTACGAGCTGGGCCGCCTCGGCCAGGTCCCGCCGTCGGGCGACGAGCTGGAGTCGGTGCGGCAGTACGCGATCGGCTCGCTGCTGACGTCGACGTCGTCGCAGTCCGGGCTGGCCGGGCAGGTGCTGGCGCTGGCCTCGACCGGGCTCGGCCTGGAGTGGCTGAACGAGCACCCGGCGCGGGTGGCGGCGGTGACGGCGGACGAGGTGGCCGAAGCGGCGCTGAAGTACTTCGCCCCCAAGCGGTTCACGGGCGTGGTGGTCGGCGACGCGGGCGTGCTGGAGCGCAAGCTGCTGTCGCTGGGCGACGTCGTCGTGGGCGAGCCCGCCTGATGTCCGTCCCGTTTTCGCTAGGTTCGTTGCCGACCTTGTCGCGGTCCACTGTGGACCGTCAGGAAGGCTTGCGCACCAACCCTTCGCGGCTGTTGTCCCGCTGGGCCGACGCCCGGGTCGTCCTGCTGGACGACACCGGGCGCACCCCGGTCGTCGAAGGCACTTCGGTACTGGCGTTCCGGAAGGCGATCGACTTCGGGTCTTCGCCGCCGGCGGACGCGGTGTTCCTGGGCGAGTGGCAGGACACCGACTACTGGTCGCTGCCGGGCGGTCCGTCGGGCTCGGCCGACACCGTGAAGATGGCGGGCAGCTGGGGTTTCGTGGAGGAGGTCCCGCGCGCCGACGGCGAGGTGTGGGTCGACCTGCGCGGCTACGGCGACCTGCTGGACGACACGTCGGCGGGGCTGTTCACGACGGCGCAGGCGTTGCGTTTTTGGCGGCGCCAGGCGAAGTTCTGCACCCGCTGCGGACATCCCACGGAGCTGATCCAGTTCGGCTGGGCGAGCAAGTGCACGAACGACGGGCGCGAGGAGTACCCGCGCACGGACCCGGCGGTGATCTGCCTGGTCCACTCGTCGGAGGGGGTGAACGGTTCCCACGTGCTGCTGGCGCGCCAGCCGATCTGGCCGGCGGGGCGGTATTCGGTCTTGGCGGGGTTCGTCGAGGCGGGGGAGTCGCTCGAGGCGTGCGTGGTCCGCGAGATCCGCGAAGAGGTGGGGGCGGCCGTGTCGGACGTCCGGTACCTCGGGAGCCAGCCGTGGCCGTTCCCGCGCTCGATCATGCTGGGCTTCACGGCGCGGGCGGATCGGTCATTGCCGTTGGTGCCCGCCGACGGCGAGATCGAAGAGGCGCTGTGGGTCTCGCGCGCGGAGGTGCGTGAGGCATTCGCGAACAGTTCGGAGCGCGGCGAGGGGTCGAAGCCGACGCCGATCGCCGACGGGGCGGCGGAGATCATCCTGCCGGGGAACTCGTCGATCGCCCGCGTGATGCTCAAGGCTTGGGCGGACGCGGAGGAGTAACCACCCGCCACAGAGCGCGACCAGAAAACGGCCCCGGCTACTCGCCGGGGCCGTTTTCGTTGCGCCCTGTGCACCTCGCCCAGCCGTTACCTGCTCGTTTCACCAGACCGTTGACGGCTGTGCGCCGGCTCACTACAGTCCCCGGAAACCGTCTGTAAAGTATCCTAATTAAGTCGGGAGCAACGAGTGCGAGCCGGTAGCCCGCGGATGCTGCGCGAGATCAACGATCGCGCCGCCATCGAGGTCCTCCTGCGGGAGGGCCCCCTCACGCGGGCCGAGCTCGAGCTCGCCATCGGGCTCTCCAAGCCCGCCACCGCGCAGCTCATCACCCGGCTCGAACAGGACAACCTCGTCATGAAGGCCGGCGTCCGAGGCGGCGGACGCGGACCCCGCGCCCAGCTCTGGGCCGCCAACGGCAGCCTCGCCTTCGTCGCCGCCGTCGATCTCACCCCGCACGTTGCCGACTTCGTCGTCGCCGATGTCGCCGGGATCGTGCTCGCCGAGTACCGGACGCCGCTGCCCGTGCACGCCGGGGCCGACGTCGTCGGGACCTTCGGCGAAGCACTCCAGAAGGTCGCCGGCGACGCCGGGATCGAACGAGAAGACCTGGCCCACGTCGTGATCGGCGCGCAGGGTGCGTTCGATCCGCGGACCGGCCTGCTCTCCTCCGCCCCGCACATCCCCGGCTGGCTCGGCTTCGACGTCCCGCAGAAACTCAGCGACGAACTCGGCGTCGACGTCCTCATCGAGAACGACGTCAACCTCGTCGCCGTCGAGGAGATGACCGTCGGGCAGGCCCAGGACGTCGACGACTTCGTCATGGTCTGGCTGTCCGAAGGCGTCGGCGGCGCCGTCGTCATCGGGCGGCGGTTGCTGCGCGGTGCCACCGGCGGGGGCGGCGAGATCGACTGGATGCGCGTGCCCGATCCGGCCACTGTGGACACCGGGGACGTCTGGCCCGAAGCCGGCGCCCGGTTCGGCAACCTCGTCGACTCGCCCGCCATCTGCCGCCTCGCCGCCGCCCACGGCATCCAGGCCGACACCGCCTGGGAAGCCATGGCGAAAACCGAGCCACACCATCCCTTCCGCCACGATCTGGCGAAGCGGGTCGCCGGCGGCGTCGCCAACCTCGTCGCCGTCGCCGACCCGCAGCTCGTGCTCCTCTGCGGTGACACCAGCCGCGCCGGCGGCGAAGAGTTCGCCGCGCTGGTGCAGGAAAAGCTCCACGAACTGGTCCTGCCGCGCACGCCCGTCGGCTGCGCTTCCGTGCAGGGCAACGCCGTCCGCGCCGGTGCGCTGCAGTCCGCGCTGGCCACCGCCCGTGAGGACGTCTTCGGCGTCGTCACCCCCACGCTCCTCGGGTCGCAGGCCCGAGGTCGGAAGCACCCGTCCCCGACCGAGTAGACCGACCGATGAGGAGGAGGGCCATGCCCCCTACCACCCGGACCCGCCGAGGCGCCCTGCTGGTGGCCGCCGCCGCGGCGTCCGTCCTGCTGACCAGCGCCTGTTCCGGCGCCGCCGCCCCCAGCGGGGGTGACGCGGCGGCCGCGCCCGGCAAGGACGACAAGATCACGATCACCGTGTACTCCAAGTTCACCGACCGCGAGTACGGCGTGGTCACGGCGGGTCTCAACAAGCTCAAGACGAAGTTCCCGAACATCGAGATCAAGCACGAGGGCAACCAGGACGACGACAAGCTGACCCAGTCGATTCGCGGCGGCAACCCACCCGACGTCGCGATCTCCTTCTACACCGACAACCTCGGCGCCTGGTGCTCCACCGGCAGCTTCCAGGACCTCAAGCCCTACATCGACCGCGACAAGATCGACCTGAACCAAATCCCCGAAGCGGTCCGCAACTACACCGAGTACCAGGGCAAGCGGTGCGCGATGCCGATGCTCGCCGACGTCTACGGCTTCTACTACAACAAGGACATGTTCGCGGCGAAGGGCGTCACCTCGCCGCCGAAGACCACGGACGAGCTGCTCGAGGACGCCAAGAAGCTGACCGAGTACAACGCGGACGGCTCGATCAAGGTCGCCGGCTTCCTGCCGTCGATGCCGTTCTACGCCAACCAGGCCCAGTACTGGGCGCCGAACTTCGGCGCGCCGTTCCTCGGCCCGGACGGCAAGTCGGACCTCGCCACCAACCCCGGCTGGAAGGCGATGTTCGAGTTCCAGAAGAAGCTGATCGACGCGCTCGGTGGCCACGACAAGGTCGAGAAGTTCAAGGCCGGTCTCGGTGACGAGTACTCCGCCGACAACGGCTTCCAGAAGGGCAAGCTGGCGATGATCTACGACGGTGAGTTCCGCACCGCGTTCATCAAGGATCAGGCGCCGACCCTGAACTACGCCACCGCGCCCGCCCCGGTGCTCACCACCATGGCGGACAAGTACGGAAGTGCCTTCACCACCGGCACGATCATCGCGATCCCCAAGGGCGCCAAGAACCCCGGCGCCGCGTGGGAGCTGATCAAGCAGGTCACGCTGGACACCGACACCCTCGTGGACATGGCCAACGGCCTGAAGAACGTGCCCAGCACGAAGGCCTCGCTGACTTCGCCGCGCCTCGACCTGCAGCCGCAGTTCAAGACGTTCCTCGACATGTACGACAGCGGCAAGCTCGTCTCGAACCAGACCACGCCGATCGGTGACGCGCACCTCAAGGCGGTCAACGACTTCGCCGAGAAGTGGCAGGCCGGCTCGATCCCCGATCTGACCGCGGGCCTGCAGAAGGTCGACGCGCAGATCAACGACGAGCTGAAGCAGAAGGGCGCGGGCGGATGACCACGCTCGTCGCCAAGACCGACGGTTCCCCGTCCGCACCGGCCAAGGTGCGGGCGGGGGCCCGCCGGGCCAAGCGCCGCCGGACCGTCTTCCTCTTCATGGCCCCCGCGTTCGTCGGGTTCCTGATCTTCTTCGGCTACCCGCTGATCGCGACGGTCTACTACTCGTTCACCCGCTACGACCTGATCAACCCGCCGCAGTTCGTCGGCTTCGACAACTACGTCCGGATGTTCACCAGCGAGCCGCTGGTCGGCACGGCCGCGTACAACACGCTGTGGCTGGTGGTCGTCCTGACGGTCTGCCGGGTGGTGTTCTCGCTCGGCGTCGCGTCGGTGATCTCGCGGCTGAAGTCGGGCGTCGGCCTGGTCCGGACGCTCTGCTACCTGCCGACGCTGGCCCCGCCCGCGGCGGCCACGCTGGCGTTCGTCTTCGTGTTCAACCCGGAGTTCGGACCGGTCAACCGGTTCCTGCGGCTCGTCGGCATCGACGGCGGGCTCTGGTTCAACAGCCCCGAGATGTCGAAGCCCGCGCTGACGCTGCTGGCGCTGTGGGGTTCCGGCGAGCTGATGATCATCATCCTGGCCGCTCTGCTCGACGTCCCGACCGAGCAGTACGAGGCCGCCGAACTCGACGGCGCCGGCCCGATCCGCCGGTTCTGGCACGTCACGCTGCCGTCGATCTCGCCGGTCCTGCTGTTCGGCGTGGTCAATTCGATCATCTACGCGCTGCAGTTCTTCACGCAGGCGATCGTGGCGGCCTCGGCGAGCGCGGGTACCGCGGACGTCGCCGGCAACTCGAAGCTGATCGGGGCACCGCAGAACTCGACGCTGACGTACCCGATCTGGCTGTACGTCCAGGGTTTCCGCTACTTCAACATGGGTTACGCGGCCGCGATGGCGGTGCTGCTGTTCATCGTTTCCGCGGGCTTCACGTGGATTCTCGTGCGGCAGCTGCGGAAGTCTCAGCACCAGGAGGAGGGGGCATGACCGCACTGGCCGAAGCGCCGCAGAAGCCGGCGGGAGTGCCGCCGCGGGTGCGGTTCAAGCGCAGCTGGGACAAGCGGCTGTCGTTCATCGCGCTGCACTCGGTCGGCATCGCCATGGGCGTGATCTTCATGCTGCCGCTGCTCTTCGTCTTCCTCACGGCGGTGATGAAAAGCGACCAGGCGATGACGGCGAGCCTGTGGCCGAGCGAATGGCACTTCGAAAACTTCGTCACGGTGTTCAAGAAGGCGCCGCTGCTCGAATACTTCGGCAACAGCCTGCTGTATTCGGCGCTGGCGACGGCGGGCGCGCTGCTTTCGGCGATCCCGGCGGCCTACGGGCTGGCGAAACTGCGGTGGCGCGGGCAGAACCTGTTCTTCATGCTGACCGTGGCCGCGATGCTGCTGCCGCCGCAGGTCACCGTCGTGCCGCTGTACGACCTGTGGGTCCGGATGGGCCTCACCGGCACGCTGGTCCCGCTGATCGTGCCGTACTTCTTCTTCGACGCGTTCTCGATCTTCCTGCTCCGCCAGTTCTTCCTCACCATTCCGAAGGACTACATCGAAGCGGCGAAGATCGACGGCTGCAACGAGTTCCAGGCCATGGTCCGGGTGCTGATCCCGATGGCCAAGCCGGGGATCGCGGCCACCGCGATGTTCTGCTTCCTGTTCACCTGGAACGACTACTTCGGGCCGCTGCTCTACACCGGCGAGAACCAGGACCACTGGCCGCTGTCGCTGGCGATCGCGTCCTTCCGCGGCATGCACCACGTCGAGTGGAACATGACGATGGCGGCGACCGCGCTGATCATGGCGCCGGTGATCGTGCTGTTCGTGTTCGCGCAGAAGTCGTTCGTCAAGGGCATCACATTCACGGGAGTCAAGGGATGAAGCTGGCAGTCGTCGGTGGCGGGTCCACCTACACGCCGGAACTGATCGACGGGATCGCCGGGCGCCGGTCCACTTTGGACGTCGACGAGATCGTGCTGGTCGACCCGGACGCCTACCGCGTCGAGGCCGTCGGCGGGTTCAGCCAGCGCCTCCTCGACCACGCCGGGCACCCCGCGCGGGTCAAGACGACGCAGTCGCTGGAGGAAGGTGTCGACGGCGCCTCCGCCGTGCTGATCCAGCTGCGCGTCGGCGGGCAGCGGGCGCGGCGCTCCGACGAGACGTTCCCGCACGCCTGCGGCTGCGTCGGGCAGGAGACGACCGGCGCGGGCGGGCTGGCGAAGGCGCTGCGCACGGTGCCGGTGGTGCTCGACATCGCCGACCGCGTCCGCAAGATCGCCGGTGACGACACGTGGATCGTCAACTTCACCAACCCGGTCGGCATCGTCACCCGCGCCCTGCTCAACGAGGGGCACCGCGCGGTCGGGCTGTGCAACGTCGCGATCAACCTGCAGCGCCAGTTCGGCCGGCTCCTGGGCGTCGGCGCGGACGACGTCAAGCTCGTCCACACCGGACTGAACCACCTGAGCTGGGAACGCGGCGCGCTCGTCGACGGCGTCGACCGGCTGCCGGAGCTGCTGGAGGAGCACCTGGACTACCTGTCCAAAGAGGTCAGCGTGCCGGAGAAGTGGTTGCGGCGGATGAACGTCGTGCCGTCGTACTACCTGAAGTACTTCTACGCGCACGACGAGCAGGTGACCAAGCAGCGCACCGAGCGTCCGCGCGCGGACGTCGTGTCCGACGTCGAGGAAGAGCTGCTGAAGATCTACCTCGACCCGGAGCAGAACACGAAGCCGGAGTCGCTGGAGAAGCGCGGCGGTGCGTACTACTCGGAAGCCGCCGTGCAGCTGGTGCACGCGCTGACCGCGGGCGGGCCGGCCGAGGAGCACGTGGTGAACGTCCGCAACGACGGCACCTTCCCGTTCCTCCCGGACGACGCCGTCATCGAGGCGCGCTCCATTGTGGACTCGAAGGGTGCGGTGGCGATCCCGCAGCCGCCGGTCGAACCGCAGTTCTCGGGCTTGATCTCGGCGACCACGGCGTACGAGTTCCTGGCTTTGGAAGCGGCGCTGAAGGGTGGCCGCGACCGCGTCGCCGACGCCCTGCTCGCCCACCCGCTGGTCGGCCAGTACGCGAAGGCCGACACGCTCGCCGACTCGCTGGTGCAGATCAACCGCGAGTACCTGCCCTGGGCTCGCGGATGAAGCCTGCAGTCATCGCGATCGACGGCGGCAACAGCAAGACCGAGGTCCTCGTGATCTCGGAAGACGGCGTCGTGCTGGGGAAGTCGCGCGGCCCCGGCGCGTCGCCGCAGAACATCGGCGTCGCGGCCTGCGTCACGGCGCTGGAAGGCCTGGTGCTGGAGGCATACCCCGACTTCGGGGAGAAGCCGTTCGCGGTGCACACGTCCGCGTACCTGGCCGGGCTGGACTTCCCGCGCGAGGAGGAGGCGCTGCACGCGGCGCTGTCCGCGCGCGGGTGGAGCGACACCCTGACGGTCGGCAACGACACCCTCGCGCTGCTCCGGGCGGGCAGCGCGGGGGTGGGTGTCGCGGTCGTGTGCGGCGCCGGGATCAACGGCGCCGGCGTCGGCCCGGACGGCCGCGTCCACCGCTTTCCCGCGCTGGGCAAGATCTCCGGCGACTGGGGCGGCGGCTACCGGCTCGGCGAAGAGGCTCTGTGGTGGGCCGTGCGCGCCGAGGACGGCCGCGGCCCGCGGACCGCGTTGATGCCGGCGGTGGCGGCGTACTTCGGCCGGCCGACGCTGCTGGACGTGGTGCAGGGCCTGCACTTCGAGGAGATCGACGCGGCGTCGATCCACGGCCTGTGCCCGCTGCTGTTCGAGGTGGCCGCGGCGGGCGACGAGGTCGCGCAGGACATCGTGACGCGGTTCGTCGAGGAGGTCAGCGTGTTCGCGGCGGTGATCCTGCGCGAACTGGACCTGACCGAGGACGCGCCGGAGATCGTCCTCGGCGGCGGTGTCCTGACCGGCATCGGCGCGCCGGTGATCGCGGAGATCGAGAAGCGGTGCCTGAAGGTGGCGCCGCGTGCGGTGGTCCGGGTCGTCGACGTGAACCCCGTGGTGGGGGCGGCGTTGTTCGGACTCGACACGCTGGGCGCGTCGGAGGCTGCGAAGGCGGCCTTGAAGGCGGCGACCCAGCGCGTCTGAAGACCCTGGCGGGGCCTGCCTCGAAGCGGCGCGAGACAGGCCCCGCCAGACCCTCTCAAGGAACGAGGATCTCGCCGGTCTCCAGCAGGGACTTGAGGTCGGAGAGCACCCAGGCCCAGCCGCCACCGGCGTTCTCGCCCGGCCCGGCGTTGATGTCCTCGTGCACCCCGCCGACCATCTCGGCGGTGAGCGGCGCGCCGGTGAGGTCGTGGGTGACGGTCAGTCTGGTGCCGGCGGTCTTGGTTTCTTCGATGTCGTAGGTGAGCGTGGTGTAGGGCTCGGCGCCCATCCCTTCCGGGCCCATCAGCAGTTTCCAGGTGATGACGAGCTTGCGCGGCGGATCGACTTCGAGGACTTCGCCGTCGACGAGGTCCCCGGTGAACCCGGCGTCGATGAACGCCTGCGTCGGGCGGGTCCGGTGCTTGCCGCCGACCTTGAGGTCGAAGTCGGCGAGGCCGGTGTAGCCGTACTTCTGCGTCCACTCGGGCTTGGTGATGGCTTCCCAGATGCGCTCCGGGGTGGCCTTGATGTAGACGCGGTGGACCTGCACGGTGGTCGTCATGGTTCTTCGCCTTCCAGTTCGTTCTTGAGATCGAGCAGCGCGGTGACCTGGCGTTCGGTGTACTTGTCGATCCACCGGTCGTGGATCTGCCGGATGGGCACGGGGTTGAGGAAGTGCAGCTTTTCCCGGCCTTCCTTCCGCGCGACGACGAGCCCGGCCTCTTCCAGGAGCTTCAGGTGCTTCATGACGCCGAAGCGGGTCATGTCGACTTGGGTCTCCAGCTCGGTGAGCGTGCGGCCGTCACGCTCGAAGAGCAGGTCGAGCAGGAACCGGCGGGTCGGATCCGCCAGCGCCTTGAACACCAGGTCGTCGTCGGGCACGTCAGCGAGGATAGGTGACCAAAAGGTCACATGTCAACGGTCGCTACGGCGGCGCATGGCCTACGTGGGGGTAGCGCGCGACCGTCACCTGCTGACGTGCGGCGCGATCGGTCTGCTGACCGGGTTCTTCGCCGCTGACTGCTACTACTCGCTCCCGCTGCGCGTGCTCGCGCACAGTCTCGGGCCGTGGGTGCTCGCGGTGGCGGTGGTGGCCGCCCGCACCGACGTGCGCCGGGCCTGCGCGCGGAGCGCGTCGCTCCTCGTCGGCGCGGTGGTGGCGTTCTACGTCGGCAAGAAGGTGTTCTACGGCATCGAGTACCCGGGCATGCCCTACGACATCGCGGTCGACACCATGGTGCTGTGGTGTGGGTTCGCGGTGGTCGCCGGGCTCGCGCTGGGCTTCCTGTTCCACGCGATCGGCGCGGACACGTGGCGCGGCGCGCTCGCGACGGCCGCGGCGGTCGGGCTGCTGCTCGCCGACGCGTACGACGCCGGCGGGTTCGACCCCGACCGGGGGCTGCCGCTCGGGGTGCTCGCCCTGGCGGGGGCACTCGCGGTGCTCGCCCGCCAGGGCTTCCACGCGACCAAGGTGCAGCGGTTCGCCGTGGTGATCGTTCCCGTGACAGCGCTGGCGTACCTCGTGGTCCAGCTGCCGGACGTGATCGAAGGCGTCGTCCTCTAAACGACCAGCGACAGCGGCAGGATCAGCGCGATCGCCACCACCGAAATCAGCGTCTCCATCACCGACCAGCTCTTCAGCGTCTGCCCGACCGACAGCCCGAAGTACTCCTTCACCAGCCAGAACCCGGCGTCGTTGACGTGCGAGAAGAACAGCGAGCCGGCGCCGATGGCCAGGACCAGCAGCGCGCTGTGCGACGGGTCCATGGTCGCCGCCAGCGGGGCCACGATGCCCGCCGCCGAGACCGTTGCCACCGTGGCCGAGCCCGTTGCCAGGCGGATCGCCACCGCGACCAGCCAGCCCAGCAGCAGCGGCGACAGGTGCGCGTCCTTCGCCAAGCCCGTGATGACGTCGCCGACGCCCGCGTCCACCAAGGTCTGCTTGAAGCCGCCGCCCGCGCCGACGATCAGGATGATCCCCGCGATCGGGCCGAGCGACTCGCCGACCACAGTGGACAGTCGCGCCCGGTCGAGACCCGCCGGGCGGCCGAGCAGCACCATGCCCACCAGGACCGCCGCCAGCAGCGCGATCAGCGGGTCACCGACGAAGTCCAGGACCTTGCGCGCCTGGTTTTCCTTGCCCAGCAAGATGTCCGAGAGCGCTTTCGCCAGCATGAGCACGACCGGCAGCAGCACGGTCGTGAGCGTCGCGGCGAAGCTCGGGCGCGGCTTGTCCGGGTCGGCGCGTTCCGGGATCAGCCGCTCGGGCGGCTGCGCGTCCGGCACCAGCCGGGCGGCGACGCGACCGAACAGCGGGCCCGCGACGACCAGCGTCGGGATCCCGACGAGCAGGCCGAACGCCAGCGTCACGCCGACGTTCGCGTTCAGCGCGCCCGCCGCGGCGAGCGGACCCGGGTGCGGCGGGACGAGCCCGTGCAGCACCGACAGCCCGGCGACCGCCGGAATGCCCAGCAGCATCAACGGTTTCCCGGTGCGCTTGGCCGCGAGCAGCACGACCGGGATGAGCATGACGAGCCCGATCTCGAAGAACATCGGCAGCCCGATCAACGCCGCCACCAGCGCCATCGCCCAGGGCAGCGCGCCGCCGCGGGCCCTGCCCAGCACCGTGTCGACGATCTGGTCGGCGCCGCCGGAGTCGGCCAGCAGCTTGCCGAGCATCGCGCCGAGCGCGATCAGGATGCCGACGGACGCGACGGTGCTGCCGACGCCGTTCGTGAAGCTCTTCAACAGCTTGTCGACCGGCATCCCGGCGGTCAGGCCGAGCACCAGCGAGCCGAGCACCAGCGACAGGAACGGGTGCAGCTTCACCTTCGTGATCAGCACGACGATGACGGCGATCGCGACGACGGTCGCGATGATCAGGCGGGTGTCGTGGCCGGTCCAGCCGGCGGCGAGGAGGGTGTTCACGCGTGCTCCCGGAAGGCGGTCAGCGCGGCTTCGGTGATCTCTTCCGGAGTGCCGCTGGTGTTGTCGAAGACGGCGCCTGCCTCGTCCGGCTCCAGGGGTTCGAGGTCGGCGAGCTGGGAGTCCAGCAGTGACACGGGCATGAAGTGGCCGGTGCGGGTCTTCATCCGCTCGGCCAGCTGCGCCCGGTCGCCGTGCAGGTGGGCGAACCAGACGTCGCCACCGGTCCGCAGCACGTCGCGGTACCGGCGCTTGAGCGCGGACGACGTCACGACGCCGCCGGAGGCCTGGTGCTCGCGGATCCAGCCGGCGATGGCCTCCAGCCAGGGGGCGCGATCCTCGTCCGTCAGGGGATGCCCGGCGGTCATCTTGTCGATGTTGGCCTTCGGATGGAACGTGTCCGCTTCCGCGTATTCGACGCCCAGCGCGTTCGCGAGCGCCGTGCCGATCGTCGTCTTGCCGGAGCCTGACACCCCCATCACCACGATGACGGTCATCCGCACCTCCCACTTCGTTGTGCCCAGGTGAGTCAAACTCAAAAGTACTACTTATTCAAGATGAAGTACTACTTAATCGAGTCAGATGGCTAGGTTGGACCCGGTGAGGCACGAGCAGGTACTGGACGCGCTGGGCGCGGCGATCGCGAACGGGTCACTGGAACCGGGCACCGTCCTGCGCTCCGAAGAGCTTCAGGAGCGCTTCGGAGCTTCGCGGACGGTGGCGCGCGAAGTCGTCCGGGTGCTCGAGACAATGCGGCTGACCAGCAGCAAGCGCCGCGTCGGCGTGATCGTCCGGGAGCCGGCGGAGTGGAACCACTACGACCCGCGGCTGATCCGCTGGCAGCTCGACGGTCCCGCACGGCCGGCGGCCCTCGCGACGCTGAACGAGCTGCGCTCGGGGATCGAGCCGTGCGCGGCGCGGTACGCGGCCCTGCGCGCGACGCCGGAGGAGCGCGGCCGGCTCGGCGCGCTGGGAGAGCGGCTGGCGCGCACGGCCCGCGCGCGCGACCTCACGACGTTCCTCGAATTCGACATCGCGTTCCACGACCTGCTGCTGACCGCGTCCCGGAACCCGATGTTCGCGCAGCTTTCCGCGGTCGTCGCGGAGGTGCTCACCGGCCGGACCGGGCACGGGCTGATGCCGCCGGAACCGCAGCCCGAGGCCATCGCGCTGCACCTGGAGGTGGCCGCGGCGGTGGCGGCGGGGGAGGCCGACCGGGCGGAGCGGGCGATGCGGGACATCGTCGTCCAGGCGCGTGAGGAGATCGCGGCGCTGGTCGAGTAGCCTCCTCGGGTACTGGACTTTCTTTTGCCGGGGGGCACGGGTGAGCGCGGCGCGCGCGATCGGACTGGTGTTGGGCGTGGCGGCCGACGGCGCCCTCGGCGACCCCCGTCGGCGGCTCCCGGTGACGGCGTTCCGCCGCCTCCCGCAGCGTTCGGGGGCGGTGGCCGCGGGCGTCGCGGTGATCGGCGGCCTCCTGCTCGAACGCGCCGGCCGCGGCCGCCCGCTGGTCCAGGCGTCGGCGACGGCGGTGACGACCTGGGCGGTCCTCGGCGCGGCCGGCCTGGCCCTGCAGGGCACGGAGCTGGCCCGCGACCTCGAGGAGTCCCGCTTCGACCCGGCCCGCGCGACCCTGTCCGAGCTGGACCCCCGCGTGGCCGACGGCCTGGACCTGGTGGGGCTGTCGCGCGCATCGGTGGAAACGGTGGCGGAGAACACTTCGGACGCCGTGGTGGCGCCGCTGGTCTGGGGCGCGGTGGCGGGGGTCCCGGGGCTGCTCGGAGCGCGCACGGTGAGCCTGCTGCGCCGCGCCCGCATGGGACGGCGGGGCCACTGGGCGATCGACCGGCTGGACGAGCTGGTCCACCTGGTCCCGACCCGCGTGGCGGCGGGCTTGACGGTGCTGGCGGCCCCGGTGGTCGGCGGCTCGGCGGGCGGAGCGTGGCGGGCGTGGCGCCGCGACACGATCGCCCACCCGAGCCCCAACGCGGGCCGCGTCGAGGCGGCTTTCGCGGGAGCGCTGGAAGTTCGCGTCGGCGGGCGGACGGTTTATCCGCACGGGGTGGCGGAGCTGCCGGTGCTCGGGGTGGGGCGGAATCCCGACGCCGGGCACGTGACGCGGGCGGTGGAGCTGTCCCGCGTGGTCGGATGGCTGGCCGGTGTCACTTCGGTGGTGCTCGCGGTGGTCGCGGGGTTCTGGCGCCGCTCGCGTTGACGTTGTAACTCCTCCGCGTATCGACGGGCGTAGGCAACGCTCCACGATTACCGGGAGGATTTTCGTGCGGTACAAGCACATTGCGGCAGGCGTGATCACCGCGAGCCTGTTGAGTCTCCTCGTCACCGGCACCGCCGAGGCCCAGCGCCGCTGCGGTCCCACCTACGAGCAGGACTCCGCCGGCAGCCTGGGCACGACGTTCACGCTGAAGTCCAAGCACGACGACGACGGCCCCGGCGGGTCGTTCGTCGTGGGGGAGGAGTTCGAGATCCACACCACCGTCGCCGGTCAGGTCTGGTCCATCACCTTCGCCGACAACGGCAAGGTCTTCTTCACCGGCGACGACGTCTCGACGACCGCCGGCATCCGGGAACAGCACGCGACCGCCAACCAGCCGGGCGTCACCCAGATCATGACCGCGGACGCGCTCAACCACGCGACCGGCGAGACCATCCACGGTTCCCTGGCCGTGCTCCCCGTCCCGGGCTGCGGCGGCTGACGGCGACGCGCGTCGCGGCTGAAGGGCCCTCAGCCGCGGCGGCGCAGCTGCGCCAGCGCTTCTCGATCGAGCCGCCCGTCGCGTTCGGTCAGCTTCGAGCCGATCCGCTCCCGGTCCTCGGCCGTCTTGTTGCCGCCGAACTTGAACTTCGCCCGGACCCCCGTGATCGTGAACTCGATCCCGCGGATCCCGGGCAGCAACCGCCGGTCCGAAGACTCCGGCGAAGCGCTGACCCGCGCCCGGGCGCCGTCGGTTTCGAAGTGGCGCAGCTGCTTGTCCAGCAACGCCGCCTTCGCCTCCGGCTCGTCGACCAGCCGGACGTCGCCCTCCAGCTGCACCGTCGCGTAGTACGACGTCGGCACCCCGACCGCCGGGTCACCCGCCGTGTTCCAGTCCGCGCGGATGTACGTGTAGTCGTCGACCACCGTCAGCAGCGCCCGCGGGTGCTCCTCCAGCAGCGGCCAGATCGGGTTGGGGCGCGCCAGGTGCGTGATGACCGTGTCGTCGCCGTCGAACGCGAAGTGCGCCGGGGTCACCACCGGGAGGTCGCGGCCCGCACCGCCGGCGATCAGCTGGCCGAAGTCGTGCGTGGACAGCCAGTCGCGCCACTCCGCGTCCGCGACGGCGTCCCAGGGGTGGATCAGCATGACCCCAGTGTCACCACCGCAAGTGGCCTTACCAAAGGTCCATTGCAAAGCTATTTCTGATGGCCACTTTCGGCCAGCTCGTCCTCGGCCAGGATCTCCGCGACGGACTTCCGCCGCTGCGTCGGCGCCGCGGAAGCGTCGAGCGCTCCGCCCGGCTTCAGCTCGCGGACGGTGAAGTACAGCCACCCCAGCAGCGCCATCGCGCCGAACGCGATCCACTGCAGCGCGTACGACAGGAACGGCCCCGAGTCGGTCTGCGGCAGCGGCAACGCGCCCAGCACGCCGGGCTGGCCGGCGTCGAGCTGGAAGTACCCCGGCCGGATGTCGAGCTTCCCCGCCCGCGCGACGACCCGCGAGTCGACGACGTAGCTCTGCAGCTTCCCGCCGGTCGACGCGTCGGCGAAGGCGTCCCGGTTCTTCGGGTCGGTCTCGTCCGCCCGCACCCGGGCCGTCACGGAAACCGTCCCGGGCGGCGGCGGCGCGTACGGCAGCACGCCGGACTTGCTGTCGAGCCGGACGTACCCGCGGTCGATCAGGACGACCGTGCCGTCGGTGGTCCGCAGCGGCGTCAGCACCTCGTAGGCGCCCTCGCCCTGGACCGTCCGCAGCCGCGCGACGACTTCCTTGTCCGCCAGGTACTGGCCGCTGATCGAGACGAGGTGCCACTCGGTGCGCTGGTCGGGCACGCTGCCCGGCGGCAGCAGCTGGGCCAGCGGCAGGGGCGCGGCGGTGAACGACGCCTCGAGCGCGGAGTTCTGCTGCTCGCGTTCGGCGTTGCGGCTGAACTGCCACGGTGAAAGCAGCGTGAAGCAGCAGATGGCGAAGGCGAACACCACCACCGTCAGAGCCAGCCACCCGGGCTTCAGCAGGAACCGCAACCGCACCCCACCACGGTAGGCCGTGCCCCGCCGCGGCCGCCCGCCGACCTCCGCGGATGGTGACCGCTACCCGCGCGAACGGACCCAATCCAGCAAACCGGGCACGGCGCGTTCGACCATGCCGAGGACGTCCTCGAAGCCGTCGTCACCGCCGTAGTAGGGGTCCGGGACCTCGGCGCCTTCGGGCGCGGAGGGGTCGAACGACCGCAGCAGCCGCACCTTGGCGGGGTCGTCGACCCGCGCCCGGAGGAACTCGGCGTGCCCCTCGTCGGCGGCCAGCAGGAGGTCGGCGGCCAGGTCTTCGTCCGAAACTTCGGAGGCGACGTGCTCGGTGGAGTAGCCGTGAGCTTTGAGCGTCGCCCGGGCGCGCTTGTCCGCGGGCTCCCCGACGTGCCAGGGCCCGGTCCCGGCACTGGACACGCGGACCGCATCGGTGAGACCGGCGTCGTCGAGGTGGGCGCGGAAGACGAGCTCGGCCATGGGGGAGCGGCAGATGTTGCCGGAGCAGACGAAGACGAGGTGCGTCACGCCGCGAGCGTAACCGGCCGGTTCACCCGGTCACCCGCTCACTCGGCGGTACCCGGCGCCCCGCGCCGCCGCTTAGCGTCGATCACGCGAGGACGCGAACCGGAAGGAGAGCGATCATGCACGGGTGCTGCTCGAAGTGCACCGGACAGGGCTGCGGCTGCTGCGGCAACTGCAACTGACGCCGGACACGGCGCTCGCGGCGGCGGCGGTGGACCCGCCGCCGGGGCGCCTCCCCGTCAAGCCAGGCAGGTAGCCGACGTCGCTTCGCCCAGCGCCCGCACGTGCAGGGCGTCGAAGTGGTGCACCACGTCCGCCAGGCCCGCCGCCACCAGCTGCCGTGCCGGGCACGCGCGAGAGCCGCGCAGCGAAAGCGTCGCCGCCAGTTCCGTCAGCAACCCCGCGTTCACCCGATCGATCACCGGGCGGATCTGCCCCAGGTCGGGCCGGGTCGTCGGGGCCTCCGACGGGTGGGCGTCCCAGCGCGCGTACAGCCCGCGCTGCACCAGCTTGTTCGCCTCGATCTGGGCGTGGAAGAACCGCACCGCGTCCGCCGGGTCCAGGCCCAGTCCCGGCGCCTGCGCCGACACCGAGTCGTAGATCTGCTGCTCGCGCGCCGGGTCGTCGATCGGGGACGGCGTTCCGTACTTCGCCGCCGCCACCTGGTCGGCGATCGCCACGCGCTGCGCCGCCAGGTCCGTCAGGTGCCACAGGCCAGGAGACGAAGCCGACGCCGGGACCGAAGCCAGGACCAGGCCCGACACCACCGCGAAGAGCACAGCCAGTACTCGCATGGCCCGCGACGGTACATGCGAAGATCCCCCGGTGCCCGCGCTTTCCGAAATCATCACCGTCCTGGAGCAGGCCTACCCGCCCGCGCTCGCCGAGTCGTGGGACGCCGTCGGCCTCGTCTGCGGCGACCCCGCCGAGCCCGTCACGCGCGTGCTCTTCTGCGTCGACCCGGTCGCCGAGACCGTCGACGAGGCCGCCGCGCTCGGCGCGCAGCTGATCGTCGCCCACCACCCGCTGCTGCTGCGCGGCGTGCACGGCGTGCCGGCCGACACCGCCAAGGGCGCGCTCGTCCACCGGATGATCCGCGAGGGCATCTCCCTCTACTGCGCGCACACCAACGCCGACTCGGCCGACCCCGGCGTGTCCGACGCCCTCGCGCAGGCGATCGGGCTGCGCGTCACCGGCCCCCTCTCACCCAACGAAGACGGCGTCACCGGCATCGGCCGCCTCGGCGAGCTGCCCGAAGCGGAGCCCTTCGCGCGGTTCGTCCAGCGCGTCGCCGACGCCCTGCCCGCGACCGTGCCCGGCGTCCTCGGTGCCGGCGACGCCGACCGGCCGATCCGCACCGTCGCCGTCTCCGGCGGCGCCGGGGACTCCTACCTCAAGCAGGCCACCGCCGCCGGTGTCGACGCCTTCGTCACCGCCGACCTGCGGCATCACCCCGCCGGCGAGCACCTGGCGAACCCCGGCCCCGTGCCCGCGCTGGTCGGGCTCACCCACTGGGCCAGCGAATGGCCGTGGTGCGGGCAAGCCTCGGCGGTCGTGGCGGAAGCGTTTACGGGTAACGTCGACATTCACGTCTCCACGCGGTGCACCGACCCGTGGACCGTCCGCGCCGAGCGCACATCGATTTAGAGGAGCACCGTGAAGGCCGAACCCGCCGTGCAGCGCCAGTTGCTCGAGCTCGCCAAGGTGGACGCCGAGCTCTCGCGCACCGCGCACCGCCGCCGCACCCTGCCCGAGCTGGCCGAGATCGACGCGGGGGAGAAGACCGCCCGCGAGCGCCGCGACGCGCTCGTGTCCGTGGAGACCGCCGCCTCCGACCTCGACCGCGAGATCGCCCGGCAGGAGAAGGAGATCGAGTCGGTGCGCGCCCGCGAGGACCGCGACCGCAAGCTCCTCGCGTCCGGCTCGGTCAACTCGAAGCAGATGACCGACATCGAGCACGAGCTGCAGACCCTGCAGCGCCGCCAGAGCGCGCTGGAAGACGACCTGCTGGAGCTGATGGAACAGCGCGAAGCCCTCGGCATGGACGCGCAGCGCACCGGCGCCGAGGTCGACAAGGCCGAAGCGGAGGTCGCCGCCGCGATCGCCCGCCGCGACGAGGCGTTCAAGGACCTGGACACCACCCGCGCGCGCCGCGACGAAGACCGCGCGAAGCTGCTGCCGCGCTTCCCGGAGCCGCTGCTCAAGCTCTACGAGCGCGTCCGCGAGCACAAGGGCATCGGCGCCGCGCTGCTGCGGGCCCGCCGCTGCGGCGCCTGCCAGCTGGAGCTGGACCGCAACACCGTCAACGAGATCAAGGCCGCCCCCGAGGACGACGTCATCCAGTGCGAGAACTGCGGCGCGATCCTGGTCCGGACCATGGAGTCGGGTCTGTGACGTCGCACGTCATCGTCGAAGCCGACGGCGGGTCCCGCGGCAACCCGGGCCCCGCGGGCTATGGCGCCGTCGTGAAGGACAGCGACGGCGAGGTCCTCGCCGAGCGCAAGATGAGCCTCGGCGTCGTCACCAACAACGTCGCCGAGTACCAGGGCCTGATCGCCGGGCTGACCGCCGCCGCCGAGCTGGGTGCGTCCACTGTGGACGTCCGGATGGACTCGAAGCTCGTGGTGGAGCAGATGTCCGGGCGCTGGAAGATCAAGCACCCGGACATGCAGCCGCTCGCCGAACGTGCCAAGGAGCTGGCCGCCGGCTTCTCGCGCGTGAAATACGAGTGGATCCCGCGCGCGCAGAACTCCCACGCCGACCGGCTCGCCAACGAGGCCATGGACGCGGCCGCCGGAAAGCCCGCACTGCCAAAGCTGCCCACCCGCAAGCCCGACCGCGCGACGACCGCCTGGACCGGCGCGAAGGGCACGCCGACCCGGCTGCTCCTGCTGCGCCACGGCCAGACGGAGATGTCGGCGCTGCGCCGCTACTCCGGCCGCGGCGACGTCCCGCTGACCGAGCTGGGCCGCGCGCAGGCCGCCGCGGCGGCGAAGCGGCTGGCCGCGATGGACGGCCTGGTCGTCGACGGCCAGGCGGTCCCGATCGTCTCCTCGCCGCTGACCCGGACGAAGCAGACCGCGCAGGCCGTCGCCGACGCGCTCGGCGGCCGCGTCGAGACCCACCCCGGCCTCATCGAGACCGACTTCGGCGACTGGGAAGGCCTGACGTTCGCCGAAGCGGCCGACCGCGACCCCGAACTGCACTCCTCGTGGCTCGGCGACAGCTCGGTGCCGCCGCCCGGCGGGGAGAGCTTCGACGTCGTCCACCGGCGCGTCCGCAAGGCCCGCGACGAGCTGATCGCCGAGCACGGCGGCAAGACGTTGGTGCTGGTCAGCCACGTGACGCCGATCAAGACGCTGCTCCGGATGGGCCTCGACGCGGGACCGCAGCTGCTGTTCCGGCTGCACCTGGACCTGGCGTCGCTGTCGATCGTCGAGTTCTACCCGGACGGGAACGCTTCGGTCCGGTTGGTCAACGACACCTCGCACCTGGCCTGACCGGCTGAAATGTGGGGTGGATCACGGTCAACGCCGACGCGTGGCCGACCCCGGATGGGGTATTGGCTACAGTGTCTCGACCGCGTCGCCGCGGTGGCGGGCCGGCTGGATCGGCCCACTAAGGGGGCGCCAGCTCGCGCGTATCCCACCGGCAGAAGCCTGCGGGCGGAACAGTGACGAGGACATGACGGCTAGCGCACTCACCGAGACCTCCCCGAGCGACGTCCCCGAGGACCCGGCACCCGCGACGACCACGCGCGGCTGGGGCGCGCGCCTGGCGCCGGTGCTGGCCGTGCTCGCCGGCGTCGCGGCGGTCGCCGCCCACGCCACCCGCTACGGCCACTGGATCGTCGACGACGCCGCCATCACCTTCTCCTACGCCCGCAGCTTCGCCGACGGCCTCGGTCCGGTGCTGCAGCCGGGCGCCCCGCCGGTCGAGGGCTTCTCCGACCCGACGTGGATGGTCCTGCTCGGCCTGGGCAAGCTCGTCGGCCTCTTCGACCACGGCGCGCTCTTCGGCATCCCCGACTACGTGCTGTTCCCGAAGGCGCTGGGCCTGCTGTTCACCGGCGGCATCCTGACCGCCTGCCACATCGCGGCGAAGCAGATCTTCACGCGCTTCGCGTGGCTGGCGACGCTGATCGCCGGCCTGACGCTGGCGACGATCCCGTCGTTCGTCATCTGGGTCGTGTCCGGCCTGGAGAACTCGCTGTTCGCGTTCGCCGTCGTCACGCTGGCGGTGACGCTGTTCGTGGCGGTCCGCAACGACCGCCTGCTGACCCCCAAGGTCGCGCTGTGGGCGGGCGTCATGGTCGCGTTCGCGGCGCTGACCCGGCCGGAAGGCCTGATCTACGCGGGCGCGTACCCGCTGACGGCGCTGTTCCTGCTGCGCGGCGGCCTGTTCTGGAAGAGCTTCCGGCTGGCGCTGCTGTCGGTGGCGGCGTTCGCGGTGCCGTTCGGCGCGTACGTCGTGTGGCGGCACGCGGAGTTCGGGCGGCTGCTGGCCAACCCGTCGGTGGCCAAGCAGCAGGGCCTGCCCGGCATCGACGCTCTCAAGCGGCCGTTCGAGCTGGCCGGCTACGCGGGCTGGGCGGGTGTGGTCCTGCTGGCCTTGGTGATCGTCTTCGCGCTGGTCAAGGCGCCGTGGCGGCGGTCGCTGATCGCGCTGCTGGTGCCGCTGGGGCTGGGGATCGTCGCGTACGGCGTGATGGTCGCCGACTGGATGTACCAGCACCGGTTCGCCAGCCCGGTGTGGCCGCTGGCCGTCATCGCGGGCACGCTCTCGGCGGGCGAACTGCTGCGGCACCGGCGTGCGCTCCTGCGGGTCGGGATCGTGGTCGTGCTGGTGGGGGCGTTCGTGCCGTCGGCGGTCGGGTTCGCGGCCGCGGCGGACAAGTTCGCGAAGAACCCGAACATCACGGCCTGCCTGGTGGCCGACCGGTTCGGCCGCGGGTTCAACACCTACGCGGACATCCTGGGCATCCAGAAGGCGTCGCTGTTGCTGCCGGACCTCGGCGGTTCGTCGATGACGAGCCGGCTCGAGCTGGTCGACATGGCGGGCCTGGTCAACAAGCCGATCGCGGACCTGGTCCACGACAACGACCTGGCGGGCCTGCGCGACTACGTGTTCGACACGGTGAAGCCGACGTTCATCCACTCGTGGGGCCCGTGGGCGGCCGGCAATGGCATCGCGCTCGACCCGCGGCTGGACCGGGACTACGTGCTGATCTACTCGTCGCCGATCGAGGGCCTGCGCAACGGCGACTGGGTGCGCCGCGACGCGGTGACGGACCCGGCGAAGCTGAAGGCGGCCCAGGAGTACGCGGCGAAGACGATCCCGGCGGTGGCGGCGGACCGGTTCGGCGGCCCCCTGGACGACTGCGGGGCGACGATGAAGCCCGGCCAGACGATCACGATGCCCGGCACGCCGTAGGGCCCGCCCCGGCAACCCCGTGCCGGGCGTCGATTAGCGTGGGGGCGTGAACTTCTGGGCCGGGGCGGGAAGCCTGGCGCTCCTGGCCGCTGTGCTGGTCTTCGCCATCGTTCGCCCCCGCGGCTGGCCCGAAGCCGTCGCGGCCGTGCCCGCGGCGGGTCTCGCGCTCCTGCTCGGTCTCGTGCGGCCGGAAGCCGCCGGGCAGCGGGCCGTCGAAATCCTGCCGACCCTGGGCTTCCTGGCCGCGATCCTGCTGTTGTCCTTTTTGGCCAGTGTCGACGGCGTCTTCACCTGGCTCGGCAACCGCCTGGCCGAGGCGTGCCACGGCAAACCCCGCCGGCTGCTCGTCCTCACGTTCGCCGCGGCGGCCGGCGTCACCGCGATCCTCAGCTTGGACGCCACCGTCGTCCTGCTCACCCCGGTCGTCCTCGCGACGGCCACCAGCCTGAAACTCCCGCCCCGGCCGCACGTCTACGCGTGCGCGCACCTGGCGAACTCGGCGTCGACGCTGCTGCCGGTGTCCAACCTGACGAACCTCCTCGCCTTCGCGGCGTCCGGACTGACCTTCGCCGGCTTCACGGCGGCGATGGCGTTGCCGTGGCTGGTCACGATCGTCATCGAGCTGCTCGTGTTCCTCCGCTTCTTCGCCGCAGATCTGCGTCCGCGCGAGACCGCCGAGCCGAAACAGCACCTGGAGACACCGACGTTCGCGCTGGTCGTCCTGGGCCTGACGCTCGCCGGCTTCGGCGTCGGCCAGCTCGGGCACGTGGAGCCCGTCTGGATCGCGGCGCTGGCGTCGCTGATCCTGGGCGTCCGGGCGCTGGCGATGGGCAAGATCAAGCCGTGGCAGCTGGTCACCGAGGCCTCGCCCCAGCTGTGCCTGTTCGTGCTCGGCCTCGCGGTCGTCGTCGAGGCGGTCTCGGAACACGTGCTCGGCGGGCTGCTGCGCGACGTCCTGCCGACGTCGACCGGGCTGCTCGACCTCCTCGTCGCGGCCGGGGTGGCGGCCCTGCTGGCCAACCTGGTCAACAACCTCCCGGCGACGCTCATCCTGCTGTCGGTCCTCGGCCCGCGCCCGGCGCCGGGCGTGCTGCTGGCCGTCCTGCTGGGCGTCAACATCGGCCCGAACGCCGGCTACCTCGGCTCGCTGGCGACGCTGCTGTGGCGCCGCACGCTGCCGGAGCATCCGTCGGCGAAGACGTTCCACGCGCTGGGGGCGATCACGACACCCCTGTGCCTGGCCGCGGCGACCGGGGCGTTGTGGCTCGGCTTGGGCCTGGTGAGCTGACTCACCCGCCGCGGTGCGACTTCGCCAGTGCGCCGCCGAGTTCCGCGCGCCCGGGGATGCCGAGCTTGCGGTACGCGCCGGACAGGTGCAGCTCCACCGTTCGCCGCGTGAGGTGCAACGCCGTCGCGATCTCGCGGTTCGTCAGCCCCTGCGCGGCCATCACGGCGATGCGGTTCTCCTGCCGAGTCAAGCCGTGCTCGTTGTCCTTCGCCGGGGTCAGCGCCCGCCGCGCCGAGCGCAGTTCCTCCGCCGCGCGCCGGGCCAGCGGACGCGCGCCGCAGTGCTCGCTCAGCTCGACGGCCTGCCGCAGCGTCTCGATGGCCTTTTCGGACTGGCCGTGCCGCGCCTGCAGCGTGCCCAGCTCGGTCAGCGCCGTCGCCAGCTGCAGCCGGGCCGGCGACGAGCGAAGCGTCGTGATCGCCTTCGTCAGCGCGCGCTCGGCTTCGTCGTCTTCGCGGACGAGACCCAGCGTCGTCAACGCCGTGCCCAGCGGCCGCGCCGCGCCCCAGCGAGCGGAGGCGTTGATGTCCTCTTCGGCCAGCCGGGCCGCGTCGTCGGCCTGGCCCAGCGCCAGCGCCGCCCGCGCCGCGTGCGCGCGCCACGGCACGAACCCCGGGAACCGCATGCCGTGGTGGGCGAGCCGGCGCCCGCAGCTGAGCAGGTCCTCGAACCCGAAACGCGTGTACCCGGTCGCGACGCGCAGGCGGCCGCGCGCGTACAGCAGATAGGTGTGGGTGAACAGGCCCTGGCTCGCCACGAAGTCCATCCGGTCCAGCAGCGACGTCGCCGCCTCGAACCGGCCGAGGTCCACCCAGCACTCGACGAGCTTCGCCGCGCACAGCACGCCGACCGGGCACGTCGTCGTCCCGCCGCGCTCGTCGAAGCGGCGCAGCAGCGATTCGAAGTGGACGCTCGCCCGCTGCAGGTCGCCGCTGGCCTGCAGCGCGATCCCGCGGGCGAGGGTGGGGAGCGCGCCGTGCGGCACGTGCACGTCCCACGGCTCGCGCTCGACGTCGAGGACGCGGCACAGCCGGTCGACGTGCGCGGGCTCGTCGGCGAGCACCGACGTGGCCAGGGTGAAGAAATAGTGCTGTTCGAAGAGTTCGCCGTCGTCGCCGGTCAACGCGTCCGCGAAGTGCGCGACCGCGTCTTGGGCGGACTCGCCGCTGCGGACGGCGTCCAGCGCCAGCAGCGCCGAGCGGCTGCGCTGCGCCGCCGGGTCGGTCAGCGGCGCCCACTGCTCCTCGAAGTCGCGGAACTCCGGCGGCGGGCCGAGCCGGCTGCCGGCCTCGGCGAGGTAGGTCATGCACAGCAGCGGCCAGACGGCGTCCGGGCCGCCCGCGTCGAGCCGCGCGGCGATCTGGCCGGCCGCGCTGATCGCCAGCCGCGCGTCCTGGCCGCCGCAGAGGGACAGCAGCATCGCCGACGCGATGAACGCGGCCGTGTCGCGGTTGCCGATCGTGTCGACGGCCTCCCGGACGCGCTGTGCGGCGGCGGGCGGGTCGGCCTGGAACTCCGCGTGCGCCAGCTGCAGCAGCACGGCCACCCGGCGGCCCGACGTCAGCCGCTCCTCCAGCGCCCGCCGCAGGTACCGCGCGCCCAGCTCGGACCGGCCGGAGAACACGGCGTTGCGCGCGCTCAGCCGCAGCACGTCCACGCCCCACGGGATCCGGATCGACGTCGCGTCGAGCAGGTGCGCGGCCACGCGCTCCGGCGGCGCGCCGGCCTCCGACAGCAGCTTCGCCGCCCGCGCGTGGTTGACCGCGCGCGTGGTCTTCGGCATGTCCTTGAGGACGGAGTTGCGGACGAACGGGTAGGTCAGCGTCGGGGAGTTGCTGTTGTTCAGCACGTGCAGCCGGACCATGGTGTCGATCGCCTGCAGCGCTTCGAACTCGTCGACGCCGGCGAGTTGCGCCAGCAGGTCGAAGCCGGCGTCCTCGCCGAGGATCGCGGCGGCGTGCAGGATCGCCGGCGCGTGCGGGAACTCCGCCATCCGCGTGTGCAGCACCTGGCCGATCAGCGACGAGCCGAGCTCGTGCGGGTCCGCGCCGGGCAGCAGCCGCGGCCGCAGCGCCTGCAGCAGGTACGGGTTCCCGCCGGTCGCCTCGCGGCACGCGGTCGCGAGCTCGCCCGGGGCGAGGCCGAGGATCTCCGCCGCGCCCGCGTCGCCGAGGCCGTTGAGGGTGATCGTGGCCGGCGTGCAGCCCGCCATCTCCAGCAGCGCCACCTCGTGGTGCGGCGGGTGGCCGATCAAGGAGGTGAGTATGATCAACACCGGCAGGTCGAGCACGCGGTGCCGGATGTAGGCGAGGCAGCGCATCGACCAGGCGTCGGCGAGGTGCACGTTGTCGATGCCGAGGAACAGCGGACCCCGCTCGGTCGCGTCCCGGACGATCCGGAAGAAGCGGTCCAGCGCTTCGCTCTCGCCGGCCGGGCCGCACTCGGCGGGGACCTGCGCCAAGCCGGGGTCCAGCGCGTCGGCCAGCTGGCGGGCGACCCCGCCGGGCAGGTGGCTCTCCAGCCGCGACCCGGTGGCGATCGCGACGGTGAAGCCGGCGTCCGCGGCCAGCGCGGCGGTGGCGTGCAGCGTGGCGCTCTTGCCCATGCCGAACTCGCCGACCAGCACCGCGCTCGCGGCCGTCCCGCCGAGCGCGACGGGGAAGAGGCTGGTCAGGCGGCTGAGCTCGGGCTCGCGGCCGGGGAGCCGCGGGGCGGGGCGCTTCGGTACCGAAGCCCCGCTGACGGGGTGCTCGGGATTTACTTCGGTATCCACCGTAAGGACTTTCATGTTGGGTTGGGGCAGACTACTGGAAACCGGCCCGACACGGGGGATCCCGCAGGTCACGGCCGGTACCGGCCACGATCTGAGCAGGGGAGACGATGGACGCAGCGGATGCGAACCAGGTCCTCGCGGTGGCCGGCCGGGCAGCGCGGGCGGCCATTGAGGCCGCCCCGAGCGCGAGCAGCAAGAGCGCGCCGGCGGCCATCCCCCGCCGGCGCGAGAACACGCTCGGCTTCCGGCCCCGGGCCGCGCCGCCGCTCGGCGCGGGGTAGTCGGCCTCGGGCCGCGGGACGGCGCCACCGGACGCCGGGTCGCCACCGGCGGCGGAGCCACCCATGGCCGGGAGACCGGCACCGGAGGCCGCAGCCTCGCCGGCCGGCGGGCCACCGCCGGGTAGGTACCCGAGCCGGACCGCCGCTTCGAGGGCCTCGGACACCGGGTGGAACTCCGCCAGGAGCTCCCGGCAGCGGGGACAGCCGCGCAGGTGGGTTTCGAACTCTTCCGCGTCGTCGAGGACACCCAGTTCGTAGGCCGCCGCCGCCCGGTGCTCCGCCCTCATCGGACCGCCACCTCCCCGAGCGCTTTCCGCAATTGCCGCATCGCCGTGTACAACCGCGATTTCACGGTTCCCTCGGGAATTCCCAGAATTGTCGCCGCCTGCCGGACCGTGTTTCCGGCGAGGTAGGTCTCGACGATGACGGCCTGATATTTCTCGTCCAGTTCCGACAATGCTCGGCCAATCGTTAGTGCGGCTAACGAACTGTCCGTGCGGTCGGTGGGCTCGGCGTTTTCCGGGATCTCCAGAGCGACCTCCTGCGGGCGGACCCGGCGATTTCGCCAGCCGTCGATGACGATCCGGCGCGCCACCGTGAGCAGCCAGCCGCGCAGCATTCCGGGCTCGCGCTGGAGCGTTCCGGAGTGCTGCCACGCGCGGATCATGGTCTCCTGCACGACGTCCTCGGTCCACTGCCGGTCGTGGTTGGTCAGGGCCAGTACCTGCGCAAACAGGGTGGCGCGGAAGTCCTTGTAGAGCAACGGGACGAGGTCGTCTCCCGCGTCGGGGCGCGCTTCGACCGCGATCGCGGACGAGGTGTGGCCGACGTGGCCGCGACTTTCTCTGCCCGGTGCTTCCATAAAGCTCGCAACCTCACCTGACTGGCGGACCGTGGGGCCTCCGGAGCGTAGCGCACAATCACTTAATAGGCCATATGCATTAGTTTCCTTGCCCAATTAGCCGTGGTCCCAACCCGGTCGGTTCATTTTCTGTCTTGTGACGCACGTCACAGTCACTAAAAGGTGACGGCGAGAACCGGGTCGCACCTTTTCCCCGTAACCACCGGTGAGGACTACTTCGCGAAGGGACAACGGGGATGCCGTTCCGATTCGTGGCCTTGTTCGCCGCCACGACCGCGCTCGTGCTCGGCTGCGCTCTCCCCGCTTCCGCCGGAGAACTGCAGCAGACCGACCGCACCCTGCTGACACGCCTGAAGCAGCACGCGCTGTGGGCGACGCCGGCGAGCAGGCAGGCCGCCGAGCGCGCCACCAACCGGCGCGTGCGCGCGGTCGCCGTCCGCATCGCCGACGACCAGGCCCGCCTCGGCGTCGCCCTGCGCGCGGTCGCCGACCGGCTCGCCATCACCCTCCCGGCCGAACCGACCGAGCAGGAACGCGCCTGGGCGGGCGAACTCGCCGCGGACACCGGCGACGCGTTCGACCACGCCTACGTCAACCGCCTCCGCGCCGAGTACGGCACCCTCTTCTCCCTCGCCTCCGCCGTCCGCGCCGGCACCCGCGACGACGACGTCCGCGCGTTCGCCCAGACCGCCGTCGACACCTCGCTCGGCCACCTGACGCTCCTGGAAAGCACCGGGCTCGCCGAAACCACGTCCCTGCTCGTCTCCGCCACCGGAGACGACACCCTCGGTGCCGGGGACATCGCACTCGGGGCCGGCTTCGTGGCCGTCGCCGCCGTCGCCACGTTCGGCCTGCTCCGCCTGCTCGGAACCCCCGGCAGGACCCCGCCGCGCACCCGGAGGTAAGCCCGTCCATGTCCCCGTCCGCCGCGCTGCTCCCGGTGTCGCCGCACGACACCGGGATCGCCGAGGCCGCCGCGCTGTCCGGCCGCCTCACCTACCTCTGCATGTGCCTCACGCTGTGCTGGGGCGTCCTCGCCGCCGCCGGCTGGGTCCGCCGGTTCAGCGGCCGGGACGCGCTGCGCACCGGCCACGTCGTGCTCGCCGCGTTCACCCTCGCCGCCGGCGCGCTGCACGGGCTGACGTTCCTCTTCCTCGAGGACGACCCGTTCGGCGTCGCCGACCTGCTGCTGCCCTTCTACGACGGCTCGCCGCGGCACGCCATCGGCATCGCCGGCCTCGAGCTCGTCGTCGCCGTGTCGGTGACCGCGGGCCTGCGCCGCTCACGCGAAGGCCGCTGGCTGCGCTTCCACCAGGCCGGCTACCTCGCCGTCGGGCTGCTCGCGGTGCACGCGTGGCTGGGCGCCGTCTCGAGCGGGCACCTGGCGGTCGTCTGGCTCGCCGGGATCACGCTGCTCGTCCCGCCGGTGCTGCTGTCGGCGCTGCGGGTGCTGCCCGCGTCGGCGCTGGTCCGGGCCGGCCTCATCGAGCCCGAGCCGGAGGTCGCCGCGCTGCGCGTCGACGTCGACAGCGACCGCTGCCACTCCTACGGCGTCTGCCAGTCCGAAGCGCCGGGGGTCTTCCAGCTCGGCCACGACGGGCAGCTCGAGTACGAGAAACGGCCCGGTGCCGGAGAAACGCCGAACGTCC
This sequence comes from Amycolatopsis sp. NPDC049691, assembly GCF_040675005.1. Taxonomy (NCBI): domain Bacteria; kingdom Bacillati; phylum Actinomycetota; class Actinomycetes; order Pseudonocardiales; family Pseudonocardiaceae; genus Amycolatopsis; species Amycolatopsis sp. NPDC049691. Next base: position 99,383 of record NZ_JBFANX010000023.1, read on the forward strand.
GCGCGGCCGCGCGCGCCTGTCCGATGAGAGCCATCCACGTGTTGGGAGCCACCCGATGAGCGAACGCATCGTCATCGCCGGAGCCGGCCTCGCCGGCCTGCGCGCCGCCGAACGGCTGCGCGAACTCGGGTTCGACGGCGAAGTCGTCGTCCTCGGCGCCGAGCCCGACATCGCCTACCACCGCCCGGCGCTGTCCAAGAGCCTGCTGACCGGCGCGGTCAGCCGCGCCCAGACGCTGCTCGCCGACCCCCTCGAAGTCGACGCGGAGTGGTACTTCGACAGCCCGGTCACCGGGCTGTCGCCCAACCGCCAGGTGGTGCACCTGCGCGACGAAGAGGTCCGCTACGACGGCCTGATCATCGCCACCGGCGTCGAACCGCGCCGGATGCCCGGCGCGCCGCACGGCCACCCGCGGGTCGTCGTCGTCCGGACACTGTCCGACACGACGGCGCTGCAGCGCGCGCTGGCCACCAGCGCCGGTCCGGTGGCGGTCATCGGGGACGGCTTCATCGGCTGCGAGGTCGCGTCGAGCCTGCGCGAGATGAACCGCGACGTCGTCCTGTTCGGCCGGTCGCGGGCGCTGATGGCCGACGTGCTCGGCCCCGACATCGGCGACTGGCTCACCGCGCTGCACACCGCCCGCGGCGTCCGGCTGGAGCTCGGGACCACGATCCGCCGGTGGCGCCCGGGCACGACGTCGGTCGGCCTGGAGTTCGCCGACGGGCGGGCGATCGACGTCGCGTGCGTCGTGGTCGCCGTCGGCAGCGTGCCGGCGGTGTCGTGGCTGCGCGGGGCGAAGCTGCCGCTCGACGACGGCGTCGTGTGCGGCCCGACGTGCCACGTCCTGGGGTCCGAGACGATCGTCGCGGCGGGCGACGTCGCCCGCTGGCCCAACGTGCGGTACGACGCGACGCCGCGGCGCGACGAGCACTGGCTGAACGCGGTGGAGATGAGCCGCGCGGCGGCGGAGAACCTGCTGGCGGGGCCGGCCGGGTCGCCGGCGTACACGCCGGTGCCGCGGTACTGGTCGGAGCAGCACGGCGTCCGCATCCAGGTCGCCGGCCGCCCGATGCTCGGGACGGACACGGTGCTGCTGGAGTCCCCGGTACCGGGAACGCGGCCGATCACGGGCTTCGTCCGCGACGGGCGGCTGATCGGGCTGATCGGGCTCGACAGCCCGGCGGCGGTGCTGCACTGGACGGCGGAGCTGGCCCGGCAGCACCCGGCGCCGGCGGTGGTGCCACCGCAACGGCCCCCGGAACCCGAGCGGCCCCGCCACCACAGCCGGGCCGCGGCGGGGTACTGACGCCGCGTGGACGGCGCTTCCCGTGTTCGGCGCCCTGGTGGTTGCCATGGGTGCCCTTCCGCGGCGAGGCAGCAAGGCACCTCAGTCCCGACCAGTCGTGACTGAGAAACAGCGTTCTAACCCCGTTTCCCCTCACGACCAGCCGCCGCGGCGGGGGCGGCCGGGCGCTGGGCTACCATCGGCTCCGCGGACGAGCAGGCAGGGCGGTCGCGGCCCGGGGCGACCCGGTCCGAGGAAAGTCCGGACTCCGCAGGGCAGGGTGGTTGCTAACGGCAACCCGGGGTGACCCGCGGGAAAGTGCCACAGAAAACAGACCGCCCCGGCCCGCGAGGGCCGGGGTAAGGGTGAAACGGTGGTGTAAGAGACCACCAGCGTCCCGGGTGACCGGGGCGGCTGGGTAAACCCCACCCGGAGCAAGGCCAAGAGGGAGCGCAAGCTCCTGCGCAGGCGTTCGAGGACGGCCCGTCCGAGCCTGCGGGTAGGCCGCTGGAGCCTGCCGGCGACGGCAGGCCGAGATGGATGGCCGCCGCCCCGCGAGCCGTGAGGCGACCGGGGAACAGGATCCGGCTTACATGCCGGCTCGTCCGCCCCACGCGTCGACGGGGACGTTCGTTGCGGCGAACGTCCCCACGCGGGGTTACCCGGTAGTAGGGTGCGCGCATGGCGGGTGACGAGAAGCGGTTCAAGTCGGCGTTCGACTCCTTGCACGCTCTGGCGTACTTCGCGCCCGAGGTGGACCAGGCCCTCACCGGCATCGGCCTGCGGCCCGGCCGGATGCCCTACTTCGCGAGCCGGTCCGCGGCCATGGGCGCCGTCGGGCCCGAGGTCGTCGCCGCCACCTTCTACAACTTCAACCCCGAGGTCGTCGCCCGCGTGATCCCGCGCGCCTGGACCCTCGCGACGCCGGAGCAGGTCCTCACCGCCCGGCTCGAGGGCGTCGACCGGGCGCTGACCCGGCTCCTCGGCGAAGACGAGATCAAGAGCGACCAGGTCGTCGAGGCCGCCGAGCTCGCCCGCGAGGCCACCGCCGGGTGCACCGTCGAAGGCCGTCCGCTCTACGCCGCCCACGCCGGGCTGGACTGGCCCGAGCCGCCGCACCTCGCGCTCTGGCACGCCATCACGCTGCTGCGCGAGCACCGCGGCGACGGCCACATCGCCGCCCTCGTCCTCAACGGCCTGAGCGGCGTCGAAGCGCTCGTCACGCACGTCGCCACGGGCGCCGGGTTCACCGTCGACTCGGCCAAGCTGACGCGCGGCTGGAGCGACGAGCAGTGGGCCGCCGCCCAGCAGCGCCTGCGCGACCGCGGCCTGCTCGACGGCGAAGGCGCGCTGACCGACGAAGGCGTCGCTGTCCGCGACCGCGTCGAAGCCGCCACCGAGACCGCCGCGAAGGCGCCGTGGGACCTCCTCGGGCCGGCGAAGCTGGCCCGGCTGGAGGAGCTCGGCCGGGACCTCACCCGCCGGGTGGTTGCGGCCGGGGCGTTCCCGAAGGGCGTTTTCGCTCAGCGCCGCTCCTGAGCACCAAGATCACGCTATGTAGTGAAAAGCGTGTGAGGTTTTGAGCGGGGTGTGACGGACAACGCGGGACGCCAAGATCGACATGGGCGCCGACCGGCCGGAGGACGGTCACAGAGCGGACTCGCGCGACGGGGCCGTTCGGGTCATGTCACACTGTTCCAGGCCGCACAACGGCCACGGTGCCAGTACCCACAGTGAGCAAATCCCGGGCATTGGGGTGAGTTCGTCAGCACACTGAGAAGTATGGGTGCCTTGGCTTTAACCCGAGGGCCCTTGCCGCGATGATGGTGGGCGTGGAGTTCTCGTGGGCCGTGCGCGTCGCCCCGGTGGACTAGTCACTCGTCATCTACGCAGCGCGCTTTGACCACTACCCCTCGTAGGCTCCATGATGATTAACACGCACGAACTTGCGGTGTGGCGGCCCGCAAGAAAAAGCGCCCGACTGCGGACACAGTCGGACGCCAGTGCGACAAACCAACCAGGTAGGCACCAGGTAAGTGAGGTCGCAATGTCAAAGCGTACTACCCAAGTCCCGCGCCGCCGTAGGGGTTCGCCCCATCCGGCGTATGATTCCAGCCACGGCGCTGACCTGCCGGTGCAGTTGACTGGATTCTCCTGGGCCTTGATCCACCTGTTGAGCAGCAAGATCCTTTTCAGGCGGGCGATGGCGGTCTTGTGTGCCGCTGGTCTGTTCGTGCTGGCGACTGCGGGACTCGTCCTTTGGTTAGTCAATACGCACGAGGTTGCCGAACTGATCGAGGTCATCGTAGCGGCGCTACGTTGAGAGACGTCGGAGCGCGCCCGTTGGATCCCCGTTCTGGCGGGCGCGCCCTGAGAAGCAGGCTCTCCGACTTATCGCCACTTGATCACGCTATGTAGTGAAAAGCGCGTGAGGTTTTGAGCGGGGTGTGACGGACAACGCGGGACGCCAAGATCGACATGGGCGCCGACCGGCCGGAGGACGGTCACAGAGCGGACTCGCGCGACGGGGCCGTTCGGGTCATGTCACACTGTTCCAGGCCGCACAACGGCCACGGTGCCAGTACCCACAGTGAGCAAATCCCGGGCATTGGGGTGAGTTCGTCAGCACACTGAGAAGTATGGGTGCCCTCCCTTTAACCCGAGGGCCCTTGCCGCGATGATGGTGGGCGTGGAGTTTTCGTGTGCCCTGCCCGCCACACCGGTTGACAAGCCAGCCGTCATCTACGCAGCGCGCTTTGACCACTACCCCTCGTAGCCCCCATTATGTTCGAAGCACCGCCTGAGCCACAGCCGCGCGGGCCCCACCGCGCACCGGGAGTATCGCGATGATGACCTTGACCACCCTCGACACGCTGGCCGCCGGCGGCGAACTGGGCACGGGCAACGTGCGCCAGTGGCTGCTCGACAACATCATCCCCCTGGTCCTGCTGGCCGTGGCCCTCCTGCTCCTCTGGCTGGGCGGCGGCAAGGGCGACAACGCCGGTGTCATGCGGCGGCTCGCCGGCGTGGTCATCGCGCTCGCCATCATCGGTCTCGCGGTCAGCGGCGCGGGCGTGAACGTGGGCCAGTGGATCGCCGGCCTGTTCACCGGCTGAGGCGGCGGCGTGCGGATCAGGACTGATGACGAGGTCTACCGGGTCGACGCCGTGTGGCTCGGCCCGCCGAAAGCGACTTTTCCCTGGAGAGCCCGCTACGTCGCGTGGCTCATCGGCATCCCGGCGTTCTTCGTCGTCCTCGGCATCGAACGCTGGGCGGGGTGGAGCTTCGGGTTCTTCTCGACGGCTTGGGCGTTCGTCGCCACCATCGTGATCACGCGGCTGCTCACCGCCAAGATCAGCCACGAGCGCCCGCTGGGCACCGTGGTCGCGATGGCCGGGCGCGAGCTCAACACCCCCAGAGAGGTGACCACGGGCACCGGTGGCGCGGTCAGCGCCAGCCGCGTCCGGGTACGGGCCGAACGCCCGCTGCCGAAGCACAAACGGAGGCGGCAGTACCAGCACCACGGCGCGCCGCCGGGTGCTGCCTTCACCCAGGGAACACCACGAGCGCGCCGGAGCCGCGGCACCGCGGCTCGGGCCGGGAGGTAGTCGTTGTTCGGTCGCGGCGGTAGCCGAGGAAAACGGGGTCGGGAGACGCACTCGGGCGCATGGCAACCGCCCGAGCAGGTCCGCGCGCCGCGGAACGGCTCGGGGGGCGGCAAGGGCCGTCGCCTGACCGGTGAGCAGGCGATCCCCGCGTATACCCCGTCGATCGCGGTGCGAAGCATCGACGGCCACCTCGTCCGCACGGGGTACGAGGTCTACGCCTGGTACCGGCTGGCGCCGCAGCGCTGGTCCTTCCGGTCGGATTCGCAGCGGCGCGACCTGATCGCGGCGATCGCCGGCCAGTACGCCGAGCTGCAGGGCCGCTGGCTGCACCTGCGCGTGACGAACCGGCCGTACCCGATCCGGATGTGGGCCGAGGCGCACGTCTACAACGCCCACGGCCGTCCCAACGACGTCCCGGGCGCGCTGTCGTTCGACGACTACCTGATCGGCGAGCAGCAGCAGCTGATGGGCCGTTCGATGGCGGAAAAAGAGGTCTACCTGGGCGTCCAGGTGCAGACCCGGCGGATGGTCGACCGCGCGGTCGAGCGGGCCGCGCCGGTGCTGCGCAAGATCCTGCCCGAGGCCGTCGACGCCGAGCTGACCGCGCTGGACTCCGAGGTCGAGCACCTCGACCAGGTCATCGGCAGCGCGGGCCTGGAAGGCCGTCCGGTGCACGCCGAGGAGATGTCCTGGCTGATGCACCGCTCCTGTTCGCTGGGCCTGCCCGCGCCGCGGAACATGCCCGCCGTGCCGGGCGCGGCCTGGGAGCCGGAGGACCTGGCCAGCTTCACCGACGCCGCCGACTTCTACGCCGAGCCGTACGCGCCGACGGTCACCGTCCGCGGCCGCACCGGCTCCAACGCCGGCGTCTCGCGGCACCTGGCGATCCTGACCGTCGGGCAGATGCACGGCCTGCAGATCCCCGAGGTCGACGACCCGTGGATCCAGCACGCCGACCGCCTGCCCGCCGCGGTCGAAGTGTCCGCGCGCATCTACGTCCGGCGACCCGAAGAGGTCGCCGGTGAACTGCAGCGGCAGATGAACAAGGTCCGCTCGCAGGTCAAGCACTACACCGACGAGCACGAGCTGGAGCCGCCGCAGTCGCTGTCGCGGCAGGCCGGGCGGGTGCTGGAGATCGACGACGAGATGACGTCGGGCTTCACGGCGCTGGCCACCCGCGTCCGGTCGTGGTGGCGGCTGGCGGTGTCCGGCCCGACCGAGCGCGACGCGCTGCGCCTGGCCCAGCAGCTGCTCGACCTGTACAAGCCGAAGATCGCCATCGAGCACCCCGAGGCCCAGTACGCGCTGGCCAGGGAGTTCATCCCGGGCGAGCCGCTGGCCTCGGCGGCGTACATGCGCCGCGGGTCGGTGGTCTGGGCGTCTTCGGCGGTCCCGACGGCGACGGCCGAGGTCGGCGACCGCCGCGGCATCCTGCTCGGCGAGACGTGCACGGCGACGCGGCGCCCGGTGGCTTGGGACCCGTGGATGGCCCAGGAGATCCGCGACGGCTCCGGCCTCACCGCGATGGTGGCCGGCCTGGGTGGTGGTAAGTCGTTCCTCGGCGGCGGCATCGTCTACAAGACGCTGCGCGCGGGGGCGAACTGGACGATCCTCGACCCCTCCGGGCCGCTGTCGCGGCTGTGCGACCTGCCGGAGCTGCGCCCGTACGCGCGGCCGATCAACCTGCTCAACGCCCAGCCGGGGATCCTCAACCCGTACCGGGTGGTCGCCGAGCCGCTGATCGAGCACTTCATGGACGAGGACGACCCCGAGCGGTCGTGGCGCCGCGAGAAAGCCCTTGCGGGCGCGACGCGACGGCGGCTGGTGCTGGACGTGTTGACCGGTGTCCTGCCGTACGAGGTCTCGCGGATGGCCCAGACCCGGATCGTGCTGCTGCGCGCGGTGCGAGCCGTGGGTGGCCGCTTCGACGCGGATCCCGGCCAGGTAATCGATGCGCTGCGGCGGGATTCGTCGGAACACCACGAGCACGCGGGCGTCGTCGCGGACTTCCTCGACGAGATGCGCGAGCGGATGGCGCTGCTGATCCCGGAGACGGACGCGGACCCGTATTCGGAGACGCGCGACGACCGGCTGACGGTCCTGACGATGGCCGGGCTGACCCTGCCCAAGGACGGCGTCCCCCGCGAGTACTGGACGGACGCGGAGAGCCTCGGCGTCGAGATGCTGAACCTGGCGGCGTGGCTGACCCAGCGGTCGGTGTACGAGAAGCCGAAGGAGATGCGCAAGGGCGTCTGGATCGACGAGGCGTTTTTCCTGTCCGAGGTCCCGACCGGGCGCGTGCTGATGAACCGCTTCGCGCGTGACTCGCGGAAGTGGAACGTCCGGGTGCTGCTGTCCTCGCAGATCCCGGCGGACTTCTTGAAGATCCAGGGTTTCGTGGCACTGCTGGACTCGGTGTTCGTCGGGCGCTTGGACGACGACGACGCCCAGGCCGACGCTTTGCGGCTGTTGAAGGTCCCGGTCGGCGTCGGTTACGAGCAGGTCGTCGCGGCTTTGGGCCGTCGTCCTGGTGCGCAGCGAAGCGGGTTGGAGCGCGACGTCGAGCCGCGCCAGTTCATCTTCGGCGACGGCGCGGGCGGGGTGGAGCGCATCCGCGTCGACTTCTCCGGGCCGCACCTGGACCACCTGCGGGCGGTCATGGACACGACCCCGGGTTCCAAGGACGCGGCGCCTTCGCGCCGGCCGGGGAACGAGCTGGCGTTGCCGCCGGAGGAGAAGAAGCCGTACGTCGCGGTCCCGCCGGAGGACGACATCGAGCTGGAGCAGGACTTCGAGCTGGCGGCGGAACTGGAGGTCGGCCTGGCCGACGAGAACCTCCTGGGCGCGCCGGACCCCTTGGCGGCGGAGACGGGCGAGGTGGAAGGCGGGGTGTCGTCCAACGGCAACGGCGGGCAGCAGCACGCCCGCACGGGCGGAAAGGGCGGCACCGGCCGGGACGCCGCATGAACGCCGCCCGGAGCCGAAGTAGCCGCACCGCCCCCGGCTGCGAGGGGCGGGCCCGCCGTTCCCCAGTGACCGCGCGGGCGACCGCGGAGGGTGCCGCATGAGCACCCTGCTGACGTTGGCGGTGCTGCTGACGCTGGCCGCCGCATGGCACGCGCTGAAACGCCGCATCAAGGAAGGCCCGAAGGCGCGCCGCGTCCCGAGCCGCAAGGCGACGATGTTCGCCGTCATGCTGGTCCTCGGCCTGCAGGCCATCGCCACGGCCCCCGCGGCCAGCGCGGCCGCCTGTGGCGAGGCGCCGAACCCGGAGCGTCCGGGCGCGGGCATGGTCGGCGCGATCGACCCGCCCGAGGGCCACGGCGAACCGAACAGCGCCTACATCGACTACAGCTACGCGGGCATGGTCTGGAACACCTTCGAGACCAACTGCTCGGGCCTCAACCTCACCCCGGCGGGGTCCACTTTGGACACCTGGGGTGGCAACCAGCTGTTCAACCTGGGCAAGAACATCGTCGGCGCGACCAACTCGCTGCACTACACGGTGCTCGAGGGCGGCCTGCTGAACCCGATCTACGCCGCGGTGAAGTCGGGCGCCGAGAAGGTCTACAACAACATCTACGCCCAGTTGTTCGGCCTGGTCGCGCTGATCCTGTCGATCATGCTGTTCCGCAACATCTGGCGCGGTGACCTCGCGGCGGTCAGCAAACGGGCGCTCTACGCGCTGGCCGGGGTGTGGCTCGCCGCGTCGTCACTGGCGATGCTGCGCTACTTCGACCCGATCGACAAAGCGATCGTCCAGACCACCACGAACATCCAGGCGGGCTTCGTCGACGACAGCGGCGACCGGATCATCCGCGACATCCTGCCCACCCAGCTCCACACGCAGATCGTCTACAACAACTGGCTGCGCGGGGAGTTCGGGACGCCCACGGCGCCGCAGGCCGAGCAGTACGGCAAGCCCCTGCTCGACGCCCAGGCGTTCACCCGCAACCAGCTGGTGAACGGTGACGACGCCAACCAGTCGGTCATCGACGGCAAGAAGAACGCCTACAAGGACATCTCCACCAAACTCGGCCCCGCGACCGGCTACTTCACCGGCGAAGCAGGCGGCCGCACGGGCGCGGGCTTCCTCTCCCTCGGCCAAGCCCTCGTCTACTCCCTCTTCCAGCTCCTGGCCAAAGCGAGTGTCCTCCTGGCCCAGGTCCTCATCCGCCTCTTCGCCCTCACCGCCCCGCTGATCGGGCTCATCGCCCTGCTGCACCCGGAAATCCTCCGCCGCGTCCTCAAGGTCGCCGGCGGGGTCGCCTTCAACCTCGTCGTGCTCTCCGTCCTCGCCGGCGTGCACGCCCTTCTCCTGCAAGCCATCTTCGACGCCGGGAACTCGCTCAACATGCTCACGCAGATGGTCCTCGCCGGGCTCATCACCGTGCTGCTGTTCATGGTCGGACGCCCCGTGCGCCGCCTGTGGCAGATGGTCGAGATGTCGGTCAGCATGGTCGGCGCCGCCGTGCCGTCGCCGGGCGGCGGGATCTTCTCGCGGTTCCGGCGCCACAAGAACGGCCCGACGCCGCAGGACGAGTTCTGGCAGACCGTGCGCGACACCGACGACGTCGTCGACGGCGAGCAGCGCGGCCCGCTCGGCGCCACCGCCGGTGGTGGCCGGTTCCGGCCCGAAGCCACGATCTTCGCCAACGCCCAGCGCCTCGACAACGCCTCGGGTGCGGCCCGTCCGGCCGCGGCCTGGTCCGGGGCCTGGCCGGGCGCCGTCGGAGGCGGTGGTTCCGCGGGCGCGCTGCCCGCGGGCGGCCGCCCCGGCGCCCCCGTGTTCGGCCAGTACAACCCGGCCAACGGCGATCCCGGCGACTACGTCGTCGTCGGTGCCGGCGGGCGGCCGACCACCGCGCGCGAGGAAAGCCGGCGCGTCGACACCTCGCCGGTCGCCGACCGGCGCTGGAACGACGAACCCGAGCCCGTCGTCGTGCCGTCCGACCTGCGCGCGCCCGAGTCCGGCTTCAGCGACTACGCGCCGCAGGACGTGCCGCGGACGCCGGGCGTGCGTGCGCAACCCCGGCGCGTCGACCCCGAAGTCGTCGCCGGCAAGCCGGTCTTCGTGCTGTACCGGCCTTCGCGCGGCATCGAGGTCCGCGAAGAACCGCGAGACACCGACCAAGTCATGGGGCGGTGACCCATGCCGATCCGCACCAACCGCGGCCGCGCCGCGGTCTACCGCCGCCTGTGGGGCTGGCCCCTGCGCTCGCCCCGCCACCTCATGGGGGCGCTGGTCTTCCTGGCGATCCTGGTCACCGCGCTCGGCATCGTGCTGCCGAAGGTGGTCGGCAAGCCGCAGGCCAAGGCGTCGCCCACCACCGGGCCGACGACGTCCTTCACCGCGACCCCGCCGGGCGTCGCGGCGCCGGTCCCGACGTCGAACCTGCCCACGCGCCTGTCCGCGCCCCTGGTCACCCCGACCACCGCCGCGCCGAACGGGGACGCCGTCCGCGTCGCCAAGGAGTGGGCCGCGGCGTGGGTCAACCACCCCGCCGGCATCACCTCCGAGCAGTGGCTGGCGCAGCTCAAGCCGTTCACGACCGAGGAGTACCTGCCGGTGATGGCGTCGGTCGACCCGGCGAACATCCCGGCCACCAAGGTCACCGGTGAGCCGGTCGTCGGGACGTCGTACACGAGCTCGGTGCAGCTGACCATCCCGACGGACGGGCCGAAGCTCGCCATCACGGTCGTGAACACCAACGCGGGCTGGCGCGTCGCCGACTACGACCAGGCGAGCTGACCGTGCGGCGGCTGGGGTTGTGGCTGGGGCTGGTCGTGTTCGCCGCGATCGGTGCCCTGGTCGTCACCGCCGTCGCCGCCAAGGTGGTCATCGACAACCAGCAGGCGCAGGCCCGGGGCGTGTCGCTGATGAGCTGCGACGCCTCGGTCGGGCCGACCCAGCCCGGCCAGGGCGAGCGCGGCACGGTCGACGCGTCGAAGCTGGACGACGAGCAGAAGGGGACCGTCGCGCTGATCATCTCGATCGGCAAGCAGCGGTCACTGGCGCCGCGCGCGTGGCAGGTCGCGATCCAGGCCGGGATGACCGAGTCCGGGCTGCACAACCTCACCTACGGCGACCGCGACTCCCAGGGCATCTTCCAGATGCGCCCCTCGATGGGCTGGGGGACGGTGTCGCAGGTCACCGACCCGACGTACGCGGTCAACAAGTTCTACGACGTGCTGCTCGCGGTGCCGGACTGGGAGAACAAGCGCCCGGGCGACGCCGCGCAGGCCGTCGAGCGCTCGGGTTTCCCGGACCGGTACCACAAGTGGGAGCCGATGGCGGCGACGCTGGTGGAGAACGTCGGCCAGGTCGTCGACGTCGTCGCCTGCGGCACCGGGCTGGGGCAGCTGCTGCCGCCGAGCCAGGCCGCCGGCAAGGCGATCAGCTTCGCGCTGGGCGAACAGGGCAAGCCGTACGTCTGGGGTGCGACGGGCCCGAACTCCTACGACTGCTCGGGCCTGATGCTGCGGGCGTACGAGTCGGCCGGGATCATCCTGCCCCGGGTGTCACGCGACCAGTACCACGCGGGCGCGTTGCTGCCGGTGCGCGAGGCACAGCCTGGTGACCTCATCTTCCTGGCCACCGACCCGTCGAACCCGGACACGATCCACCACGTGATGATGTTCCTGGGCGACGGCAAGGTGGTCGAGGCGCAGCAGACGGGCGTGCCGGTGCACACGCGGTCCTTCTCGTTCGACGAGGCCGAAGTCGTACCGCAGGCCGTCCGGCCCGGCGTTTAGCATGGGTTGAGGGCCCTCGACCCGAACGGGGCCGGCCGATTCACCCGACGTCGCGGCCGCTTCCACGAGCAGGTGACCGCGTACTGGCAGAGGATGAGCACGTGGGACGCAAATTCGGCAAACGAGGCAAGCCCGGCACGGGCTCGCCCCAGGACCCGGCGGCGCTGTTCGGCGCACCCCAGCCGCCGAGGCAGTCGGCGCGCCCCGCGTCCAGCACGCCGCTGGCCGACCAGCTGGCCCAGGGCTACCCGGGGGTGGACCCGGGGTACGTCGTGTTGCCCCGGTCGCTGGCGGAGGGCATGTCGCTGCCGTGGCAGCACCAGATGGCGGCGTTGCTGGCCCAGTTCCACGCGGAGCACGCCTCGCTGGCCTGGCCGATCTACCGGGTGGTGCCATCGCGGTACGAAAGGCTGGCGGACCTCGACGAGGAGCAGCTCGCGGAGGCGGGCTACCTGGTGGAGATGGACGCCGACGGCGAGATGGTCTACCGGGAGAGGAGCGGCCGGAAGGTCGAGGACCCGGAGAACACGTCGGTGTTGGTGTCGTGCCTGGACCCGATCCCCCGGCCGGCGGCGCGTCCCGCACCGCCCCCGCCGGGAGCCCCACCGGGCCAGGCACCGGCACCGATGAATATCGGACCGGCCCCGGTGTGGCGCACGGTCCCGCACCCGCCCCCGGCGCAGTCGGTCCCGGGGACACCGGAGCAGCAGCTGCCGGGAAGGGGGCAGGCGGCTTCGGGGGTGAGCCCGGCTTGGTCCGGGGAGTCACCTCGGCATGCGGCGCCGGAGTTTTCCGCCGAGGCGGAGCCTTTTGCCGACGCGCAGCGGGTGGGCGGACCGCAACCGTCCGGTGCGGCGGGGGCGGTTCCCGCTGGGTGGTTGCCGGAGCAGGCTGCGCCCGCGCCGTCGTTGGGCGGTGCTGAACCGCCTACCGAGTCGGCGGTGGAGCCACAATCGGCGCCCGCCGACCAGGGGCGGCCGGTAGTCCGGCCGGAGTCGCAGATCGTGGCTCAGCAGCAACGGTCCACGGAGCCGGAGGTGCAGCGGCCTGCCGAATCGCAGCCGGAGTCGGTGGGCGTGGGGCAGGAGCAACCGGCCGTTGAGTCGGTGGTGCAGCGGCCTGTGGAGGCGCTGCCGGAGTCGGCGGGCGTGGGGCAGGAGCAGCCGGCCGTTGAGCCGGTGGTGCAGCGTCCTGCCGAGTCGAAGCCTGAGTCAGCGGCTGTGGCTCAGCCGCAATCGCTCGCTGAGTCGGTGGTGCAGCGCTCTGTTGAAGCGCAGCCCGAGGTTGCGGAGCGGCGGCGATCGTCTGCTGAGCCGGAGAAGACCGTCGAGTCGGAGCCGCAAGCGGCCGCCGTCGACTCGCGAGAGCCGATCGCCGATTCGTCGGCTCAATCGCAGCCGCTCGTTGAGTCTCCGGCCACCGCTCCGCCGCAATCGCCGGAGTTTGCGGACCAGCCACAATCGGCTGCAGAGGCGGTGCATCCGGAGCCGGCCGTTGAGTCGGAGCCGGAATCGTCGGCTGCGGAGCAACCGCAGCCGCTTGCCGCGCAGCCAGAACCGTCGGCTACCGACCAGCCGCAATCGCTTGCCGAGCCGGCAGTGCAGCCGCAGCCTCCTGCTGAGTCGCAGCCGGAGTCGGTGGCGGGCGAGTCTGCCGAGTCGGAACCGCTGGGTGGGTCGCAGCCGCAGGCGCCTGATAAGCCTGTCGTGCAGGCGCCAGCTCAGGAACGGTCGCTTGACGAGTCGGAGGTGCGACCGGAGCCGGTGGACGACGGGCAGGGGCAATCGCTTGATGAGCCCGGGGTGCTGCCACCGGTTTCTGCTGAGTCGCCGGCCGTGGTTTCGCCGGACTCGTCTGTCGAGTCGGAGGTGCGGCCGCAACTGCCTGTTGAGACGCTGCCGGACGCCGAGTCGGCCGAGCGGTCGCGGCTGCCTGGTGAGGTGGAACCGGTCGCTGAACCGTCGGTGCGGCCGCAGCCGCCTGCCGAGTCGCACGCGCCGGGGGAGCCGCAGCCCCCCGTGCCGGGGACGCAAGCGCAGCAGCAGCCAGGCGCCCCTCAGTACCAGCCGACTGCCGAGGTGCAGCCGGATAACGGGCTGCAGCAGCCAGCTCTGCAACCGCAGGAGCCCGCTGGGTCGCAGCCGCCTGCCTCGTCGCAGCTGGGTAGTGGGCTGCCGCAGCTGACCTCGCAACCGCAGCAGTCCATCGGCTCGCAGCTGCCAGCCGAGCCGCCGCAGCCAGTCTCCCAACCGCAGGAGTCGACCGGGTCGCAGCCGCCCGCTTCGTCGCAGCTGGCTGGTGGGCCGCAGCAGCCGACCTCGCAACCGCAGCAGTCCACCGGCTCTCAGCCGCCAGCCGGGCCGCAGCAGCCAGCTCTGCCGCCGCAGGAGCCCACTGGTCCTCAGCTGCCTGCCTCGCCGCAGCCAACTCCGGAACAGCAGCAGCCCACCGGCTCTCAGCTGGCGGACGGGCCGCAGCAGTCAGCTCCGCAACAGCACGAGCCCACCGGTGCGCAGCAGCCGGTCAGCGGGCCGCCGCAGCCCGGAACGCAACCGCAGCAGCCCTCCGGCCTTCAGCCACCTGTCCCGCCTCGGCCAATTGCCTCGCCGCAGCAGGCGGGCCCGTTGCCCACCCCGCAACAGCCCCCCGCAAGCCCGCAGCAACCCCCCGCCGCGGCCAATCCGCCCTGGAAGACGGCTCCTCCGACGCGGCCCGCCAAACCCGTCTTCCCCGGCCCGGAATCGACACCCCAGCCGTTCCCCACCCGGCACGCCGCCCCGGCACGCCCGGTTTTCCCCGGCCCCGGCACCATGCCCCCCGCGCCGCCCACCGCGCGGCCCGTCTTCCCCGGCCCGGACACCCCGCTCCCGCAACCGTCCAAAGACCAGCAAGACACCCCGCCGCGGGGCACTCCGCGCGGGTGGTTCGACGAGTTCACCGACCAGCAGAAAGAACCCGAAGCACCCCAGGACTTCGGGCCCACCGGGCAGCCGACCGAGATCCCCTATCGGTACAAGCGCTGACAACCCGGCCCGGTGGTGCGAACCTGAGTTCATGTCCAAAGACCCGAACCCGGACCAGGGGTGGTACTACAACACCCGCACCCACCAGGTCGAGCACCTCGAACGCGGCCGTAGCGTCGACCTGCTCGGCCCCTATCCCGACGAGGCCACCGCCCGGCGGGCGCTCGACATCGCCAAGGAACGGACCCGGCAGGCCGACGCCGCCGACGCCGCCTGGAACGACGACTAAAGACGGCTAAACCGCCAACCGCGGTCCCAGCACGAACTTCGGGTCCACCTGCGCAGCCAGGTCCGCGCCCGCCCAGGCGTGGGCGTTGCGCAGGTGGAACTCCACCGCCTGACGCTGGTAGCGCGCCCAGTCGCGCTGCTCCGCGTCCACCGCTGCGTGCATCGAACGCAGCGTCGAGAGGTTGCGCGGCTCGAGCTCGGTGATCGGCCGGGCCGTGCCGCGCTCCGCCGCCCGCACGTGCCCGGACGCCGACATCCAGCCCAGCAGCGCCGGGCCCACCTGGTCCTGCAGGAACTCGACGTCGTCGGCGTCGGTCACCTTGTTGCCGACCACCACCAGCCGCACCCCGAAATCCCTCGCGTAGTCCGCGTACTGGCGGTACACGCCCACGCTCCGCACCGTCGGCTCGCACACCAGGAACGTCACGTCGAACCGCGTGAACAGCCCCGACGCGAACGCGTCCGCCCCCGCCGTCATGTCCATCACGACGTACTCGCCCTCGACGTCCACCATGTGGTTGAGCAGCAGCTCGGCCGCGCCCACCTTCGAGTGGTAGCACTTGACACCCAGGTCGTCCTCGTCGAACTGTCCCGTGACGCCGAGCCGGACCCCGCCCAGCTGCCGGAAGCACGCGTCGGACACCGGGTTGTCCTCGAACGGCCGGACCAGCCGCGACCCGCGGCCCGGCGGCGTCGTCTTGATCATCGACGCCGCGTCCGGGATGCGCGGGTTGTCGCCGCGCAGGTAGTCCTTGATCAGCGCCATGTTGTCGCCGAGCGTCGGCCAGGCCAGCGCTTCCTCCTCGGTCGCGCCGAGCGCCACCGCGAGGTGCTGGTTGATGTCGGCGTCGATGGCCAGCACCGGCCGGCCGGCATCGGCGAGGTACGCGACGAACAGCGACGACAACGTGGTCTTGCCGCTGCCGCCCTTGCCGACGAACGCGATCTTCACGGGAAGCCCTTCCTGGGAATGAAGACGGTTTTCATTATTGCCTGTCAACGTACACCCGACCGGCCCGCGCCCGATCGGGCGATCATCGGCCCCTTCCGGGGTTAGGGTTGGGGGGTGCCTCCCCTGGTGATCAGGACACACTCGGCGGGCGGGGACTTCGGTCCGCTGCGCGCCGAGTTCTCGCTGCCGGAGTCGTTCGGGCCCGACGTGCTGGCCGAGGCGGAGGCGGCGGTCCTCGACCCGCTGGCCGAGCGCCGCGAGGACGCGACGGACCTGCCCTTCGTCACCATCGACCCGCCCGGGGCCAAGGACCTCGACCAGGCGATGGTCGTCGAGAAGACCGCGCACGGCTTCCGCGTGCACTACGCGATCGCCGACCTGGCCTCGTTCGTCCCGCCCGGCGGCGCGCTCGACCGCGAGTCGCGCCTGCGCGGCCAGACGCTCTACCTGCCGGACGGGAACGTCCCGCTGCACCCGCCGGTCCTGTCCGAAGGCGCCGCGAGCCTGCTGCCCGGCGAGATCCGGCCCGCGGTGCTCTGGACCATCGAGACCGACGAAGCCGGCGAGCCGACCGCCACCCGGGTGCGCCGCGCGCTGGTCCGGTCCACCGAGCAGTTCGACTACGAGACGGTCCAGGCCGCGCTCGACGCCGGCAACCCGCACCCGTCGGTGGCCGCGCTGCCCGAGCTGGGCCGGCGGCGGCGCGAGCTGGCCGTCCGGCGCGGTGCCGTCGAGCTGCAGCTGCCGGAGCAGGAGATCAGCGGCGACCCGGACGGCGGCTGGGTCCTCGCGCGTCGGCCGCGCACCGTCGTAGACGCGTGGAACGCCGAGATCTCGCTGCTGACCGGGATGGCCGCGGCCCGGATCATGATCGACGCGCGGGTCGGC
This sequence comes from Amycolatopsis sp. NPDC049691, assembly GCF_040675005.1. Lineage (NCBI taxonomy): Bacteria > Bacillati > Actinomycetota > Actinomycetes > Pseudonocardiales > Pseudonocardiaceae > Amycolatopsis > Amycolatopsis sp. NPDC049691. The sequence continues at coordinate 116,123 of NZ_JBFANX010000023.1, forward strand.
GTCCTGCGCACGCTGCCCGACCCGGAACCCGAGGCCGTCGACTGGCTGCGCCGCTCCGCCGAAGCGCTGGGCATCGCCTGGGCGCCGGAAACCACCGTCTCGGAGTTCCTGTCCCGGCTGGACCCGGGTCAGCCGGCGTCGATGGCGCTCTACGCCGACACGACGCGGCTGCTGCGCGGCGCGGGCTACACGGCGTTCGACGGCGAGCTGCCCGCGTTGACGACGCACGCGGGCATCGGCGGCGCGTACGCGCACGTGACCGCGCCGATCCGGCGGCTGGTCGACCGGTTCGCGACGGAGATCTGCCTCGCCGTCTCGGCCGGGCGCGAGGTGCCGGAGTGGGTGCGGGCGGCGCTCGCGGACGTCCCGGACCGCATGATGGCGTCGGACACGCTCGCCGCGAAGGTCGAGCGCGCGTGCATCGACCAGGTCGAGGCGTGGGTGCTGGCCGAGCACATCGGCGGCGAGTTCAGCGCGGTGGTGCTGCGCGCGGACGAGAACAAGGCGGAGATCCTCGTCGAAGACCCGACGGTGATGGCGAAGTGCGCGGGCGAGAAGCTGACCGCGGGGGAGCGGATCGGCGTCCGGCTGACCGCGGTGGACGTCGAGAAGCGGAAGGTGTCGTTCGAACGCGCATGACCCTGGTCGACGATCTCGGGGAGCCGGTGCCGCTGGGCGGCCCGGCCGCCCGCGTGGTTTCGCTCGTGCCGTCGCTGACCGAAGCGGTCGAGCTGAGCGCGCCCGGCAGGCTGATCGGGGCGACGGACTACTGCACCCATCCGTCCACTTTGGACGTGCCGAGGGTGGGCGGGTCGAAGTACCCGAAGCTCGACCGGGTGCTGGACCTGGCCCCCGACCTCGTGCTGGCCAACTCGGAGGAGAACCGCCAGGAGGACGTGGAACGCCTGCGCGCCAACGGGATCCCGGTGTGGGTGATGGCCGCGGCGGCTTCGGTGCCGGCGGCGCTCGGCTCGTTGCGGCGGATCCTGACGCAGGCGTACGAGCTGGACGAGCCGGAGTGGCTGGTCACGGCGGAGGAGCTGTGGCGCGAGACCCGGCCGGTGCGGTTCCACGCGGTGGTCCCGGTGTGGCGCAAGCCGTGGATCGTCCTGGGCCGCGACACCTTCGGCGGCGACGTCCTGCGCCGCGTGGGCGTGGCGAACGTGTACGCGGGTTCGGCGGAGCGTTATCCGCGGCCGGACATCGACGAGCTGCGGGCGCACTTCGCGGCCGACGCGGATCTGCTGGTGCTGCCGGACGAGCCGTACCTGTTCACGGAGGAAGACGGCCCGGACCACTTCCCGGACGTGCGGTACGTCCTGGTCTCGGGCCGCCACCTCACGTGGTACGGGCCGTCACTCGTCGAGGCGCACGAGGCGCTTACAGCGTCAATCCCGTCAGCACCGTGACGCGCTCCTCGGTGAAGTCCGCCATCGCCGACGCCGGGCCCTCGCGGCCCACCCCGGAGTCCTTGACCCCGCCGTAGGGCATCTGATCGGCACGGAAGCTCGGCACGTCGCCCACCAGGACGCCGCCCACGCGAAGCGCCGCCGACACCTCGAACGCCGTCGGCAGGTCACGCGTGAACACACCCGCCTGCAGCCCGAAGCGCGACGCGTTGATCCGCTCGACGCCCTCGGCCACCGACGCCACCCGGACCAGCGAAACCACCGGCCCGAACACCTCCTCGGCCATCACCGAGGCGTCCTCCGGGACGTCCGCCAGCACCGTCGGCTCCACCGTCGCTCCCGCGCGCCCGCCGCCGGTCAGCAGGCGCGCGCCCGAAGAAACCGCGTCGGAAACCCAGGAGGAAACCCGGGCCGCCGCGTCTTCGTTGATCAGCGGGCCCACGTCCACGCCTTCGGCGCGCGGGTCGCCGGTGCGCAGCGCGGCGACCTGCTCGAGGACCTTCGATGCCAGAGCGTCGAAGACGGAAGAGTGCGCGTACACCCGCTGCACCGAGATGCACGACTGGCCGGCCTGGTACATCGCGAACGTCGCGATCCGCTGCGCCGCGAAGTCGAGGTCCGTCCAATCGGGACAGACGAGGACCGCGCCGTTGCCGCCCAGTTCCAGCGCCACGTGCTTGCGCGGCACGCGGTCGCGGATCGCCCAGCCGACCGGGACCGAGCCGGTGAACGACACCACCGGCAGCCGCGGGTCCTCGACCAGCCGCGACGACGTCTCGTTGTTCACCGGCAGGATCGACCAAGAGCCGGCGGGGAGGTCGGTCTCGGCGAGGATCTCGCCCAGCAGCAACGCCGTCAGCGGGGTCGACGGCGCCGGCTTCAGCACGATCGGCGCGCCCACCGCGATCGCCGGCGCCACCTTGTGCGCCACCAGGTTCAGCGGGAAGTTGAACGGCGTGATACCCAGCACCGGGCCGCGGGGCACGCGCCGGACCAGCGCGAGCCGTCCGGTGCCGCCGGGGTCGGTGTCGAGCCGCTGCAGCTCGCCCGAGAAGCGGCGCGCCTCCTCGGCGGCCCAGCGGAACGTCGACACCGCGCGCCCGACCTCGCCGCGGGCCCACTTCAGCGGCTTGCCGGACTCGGCGGTGATCAAGGCCGCGATCTCTTCGGACCGCTCACCCAGGGCGCGGGACACGTGGTCCAACGCGCCGGCGCGGACGTGTGCGGGCAGCGTCGCGAACTCGTCGGCGACGTCGTGCGCCGCCTGCACCGCGGCTTCGACGTCCGAAGGAGAAGGCACGAAATGGGAGCCGGCGGAGGAACCGTCGTAGGAGTGCCGGACGGTGGCGGTCGCACCGCCGGTCACCGGCTTTCCGGCGACCCAGAAGGGGAAAGTCATGCGCGGGCCTCCGTGCGGACAGCGTGCTCGAGGACCGAGAGGCCTTCGTCGAGCAGGTCGTTGGACAGGGACAGCGGCGGCAGCAGCCGGACGACGTTGCCGTAGGTGCCGCAGGTCAGCACCACCACGCCGGCCCGGTGGCAGGCCGCCGCGACGCGCTTGGTGAGGTCGGCGTCCGGCTCCGAAGTCCCCGGACGAACGAACTCCGCCGCGAGCATCGCGCCGCGGCCGCGGACGTCTCCGATGACACCGGTCTCGGCAGCCAGGGCCCGCAACCGCGGCAGGACGACGTTTTCGATGCGCTTGGCCGAGTCCGCGAGGTTCTCGGTCTTCATCGTCTCGATCGAGCCCAGCGCCGCCGCGCACGCGATCGGGTTGCCGCCGTACGTGCCGCCGAGGCCGCCCGGGCCGACCGCGTCGAGCAGTTCCGCCCGGCCGGTGACCGCCGACAGCGGCAGGCCGCCCGCGATGCCCTTCGCCGTCGCGATGAGGTCCGGCACGACGTCCTCGTCGGTGGACGCGAACCAGGAACCGGTGCGGCAGAAGCCCGTCTGGACCTCGTCGGCGACGAACACGACGCCGTTTTCGCGGCACCACGCCGCAATCGCCGGGAGGAAGCCGCGCGCGGGCTCGATGAACCCGCCCTCGCCCTGGATCGGCTCCAGCACGACGGCCGCCACCTGGTCGCCGCCGATCTGCTTCTCGATCCGGTCGATGGCCAGCGCGGCCGCTTCGGGGCCGGACAGGCCGTCGCGGTACGGGTAGGAGCCCGGCACGCGGTAGACCTCGGGCGCGAACGGGCCGAAGCCGTGCTTGTAGGGCACCGACTTCGCGGTCATGCCCATCGTCAGGTTGGTCCGGCCGTGGTAGGCGTGGTCGAACACGACGACGGCCTGGCGCCCGGTAGCCGTCCGGGCGATCTTCACGGCGTTCTCGACGGCTTCGGCGCCGGAGTTGAACAGCACGGACTTCTTCGCGTGGTCGCCCGGCGTCAGCTCGGCGAGCGCTTCGCAGACTTCGACGTACCCCTCGTACGGCGTGACCATGAAACAGGTGTGGGTGAACCAGCACGCCTGCTTGCGGACGCGGTCGACGACCGCGGGCGCCGAGTGCCCGACGTTGGTCACCGCGATGCCGGAGCCGAAGTCGATCAGGACGTTGCCGTCGGCGTCGGTGAGCAGCCCGCCGCTGGCCGAGGTGACGTAGACGGGCAGCACCGAGCTGACGCCGGCGGCGACGGCGTTCGACCGGCGTTCCTGCAGCTCGCGCGAGGCGGGGCCGGGGATTTCGGTGCGCAGCCTGCGCTGCCGGGGCGCCGGCGCCTGCGGCTCGGCGGTGGTGCTTGCGGTCACGGCGTGCTCCTGGGGAAAGTCGGTGGACGTCCCCAGGATGAGTCCCGCGGCGGTCGTCGTCAGCTGGCCGTTCCGTACAAGAAGGCGCGTACGATTGGCCGTTATGGCACTCACGCTGGCCGGACTGGCCGCCGACCGCCCGCTCGGGCTGCGGGTGCTGACCGGCGACGACCTCCTGGACCGTCCGATCGGGTGGGTCCACCCGACGGAGCTGACCGACCCGCAGGCGTTCCTCGAGGGCGGCGAGCTGCTGCTCACGACGGGGCTGGCCCTGGACGAGGAGTCGTCGCCGGCCTACGTGCGCCGGCTGGTGGACGCGGGGGTCGCGGGGCTCGGCTTCGGCGTCGGGCTGAGCCACGAATCCGTGCCCCGCGCGCTCGTGACGACCGCCGCCGAGGTGGGACTCCCGGTGCTGGAGGTGCCGCGCGAGACGCCGTTCATCGCGATCACCCGCGCGGTCTCCCGGGCGGTGGCGGCCGACGAGTACGCGACGACGGTCCGGATCGGCACGGCCCAGCAGGAGCTGACCCGCACGGCGGTCGGCAAGGGCGGCCCGGCGGGGGTGCTGCGCAAGCTGGCGAAGCTCGTCGACGGCTGGGTGCTGCTGCTGGACACCGCGGGTGCCGAGGGGACGGGCGCCGCGATGTCTTACGCCGACGAAGTGCGCGACGAGCTGAAGCAGCTTCGCTCGGGTACGCGGGTCTTCGCGCTCGACGGGCACGAGGTCGTGCTGCAGACCCTTCCGACGCGGGCGCGGCGGGCGCTCGCGGTCGGTACGCCCGAGCCCCTCGACACCGCCGGACGCCACGTGGTGAACACGGCGGTCGCGCTGCTTTCCCTTGCGCTGGAACAGGATGTGAAGCTGACGCACGCGTGGCGGCTGCTCCGGACCGGCGTGGTGGACCTGCTGGCGGCCGGCCGGCACGAACTGGCGCTCGGGGTGATGACCACGGCGTGGGGCGACCCGCCGGAGCCGCCGTGGGCGGTGGTGGCGCTGGTCGGCGGCCCCGCCCAGCGCCGCCGGCTCGGCGACGCGCTGGAAGGCGACAGCTCGCTGTTCTTCGCGGAGTCGGGATCGGCGGTGCTCGTCATCGGCAGGTCCGGCGGCGACGTGCCGGCTCGGGCGCTGGCCGCGGCGGCGACCGTGGGGCCGATGTACGCGGGCTTGGTGGATCCGGTGCCGCTGGAGAACTTCGCGGTGGCGGCGGAGCAGGCGGACCTGGCCGCCCGCGCGGCGGAGGCGGACGGCAAACCCCTGGTCACCTACGCCGAACACGCGGCCCGCGGCCTGCTGTCGCTCATCGACCCGGTGGTGGCGCGCATCTACGGCGAGAACTTGCTGGCGCCGTTGCGAAGGCACGACGAGTCCGGCCGCGGGGATCTGGTCGAGTCGGTGCGCTGCTGGCTGGAGCACCACGGCCACTGGGACGTGGCGGCCGCGCGGCTGGGCGTCCACCGGCACACGCTGCGGAACCGGATCCGCAAGGCCGCGGAACTCCTGGGCCGGGACCTGGACTCACCCGGCGTGCGCGCGGAGCTGTGGGTGGCGCTGCAGACTTAGTCGCCGGTCACGAGCACGATCGGCGAGTCGCCGCACCGGCGCAGGGACGGCCCGGGTTCCGCGCCCGCGGACCACCAGGCCGGGACGCCGGCCTCCCGGACCAGGGACCCGGTCGGCTGCCGCACGCTGTTGGACACGATCACGCGCCCCTGCGCGTTCAGCAACGCCGCTCCGCGCCCCAGCGACCGCAGCTTCGGGCGCACCGCGCGCTCGAACTCGCGCACGTACACGTCCGCTCCGACGACTCCCGCGAAGGAACCGCCGCGGGAAACGGGAATCGTGAACGTCAGCGTGTACTCGTCGGTGCACAGGTAGTCGACGTACGGGCCGTTGATGTGCCGCCGCCCGGTGTCGCGCGGGACCGTGAACCACGATTGGCGCGTGTAGTCCAGGAAGTTCTCGCTGCCCGGGTCGAGGCTGATGAACAGCTGGGACGGCGGCTCGCCCCCGGAGCGGGTCCACCACTCGAAGCCGAACTCGGAATCGGCCAGCACGCGCGGGGCGCTGACGAAGCCCGCGCCGATGATCAGCCCGCCCAGCGCTTCGGTGACCTGGGGGCGGATCCGGTGCAACGCCGCCGCGGACGGGGCGTCGGCCAGCACCGACTCGGCTGCCGCCAGCGGGGGCTTCAGCCGTTCGAAGACCCCTTCCACCAGCACCGAAACCTGCTCGACGACCTCGTCGCCTGCCAGCGTGCGGGTGTCGTTCACGGTGCTCACCTCGGGTGTGCGGAATGAAGCGGAGTTTACGGGGTGAGCAAGTTCAGGTGCACGTCCGCGAGGCGGTCGAGCGCCCCCAGGATGTGCTCCTCGGTGAGCTTGCGGGCCAGTTCGCCGTCCGCGGCCGCGATCGCCGTCGTGATCGCCGCGTGCTCCTCGCAGGCGGGCGACCCCGGGTCGAGCGGCAGCCACAGCAGCCCGCCGCGCTCGGTCTGCAGCTGGAGCTCTTCGTGCGTCAGCCGCGGCGACTGCGCGGCCGCCGCGACCTCCAGGTGGAACTGCCGCTCCGCGCGCGTGAAGTCGATGCCGTGCGCCGTGCGGAGGTCGTCGGCCGCCAGCCGCAGCCGCGCGATGTCCTCGGGCGAGCTGCGTTCGGCCGCGAGCTTCGCGGCGGCCCCGGCGATCGCCAGGTAGTGGTCGCCGACGTCGCGCAGGTCGGACAGGGACACCTCGCGCAACCGCGAGCGCCACTCGTCCGGGGGAGGGTTGGCCGGCGCGCGGACGAAGCTGCCGCCGCTGCGCCCCCGCCGCGTCTCCACCAGCCCCTGCTGCCGCAGGGCCACCAGCGCTTCCCGGACGGTCACGGTCGAGACGCCGAACTGCGCGCTCAAGTCGGCTTCGCTCGGCAGTTGTTCCTGGTCGGCAAGCAGACCGAGCGTGATGGCGTCGGCCAGCCGCGCCGCCACCGCCTCCGCCCGGCCCATCTGGCCGAGCGGCGCGAACATGGCGGACCGCGCGCTGTGCGACATGCCCTTGCGCATCGTGACCCTTCGCCTCGCCGGCAACCCGTTCGCACCAATCTTGCCTGATCCTCTTGTCCTATTACATATGGACTTATATGTTTTAGCCCCCGACCGCAGCCAGGAGGCACTGTGTCGTCCACCAGCCCACCCGCCCCGCCGCGCGAGCTGAAGCACTACGTCGGCGGCGCGTACGTCGAGTCCAAGTCGGGCCGGACGGCGGAGATCATCGACCCGGTCACCGGGCGCCCCTACTGCACCGCGCCGATCGCCGGACCCGAGGACGTCGACAACGCGCTGCAGGTGGCCGCGACCGCGTTCGAGACCTGGCGCGCGACGACGCCCGCCCAGCGCCAGCTCGCGCTGCTCAAGCTCGCCGACGCCCTCGAAGCCCGCGCCGAGGAGGTCGTGGCCGTCGAGTCCGCGAACACCGGCAAGCCGATCGCGCTCACCATGGCCGAAGAGATCCCGATGATCCTGGACCAGGTCCGGTTCTTCGCGGGAGCCGCGCGCGTGCTCGAAGGCCGGTCCGCCGGCGAATACCTGGAAGGCCACACGTCGTTCGTCCGCCGCGAGCCCGTCGGCGTCTGCGCGCAGATCACGCCGTGGAACTACCCGCTGCTGATGGCCATCTGGAAGATCGCGCCCGCGCTCGCCGCCGGCAACACCGTCGTGCTCAAGCCGTCCGACACGACGCCGGCGTCGACGCTGCTGCTCGCCGAGATCGCCGGCGAGTTCTTCCCGCCCGGCGTGTTCAACGTCGTCTGCGGCGACCGCGACACCGGCCGCGCGCTGGTCGAGCACGACATCCCGGCGATGGTGTCGATCACCGGCTCGGTCCGGGCCGGCATCGAAGTCGCGCGCAGCGCGGCCAACGACGTCAAGCGCGTCCACCTCGAGCTCGGCGGCAAGGCGCCGGTCATCGTCTTCGCCGACGCCGACCTCGAAGCCGCCGCCGAGGCCATCGCCGTCGCGGGCTACTTCAACGCCGGCCAGGACTGCACCGCCGCCACGCGCGTGCTCGTCGCCGACGAAGTCCACGACACGTTCGTCGCGGCGCTCTCCCGGCAGGCCGAGCACACCAAGACCGGCAAGCCCGACGACGAAGACGTCGCCTACGGCCCGCTCAACAACGCGGCCCAGCTGGAAAAGGTCTCCGGGTTCATCGACCGGCTACCGGAGCACGCGACCGTCCACTGTGGCGGACACCGCGCCGGCGACGAAGGCTACTTCTACGAAGCCACCGTCGTTTCGGGGCTGAAGCAGGACGACGAGATGAGCCAGAACGAGATCTTCGGGCCGGTCATCACCGTCCAGCGGTTCGCCGACGAAACCGAAGCGCTCAAGTCGGCGAACGCCGTGCAGTACGGCCTCGCGTCCTCGGTCTGGACCCGCGACCACCAGCGCGCGATGCGCCTGGCCGCGAAGCTCGACTTCGGCTGCGTCTGGATCAACACCCACATTCCCCTGGTGGCCGAGATGCCGCACGGCGGGTTCAAGAAGTCCGGCTACGGCAAGGACCTCTCGCTGTACGGCCTCGAGGACTACACCCGCGTCAAGCACGTGATGAGCGCACTGTGAGGGTCGCGATGCCCAACCAAGCACCGTCGGCGGCGCCCGAGGAGACCGCACCCGCCGAACCGGCGCGGCCCGCCATCCGGCTTTCCGGGCTGCGCAAGCACTTCGGCGACGTCCACGCGGTCGACGGCGTCGACCTCGACATCCCGCCCGGCGAGTTCTTCTCCATGCTCGGCCCGTCCGGCTCCGGCAAGACGACGGTGCTGCGCATGATCGCCGGCTTCGAGCTGCCCACCGACGGCACGATCGAGCTGGACGGCCGGGACGTCAGCCGCCTGGCGCCGTTCGAGCGCGACGTCAACACGGTGTTCCAGGACTACGCGCTGTTCCCGCACATGACCGTGCAGCAGAACGTCGAGTACGGCCTGCGCGTCAAGCGCGTCCCGAAGCAGCAACGCCGGGAGCGCGCGCTCGAGGCGTTGAAGACCGTGCGGCTGGAGGACTACGGCTCCCGCAAGCCCGCGCAGCTGTCCGGCGGGCAGCGCCAGCGCGTCGCGCTCGCCCGCGCGCTGGTCAACCGGCCCAAGGTGCTGCTGCTCGACGAGCCGCTCGGCGCGCTCGACCTCAAGCTGCGCCAGACCATGCAGCTGGAGCTCAAGCAGATCCAGCGCGACGTCGGCATCACGTTCGTCTTCGTCACCCACGACCAGGACGAAGCCCTCACCATGAGCGACCGCATCGCGGTGTTCAACGACGGCAGGATCGAGCAGGTCGGAACGCCCGAAGAGGTCTACGAGCGGCCCGCCAGCGCGTTCGTCGCCGGGTTCGTCGGCACGTCCAACCTGCTGGGCGGCCGCGGCGCCGAGTCCGTGATCGGACGGCCGGGGCTGTTCAGCATCCGGCCGGAGAAGATCCGCATCGACGGCGAGCTGTCCGAGCCCGCCGCGGCCGGGCACACCACCGCGACCGGCACGGTCACCGACGTCGTCTACGCCGGGGCGACCGTGCGGTACGCCGTCGCCCTCGACGCCGGCGGGCAGCTTTCGGTCGTCCGGCAGAACGTCGACGACGCGGCTTTCGCCGACGGGCGCGTCCGCCTGAGCTGGCGGAACGAACACAGCTTCCAGGTCCAGTAGTACTCAGAGTCCAGTAGTACTCAGAAGGGTTGCCATGAAGAACAGGAAGACGCGGCTTGCCGGCCTGCTCGGCGCTAGCCTGCTGTTGGCTGCATGTGGCACGTCGGGCACGAATTCGTCCGCGCCGCCCGGCGCGCAGGGCTTCACCCCGCCGAAGCTCGAAGCGCTCAAGGCGCTCGGGCAGCCGGAGGGTCAGCTGAACGTGCTGGCCTGGCCGGGGTACGCGGAAAACGGCTCCAACGACCCGAAGGTCAACTGGGTCACGCCGTTCGAGCAGCAGACCGGCTGCAAGGTGAACGTCAAGCCGTTCGGCACGTCCGACGAAGCCGTGACGCTGATGAAGACCGGCCAGTACGACGTCGTGTCCGCCTCGGGCGACGCGTCGCTGCGGCTGGTGGCCTCCGGTGACGCCGAGCCGGTGAACACCGCGCTCGTCCCGAACTACGCCGACGTCCAGCCGTTCCTCAAGGACAAGTCCTGGAACAGCGTCGGCGGCGTCTCCTACGGCATCCCGCACGGCTGGGGCGCGAACCTGCTGACCTGGCGCACCGACAAGGTGACGCCGGCGCCGACGTCGTGGTCGGTCATGTTCGACGCGAACTCGCCCTACAAGGGCAAGGTGATCGCCTACGACTCGCCGATCTACATCGCCGACGCCGCGCTCTACCTGCAGGCCCACCAGCCCGACCTGGGCATCAAGAACCCGTACGCGCTCGACGACAAGCAGTTCGCCGCCGCGGTCGCCCTGCTCAAGCAGCAGCGGCCGCTGGTGAGCGAGTACTGGTCGGACTACCTGAAGGAGTCCCAGGCGCTGAAGAACGCCGACGCCGTCGTCGGGACCGCCTGGCAGGTCACGGTCAACCTGACCAAGGGTGAAGGCGCGCCGCTGGAGGCGTCCGTGCCGAGCGAAGGCGCGACCGGGTGGTCGGACACCTGGATGGTCGCGGCGAAGTCGGCGCACAAGACGTGCGCGTACAAGTGGCTCGACTACATCATCAGCCCGAAGGTCAACGCCCAGGTCGCCGAGTACTTCGGCGAGGCGCCGGCCAACCCGAAGGCGTGCGCGGAGATGACCGACAAGACGCTCTGCGACGCCTACCACGCCAACGACGCCGGGTACGCGGCGAAGATCGCGTACTGGACCACGCCGATCCAGCAGTGCCTCGACGGCCGCACGGACGTCAAGTGCAAGGACTACGGCGAGTGGACGAAGGCCTGGACCGAAATCAAGGGCTGACCCCGAACCCCGGGGGCGGCGGGCTGTGTCCCCCCACTCCGCCCGCCGCTCCCGGACCTCTCCCTGCGAGGTGTGATGACCGCCGTATCGGCCTTCTTCTACCGGAAACCCAAGCTGCGCCTGGGTTTCCTGCTGTCGGCCCCGCTGCTCTGGCTCGGCCTGGCCTACCTGGGCGCGCTCGCCGCGCTGTTCGTCACGGCGTTCTGGCACACCGACGCGTTCACCGGCCAGGTCGTCATCGAGTGGTCGCTGGACAACTTCACGACGCTGTTCACCGACGCGGTGTACCGCACGATCACCTTCCGCACGGTCGGGATCGCGGCGCTGGTCACGGTGATCGACGCGGTCGTCGCGTTCCCGATGGCGTACGCGATGGCCAAGCTCGCTTCGCCGCGCGCGCAACGGATCCTCGTGATCGCGATCATGACCCCGCTCTGGGCCAGCTACCTGGTGAAGGCGTACGCGTGGCGCTCGATGCTGTCCGGGAACGGCGCCCTGAGCTCGATCTCACCCGGCTACGGCGTCACGGCGACGATCATCACGCTGTCGTACCTGTGGCTGCCGTACATGATCCTGCCGATCTACGCGGGGCTCGACCGCCTGCCGGATTCCCTGGTGGACGCTTCCGGCGACCTCGGCGCGCGCTCGTTCCGGACGTTCCGCTCGGTGATCCTGCCGCTGACGTTCCCGGCGATCGTGGCGGGCTCGATCTTCACGTTCTCGCTGTCCCTGGGTGACTACATCGCGGTGAAGATCGTCGGCGGCACGTCCCAGATGCTCGGCAACGTCGTCTACGACAACATCGGCGCGGCCAACAACCTCCCGTTCGCGGCAACGGTCGCGACGGTGCCGGTCGTGATCATGCTCGTGTACCTGGCCGCGGTGCGCCGCACCGGCGCGCTGGACAACCTCTAGGAGATCTCATGCGCAGGGTGTTGTGGGCGGCGCTGGGACTCGGCCTGGCGGTGATCTACTTCCCGCTGGTGGTGGTGCTGCTCAACTCGTTCAACGCGGACACGACGTTCGGCTGGCCACCGTCGAGCTTCACGTTGGAGTGGTGGAGCCGCGCGGCGTCGAACGAAGGGGCACTGCACGCGCTGTGGACGAGCGTCCAGGCCGGCCTGGCGGCGACGGCGATCGCGCTGGTCCTCGGCACGATGGCGGCGTTCGCGTTGCAGCGCTACCGGTTCTTCGGACGCAACCCGGTGTCACTGCTCATCATCCTGCCGATCGCACTACCCGGCATCGTGACGGGTATCGCGCTGAACAACGCGTTCCGCACCATCCTGGGCATCAACCTGGGCCTGCTGACGGCGATCATCGCGCATGCGACGTTCTGCATCGTGGTGGTGTTCAACAACGTCGTCGCACGGCTGCGCCGGATGGGCGGCAGCCTGGAGGAGGCGTCGATGGACCTGGGCGCGACGGGCTTCACGACGTTCCGGCTGGTGACATTCCCGATGCTGCGATCGGCGCTGCTGGCGGGCGGCCTGCTGGCGTTCGCGCTGTCGTTCGACGAGATCATCGTGACGACGTTCACCTTGGGCACGGGCATGGAGACACTGCCGATCTGGATCTACAACAACCTGTTCCGGCCGAACCAGGCACCGATCGTGAATGTGGTGGCGGCGGTGCTGATCGTGGTGTCGACGGTCCCGGTGTATTTGGCCCAGAGGTTGTCCGGCGACACGGCTTCGGGCGGCCGGCTCTAGACCTCCGACCCCGGGCGGGGCCAGCTGCAACCGGGAGCCGGCAACGCAAGCCGACCACGAGGTCACCAGACCTCCCCCGCCCTCCTCCCAAGCCGCTTTCCAGTCGACGACCGGGTTTGTCAAGGCACGCTTTCCCGCCTTGACAAACCCGGGCGGCGACGGACACTCCGAACGGAGGGCGGGGGAGGTCGGACCCGCTGAGCCGGGGTTTCTGCCGTGGCTTCAAAGAAAAAAGCTGTCCTCGCCGGACGGGCAGGCTCCGGGATGACCTCTCGTGCCGCTGTCTTCTCACCTTGTCGAGGTGGGCCGCTGGGTGGTCATCCCGTCGCCTGAACGAGGCCTATCACTTTGAGCCGGGCCCGCAAGCCTGGCATGCTCTCTCGCCTTGGGCTGCCGGTTGCGGGCCCGGCTCAAAGTGATTTCACGGCCTCAGGCGACGGGATGACCACCCAGCTCTTCTCGTGGGTCGCGCTACGCGCGGAACGAATCCGTTGCCGTCCGTAGCGCTGCCAGCATGCCCGGGTCCGTTACCGCGTGCCCGGCACCCTCCAGGAGCTTCAGCTCCGACCCCGGCCACGCCTGGTGCAGCTCGTACGCCGTGGTTGGTGGGCACACCGTGTCGTAGCGGCCCTGTACCAGCACCGCCGGGATGCCCGCGAGCTTGCCCGCGTCGCGGATCAGCTGTCCCTCCTCCAGCCAGGCGCCGTGGCTGAAGTAGTGGACCGCGAGCCGGGCGAACGTCCATGCGAACGCCGGGTCCGCGTACTGGCGGACGAATGCCTCCTGCGGCTGCACGGATACCGTCGCGCCTTCCCAGGTGCTCCACGCGATCGCGGCCCGGTGGCGGACTTCCTCGTCGGGATGCTCCAATAGGCCGCTGTACGCGGCCAGGGGGTCGTCCCGCAGGGAAACCGGGATCGGCGCCAGGAAGGCCTCCCACTCGCGCGGGAACAGGTTCGCGGCACCGCCGCGGTAGATCCAGTCCAGCTCGCTCTGCCGGACCGTGAACACGCCCCGCAGGATGATCTCGCTGACGCGCGAAGGGTGCGTCTCGGCGTAGGCGAGTGCGAGGGTCGCGCCCCACGAACCGCCGAAGAGCTGCCAGCGCTCGATGCCGAGGCGTTCGCGCAGCTTCTCCATGTCGGCGACCAGGTGCCACAACGTGTTCGCGCGCAGGTCGTCCGCGTCCGGCGTCGACTGGCCCGATCCGCGCTGGTCGAACAGGACGATCCGGTAGGCCGCCGGGTCGAAGTGGCGCCGCGCCATCGGGGCGAGCCCGCTGCCGGGCCCGCCGTGGAGCACCACCACCGGCTTGCCGGCCGGGTTGCCCGCCTCCTGGCACCGGATCCGGTGGCCGTCGCCGACGTCCAGGAACCCTTCGGCACGCGGGGGAATCGGCGGGTACAGCTCGTCCATGCCCGACACTCTGCCGGAGGGTCCTGGCCGTCGCCCCGACACCCCGCCGCCGAGAGCCGGGACGACGACCAAGAAAAGGTGGGAGCCCGCCCCCGCCGCCGGGCTGAGCGGGCTCCCGTCCAGGGGTCAGCCGCCCGAAGCGGCCGGGTCCGACGAAAAGGAGCCGCTGACAGTCATTCCCGTCCTCCTCGTCGAGGGTCCGAATCTTCGTCGTGGCGGCGACGGGCTAAACGCTAGGCCACAGCCCGAACGTCAGTCAAGAACATGATTGAAGTTCATATATGTGAACACGAGCTGAGGGGACGCTGAGCGCGGTGGTGCCCCTTGCCCGTGGTTAACGAATGGGCCGGTACGTTCCGGTGTCGGGGTTTCGAAAAGCCGTACGGAAAGGCACGGAATGTCCGCGGTGACCTATCTCGAGGCGATTGTCGTCGGCGCCTTGCAGGGGGTGTCGGAATTGTTTCCGGTGTCCAGTCTCGGCCACAGCATCCTGCTGCCTGCCTGGCTAGGCGGATCGTGGCAGCGGGACCTGAGCATCGGCAAGGATTCGCCGTACCTCGCGGTGCTCGTGGCGATGCACGTCGCCACCGCGCTGGCGCTCGTGCTGTTCTTCCGGAAGGACTGGGTGCGGATCGTCCGCGGCCTCTGGACGTCGCTGCGGCACCGCGAAGTCCGCACGCCCGACCAGCGGCTCGCGTGGCTCCTGGTGCTCGCCACCATCCCGGTCGGGCTGGCCGGCCTGCTGCTCGAAGGGCTGCTGCGCGACTTCCTCGGCAAGCCCGTGCCGTCGGCGATCTTCCTCGCCCTCAACGGCGGAGTCCTCTACGCCGCCGAGAAGTTCTCGCGCGCGAAGCCGGTCGAGGAAGCGGACACTGTGGACTTCTCGACCGAGGAGACGCTCGTCATGCGGGCGATCAGTGTCGAGGAGCGGACCGACGTCCGGCTGGCGAAGCTGCGCGTCGGCGAGGCGGTGCTAATCGGCGCGGCGCAGATCCTCGCGCTGCTGCCGGGCATCAGCCGCTCCGGTATCACGATGGTCGCCGGCCTGCGCCGCGGGCTCGGGCACGAGGACGCCGCGCGCTTCGCGTTCCTGCTCGCCACCCCCGTCATCCTCGCCGCGGGCGTGCTGAAGATGCCGACGCTGTTCCCTCCGGAAAACCACGCTTCGCTCGGCCCGGCCTTGGTGGGCAGCGTCGTCGCCGGAGTCGCTTCGTACATTTCTGTCCGGTTCCTCACCGGATACTTCGAAACGCGCACTCTGACCCCGTTCGCCATTTACTGCGTGGTCGCCGGAATCGGCAGCCTGATCTTCTTCGCGGTCTGACGTGCTCGACGTCCCGGCGCTGCTCGCCGTCCTCGTCCTCGGCACGCTCTACGTCCGCGCCGCCCGCGGCCGCGCGTGGCCGCCGGGCCGCACGACGGCGTTCCTCGCCGGGCTCGTGACGATCGTGGTCGTCACCTGCTCGCCACTGGCGGTCTACGACCGGACGTTCTTCTGGGTCCGCGCGGTCCAGACGATCACCCTGCTGATGATCACGCCGTTGCTGCTCGCGCTGGGCTCGCCGATCAGGCTCCTGCTCGACACGGTCCCGGCGCCGTGGCTGCGGCGGCACGGCCGCGGCCCGCTCGCCCGCGCGCTGACGTTCCCGCCCGTGGTGACCCTGGCGCTGGTCGTGCCGTTGCTGGTCCTCTACCTGACCCCGCTCTACGACCTCGTGCTGCGCTCCTCGATCGCCGACGGCGTGGTCCGCCTGGCGCTGGTGCTGGCGGGGTTCGGCTACTTCTGGACCCGTCTCGGCCTCGACCCGACGCCGCGGTCGGACCCGCACCTGGTGTCGGTGTGGATCGCGTTCACCGAGGTGATCTTCGACGGCGCGCTCGGCTTGGTCCTGTGGCTCGGCCCGCTGCTCGCGCCCGCGCACTACGCGGCCGCCCACCCGGGCCACGGCCCGGACCCCCGCACCGACCAGATCATCGGCGCGGGGGTGCTGTGGATCGGCGGTGACGTCGCCGGCCTGCCGTTCGTCGTCGCCCTGTTCGTGCGGTGGGCCCGCGACGACGAACGGCGCGCGAAGCAGATCGACGCCCGGCTGGACGAAGCTCCCGCGACCGGGTTGTGGTGGGAGAACGACCCGGCGCTCGCCGAGCGGTTCCGGAACCGGGGTTAGTCGTGGAAAGCGTGTTCCGGTGCCGGGAACTCGCCGCGGCGGACGTCCTCCGCGAAGGCCGCCGCGGCGTTCTGCAGCACCGTGGCGACGTCGGCGTACCGCTTGACGAACCGCGGTGCCTTGCCGCGCCGCAGCCCGGCCATGTCCTGCCAGACGAGCACCTGCGCGTCGCAGTCCGGGCCGGCGCCGATGCCGACCGTCGGGATCTTCAGCTCCGCGGTGACGCGCTTGGCGGCCTCGGCGGGCACCATCTCCATCACCACCGCGAACGCCCCGGCCTCCTGCAGCGCCAGCGCGTCGGCGAGCAGCACGTCCGCCGCTTCGCCGCGTCCCTGCACCCGGTAGCCGCCGAGGTTGTGCTCACTCTGCGGGGTGAACCCGATGTGGCCCATCACCGGCACGCCCGCCGAGGTCAGCGCCTCGACGTGCGCGGCGAACCGCCGGCCGCCTTCGAGCTTGACGGCGTGCGCGCGGCCCTCTTTCATGAAGCGGACCGAGGTTTCCAGCGCCTGCTGCGGCGAGAGCTGGTAGGAGCCGAACGGCAGGTCCGCGACCACGAGGGCCCGCTTGACCGACCGGGTGACCGCCCGCACCAGCGGCAGCAGCTCGTCGACCGTCACCGGCAGCGAGGTGTCGTAGCCGAAGACGTTGTTGGCCGCGGAGTCGCCGACGAGCAGCACGGGGATCCCGGCCTCGTCGAACAGCGCGGCGGTGTACATGTCGTAGGCGGTGAGCATCGGCCACGGTTCGCCGCGTTCCTTGAGCTCACGCAGGTGGTGGACACGGACCTTCCGGCCCGGCGCCGGCTTGGGCGCGGATCCGGTGCCGTAGGGGGCGGGTTCTTCGGCGCTGGCGGACATCGTCGTCGACCGTCCTTCCCTCGAGGCCTCGGTGAGGTCCCCGGGTCGTGGAGCAGAGGCGTCTCAAAGCGTGACACGCCCCCGGACCGGCCCCAACCTGGTGCGACCAGCTTCACACCCTCGGGGACGAGGGCCCGTCAGCCTTCAGGTTGATGCCCGGGGACAACCAACCTGTGTTCACTTACGTCAATAAGCAGGCATGACCACCGATCGGCCGGGAAAGGCGACGAAAGCAACGATGGGAACCCTCGCGAGCACGCGTCCGCGCCTGCCGGCCTGGAAGGCGAAGGCGGGCGGCATCGTCGCGACCGTGGTCCAGCTGGCCGCGGTGTTCTCGGTGCTCCTCCTGCTCACGAACGGCCCGCACGGGCGCCTGCTCAACGGCATCGACATGGCGTTCTCGAGCCTGAGCGTGCCGACGAGCGCGAGCCTGGTGATGGTGCTGCTGCTGGTCGTCCTGGGCGGCGCGCTGCGCCGCCGCAAGAAGGCCGCGCTGTACACGCTGGTCCTGTTCCAGGTCGTCGGGCTGGTGCTCACCCTGGCCCTGCAGGCGACGCTGCTGTGGTCGCCCGAGCTGCTGACGCTGGGCCCGAAGCAGATCCGGCACATCCCCGCCCAGCTGTGGGCGCTCACGGTGGCCGACGTGCTGTCGGTCGCGCTCATCTTCTTCCTGCTCGCGCTGCGCCCGGCGTTCCCCGCCCGGCTCGCGCCGAGCGCCTGGCGCGACGGCCTGACCATGCTCTTCGGCGGCTTCACCGCGGTCATCCTGGTCGGCTGGGCGCTCGCGGAAGCCTTTCCCGGCCACCTCGGCGACTCGTGGGAGCGGTTCGCCTGGGTCGTCAACCACGCCACCGGCGAGAACCTGCAGCTGCGCCGGATCGGCGTCGGCGAGGGGCCGGCCTGGCTCGACGTCTTCCTCGACCTCGGCGCCACCGCCGTCGCCACCGCGGCGCTCTACCAGCTCTTCCGCGGCGTACGCAGCCGTCGCCTGCGTACCGACGAAGAAGAGCTTCGCGTGCGCAAGCTGCTCGCCGAACACGGCGAGGACGACTCCCTCGGCTACTTCGCGACCCGCCGCGACAAGAGCGTCGTGTTCTCGCCGAACGGCCGCGCGGCGGTGACCTACCGCGTGCTCGGCGGCACCAGCGTCGCCAGCGCCGACCCGATCGGCGACCCCGAGAGCTGGCCGGACGCGGTCCGCGCCTGGCTCGACGAGACGCGCACCTACGGCTGGACGCCCGGCGTGCTCGGGGCGAGCGAGCGCGGCGCGAAGGCGTACACCGACGCGGGCCTGCGCGCCCTCGAGATCGGCGACGAAGCGGTACTCGACGTCCGCGAGTTCAGCCTCGCCGGGCCGGAGCGGCGCTCGGTCCGCCAAGCCGTCAAACGCATCGAGCGCGCCGGCTACACCTCGAAGGTCCGCCGCCACGGCGAGATCCCCGACGAGGAGATGGCCGAGCTGCTCGCCCGCGCCCAGGCGTGGCGCGGCGCCGAGACCGAACGCGGCTTCTCGATGGCGCTGGGCCGCCTCGGCGACCCGAGCGACGGCCGCAGCGTGATGGTCGAGGCCTACGACGCCCGCGGCGACCTGCGCGGCCTGCTGTCGTTCGTGCCGTGGGGCAGGCGCGGGCTCTCGCTCGACCTCATGCGCCGCGACCGCGACGCCGAAAACGGCCTCAACGAGTACATGATCGCCGAGGTCGTCGCGGCCGGGCAGCACCTGGGCGCGCAGCGGATCTCGCTCAACTTCGCGATGTTCCGCGCGGTCTTCTCCGAGGGCGAGCGGATCGGCGCCGGCCCGGTGCTGCGGGCGTGGAAGGGCGTGCTGAGCGTCGCCTCGCGGTTCTTCCAGCTGGAGTCGCTGTACCGGTCCAACGCCAAGTACGGGCCGGACTGGGAACCGCGGTTCCTCTGCTACTCCTCGGCGCGGCGGCTGCCGCGCGTCGGCATCGTCGCGGGCGCGCTCGAAGGGTTCGTCCCGACCGGGCGGTCGCGGTCGCTGCGGCTGGAGACGGTCGGCGACGACTTCGTCGCGCGCGTCCGCGAGATCGAGGAGTCCGCGGCGGTCCCGGCGGCCAAGCCGGTGCGGCGGCCGGAACAGGTCCGCGTCCGCATCGCGAAGCTCACCAAGCTGCGCGAAGCCGGCATCGACCCGTACCCGGTCGGGTTCCGCCGGGACGACCACATCGGCGACGTCGTGAAGAAGTTCGGCGGCCTGGCCCCGGACACCGCGACCGGGCACCGGGTCCGGATCGCCGGGCGCGTGCTGAACCTGCGCGTCCTCGGCGGGCTGTGCTTCGCGCGCATCAAGGACTTCAGCGGGGAGATCCAGCTGATGCTGGACGCCGGCGAGCTCGACCTCACGGGCTGGCGGACCGGCGTCGACCTCGGCGACCACGTCGGCGTCAGCGGCCAGGTCGTGACGTCGAAGCGCGGCGAGCTCTCGGTGCTCGTCGACGAGTGGACGGTCACCGCGAAGTGCCTGCACCCGTTGCCGGACAAGCGGAAGGGCCTCACCGACCCGGAGACGCGGGTGCGGCAGCGCTACCTCGACCTCGCGGTGAACCCCGACTCGACGAACATGCTGCGGCTGCGGTCCACAGTGGTCCGCGCGGTGCGCGACCGGCTGCACCACGCCGACTACCTCGAGGTCGAGACGCCGATGCTGCAGACGGTCCACGGCGGCGCCAACGCGCGTCCGTTCGTCACGCACATCAACGCCTACGACATGCGGATGTACCTGCGGATCGCGCCCGAGCTGTACCTCAAGCGGCTGTGCGTCGCCGGCGTCGAGCGCGTCTTCGAGCTGAACCGCAACTTCCGCAACGAAGGCGTCGACGCCACGCACAACCCCGAGTTCACGATGCTCGAGGCGTACCAGGCCTACGCCGACTACGACACGATGCGGACGCTGACGCGCGAGCTGGTCCAGCACGCGGCCGAAGCGGCGTACGGCGCCCAGGTCGTGCGTCGGCCCGATGCCGACGGCAAGGTCACCGAGCACGACATCTCCGGCGACTGGCCGGTGATCACGGTGCACGACGCCGTATCGGCGGCCTTCGGCGAGCAGATCGATTCGGGAACGCCGGTGGCCGAGCTGCGCCGGCTCTGCCACGCCGCGGGCGTGCCGGTGGGGGAGGACCCGAGCCACGGCGACCTGGTGCTCAAGGCGTTCGAGCACCTCGTCGAGGGCGCGACCGTGCTGCCGACCTTCTACACGGACTACCCGACCGACGTCTCCCCGCTGACCCGCCAGCACCGCGAAGACCCGCGGCTGGCCGAGCGCTGGGACCTCATCGCGTTCGGCTCCGAGGTCGGCACCGCCTACACCGAGCTGACCGACCCGCTCGAGCAGCGGCGCCGGCTGGAGGCGCAGTCCCTGCGCGCGGCCAGCGGCGACGTCGAAGCGATGGAGCTGGACGACGACTTCCTGCTCGCCCTGGAGCACGGCATGCCGCCGACCGGCGGGCTCGGCCTGGGCGTCGACCGGCTGCTGATGATGCTCACCGGGGCCTCGATCCGCCAGACGGTCCTCTTCCCCTTCGTCCGTCCGCAGGCATAACGACTCGGTCGACCCGGTCACGCTGGTTCCGCCGGAACCGCCGGGGTCGCTTAATGTGTGCCTCGTGCGCACGGCTCGGTTCGCCTCGGCCCTCCTCATGGGACTGGCCGTGCTGGCGTATTCGGGGTGGCTCCTGGAGTTCTTCCTGCCGACGGGCGTCTCGCCGGTGCACGACCCGGTCGAGGCGCTGCTGGCCGGCCCGCCGGTGTTCCGCGTGCTGCTGGCCGTCTCGGGAGTCGCGTTCCTGCTCGCCGGGCCCCCGCTGCACCGGCTCGGCCCGGTCCAGTGGTCGGCGCGGTTCAGCTCGATCTCGGTGAGCGCGTTCGGCGTGGTCGCGCTGCTGCAGGCCGCCTACCCCGAGCGAAGCGGCCTGCTCTCGTCGCTGGCGACCGTCGTGCTCGTGGTCGGGGTGATCAGCCTGATCCTGTGGTGGCCGCCGGGCTGGCGCGCGCTCGCCGTCGCCGGGCTCGTGGTCGTGCTGGTCACCTGGGCCGCCCTGGTGCTCGCGGGGCAGCTGGACACCGGCGAAGGCGTGGTCAGCCGGGTCGAGCAGGTGGTGCGGGCCGTCCTGTACGGCTTGGGCGGGGCGTACGCCTTCATCAAGCCCGCGCCGCGGCATGCTCCGCGAGGCGGCTGAGCGGCCGGTTCCGCCGGAATTGTCGGTGCCAGGTGGCACGATCCACCCAACGAACGCGAAGGAGTGGATCGACATGGCGGGAAACGTGCGCCCGGTGGCCGACGAGCGGGACGGGCTGCTGAGCTTCCTGGAGCAGCAGCGGTACGTGCTGAAGCTCGCGGCACACGGATTGACGGACGAGCAGGCCAGAGCCGCGTCGACGAAGAGCTCGCTCTCGGTCGGCGGGCTGATCAAGCACGTCGCCGCCACCGAGTACAGCTGGCTGGACACCGTGCTCCAGGTGCCGCAGAAGCCGTTCGCGGAGAGCGTGGCCGAGTACGAGTCGGCGCACCGCCTGCTCCCGGACGAGACCCTCGCGGGCGTGCTGGCCCGCTACGACGAGGTCGCGGCGCGGACGGCGGAGGTCATCGGCGGGATCGAGGACCTGGGGCAGCCGGTCCCGGTGCCGAAGGGCGTGCCGTGGTTCCCGCGGGACGTCGAGGCCTGGTCGGTCCGCTGGGTCCTGCTGCACCTGATCCAGGAGACGGCCCGCCACGCCGGCCACGCGGACATCATCCGCGAACACATCGACGGCGCCACGGCGATGCCCCTGATGGCGGCGGCCGAGGGCTGGCCGGAGTCCGCCTTCATCAAGCCGTGGCAGCCTGCTTGAGAACTTTCAGAACAGGGTGGGCTCGTCGGCCAGGGCGCCTTCGATGACCAGCATCCGGCGTTTCGTTTCGACGCCGCCGCGGGCCGAGAAGCCGCCGTCCTTGCCGCCCGCGGCCAGGACCCGGTGGCACGGCACGATGATCGGGAACGGGTTGTGCCCCATCGCCTGCCCGACGGCCTGCGCCGACCCGGGCTGCCCGAGCCGGTGCGCGATGTCGCCGTAGGTCAGCGTCTTGCCCGGCGGGATGGTCCGCGCGATCTCGTACGCCCGGCGGTTGAACTCCGGCACCGCCGAGAAGTCCAGCGGGATCGACGCCAGGTCCGGCCGCGCGCCGCCCAGCAGGGCCACGATCCCGTCCACCGCCGCCCGAACCGCGGCCGGCGGCCTTCCTTCGACCGCGTGCGGGAAGCGCTTGAGCAGCCAGGCGCGGGTGCGCGCCTGGCTGCCTTCGGGCAGGGACGTGCCGACCACGACGTCGTCGCGCCACGCGAGCCCGCAGACCCCGATCGCCGTGTCGAACACCGTGAAGCCCGTCATGCGGTCAGCCTACGACTGAAGGGGGGTACCGCCGCGGCAATTGATCGCTATGTTCGATTCGGGCGAATCCGGAGGAGGACGAGTGCGGCGACTGATCTTGGTGACGGCGCTTCTGCTCGGCCTGATCGCCACCCCGGCCGCGGCGGATCCGCTCGTCATGCCGCACGTCGTCGTCGCGCACAACACGTGGTGGGCCGCGCTGACCGTGCAGAAAGCCGGTGGCACGGTCGTCGCCGCGTACCCGCAGATCGGCGTGGTGGTCGCGTACACGGCGAAGGACGACTTCGCCGTGAAGGTCCGGAAAACGCCGGGCATCGACGCCGTCGGCGCGACGCGCACGGCGAAGATCCCGAAGGCGTTCTTCGCGCCCCGCAAGGACGTCCGCTACACCGGGCCGAACTCGCCGAACTCCGGCCAGGTCCCGCCCGAGGGCACCGCGTGGGACGTCCCGGCGCTGCACCTGCCCGAAGCGCACGAGGTCACCGACGGCAGCAGGCGCACCGTCGTCGGCGTGCTCGACGTCGGCGTCGACGACACCCACCCCGACCTCGCCGGCGCCTTCGACCGCGCGGATTCGGTGTCGTGCCTGTCGGGCTGGGCCGATCGCAGCCCGGGCGCGTGGCGGCCGACGCTCGACGGCCACGGCACGCACGTCGCCGGCACGATCGCCGCGGCCCGCAACGGATCCGGCGTCGTCGGCGTCGCGCCCGGGGTCCGCGTCGCCGCGGTGAAGCTCGCCGAACTCGACGACACCGAGACGGCCGAGAGCATGGTCTGCGGGTTCGTCTGGGCCGCCGAACACGGCTTCGCCGTCACCAACAACAGCTACCGCTCGATCCCGTGGCGCTACAACTGCGACGACCAGCCCGACCAGGCCGCGGCGAAGCTGGCCGTCGGCCGCGCGGTCGCCTACGCCCAGCGCCGGAACGTCCTCGTGGTCGCCTCGGCGGGCAACGCCGGCATCGACCTCGACACGCGCTCGGTCGACCGCGAAAGCCCCGCCGACAGCACGCCGGTGGACCGCCGCATCGACCCGACCTGCACGCGGCTGCCCCACGAGCTGCCCGGCGTCGTCGGCACCGGCGCCCTGGACGAAAAGCTGGTCAAAGCGAGCTTCTCGAACTACTCGGCGTCCCGGATCAGCGTCGCGGCGCCCGGCGCGCGCGTGTGGTCGACCTGGCCGAACGGCGAATACCGCTCGGCGAGCGGGACGTCGATGGCCGCGCCGCACGCGAGCGGTGTCGCCGCCCTGATCGCGAGCGAGCACCCGTGGTGGAGCGCCGAGCGCGTCAAGCGGGCCCTCTACGCGTCCGCGACCCCGCTGCCGTGCCCGGACACCGCGTGCCGGACCACGCCGGCCGGCACGACGTACTACGGCCACGGGGTGGTCGATGCGGCGAGCGCGGTCGGCGCGGGATGATGGCCGCGTGCTCGATCACCTCGTCTACGCCGGCCCCGACCTAGCCGACGCCGTCGCCCGCGTCGCCGACCTGACCGGGGTCACCCCGGCGCCGGGCGGCAGCCACGTCGGCCTCGGCACCGCCAACCACCTCGCCGACCTCGGCGCGGGGATGTACCTGGAGGTGATCGGCCCGGACCCCGCGCAACCGGACCCGGCGGTGCCCCGGCCGTTCGGCATCGACGACCTGGCCGAACCCGCGCTGGTCGCCTGGGCCGTCCGCACGACCGACCTCGACGCGACGATCGCGCAGGCCCGCGCGCACGGCTTCGACCCGGGCGACGCGCTGGAGATGTCCCGCGCGACGGCCGACGGCGAGACGCTGCGCTGGCGCCTGACCCCGCCGAGCGCCGCGGGCACGCTCCGCCCGTTCCTCATCGACTGGGGCACGACCCCGCACCCGACGACCCGCGGCCTGCCGTCGATCCCGCTGCTGATGGTGACGGCCACCCACCCGGACCCCGCGTCGATCCACCGGGCGACCGACGCGCTCGGCCTGGAGTTCCTGGTCCGCCGCACGGACAAGGCGACCCTGACGGCGGCGCTGCGCACCCCGGAAGGCCGTCAGGTCGCGTTGAGCTAGGCCTTGCCCTCGCGCCACGCGTTCGTGATCGGCAGCCGCCGGTCGCGGCCGAAGGCCTTGAACGTGATCTTCGTGCCCGGCGGGTACTGGCGCCGCTTGTACTCGGCCTTGTCGACCATCCGCACCACGCGGTCGATGGTCTCCGGGTCGAAGCCGGCCTCGATCAGGTCGGCGTAGCCGCGGTCGCCCTCGACGTAGTCGTCGAGGATGTCGTCGAGCAGCGCGTAGTCGGGCAGCGAGTCGGAGTCCATCTGGCCCGGCCGCAGCTCCGCCGACGGCGGCTTCGAGATCGAGTTCTCCGGGATCGGCGGCGTCTCGCCGTTCTTCGCCGCTTCGGCGTTGCGCCAGCGCGCGAGCTGCCAGACGTGCGTCTTGAAGACGTCCTTGATCGGGGCGAACGCGCCGACCGCGTCGCCGTAGATCGTGGAGTACCCGACCGCCAGCTCGGTCTTGTTGCCGGTGGCCAGCACGAGGTGACCGTCCAGGTTGGACAGTGCCATCAGCAGCATGCCGCGCGTCCGCGCCTGGATGTTCTCCTCGGCCAGGCCCGTCAGGGAAAGCTGCTCGACGTACACGCGGACCATGTCCTCGACCGGTTCGACGCGGTAGTGCGCCCCGATCCGCCGCGCGAGGTCGGCCGCGTCGTCCTTCGAGTGGCCCGAGGAGTACTGCGACGGCATCGAGACGCCGTAGACGTTGTCGCCGCCCAGCGCGTCCGCGGCCAGCGCCGCGCAGACCGCCGAGTCGATGCCGCCGGAGAAGCCGAAGGTCACCGACGAGAAGCCGTTCTTGTGCACGTAGTCGCGCAATCCCACGACGAGCGCGTGCCACACCTCGGCCTCGTCCGACAGCGGCTCGCTGATCACCGGCTCGGCCGTCGGCTCGTACGCCGGCAGCGGCTCCGAGCTCAGCACGCGGCGCCGGACGTGCAGGCCCGCCAGCTCGCCGTCGCCGGCGTGCCCGCCCGCCGCGAGGTCCATGTCGAGCACGAGCAGGTGCTCGACGAACTGCGGCGCCCGGGCCAGCACGGTGCCGTCCGCGGCGACGACGAGCGAGTCGCCGTCGAAGACGAGGTCGTCCTGGCCGCCGATCTGGTTGGTGTAGACCAGCGGCGCCCCGGCCTCGGCGGCGCGGCGCGCGATGAGCGGCAGCCGCTGCTCGTCCTTCGACCGTTCGTAGGGCGACGCGTTCGGCGCGACGACCAGGTCGACGCCGGCGCGGCCCAGCGCCGAGATCGGCCCGCCGTCCTGCCAGATGTCCTCGCAGATGACCATGCCGATGTCGAGCCCGTGGAACCGGACGACGTCGAGCGTGGTGCCGGGCTTGAACCAGCGGTGCTCGTCGAAGACGCCGTAGTTCGGCAGGTGGTGCTTGAACTGCCGCGCGACGACCTCGCCGCGGTAGAGCGCGGCGGCCGCGTCGCGCGGGCCGGCCTCGTCGAGGTCGAGGTAGCCGACGTAGGTGAGCACCTCGCCGCAGCCGGCTTCGTCGAGGCGGCGCGCCAGCGACTCGACGCCGTGGCGCGAGGCGGCGGCGAAGGTCTTGCGCAGCGAGAGGTCCTCGACGGGATAGCCGGTCAGCGACATCTCGGGGAAGACGACCACGTGGGCGCCGGCTTCGGCGGCCTTGCGGGTCCAGGAGACGTGGAGGTCGGCGTTGCCGTCGAGGTCGCCGACGGTGGGGTTGACCTGGGCGAGCGCGATGCGCAGTTGCGGCATGCCGCCATTCTGTCCCACCGTCACCCGGGAGGCCGAGCGAATGTGGGCGAAATGCCACGCTGGGCCGACGCGACCGCGTCCCGGTGCTTGAGCTTCGCCATCCGCCCGTCCCGGTGGTGCCAGACGACGCCCTCGAACTCCGGGTGCGCGAGCAGCCACGCCATCAGCCCGTCGTAGTCGCGCGGGACGCCGGCGAACTCCTGCGCGCTCGCGTGCGGGACCAGCCGGTGCACGCCGAGCTTCTCCGGATCGCCGTTGACCTTCGGCCCGCACAGTTCGTAGGTGCCGGGCGCCGCACCGAAGAGCCCGTCGAGGGCCTCGTCGAAGAACGCCGCGAACGCCGACTGCCCGACCGGCTCCCAGCCGACGGTCTTCCCGGTTTCCGGGTCGGTCTGCACGGCCTCGAACCCGTCCGGCGCGTCCTTGCCGGGCTGCACCTCGCGTCGCGCCCACCAGGTGCCGGACTCGTCGAGCCGGACGCAGGTGCCGTCGTACTTGCGGGTGGCCACGCCTTGGCCGTCGAGCACCCACTGGCAGTCGGGGTGCACCTCGCGGGTCACTCGCCGGAGGTCTTCGGGGTCCCGCCGGAACAGCGTGGGGATCTTGCGCATCCCCCGATTCTTCCGGCTGCGGCGAACGAGAAAACCCCCGCCCGGACCAACCGGACGGGGGTTTTCGCCGAAGCTCGCTACTTCCGCTTGATCATGCTCCGGACCTTCTTGATGGTCTGCTCGAAGTCGGAGTCGAACGGGTTGTCGTGGACCAGGTAGGTCCACGTCGTGTTGGCCCGCCGGACGCCCGCCTCGCCGAGGTCGATGCCCTCGTCGGTCAGCTCGGCCTCTTCGAGGGTCTTCGCCGCCCGCGAGTCGGCCTCGCCGATGATCTTGTGGAACTCGGGGATCGCCGCGCGGTGGAACTCGTCCAGCGGCGTCTCCCGGGCCAGCGCCCGCAGGTGGATGCTCTCGCGGACGTCGGTCAGGTACGCCAGGTGGTCCGACCACAACTGGTCGATGTGGAACAGCAGCACCTCGCGGCACATCTGCTCCAGCTTGTCCTGGTCGTCGAGCTTTTCCTTCAGCTCGGCGAACTTCTCCGGCTGCGCCTTCTCCAGCTGCTCCGCCGCGTACGCGGTGCGAAGCACCTTGTCGCGGTGCACCAGCAGGTCCCGCCGCTGCCGCTCGATGAGCCGCGTGTAGCGCCAGGTGTTGCGGTGGATCTCCAGGTCGACGCCTTCGGCGACGCGCTGGGCGTGGTTGATCTGCCGCAGCGCCGCCGGGTCGGTGATCTCGCCGGTCTCCTCGTCGGCGGCGATCCCGTCGGGCACGTCCGGCGCGTTCGACAGCACCAGTTCGTCGTTCAGGCTCGCGAAGAAGATCGCGCTGCCGGGGTCGCCCTGCCGTCCGGACCGGCCGCGCAGCTGGCCGTCGAGGCGGCTCGACGGGTACCGCGCGGTGCCGATCACGTGCAGCCCGCCCAGCTCGACGACCTCGTCACGGGTCGCGCCGTCGGTGCCGCCCAGCCGGATGTCGGTACCGCGGCCCGCCATCTGCGTGGACACGGTGACCGCGCCCTTCTTGCCGGCCTCGGCGATGATCGCGGCCTCTTCGGCGTCGTTGCGCGCGTTGAGCACGACGCACTCGAGGTCGACCTTCGCCAGCTTCTCGGCCAGCTCTTCGGACTCGGCGACGTCCTGGGTGCCGACGAGGATCGGCCGCCCGGTCTCGTGCACCGTGCGGATCTCCTCCTCGATCGCCCGCAGCTTCTGCGACGGCGACGCGAAGATCCGGTCTTCGAGGTCCTCGCGGATGTTCGGGGTGTTCGGCGGGATGACCGCGACCTCGAGCTCGTAGAACTCGCGCAGCTGCTCGGCGACGGCCACCGCGGTACCGGTCATCCCGGCGACCTCGGGGTAGCGCGCCAGCAGGGCCTGGACGGTGATCGAGTCGAGGATCTCGCCGCGGTCGGTCGCGGCGACCTGCTCCTTCGCCTCGACGGCGGCCTGGAGGCCGTCGGGCCAGCGCTGCAGCTCGGCGACGCGGCCGCGGGCGGCGTTGATGAGCTGCACCTTGCCGTCGCGGACCAGGTAGTCGACGTCGCGGGTGAGCAGCGCGTGCGCGTGCAGGGCGACGTTCACCGCGGGCAGCCGGTCCGACGCCGTCTCGCCGTAGAGGTCGTCGACCTCCAGGCCGAGCGACTTCGCGACGACGGACGCGCCGGCGTCGGTCAGCCACGCGTTGCGGCCCTCGCTGTCGGTCTCGTAGTGCAGGTTGAGCCGCAGCCGCCGGACGACCTTCGCGACCTCTTCGTCGGCGTCGGTGTGGTCGATCGAACCGGCCATCACCAGCGGGACGCGGGCCTCGTCGACGAGCACGGAGTCCGCCTCGTCGACGATCGCGACCTCGGGGGCGGGCTGGACGAGGTCGTCGACCGACGTCACCAGCCGGTCGCGCAGCACGTCGAAGCCGATCTCGGCGACGGCACCGTACGTGACGTCCTTGGCGTAGGCCTCGCGGCGCTCTTCGCGGGAGTGCGCGGGCTCGACCCAGCCGACGGACACGCCGAGCAGGGCGTAGACCGGCCCCATCCACTCGGCGTCGCGGCGGGCCAGGTAGTCGTTGACCGTGACGACGTGAACGCGCTTTCCGCGCAGGGCGTACCCGGCCGCGGCCAGCGCGCCGGCGAGGGTCTTGCCCTCACCGGTCTCCATCTGGACGACGTGCTTGGTGAGCAGGCCCATCGTGCCCAGCACCTGGACGTCGAACGCGCGCTCGCCCAGCGCCCGGCGGGCGGCCTCGCGGCCCAGCGCGCACACCTCGATCAGCTGGTCGTCGCCGAACGCGGTGTCCTTCAGCGTCTCGCGGAGCTTGCCCGCCCGCTCGGTCAGCTCCTCGTCGGAGAGCTTCTCGAGCTCGGGTTCGAGCTTCTCGACCGCGGGCAGCAGTGCTTCGTAGCGGGTCAGCTCGACGCTGCCCGGCCGCTGGATGATCCGGCGGAGCTTCTTGCCCACCCGGCTGATCAGTGCTGCCACCCCTGGTCTCCCGTTCTCTCTTCGCTCGACCGGCCTGCCCCACCCAACGTGGCGGTGGTGCGTTCGAGTTCCGCGGCCGGATGGGACGATCCAACCGTGTTTCCTCATCCCAGCGCCAGGTCCGGACGTATCCGACGCCGCCGGATCACCGCAATTGCGACATCCGTGCTGATCGCGGCCTCGCTGGCCGCCTGCACGTCCACCGGCAAGCCGGCGCCACCGGCGCCGACGACGGAGTCGCACCCCCCGTCCGGGCCGGTGCCCGCCGGGCTGGAGCGGTTCTACGGCCAGAGCCTGGGCTGGGCCGACTGCGCACCTTACGCGACGTCGGAAGACAGCAGGTCGGCGTTCCAGGCGAAAGACGTCCAGTGCGCGCGGCTGACCGTGCCGCTGGACTACGCGAAGCCGGCGGGGGACACGATCACGCTGGGCCTGCTCCGCCACAAGGCGACCGGCGACCGGATCGGTTCGCTGGTGGTCAACCCCGGCGGCCCGGGCGCGTCGGGCATGGTGGCGGCCGCCGGGCTGGTCAAGCCGGCCACGAGCGCGGGCCTGGCCAAGCGCTTCGACCTGGTCGGTTTCGACCCGCGGGGGATCGGGGCGAGCCAGCCGGCCATCCACTGCCTGACCGACGCCGAGCGGGACGCCGACCGCGCCGACGACAGCGAGACCGACGGCTCGCCCGCCGGCGTCCTCAAGCAGGAAGCGCAGGAGAAGGACTTCGCCGCGAAGTGCGCCCAGCGCACCGAGGACGGCACCGGGATGCTGGCCAACGTCGGTACCCGGGACGTCGTGAAGGACCTCGACGTCCTGCGCTCGGTCCTCGGCGACGAAAAGTTGACCTATCTGGGTTACTCGTACGGCACCCGGATCGGGTCGGCCTACGCCGAGGCGTTCCCGAAGAACGTCCGCGCGATGATCCTCGACGGCGCGGTCGACCCCGAGCAGGACGCGGTCGAGTCGCTGGTCGCCCAGGGCCAGGGCTTCGGAACGGCGTTCACGCAGTTCGCGAAGTGGTGCACCGCCCAGCAGGACTGCGCGCTCGGCCAGGACGCGAACGGCGCGGTCAAGGCGTTCCAGGACCTCGTCCGGCCGCTGATCGAGTTCCCGGTGCCGGTCGGGGACGGCCGCAAGCTCTCCTACGAAGACGCCACCACCGGCGTCATCCAGGCGCTCTACCAGGAAAGCCTCTGGGACACGCTCAACTCCGGCCTCAACGAGCTTCGCCGGCAGCGCGGCGCGACGCTGGAGAAGCTCGCCGACATCTACAACGAGCGCGACACCGACGGCAAGTACGGCACCACCCAGGACGCCTTCACCGCAATCCGCTGCGTCGACGACCCGCGCGTCACCGACCCGGCCGTCATCCTCAAGGCGCAGGAGGAATACGTGAAGGTGGCGCCGTTCCTCGACGACGGCCGCCCGGCTTCGGCGGCTCGTGACGCGTGCGCGTTCTGGCCGGTGCCGAACACCTCCGAGCCGCACGTGCCGAACGTCGAAGGCCTGGCGAAGACGCTGGTCATCTCGACGACCAACGACCCGGCGACGCCGTACCAGGCCGGTGTCAACCTCGCGAAGGGCCTGAAGGGCGCGTTGCTGACCTTCGAGGGCACGCAGCACACGGTGTTCCTGCAGGGCGTGAAGTGCGTGGACGAGGCGGGCACGGACTACCTCGTCGACGGCACGGTCCCGCCGGACGGGACGCGGTGCACCGCGCGGTAGCGGCGCTCGCGCCGGTCCTGCTGCTGGCGGCGTGCACGAGCGCGCCGCCGGCGGCCACCCCGCCTCCGTCGTCGTCGCAGGCGCCTGACCTGGGGAAATTCACCCAGCAGAAGCTCGCGTGGACGCCGTGCGGCGAGGCGCTGGACTGCGCGCACCTGACCGTGCCGCTGGACTACGCGGCCCCGGACGGGCCCGCGGTCACCGTCGGCCTGCTGCGGCACAAGGCCACGAAGCAGCGGATCGGCTCGCTGGTCGTGAACCCCGGTGGGCCCGGCGGCCAGGGCACGTCGACGGCCGCGGCGCTGGCCAGGACGCCCGCCGCCGCGCCCCTGCTCGAGCGCTTCGACCTGGTCGGCTTCGACCCGCGCGGGGTCGGCACCAGCGAGCCGCGGCTCACCTGCCGCACCGACGCCGAGGTCGACGCGGACCGCGCGTCCGACGTCGAGAGCGACATGTCGCCCGAAGGGGTGAAAAAGCAGCTCGCCGAGACGACCGCGTACGGCGCGAAGTGCGCCGAAGGGACGAAGTACGGCAAGGCGTTCCTCGCGAACGTCGGCACGCGAGACGTCGTACGCGACCTCGACGTCCTTCGCGCCGCGCTCGGCGACGAGAAGCTGACGTACCTCGGCTACTCGTACGGGACGCAGATCGGCGCGGCCTACGCCGACGCATATCCGCGCAACGTCCGCGCGCTGCTGCTCGACGGCGCGGTCGACCCGGCCCAGGGCCTGGTGGACTCCCTGGTCACGCAGGCCGCGGGCTTCCAGGACGCGCTGACCGAGTTCGGCGAGTGGTGCACGGCCCGCCGCGACTGCGCCCTCGGCCACGACCCGGCCCGCGCGACCGAAGCCTTCCAGCACCTCGCGCGCCCGCTGATCGCGAAGCCCGCTCCGGCAGGCAACCGGCACCTTTCCTTCGAAGACGCCGTCACCGGCACGTTCGCCGGCCTCTACTCCCGCGGCGACTGGACCGCGCTGAACGCGGCCCTCGCCCAGCTCGCCGACGGGAACGGCCGGACGCTGCTGGCCTTCGCCGACGACTACTACCAGCGCGACCGCGACGGCCACTACAGCGGCGCGATCGACGCGTACTTCGCGGTCCGCTGCGTCGACCACACCCGTGTCACCGACCGGGCCGAAATCGACCGCGCGCACGAGAAGATGCTGGCCGGCGCACCCTTCCTGGCCGGCGGCACGCCCGACACGAGCGAGCTGGACATCTGTTCGACCTGGCCGGTCCCGCCGTCGTCCACCGAGCACGCGCCGCGTCCGGCCGGCCTGCCGACACCGCTGGTCGTCTCGACCACGCACGACCCGGCCACGCCGTACCGGCAGGGCGTCGACCTGGCCAAGGACCTCGGCGGCGTCCTGCTCACCTACGAAGGCGTCCAGCACACGGTGTTCCTTCAGGGCAACGGCTGCGTCGACCGCGCGGGCATCGCGTACCTCATCGACGGGACGGCCGCGGAAACCCGCTGTTAGCCGAGGTTCGCCGGCTCGTTCTGCCTGGTCAGCGACAGTTCGATCATCACGGGGCTGAGGTGCTCGTCCGGGGGCGGGATCTGCACCCACAGGCGCGCGAACCGGCGCGGCCCGTCGGCCGACACCCAGACCTTGACGGTGACGTCGGCGGTGACCTGCGGCAGCACGCCGTGCGCGACGGCCGCGGGCACCCGGCCGCCGACGCGCAGGGCGGCGGCGCCGTCGACGTTCTCCCGGCCCTCGGTCTTCGCGTCGGTGACGCCGTCGAGCAGGCGTTTCAAGCCGGCGGACGGGCCGAGGAACGCGCCGACCGCGTACATCTCCGGGAGCGGCTCGGTCCCGGCCTCGGTGCTGACCCGGCCGTCCCGCACGGTGAAGCGGTACTTGGTATGGCCTTCGCCGTCCTGGACGTCGGCCGTGCCGGTCGCGGCCCCGCCGCCGTCGAGGGTCGCGTCACCCTCGATCAGCCGGAGCGGGAAGCCGGGCAGCACGCCGTTGACGCCCGCCGCGAAGTGCACGCTCCGGACCGCGGCGAACGACGTGGCCGCGTCGCGGACCAGCTCGGAACCCGCCGGGAACGGGCCGCGCGTGTCCGGCGACCCGGTGCACCCCGCGGTCACCAGGAGCACGAGCAGGAAGGCGAGACGGCGCATCCCCCGAGCCTACTGTTGGCCCGATCTTTTCGGGTGCTGTCCTTCCAGCCACTTTCGGCGCCACGCGCGCGCGATGAAACTGCTTGGGTGACTGTTGAGACCCGTCCCGCCCCGAAGCTGCACCGCGCCTGGCTGATCGCCGGTGCCGCGTTCGTCGCGCTGCTCGCCTCCGCCGGCTTCCGCTCCGCGCCCGGCGTCCTCATCGACCCGCTGCACGAGGAGTTCGGCTGGTCCACGGCCACGATCAGCTCGGCCGTCTCGGTCAACCTCGTCCTCTACGGACTCTTCGCGCCTTTCGCGGCGGCGTTGATGGAGCGGTTCGGCATCCGCCGCGTCTCGGCGACGGCGTTGTTCGTGATCGCCGTCGGCGCGGCCGGCACGGTCTTCATGACCGCGAGCTGGCAGCTGCTCCTGTTCTGGGGCGTGTTCATCGGCGCGGGCACGGGCTCGATGGCCATGAGCTTCGCCGCGACGGTCGCGACCAGGTGGTTCGTCCGCAGCCGCGGCGTCGTCACCGGCGTGCTGACCGCGGCGGGCGCGACCGGCCAGCTGATCTTCCTGCCGATCATCGCGAACCTCGCGGTCGGCTCGGGCTGGCGGACGGCGTCGCTGGTGATCGCGATCGCGGCGCTGGCGGTCGTCCCGGTGGTCCTGCTGGTC
This sequence comes from Amycolatopsis sp. NPDC049691, assembly GCF_040675005.1. Classification (NCBI taxonomy): domain Bacteria; kingdom Bacillati; phylum Actinomycetota; class Actinomycetes; order Pseudonocardiales; family Pseudonocardiaceae; genus Amycolatopsis; species Amycolatopsis sp. NPDC049691. Next base: position 150,042 of record NZ_JBFANX010000023.1, read on the forward strand.
ATCCGCGACCACCCGGCCGACGTCGGCACCACGGCGTACGGCGCGCCGGCCGACGCGGAGGTCGCCCGCCCGGCGTCGAAGACCGGCTCGGCCCGCCGCGCGCTGTCGGTGCTGGGCCAGGCCGCGCGCACCCGGACGTTCTGGCTGCTGGCGATCGGCTTCGCGATCTGTGGCGCGACGACGAACGGCCTGGTCGGCACGCACTTCGTCCCGGCCGCGCACGACCACGGCATGCCCCAGACGACGGCGGCGAGCCTGCTGGCCCTGGTCGGCGTCTTCGACGTGGTCGGGACGATCTTCTCGGGCTGGCTCACCGACCGCGTCGACCCGCGCGTCCTGCTCGGCGTCTACTACGCGCTTCGCGGGCTCTCGCTGGCGCTGCTGCCGCAGCTGTTCACGAACTCGGTGCAGCCGAGCATGTGGGCGTTCATCCTGTTCTACGGCCTCGACTGGGTGGCCACGGTCCCGCCGACGGTCGCGCTCTGCGTCCGAGCGTTCGGCGACGCGGGCCCGATCGTGTTCGGCTGGGTGTTCGCCAGCCACCAGCTGGGCGCGGCGTTCGCGGCATCGGCCGCCGGCCTGGTCCGCGACCAGCTCGGCAACTACGACGTGGCCTGGTATTCGGCGGCGGTCCTGGCGGTACTGGCGTCGGTCGCCTCACTGGCGATCTCGCGGGCGAAGAAGCCCGTTGCGGTGCTCGCGACGTGACTTGGTCACCCCCGGCGCGTCGTGAAACATCCCGTTAACACGCTGTCGTTAGGGTGCGGCCATGGATCGCCAGCAGGAATTCGTGCTCCGCACGCTCGAGGAGCGCGACATCCGTTTCGTTCGTCTCTGGTTCACCGATGTGCTGGGGTTCCTCAAGTCCGTCGCGGTCGCGCCGGCGGAACTCGAAGGCGCTTTCAACGACGGCATCGGCTTCGACGGCTCGGCCATCGAGGGCTTCGCGCGCGTCTACGAATCGGACATGGTCGCCAAGCCGGACCCGGCCACGTTCCAGGTCCTGCCCTGGGAGACCCCCGACGGCAGCCCGTACTCGGCCCGCATGTTCTGCGACATCGCGATGCCGGACGGCTCCCCGTCGTGGGCCGACCCGCGGCACGTCCTGCGCCGCCAGCTGTCGAAGGCGGCCGAAGCGGGCTTCACCTGCTACGTCCACCCCGAGATCGAGTTCTTCCTGCTCTCGAGCGTCCCCGACGACGGCAGCGAGCCGGAGCCCGCGGACAACGGCGGCTACTTCGACCAGGCCAGCCACGCCACCGCGACCCACTTCCGCCGCCACGCCATCGAGACCCTCGAGGCGATGGGCATCTCCGTCGAGTTCAGCCACCACGAAGGGGCACCGGGCCAGCAGGAGATCGACCTCCGCTACGCCGATGCGCTGACGATGGCCGACAACGTGATGACGTTCCGCTACGTCGTCAAGGAGGTCGCGCTGACCCAGGGCGTGCGCGCGACGTTCATGCCCAAGCCGTTCACCGACCAGCCCGGCTCGGGGATGCACACCCACGTCAGCCTGTTCGAAGGCGACCGCAACGCCTTCTACGACGCCGAGGACCCGCACGAGCTGTCGGAGACCGGCAAGGCGTTCGTCGCCGGCGTGCTGCACCACGCCAAGGAGATCTCCGCGGTCACGAACCAGTGGGTGAACTCCTACAAACGCCTGATCAGCGGCAGTGAGGCTCCGACGACCGTCTCGTGGGGCCGCGCGAACCGCTCGGCCCTCGTCCGCGTCCCGATGTATTCACCCGGAAAGGCGTCATCCCGACGGGTGGAGATCCGTACGCTGGACTCGGCGTGCAACCCGTACCTGGCGTACTCGGTCATCCTGGCCGCCGGGCTCAAGGGGATCGAGAAGGGCTACGAGCTGCCGCCACCGGCCGAGGACAACATCTGGCAGCTGAGCGACGCCGAGCGGCGCGCCGCCGGGTACGCCCAGCTGCCGCAGAACCTGGGGGAGGCGCTGGCCGAGATGGAGAAGTCCGAGCTCCTGCCGGAAGCGCTCGGCGAGCACGTCTACGACTTCTTCCTCCGGAACAAGCGCGTGGAGTGGGACAACTACCGCAGCGCGGTCACCCCGTACGAACTCCGAACCCTCCTGCCGGTGCTCTGATGGGGCGGCGGCCGGCACTGCTCGTCCTGCTGGCCGCCGTACTCCTGCTCGTCCCGCCCGCGCCAGTCGCGTCGGCGTCCGGGCGCTTCGACCTCGACTCCGCCGACATCCCGGCGCTGCAGGCGCGGATGGCGGCCGGCCGGCTCACCGCGGTGGGCCTGACCAGCGCGTACCTCGAGCGGATCCACCGGCTCGACGGCAAGGTCAACGCGGTCCTGGCGCTCAACCCCTCGGCGTTGCGGCAGGCCGCCGAAAGCGACGCCCGGCGGCGCGCGCACCGGCTGCGCGGACCGCTCGACGGCATCCCGGTGCTGGTCAAGGACAACGTCGACACGCGCGACCAGTGGACGACCGCAGGATCGCGAGCCCTGCGCAGCTACCCGGCGAAGGACGCCACGCTGATCACCCGGTTGCGTGACGCCGGCGCGGTGCTCCTCGGCAAGGCGAACCTCTCCGAATGGGCGAACTTCCGCGCCGCGAAGCCGACGTCCGGCTGGTCTGGCGTGGGTGGCCAGACGAACAACCCGTACGTGCTGGACCGCAACCCGTGCGGGTCGTCCGCCGGGTCCGCGGCCGGCGTCGCCGCGTCGCTCGCGCAGGTCGCGATCGGTTCGGAGACCGACGGCTCGATCGTCTGCCCCGCCGGCATGACGGCGACGGTCGGCCACAAACCCAGCCTCGGCCTGGTCAGCCGCACCGGCGTGGTGCCGATCTCCGCCGAGCAGGACACCGCCGGGCCGATCGCCCGCAACGTCGTCGACGTGGCTTTGACCCTGTCGGTCCTGCAGGGCCGGGACCCCGCGGACCCGGCCACTTCGACGTATCCGAGCACCCAGCCCACGGACTACGCGAAGCTGCTGCGGCCGGGTGTGCTGCGCGGCGCGCGGATCGGGTTGTGGCGGCTGCCGGTGCTCGGCCCGTCGACGGACGCGGTCCTGACCTCCGCGAAGGATTCCCTGGTCAGGGCCGGTGCGACGGTCGTCGAGGTGACCCCGCCGTACCAGGACCGGCTCCTGGAACTGGAGTTCCCGGCGCTGCTCACGGAGTTCCACCGCGACATCGACGCCTACCTCGCGACCCGGCCGAGCGGCCCGCGGACCCTGGCCGAGCTGATCGCCTACAACCGCGCGGACCCGCTGGAGCGGACGTGCTTCGCCGGTCAGGAGCTGTTCGAGCAGGCACTGGCCGCGCCGCCGCCGACCGACCCCGGCTACCTGGCCGGCCGCGCCGAGCTGTCGGACCTCGCCCGCCGGTCGCTCGACGAGACCCTGGCGAAGTACCACCTCGACGCGATCGCGTCGCCGACCAACCCGCCGGCGTGGAAGACCGACTGCGCGGTGGGCGACAACGACGTGATCCCGTCGTCGACCCCGGCCGCGGTCGCGGGCTACCCGGACGTGACCGTGCCCGCCGGGTTCGCCGGACCGCTCCCCGTGGGCATCTCGTTCATGGGCGCCCGGTGGTCGGACGCGCGGATGCTCGCGCTCGCGGCGGACTTCTCGCGGGTGGCTCCGGCCCGGGTCCCGCCGCGCTACCTGGCGACCCTGCCGTCGTAGGGCTCCGCACACGCTGTGACCTGCGGCAATGGCGTTAAGTGACCCCCCTGTTCGGGACCGGTTTCGGGGCATGTAATCTTCTCTTCGTCGCCAGGAACACCGGGTCGCCCCGGGGCCGCAAGCCCCGAAGATCCGGCCGGGCCGAGCGGGTTGACACCGCGGATCGGACCGGGTAATGTTCAGCGTCGGCCCACGAGCGGCCGCCGAATCCCTACGACTAACACCGTAGGCTGAGGCATGCTCGACCAAAAGCTTTGAATATCGCTTGGAACAACTGCCGAGGATAAAGCCGCTGATAAGGCGGTGAGTCCGGAGTGTGTTGCTTGAGAACTCAACAGTGTGCTAGTGAACTAAGCCAGTAGAGCTTATATGAAACCCCCTCGTCGGGGTTTCCTTTGAGAGCATTAAATTGCCTCGATTAAACTGTTCATTGTTGGAGAGTTTGATCCTGGCTCAGGACGAACGCTGGCGGCGTGCTTAACACATGCAAGTCGAACGCTGAAGCACCTTCGGGTGTGGATGAGTGGCGAACGGGTGAGTAACACGTGGGTAATCTGCCCTGCACTCTGGGATAAGCCTTGGAAACGAGGTCTAATACCGGATATCACCTTCCCTCGCATGGGGGTTGGTTGAAAGTTCTGGCGGTGCAGGATGAACCCGCGGCCTATCAGCTTGTTGGTGGGGTAGTGGCCTACCAAGGCGACGACGGGTAGCCGGCCTGAG
>NZ_JBFANX010000024.1:0-151416 GCF_040675005.1 Amycolatopsis sp. NPDC049691
TCGGGGTGTTGTGGGGGGGGGGGGCGCCTATGCCCGCCCGGCGGGCGGTCGGGGTGTACAACAGCCGGGGGGCGGCCCGCGCGGGGGGGCGGGCGCCCCCCCCCCCCACCACCGTCAACGCCAGCGCGACGAGCGCCTTCCGCATTTAGCTGTTGCCTCCCGACTTGGCCGTGGCCTTGCGGGCCCGGATGGTCGCGCCGGCCCCGACGCCGAGGCCGATGGCGCCGACGAGCAGGCCGGCGCCGCCGAGCCAGCGGGCCGTGCTGTCCGACGTCGCCGCCGCGGCTTCAGTCTGCTCCCCGGTGGTGGACGCCGTGTTCGCACCCATCGCGGCGTGGTCGCCGTCACCCTCGGCCTTCGCCGCCAGCTTGACCGACGGTGCCGGGTGCTCCGGCTCCTCACCGCCCGCCGGGGTCGGCTGGTTCCAGTCGACGACCTTGCCGTCGCTGTAGGTCTGGTGCGCCGGGAACTCGATCTGGTCCACATTGGTCGGCAGCGGGCCGAAGGAGACCGAGAACTCCTGGTAGTCGGTGGCCTTGAGCTCGCTGCCCGGCTGCGCGGTCCACGTCACCGCGGTGACGGCTTCGGTGATCTGCGTGCCGTTGTCCTTGGTGACCGGGGTCGGCAGCTTCGACTTGGTCACCTGGGCGGTCCAGCCGGGGACGGGCTTGGTCCGCACCGAGCCGATGCCGTAGTCCGCCTTGAAGTCGACGGTGACCTTCGTGGTGGTGATCGGGTCCTTCTCCTCGCTCGGCACGCGGAACACGATCGCCGCGTACCCGCCCTTCGTCGGCTGCGGGCCGTAGACGTTCGCGGTGACGTGCGCGGAGGCGACGCCGGCGCCGAGGAGACCGGCGACACCGACCGTGGCGGCGAGGAAACCGGCGCGCTTGAAGACGTTCTGGGACATGGGTTCACTCCTGATGAACTCAAGAAGGGGCAGCGGACTCGGGGGTCCGCTGTTTCGGGGATGAGCTGGGTTCAGGAATGAACCGGCGGGCCGCGCCGCCCGCGGATCCGGCGCAGGTCGACGCCGACGAGGTGCCCCGGCGCCGCGGTGCGGGCGGGGACGAGTGCGGGGGCCGCGGCCGGCACCGGCAGCGGGGTGAGCAGCCGCGGCAGGATCGCGCGCAGCACGGCCAGCACCGTGAGCAGCGTCGCGTCCGCGCGGGCGAGCAGGAGCGCGGTGACCAAGGTCGCGATCGAGTGCGCGGCCACCATGCCGAGCCCGGTGCTGCCGGGCATCGTGTACATGTCGTGGTGGCCGGCGAGCGTGGTGAGCAGCAGGTGCATCACGAGCTGGGCGGCGCCGAGCAGCGTGATCGTGGCGAGCGGTCCGCGTGCCTTCCGGGCCAGCGCGGTCGCGGTCCAGCCGAAGAGGCCGGTGAGCAGCACGGTCATCGCCGGGTCGGGCAGGCCGCCGTCGGCGAGCCGGTGGGCAGTGACGGAAAGTGCCGCTGCGGACACGGCGAGCGACACACCCCGGGTAGCACCGAGCACGGCGGGACGCCGTGCCGGGACACTCATGAGGAGCAGCCTAAGGGACCTCGCCCCACGTGAGCGTGTGATCCCGTGAGGTGAGCACACATGAAGTTCACGTTTCGCGTCACGACGTGGTTCAGGTCATTTGTTGCCGATCACGTCGGTGCAGGCCAAGGTGGGCGGAACCGGTGGGCCGAAACGGGGGTTTGGACCGGCCATGAGCTGGGTACTGAGCCGTCGGTCAGGAACTAGCCCGTTCGGGTGAGAGCCTGCGCAAAGGGCGGGAGAGCGGACACGGATGAACCTCTTCGACTACATCTCCGACCGGGCGAGCAAGCTCTGGCTGGAGGCTTACCTGCACACCAGCATGGTGGTGCAGTGCACGATCCTCGCCGCGGTGCTCGGCGTGCTGATCGGGATCGCGGTGTACCGCAGCCCGATCGGTTCGGCGGTGGCCACGGCGCTGGCGAGCACGATCTTGACGGTCCCGTCGTTCGCCCTCCTGGGCCTGCTGATCCCGCTTTCGGGGCTCGGCCCGACGACCGCCGTGATCGCGCTGGTGCTCTACGGCCTGCTGCCGATCGTCCGGAACACCATCGTCGGGCTGGACGGCGTCGACCCGGCCGTCGTCGACGCCGCGCGCGGCATCGGGATGAGCCGCTTCGGCGTGCTGACCCGGGTCGAGCTGCGGCTGGCGTGGCCGGCGATCCTCACCGGCATGCGCGTGGCGACGCAGATGCTGATGGGCATCGCGGTGATCGCCGCCTACGCGAAGGGCCCCGGCTTCGGCGCCGAGGTCTTCTCCGGGCTCACGAACGCGGGGAGCACGAACTCCCTGAACCAAGCCGTCACCGGAACGGTCGGGGTCGTCATCCTCGCGCTGATCCTCGACGGCATCTACGTCCTGATCAAGCGCTTCACCATTTCTAGGGGTGTCCGTGGCTGAGAACGAGGAAGTCTCCGGCGTCGAGATCGAGCTGGAGCACGTCACCAAGCGGTACCCCGGCACCCGCGAAGCGGCCGTCGACGACTTCTCGATGGTCGTGCCCGCGGGCAAGATCGTGGTCTTCGTCGGCCCGTCCGGGTGCGGCAAGACCACGACCATGCGGATGATCAACCGGCTGGTCCAGCCGACGTCCGGCAAGATCACCATCGGCGGCGAAGACGCGCTCAAGCTCGAAGTCGACACCCTGCGCCGCCGGATCGGCTACGCCATCCAGCAGGCCGGCCTCTTCCCGCACTTCACCGTGGCGCAGAACATCGCGGTCGTGCCGGGCCTGCTCGGCTGGGACAAGAAGAAGGTCAACGACCGGGTCGAGGAGATGATGGACCTGGTCGGGCTCGACCCGGCCGACTTCCGCGACCGCTTCCCGCGCCAGCTGTCCGGCGGGCAGCAGCAGCGCGTCGGGGTCGCGCGGGCGCTGGCCGCGGACCCGCCGGTGCTGCTGATGGACGAGCCGTTCGGCGCGGTCGACCCGATCACCCGCGGCAACCTGCAGGACGAGCTGCTGCGCCTGCAGAGCGAGCTGAAGAAGACGATCGTGTTCGTCACGCACGACTTCGACGAGGCCGTGAAGCTCGGCGACAAGATCGCGGTGCTCGGCAACCAGTCGTCGATCCTGCAGTACGACACGCCCGAGGCGATCCTGGCGAACCCGGCGGACGACACGGTCGCCGGTTTCGTCGGCGCGGGCGCGTCGCTGAAGCAGCTGACGCTGCTTCGGGTCCGGGACGTCGAGCTCCAGCAGGACGCGCTCACGGTGACGGTCGACGAGACGCCGGCGTCGGTCCGGGAGAAGCTCGACAAGTCCAAGCGGCACTTCGCGCTCGTGCTCGACGCGCGCCGCCGCCCGACGCGGTGGGTGCACGCCCGTGAGCTGACCTCCGCGACGTCGCTGGCCAACGTCGGCAAGCCGCTGCGGGACGTCGTCAGCCTGCAGTCGACGCTGCAGGACGCGCTCGAGGCGATGCTCGCCGAGGGCGGCTCGGTGCCGGTGACCGGCGCGCGCGGTGAGTACGCGGGCACCATCCAGCTGGACACCGTGATCGCGACCATCCAGCAGCTGCGCGACGAGCACACGAACGGTGAAGAGGTGTCCGCATGACGGCTGCCGTCGATACCGGTTTCAGCACCGAGTCCGGCTCCAAGCGCGCGGAACGCGTCCGCCTCTTCGCCCAGCCCGTCGCCGTGCTGGTCATCGTCGCCGTGACGCTGGTCTCGGTGTTCTCCAGCGGGCTGACCGCGACGGAGAATGAGACGCTCAACGCGTCGTCGCTGCTGACGGCGTTGTGGGACCACGTGCTGATGACGCTCGTGGTCACCGCGATCGTCGTCCTGGTCGCGGTGCCGCTCGGGATCCTGGTGACGCGGCCGTGGGCGCGTTTCCTGGCGCCCATCTTCCTGGCCATCGCGAACATCGGGCAGGCCGCGCCCGCGCTGGGCGTGCTCGTGCTGTGGTTCATCATCACCGGCGCGACCGGCGGGATCTGGGTGGCCGCGCTGCCGCTGGCGTTCTACTCGCTGCTGCCGGTGCTGCGGAACACGATGGTCGGCATCCAGCAGGTCGACCCGGCGCTGATCGACGCGGGCCGCGGCATCGGGATGTCGTCGGCCGCGGTGCTGTGGCGGGTCGAGCTGCCGCTCGCCGTCCCGCTGATCCTGGCCGGCCTGCGCACGTCGCTCGTCCTGGCGGTCGGCACGGCGACGTTCGGCATGTTCGTCAACGCCGGCGGGTTCGGGCTGCTGATCGACACCGGCTACAAGCTGAACCTGACCTCGGTGCTGGTGACCGGCTCGGTGCTGGCCGTCGCGCTGGCGCTGCTGGTGGACTGGCTGGGCGCGGTCGCCGAACAGTACTTCGGACCGAAGGGGCTGCGATGAAACTCCGGCGACTGCTCTGCGTGGCCCTGCTGGGGGTGACGCTCTCGTCGTGCGGCCTGACGGTCAACCAGGCGGTGCCCTACGACATCAAGCCGGGCTCGATCCAGCCGATCCCGTCGCTGCAGGGCGTGAAGGTGACGGTGGGGTCGAAGGACTTCACCGAGAACATCATCCTGGCGTACATGGCGGAGATGGCCCTGACGGCGGCCGGCGCGGACGTCGTGGACCTCTCGGACATCAAGGGCTCGAACTCCTCGCGCCAGGCGCTGCTGTCCGGCCAGACCGACGTCACGTGGGAGTACACGGGCACGGGCTGGATCAACTACCAGGGCAACGAGCTCCCGGTACCGGGCGGCGAGAAGGCCCAGTACGACGCGACGGCCAAGGCGGACGAAGAGAAGTTCGGCGTCACGTGGCTGAACTACTCGCCGCTGAACGACCAGTACGCCTTCGCGGTGACGGAGGCGTACGGCGCGCAGAACAACCTGAAGACGACCTCCGACCTGGCGGCGTTCATCAAGCAGAAGCCGGACCAGGCGGTGTTCTGCCTGGAGACGGAGTTCACCAGCCGTCAGGACGGCTTCCCGGCCGCGGTCAAGGCGTACGGCTTCCAGAACCCGACGGTGAAGAACTTCGGCATCGGCACGATCTACTCGGCGGTGGCGAGCGGGACCTGCCCGGTGGGTGAGGTCTTCACGACCGACGGCCGGATCTCGGGCCTCAACCTGCGGGTGCTGGAGGACGACAAGAAGGCGTTCCCCCAGTACAACGCCGTGGCGACGCTGCGAACGGAGTGGCTGAAGCAGCACCCGGAGGTCCGCGGCCCGCTGGAGAAGGTCAGCGCGGCAATCACGAACGACCAGATGGTCGAGCTGTGCAAGCAGGTCGACGTCGACGGCCAGGACGCGGGCAAGGTCGCCCACGACTGGATGGTCAAGAAGGGCTTCGTGAAGTAGCGCCCGCGGGGGCGCCCCCCGTTCTCTACGCTACCGGCCGGCACCGACAGTTTCGGTGCCGGCCGGTAGCGTCAGATCCCCAGCCGGTGCAGCAGCTGGCCTTCGAGCCGCTCCAGTTCGCCGGCCACCGCGCGGTGCACGGCCTTGCGCCGCGCCGCCGGCATCCGCTCCGCCGCGCGCACCGATGCCGACAGCTGCTCCAGCGTGCTCAGCGAGTCCTTCACGAATTCCTGGTCCGCCTTCGACGCCTTCTCCGACTTCTGCAGGTCGCGGCAGCCGTCGGCGAGGCCCGCGATCCGGGCGTGCAGGGCCGCGCCGCGGCCGGTGTACTCGCCCAGCTTGTCGACCGAGACCCCCAGCTTGCGCGCCTGGTAGCGGTCGTACGCGTCCCGCGCCGCACCCGCCGCGCGCACCGCGAACGGCGCGACCACCGGGATCACGGCCGGGCCGAGCACCTTCGCCACCGCGACCGCGTTCTTCGCCCTCTTAGGGGTGAACCTGGCATCACCCTCGACCTTGGCCTTGCGCGCCATGGCACCTCCTGCGACGTGTCGACGTCGAACTTACTGGTCTCGCACGTGGCGGGCATGTCGGCTCGGCGGTGGGAATCTAGAGTGATCGCCATGCAGAACGGTGAGGTGGTACTCGACGCGGGCGCGGTCAGCCGCTGCCGTCGTCGGGTGCACCTCGAGCACGACCCGGCGATGCGCGAGGTACCGCTTTCCCCGCCGGACCCGACGGCGCAGCAGCGGATCGCCGACGCGACCGCCCACCGCGAGGACATCGTCAGCAGGCTGATGGCGGCCAACCCCGGTCACTGGGTGAAGATCGACCGCGACCTGCCCGCCCACGAACGCGTCGAGCGCACCGAGCAGGCCTTCGCCGCCGAAGCGCAGTACATCTGGGGCGCGCTCTTCCCGGTCGACGCGGCCGGCCACCGGCGCGGCGGCATCGACCTGCTCGTCCGCACCGGCCGCGGGTACGTCCCGGTGCTCGTCGTGCGCCACCGGATCTCCGATCGCGGCGCCGGCGCCGTCGTCACCGAGCTGACCGACCTCGACCCGGCGCACCGCAAAGCCGACGAGAGCCGGAAGGTCCGGTCGCAGCCGCGCGACCAGCTCCGGCTCGTGCACACCCGCCGCATGCTGCAGACGCTCGGGCAGGCCGACGAAAGCCTCGCCATCGGCGGCGTCATCGGCCTCGACGCCGACGTCGTCGTCTGGCACGACCTCACCGCGGGCACCTGGCCGGGCGGGCGCAGCGCGCTCACCGAGTACCAGGTCCGGTTCGCCGACCGGCTCGCCATCGCGACGGCGGCCGCGAACGGCGAGGAGCCGCTGGCCGAGCCGTCGCGCGTGCTGGAGTGCCGCCGCTGCCCGTGGTGGCCGACGTGCGAAGTCGTGCTGACCGAGACCCGGGACGTCAGCCTCGTCGTCCGCGGCGAGGACGCGGTGGAGCTGCGCCGCGCCGGCGTGTCCACTGTGGACAAGCTGGCCGCGCTCGACCCGACCGGCGACGCGCCGGACGTGAACTGGACGGGCGTGACGTTCCCGGACGCCGTCGTCCTGGCCCGCGCGTGGCTGGCCGACCTGACGCTGGTCCGCCGGGTCGACCGCGTCGAGGTCCCGCGCGCCGACGTCGAGGTCGACGTCGACATGGAGAGCTTCGGCGACGCCGGCGCGTACCTCTGGGGCTGCCTGCTCACCGGCGCCGACATCGGGATCGAACCCGGCTACCGCGCCTTCGCGACGTGGGATCCGCTGCCGACCGACGACGAGGCCCGGTCGTTCGCCGAGTTCTGGGCCTGGCTCACCGACGTCCGGGAGCGCACCGAAGCGGCTGGGCTGACCTTCCGCGCGTACTGCTACAACGCGCTCGCCGAGAACCGCTGGCTGTTCGGCTCGGTCGAGCGCTTCGGCGACCACCCCGGCATGCCTTCGAAGAAGGAAATCCAGTCCTTTGTGGACTCGGACGAGTGGGTCGACCTCTTCCGCAGCGTCACCGACCAGTTCCTCTGCTCCCACGGCAAGGGCCTGAAGGTGATCGCCCCGGTGGCCGGCTTCTCGTGGCGCGACCCGGAAGCGGGCGGCGAGGCGTCGATGCGCTGGTACCGCGACGCCGTCGGCATGGACGGCGAGGCACCGGACGCGGCCCAGCGCGAGCGGCTGCTGCGCTACAACGAGGACGACGTCCTGGCAACGCGCGCGCTGCGTGAGTGGATCGACGCCCGGGCGCAGGCCGAAGTGCCGTACATGTTCGATCTCTGAGTAGTTCGTCGACTAAGACACTTGCCCGCTGGCGCGTCTTGCGTATACTCGTCGACGAGTACTCGTGAACGAGGAGTCGGCATGAAGAAGCGGAAGGTCGGCAGCATGCTCGGCCTGGCCGTGCTGTCCGTCGCGCTGGAACGCGCGATGCACCCGTACGAGATGGCGGCCGTGCTGAAGGAACGCGGCAAGGACGCCGACATGCCGATCAAGTGGGGATCGCTGTACACGGTCGTCGCGAACCTGGAGAAACACGGCTTCCTGGAGGCCGTCGAGAGCGTCAAGGACGGCGGGCGGCCCGAGCGGACCGTCTACCGGATCACCCCGGCCGGCCGGGCGGAGTTCGAGGACTGGGTCCGCGAGCTCGTCGGCACGCTCGACCGGGAGCCGCCGCGGTTCAAGGCCGGGCTGTCGATGATCGGCGTCCTGGGTCCGGACCAGGCGATCAGCCGGCTGCGGGAGCGGCTCGCCCAGCTCGACGAGCACGCCGGGGCGCAGCGGGCGGCGTTGGAACAGCTGCGGCCGCTGATGCCGCGGCTGTTCCTGGTGGAGGTCGAATACGACCTCGCGATGACGGAGGCCGAGGGGCGCTGGGTGCGCGGCTTCCTCGAAGAACTGACCACCGGCGCGCTGCCCGAGATCGAGGCGTGGCGCCGTTACCACGAAACCGGCGAATTCCCGGACGACCTGGGGGAGTTCGTGGAGAGGTAGGAACCGATGGAGACCACTCGCAAGCACAGGGTGCCCGAGATGGAGGGCTTTCAGGCCCGCTGGTACGCCAAGAACCGCGGCACGGACGCCCAGATCGCCCAGTACCGGCGGCTGGCGGCCGAGGTCACGGCGGGCTGGCCGGACGGCGCCGACGTCCTGGAGGTGGCGCCCGGGCCGGGCTTCTTCGCCGTCGAGCTGGCGAAGCGCGGCTTCCACGTGACCGGGCTGGACATCAGCCACACGATGGTCGAGATCGCCCGGGAGAACCGTGGCGACCTGGAGATCGACTTCCGCCAGGGCGACATCACGCACGCGCCGTTCGCGGACGAGTCGTTCGACTTCCTCGTCTGCCAGGCCGCGTTCAAGAACTTCCGGCAGCCGGTGACGGCGCTGAACGAGATGCACCGCGTGCTGCGGCCGGGCGGGTTCGCGGTGATCCACGACCTCAACCACGAGGCCACGAGCGCCGACATCGGCCGCGAGGTCGACCGGATGAACGTCGGCGCGCTCAGCGGGTTCACCGTCCGGCAGACGCTCGCCTGGCTGCGGCGCCGGGCGTTCACGCGGGAGCAGTTCGAGGAGCTGGCCGCCGAAAGCGCTTTCGGCGGCTGCTCGGTGACGGCCGACGGCATCGGCCTGGAAGTCCGCCTGACCCGCTGACCACGGACGCCGGGGCACGCACGTGCCCCGGCGGAAGGGTCAGCGCGGGGCCATCCGGAGCGAGCCGTCCATGCGGACGACCTCGCCGTTCAGGTAGTCGTGGTCGATGAGCGACAGCGCGAGCTGCGCGTACTCGTCCGGCCGCGCGAGGCGCTTCGGGAACGGGACGCCGGCGGCGAGGGACGCGCGGAACTCGTCGCTGACCGTGGCGAGCATCGGCGTGTCGACGATGCCGGGCGCGATGGTCAGCACGCGGATGCCGTGCGAGGCCAGGTCGCGGGCCGCGGGGAGCGTCATGCCGACGACGCCGCCCTTGGACGACGAGTAGGCGACCTGCCCGATCTGGCCGTCGAAGGCGGCGATCGACGCGGTGTTGATGATGACGCCGCGGGCGTCGTCCTCAAGCGGTTCGGTCTTGGCGATGGCCTCGGCCGCGACGGTCAGCACGTTGAACGTCCCGACCAGGTTGATCTGGATGACCTTCGCGTACAGCGCGAGGTCGTGGCGGCCCTTCTTGGACAGGATCCGCGCGGACGGCCCGATGCCGGCGCAGTTCACGACGGTCCGCAGCGGCACGCCCGAGCCCGAAGCGGTCGCGACGGCGGCCTCGACCTGCTCGACGTCGGTGACGTCGGCCTCGACGTAGGTGATGCCGTCGACCTGCTCGGCCTTCTCGATGGACGACGCCAGGTCGAGCGCGAACACCCGCGCGCCCTTGGCCGCGAGGGCCTTCGCCGTCGCCCCGCCGAGGCCGGAAGCGCCCCCTGTGACGAGCGCCGCGGTGTCGGTGATCTGCATCTTTGCGGTTCCCTTCGTGCTCCGATTCGCGGACTCAGGTTAACGCTCGTTCGCACGCGGGGTTCGTGTCTTCGCTCACCGCTCCCGGGGGCGACCGGTTCCGTTAGCGTCGTGGTCAACTCCGGCTGTCACCTTCAGCACCATGACGCCAGCTCGGATCGTGGTGGTAGGGACCGGTTACGTCGGACTGACCACGGGGGCCTGCCTGGCCAGTCTGGGTCATTCCGTCACGTGCGTGGACGTCGACCGGGCGAAGGTGTCACGCCTCGCCGCCGGTCGTGTGGACATCCTCGAACCGGGGCTGGCCGACCTGGTCACCCGCGGGATCGCCGCGGGCCGCCTCCAGTTCGTCGTCGGCGCGCGGGACGCGGTCCGCGACGCCCAGGCGGTGTTCCTCTGCGTCCCGACGCCGATGGGCGCGGGCGGCTCGGCGGACCTGCGCGCGGTCGAGGCCGTGGCCGCCGAGATCGGCGACGTCCTGCCCGCCGGCTGCGCGCTGGTGACCAAGTCGACCGTGCCGGTCGGCACGTCGAAGCGGATCCAGGCGATGCTCGGCCGTACCGACGTGCCGGTGGTGTCGAACCCCGAGTTCCTCCGCGAGGGCACGGCGGTCGCGGACTTCCTGGGCCCGGACCGGATCGTCGTCGGGTCGGCCGACTTCGCGGCCGCGCACTGGGTCGGCGAGCTGTACGCGGAACTGGACGCGCCGGTCGTCGTCGCCGACGCGGCGAGCGCCGAACTGGTCAAGTACGCCGCGAACTGCTACCTCGCGCTGAAGCTGTCCTACGTCAACTCGATCGCCGAGCTGTGCGAACGGCTGGGCGCGGACATCGACCTCGTCACCGAGGGCATGGGCTACGACCGGCGGATCGGGCGGACGTTCCTCAAGCCCGGCCCCGGCTGGGGCGGCTCGTGCCTGCCGAAGGACACGAGCGCGCTGGTCAAGGTGGCCGAGTCGGTCAACTACGACTTCAAGATGCTGACCTCGGCGATCGACGAGAACATCGCCCAGCGCGACCGGATCGTCGCGAAGATCGCCGGCGCGGTCGGCGGCACCCTGGCCGGCGCCCGGATCGGCGTGCTGGGCCTGGCGTTCAAGGCGGGCACGAACGACCTGCGCGACTCGCCCGCGCTCGCCGTGGCTTCGGTGCTGTGCGCGCTGGGCGCGGACCTGGTGGCCTACGACCCGGCGGTCGACGGCGAGATCGCCGGGATGACCGTGGTCGACGACGCCTACCAGGTCGCGAAGGACGCGGACGCCGTCGTCGTGCTGACCGAGTGGGCCGAGTTCAAGCACCTCGACTGGGCGGCGATGGCCGAGCTGATGGAGGGCATCGACGTCGTCGACACGCGCAACCTGCTGGACCCGCGGGTGATCGTCGACGCCGGGTTGTCCTGGCAGGGCGTCGGGCGGCCGCGGGCGGCGGCGCGAATCAAGGTTTCCTGACTGCTTGATCTTGGTTAAGGTGATCGGCACGGCATCGCGTGTCGGTCACCGGCTGGGTGAGGCATGGAGGTGGCGGGAGTGCCCGTGGAGGCATTTCAACCGTGTCAGTTTCCGTTGAATTGAACCATTTGATCATTCCGTCCCGGAACAACCGGGAATCCGCCGAATTCCTGGCGAACCTGCTCGGCCTCGAAGTCGGGGAGGAATGGGGTCCGTTCATCCCCGTCGAGACGCGCAACGGCGTCCGGCTGGACTTCGCGACCGTCCCCGAAGAGGACCTGCGCCTGCAGCACTACTGCTTCCTGATCCCGGAGGACGACTTCGACGCCGTGTTCGCGCGGCTCGTCGAAACGGGCGTGACCTACCACGCCGACCCGATGGGAAAGCAGGTCGGCGAAATCAACCACAACCACGGCGGCCGTGGCGTCTACTTCCTCGATCCCGGCGGGAACGGGATGGAGGTCATCACGCAGCCGTACGAGCCGGAACGGCTGCGCCCGGCGTCCTGGTGAAAGTTCCTTAGCAATGCGTACTATCGGGGCATGTTCACGACGAGGCCGGAGCTGGCCGGCACCTTCGGGATGGTGGCATCGACGCACTGGCTGGCCTCGGCCACCGGGATGGCGGTGCTGGAGGACGGCGGCAACGCGTTCGACGCGGCGGTCGCCGCCGGGTTCGTCCTGCAGGTCGCCGAGCCGCACCTGTGCGGGCCGGCGGGCCAGGTACCCGGCCTCTTCGTGACGGCGGACGACCCGACCCCGCGGGCGCTGGCCGGACAGGGCCCGTCGCCCGCGGGGGCCACCGTCTCGCACTTCGCGTCGCTGGGGCTCGATTTGATCCCGGGCAGCGGCCTGCTGCCGGCGACCGTCCCGGGTGCGTGGGACGCGTGGCTCCTGCTGCTGCGCGACTACGGGACGAAGCCACTGCGGTCGGTGCTGTCGTACGCGATCGGCTACGCGCGCAACGGCGTCCCGCTGGTGCCGCGCGTCGGGGACACGATCAGCGCTGTCGCCGGGTTGTTCACCGAGCACTGGCCGACGTCGGCGGCGCTGTGGATGCCGGACGGCAAGCCGGCGTCGGGCCTGCACCGGAACCCGGCGCTGGCGGACACGTGGGAGCGTCTCCTGCGGGAAGCCGAGTCGGTCCCGGGCCGCGAGGCGCAGCTCGACGCTGGACGTCGTGCCTGGTCACAGGGTTTCGTCGCCGAAGAGATCGAAAAGTTCAGCCGGACCGCGTTCCGCGACGACTCGGGCCGCGACCACGCGGGCCTGCTGACCGGAGAAGACCTGGCGTCGTGGTCGGCGACGTACGAGGAACCGGCGTTCGTGGACGTCGACGACTGGCGCCTGGTCAAGATGGGCGGCTGGACGCAGGGCCCGGCGCTGCTGCAGCAGGCGCTGTTGCTGCACGGCTTCCGCGCCGAGCTGTCCTATGTGGACGGAATTCCGTCGGAGCGCACGGTGCACTTGGCGACCGAAGCGGCGAAGCTGGCCTTCGCCGACCGCGAGGCTTGGTACGGCGACACGGACGTGCCGCTGGACGTGCTGCTGTCGGCGTCGTACACGGACTCCCGCCGCGCGCTGATCGGCGAGTCCGCTTCGGCTGAGCTGCGGCCCGGCGACGCCCGCGGCCCCGCGCGTCTCCCGGCGATCTTGGACTCGCTGCGGGGAGTGAAGTCGGAGGGCGGCGCGACGGGCGAGCCGACGGTGGGGCCCCAGGGCCAGACCCGCGGCGACACGGTCCACCTGGACGTCGTCGACGCGGCGGGCAACCTGGTGTCGCTGACACCGTCCGGTGGTTGGCTGCAGTCGAGCCCGACGATCCCGTCGCTGGGCTTCTGCCTGGACTCGCGCGGGCAGATGTTCTGGCTGGAGGAGGGACTGCCGAACTCGCTGGCGCCGCGCAAGCGCCCGCGAATCACGTTGTCGCCGTCGCTGGCGTTGCGTGACGGGGTCCCGACGCTGGCGTTCGGCACCCCGGGCGGAGACCAGCAGGACCAGTGGCAGCTGTGTTTCTGGCTGGCCCACGTGTACGGCGGCCTGAACCTGCAGGAATCGATCGACTCGCCGGCCTGGCACACGACGGCGTTCCCGAGTTCGTTCTACCCACGCTCGTGGAACCCGCGCGAGCTGGTGGTGGAGTCGCGGCTGGGGGCGTCCACATTGGACGCATTGCGCGAGCGAGGCCACTTGCTGGTCGACGCGGGCGACTGGGCCCTGGGCCGCCTCTCGGCGGTGTCGCGCACGGACGGCCTCCTCCACGCGGCGGCGAACGCCCGAGGCATGCAGGGCTACGCGGTCGGCCGTTAGAGGGACAGCGAAGCCCAGCCACCGCCCTCGGCGAGCAGGGTTCGCACGCCGAGGGCGTGGTCGGCGAAGCCGGCGAGGTCGCCGTGCAGCATCGCCATCCGCTCCTCGTCGAGCGGTGCGGTGTCCCCCTGCCACAGCTCGCAAGTCCAGCTCGCGGCCAGGTACATCGACCTGAGGAGCCCGGCTATCGCGGCGTCGGCCGAGCCGCCGGCGGCGAGGTAGTCGGCGAGAATCCGGTCGCAGGTGGCGGTCAGCTCCCGAATACCGCGCACCGCTTCGTCCGGGCTGCCGTCCCACCCCGGCCGCGGCCAGGCCGACGAGCCGAGTTCGAGCCACAGCCGCCACCCGGCGGTCAGCTCGTCGTGGTCACGCGGCACCCATTGCCCGGCCATGCTTCGAGTGTGCGCCCGAACGCACGGCCCGGCGGATGGGATTCCTCACTTCCCGGGCCGCTCCCACAGCCAGAACTCGATGCCCTGGTTGTCCGTGCAGTCGGCCGTCGTGCCGTACGGGTGGTTCTCGACCTCGCCCGTCCGGCCGCCCTGCTCGCGCACCCGGGTCAACGCGGCTTCGAGGTCGTCGACCGCGTACATCAGCTTCCAGCCCACCTGGCGGTCGCCGGCCCACAGGCCGCCCTCGAGGCCCGGGCCCGAGAAGCCCCACGCGTCGGACGTCGAGCCCGGCGTGAACTGCCAGCCCAGCACCGCGCCGTAGAACGACTTCGCCGGCTCGGCTTCCGGGACCTGGAACGTGAAGTACATGGCCTCGCCGTGGCGAGCCGGGCGCGGGCCCGCGGCCGGGGACGCCGCCTGCGAGACCAGCCACCGCTGCCCGAACGGGTCGCGGAACGAGCCGCCGCGGCCGTATGGCGAGTCGCTCACCGCGCGGATCAGCGTCGCGCCCAGCTCCAGCGCCCGGTTCACCGAAACGTCCGGGTCCGGCACCTCCACCCGCACGGACGCGCCCCCGTCGCGCGGTGCGACGTGGCCGATCTCGGGGTACTCCTCGGCGAGCATCAGCACCGCGTCGCCGATGGCCAGCTCCGCGTGCCCGATGCGGCCGTCGTCCATCAGGATCGGCTCGCCGCGGCGCACGGCGCCGAACACCTCGACGTAGAAGTCGAGCGCGGCCCGCGCGTCGGACACCGCGAGGTACGGCGTCAGCGAGCGCAGTTCGGCGGCGGTGGACGGTGCTTCCGAAGTGGTCGTCATATCGGCTCCGTTCAAGATCAAGCGACGCAGGTTGTCGCGTAGTTCGGCGGCGAAGTCCGGGTCGGGGGCCACCCGGGCGGAGGGACGGCGAAGCGCGTCGAAAGGCTCAGGCATCGCGACCCTCCTTCTCCTCGTAGGCGCGCCGGAACGCGGCACGGGCCCGCACGAGCAACGCCTCCGTGGCGTGCACGCTGCGGCCCAGGTGGCCGGCGACTTCGGGCACGCCGAGACCGTCGACGTACCGCAGGGTCAAGGCCGCGCGGTGGTGCGACCCGAGGGATTCGAGCACCTGTCTCGCGCGCAGGGCGTCGAGCTGCTCGTCCCACGGGTCCTCGACGTCCGGCTCGCTGTCGTGCACCAGCCGCAGCCCGCGTTCCTCACGTTCTTTGCGCCGCCAGTGGTCGGCGAGCTTGTGCCGGGCGACGCCGATCAGCCACCCGGTGCTCACTGGAGGTGCGTACTCCTTGCGACAGGCGGCGACCGCCCCGAGGAACGTCTCGGACGTCAGTTCCTCGGCGAGCGTGCGGTCACCGCACCGGGACAGCAGGTACCCGTAGACCTCCGGCAGCGCGGTCTCGTAGAGCCCGAGCAGCGCGAAGGCCGGGTCCGGTCGTACCCGAGGTTCCGTCACACCCTCATCGTCGTCCGGCGCGCGGCTTTTCCGACGGGTGAACTTTCGCTTTTTTCGGCGGCCACGTCACCCGGATGGTGACGACGTGGTCCCGCCGCCCGGGGAAGAGCCGGTAGACGCTGACGACGAAGGTGCCGGGCCGGGCGCGCTTGCGGGACAGGTAGTCGTGCGCGCAGGCGGTCCCGTACCGGACGGTCCACCCCTGGTACCGCTCGCTGCGGTGCTCGAGGACGAACCCCATGTCATCGACGAGTTCGGTGTATTCGTGCACCCGCGAGCCGTCGGCCTCACGCCGGTACTCGAGCTCGTGGGGGTAGCCGTACCTGTCCATGACCTGCAGGTTCGCGTTCCGACCTCGAACGAGGGCGCCAGAAACGTGGGAATCCCACAGCCGGGATCGCGGGAGCGAGCGGGCTGACCCACTCGGCAGGCGGAGCCGGGCTGAACCCGGCTCCGCCGTGCGTCACACCCGGGGGTCCGGCAACCGCCGTCCGGTGATCGCGACCACCGTCGCCAGCAGCGCCACGATCCCGATCACCCACGCGAACGCGTCCCGGCTCCCCAGTGACCCCGAAAGCGCCGCGTACAAACTCCCCAAGGTCGCCACGCCCAAAGCCAGCGACGTCTGCTGATTGGTCGTCATCACACCCGACCCCACGCCGGCCAGATCCGTCGGCACGTGGGACAACACGATCCGGAACAACGTCGTCATCGCGAGCGCGTTCCCGACCCCGATCGCCACCATCGACGGCGCCAGGTCGAGCACCGTCACGTGCGGCCACGCCGACAGCGTCGTGCACAGCAGCGCCACCATGCCGAGAGCCGTGATCGCACCCCCGACCGGGACGACCTTCTGGCCGTACCGCGCGACCAGCTTGCTGCTCAGCATCGACACCGTGAAGTACGCGACGGCCAGCGGCGTCAAAGCCACACCCGCGCCGAGCGGCCCGAAGTGCAGCCCCTCCTGCAACGTCATCGCGTACACGAACATGAACGAACCGAACGCGCCGAAGAACGGGATCGCCACCATCAGCCCACGCCGGACGCTCGGCAGCCGCATCACCGACGGCGGCAGCAACGGCGTCCCACCGAGACGCTCCTGACGCCGTTCGACGTGCACGAACGCCGCCGCGGCGAACGGCGAGACGATCAGCAGCGCGATCGTCCACGCCGGCCAGCCCAGGGCCCGGCCTTCCATCAGCGGGACCAGGAACGACATCAGGGTGACCGCCAGCAGGAGCGTCCCGAGGCGATCCACACCCAGCGGGTTGTGCGCGCGGCTCTCCGGCAGGCGGCGGGCCAGCACCAGCACGACCAGGCCGATCGGCACGTTGACCAGGAAGATCGGCCGCCAGCCCGTCCCGAAGACGTCCGCCGCCACCAGGGCGCCGCCCAGGAGCTGACCGATGACCGTCGAGAGGCCGCCCGTCGCGCCGAACAGCCCGAGCGCCTTCGAACGCGCTTCGCCGGACGTCGTCGCCTGGATGATCGAGAGCACCTGCGGCAGCAGCAACGCCGACGCCGCCCCCTGCGCGGCGCGGGCGATCACCAGCGTGGTCGCCGTCGGGGCGATTCCGCAGGCCAGGGACGTCAACGTGAACAGCCACAGGCCCGCCAAGAACAACCGACGCCTGCCGAACGAGTCGCCGAGGCGGCCGCCGACCACCAGCAGGACCGCGTACGCGATGCCGTACGCCGCCACCACCAGTTCGAGCGTCGCCGTGGACGCGTGGAGGTCGGCATCGATCGTCGGGAGCGCGACGTTGACGATGAAGAAGTCGATGATGGGCAGTGCCGCCCCCAGCAGCACCGTGACCAGGCCGGCGGGGGTCAGTCCCGGCCGTGCCGGGGCGCCGAGGGTTGTCGGCGCGAGTTCTGTCGTGGTCATGAGTACTACGATCACCCCGGATTTAAACTGGTACCAGTTGCTGTTTATCCGGGTACTGCCACTACCTGGTACCAGGGTCCGGCGCATGCGATCCTGGCACCATGACCACCGCCGTCGAATCCGAACTCCGCCGTCAGGAGCTGGCGAGGTTCCTGCGCAGCCGTCGCGAGCGGATCACGCCCGAGCAGGTCGGCCTCCCGCTGCTGGGCCGCCGCCGGACGCCGGGGCTGCGCCGGGAAGAGGTCGCGCAGCTCGCCGGCGTCGGGGTCACCTGGTACACGTGGCTGGAGCAGGGCCGCGACATCAACGCGTCCGAGCAGGTGCTGCAGGCGATCGCGCGCACGCTGCGCCTCGACCCGCACGAGCACACCCACCTCTTCCGCCTGGCCGGCGCGCCCGAGCCGGAGAGCGAGAAGGACTGCCAGGTCATCACGCCGGCGATGGAGCTGATGCTCAAGAAGCTGGAGCCGTACCCCGTCGCGGTGCGCAACGCCCGCTGCGACCTGCTGGCCTACAACCGCGGCTACACCTGGCTGATGGGCGACGTCGACGCGATCCCGTTCGAAGACCGCAACACCCTGGTCCAGTGCCTGCTCAACCCGGAGTGGCGCAAGCGGATGCTCGACTGGGACACGAACATCCCGCGCGTGATCGCGTCCTTCCGCGCGGCGATGGCCGAGCACGTCGCCGAGCCGGCGTGGAAGAGCCTGGTCAAGCGCCTGAAGGCGGAGTCGCCGCTGTTCGCCGAGCTGTGGCCGCACCACGACGTCAACTCCGAGCCGATCCGCACCAAGCGGTACCTGCACCCGGACGTGGGCCTGCTGCGGTTCAACTTCACGTACCTCTACTACGGCCGCCGCTCGGAGATCACGATGTCGACCTACACCCCGGCCGACGAGGAGACGGCGGCGAAGCTGCCCCTCATGTTCGACTGACGACGTACGCCGGGAGCGCGCTCCGAGACGGACGCGCCGCCGTCCGGCGACCGGTAGTTTTCGCGGCATGAGATGGCCGCCGTGGGTTGGACGCGTGGTGCGCACCGTCGTCGTCCTGGGCTTCGTGCTCGGGGCGACCAGTGCGTCTTCGCGGTGGCAGCCCGGGGCGTCGCCGCTGACGCCGCTCGGGGCCGCCTGGCTCGCCGCGACCGTCCTCACGCTGCTGTTCGTCCACCGCTTCCCGCTGACGCTCTTCCTGGCCACGGCCGCCTCCGCGTTCGGCTACTACGCCTCCGGGCTGCCCGGTGGGCCGGTCATCCTGGTACCGACCATCGCGTTGTTCGTCCTGACCCGGCAGCGGGGGCCGCTCACTGCGGGCATCACCGGCGCATCGGCACTGGCCGCCGCCTACGTCGTGCACGTCGTCACGACCGGGTCCTTCGCCCTGCAAGCCGGGGCCGCGTTCCTCGTCGTCTGGCTGACCGCCGTGATCGGCGTCGGGACCGCCGTCCGATACCAGCTCGACGCGCTCGCCGCCCGGCGCGAGCAGGCCGACGAGCACCGGCACCGGCTCGCCGAGCAGGAACGGCTGCGGATCGCCCGCGAGGTCCACGACGTCGTCGCGCACAGCCTCGCGATGATCAACGTCCAGGCCGGCGTCGCCGCGCACGTCGCCGACCGGCGGCCCGAGCAGGCGAAAGAGGCGCTGCTCAACATCAAGGCGGCCAGCGCGTCCGCGCTCAAGGACCTGCGCGCGACCCTGGCGGTGCTGCGCTCGGGCGAGGACAAGGCACCCGCGCCGAGCCTCGCCCAGGCCGCCGAGCTGCTGGACCACGCGCGCGACGCCGGGCTCACGGTCGACGTCCACGGCGAACCGGGCGACCTCCCGGCACCCGTCGACGCGGCCGCCTACCGGATCCTGCAGGAGTCGCTGACGAACGTCGTCCGGCACGCCGACCAGCCGAACCACGTCGAGGTCCGGTTCGGACGCCAGAACGGGACCTTTTCGATAAGGGTCCGCGACGACGGCCGCGGCACCGCCCAGCCGACGCCGGGACACGGCCTGCGGGGCATGGGCGAACGCGCCGCCGCGCTCGGCGGGCGGTGCACCGCCGGGCCGGTCGACGGCGGTTTCGAAGTCCGCGTCGAGCTACCGATCGAGGGGGAAGCATGATCCGCGTCCTGCTGGCCGACGACCAGGTCCTGGTCCGCGCCGGGTTCCGCGTGCTGCTGGAGACCGAAGACGGCTTCGAGGTCGTCGGCGAGGCCGGTGACGGCGAGCAGGCGGTCGCCGGCGCCGTCGAACACAAGCCGGACATCGTCGTGATGGACGTCCGGATGCCCGGGGTCGACGGCCTCGAAGCCACCCGCCGGATCACCGCCAACCCCGACCTCGCCGGAACGAAGGTGCTGGTCCTGACCACCTTCGACGTCGACGAATACGTCTACGAAGCGCTGCGCGCGGGCGCGAGCGGCTTCCTGCTCAAGGACACCGAACCGGTCGAGCTGCTGCGCGCGCTGCGGGTCGTGGCGAGCGGGGAGGCGCTGCTGGCGCCGACGGTCACGCGCCGGCTGATCCAGGAGTTCGTCGGCCGCCCGGAGAACCGGCGCATCGACACCAGTGCCGTCCGCGAGATCACCGACCGCGAGCGCGAGGTGCTGGGCCTGGTGGCCGGCGGCATGTCGAACGACGAAATCGCGGCCCACCTGGTGATCTCCACCGCGACGGCCCGCACGCACGTCAGCCGCATCATGACGAAGATCGGGGCGCGCGACCGGGCGCAGCTGGTGGTGCTGGCCTACGAGTCGGGGCTGGTCACCCCACGTCACTCCGCCTGACCCGGCGCACCACGCGGAACGCCCGGACCAGGAACACGACGGCGAGGACGCCGACCAGGAGGATCCAGACCATGTCGCCTCCTCTCGGTCCCGATGCTCTGCTCAGAAGGCGTGCGGGGGTGGGACGGCGTTCACCGACACGGCCGAAGTCACACCTTCGGGCTAAGTGACGGTTACTACCCGGCTATCCTCAGCGGGTGCGACGTGCGTTGATCACCGGAATCACCGGTCAGGACGGCCAATATCTCGCCGAGCTGCTCCACGAGCAGCAGTACGAGGTCTTCGGCCTGGTCAAGGGGCAGAACAACCCTCGGATCGACATGATCCGCACGGAGTACCCGTACGTCGAGATCGTCGAGGGCGACCTGCAGGACCTCTCCAGCCTGGTCGGGGTCCTGGAGCAGGTGCAGCCCGACGAGGTCTACAACCTCGGCGCGATCTCCTTCGTCGCCCTCAGCTTCAAGCAGGCCGAGCTCACCGCGAACGTCACCGGCCTCGGGGTGCTGCGGCTGCTCGACGCCGTCCGGATGGTCGGCGGCAGCCAGAACAACCCGATCCGCTTCTACCAGGCCTCCAGCTCGGAGATGTTCGGCAAGGTCCGCGAATCGCCGCAGACCGAGCAGACGCCGTTCTACCCCCGCTCGCCCTACGGCGTCGCGAAGGTGTTCGGCCACGACATCACCGTGAACTACCGCGACAGCTACGGCCTCTTCGCCTGCTCGGGCATCCTCTTCAACCACGAGAGCCCGCGCCGCGGCATGGAGTTCGTGACGCGCAAGGTGACCAACGCCGTCGCGCGGATCAAGCTCGGGCTGCAGGAAAAGCTGGTGCTCGGCAACCTCGACCCGCGCCGCGACTGGGGCTTCGCCGGCGACTACGTCCGCGCGATGTGGCAGATGCTGCAGCAGGACGAGCCGGGTGACTACGTCGTCGCGACCGGGCGCACGCACAGCGTCCGCAACTTCGTCGACCTCGCGTTCAAGCACGCCGGCCTGGACGACTGGGAGCGGTTCGTCGAGCAGGACCCGCGGTTCTTCCGGCCCGCCGAGGTCGACCTCCTGGTCGGCGACGCCACCAAGGCCCACACCGAGCTCGGCTGGAAGCCCGAGGTCGGGTTCGAGGACCTGGTCGCGATGATGGTCGACCACGACCTGAAGCTCGAAGCGGGGAAGGCCGGCATCTCGCTGCCATGATCAGCTACGCGCAGCAGGCCGAGGACGTGGTGCTCGCGCGCGTCTTCGCGGGGCAGGACACCGGTCGCTATGTCGACATCGGCGCCGGGGATCCGCTCGTCGCGTCGGTGACGAAGCACTTCTACGACCTCGGCTGGCGCGGCATCAACATCGAGCCGATCCCGGCGAAGGCCCGTGAGCTGCGCGCGGCCCGGCCGGACGACCTGACGCTGGACGTCGCCGTCGGCGCGCGTCCGGGCACAGCGAAGCTGCACGTCGTCGAGAACGAATGGGGCTGGTCGACGCTCGACGACGGGCTCGCCGGCCGGTACCGCGAGGACCGCGGCTGGCGCGTGAACACCGTCGAGGTCGAGCTGACGACGCTGGCCGCCGTTCTGGACGAGCACCCGGGCGCGGTCGACTTCCTCAAGATCGACGTCGAGGGCGCCGAGCGCGCGGTGATCGAGGGCGGCGACTGGACGCGGCACCGGCCGCGGGTGCTCGTCGTCGAGGCCACCGAGCCCGGCGCGCAGACGCAGACGCACGCCGAGTGGGAGCCGATGCTGCTCGACGCGGGTTACCGCTGCGGGCTCTTCGACGGCTTGAACCGCTTCTACGCGCAGTCCGACGACGCTGAGGCCCTCGATCGGCTCGCCGCGCCCGCGAACGTCTTCGACGACTTCGAGCGCTACGACGTCCTGCAGCAGGCGAAGGCGCTGGAGGAGCTGCGCACCGGCCGCGCCGCCGAGATCGGCTACGCCCGACGCATGGAAGCCGAGCTGCGAGAGCTGCAGGAGACGCACCGGCGCGCCGCCGACTACCTCGCCGAGCTGGAACAGGCCCGCGCCGAGCAGGAGCGGCAGCGCACGCGCAGCGCCCGCTACACCGCCGGCCTGGAGGCGCGGGTCGCCGAACTGGAAGCGCAGCTCGCGGCCGCGTCCGGCCGCATCGCCGAGCTGGAGGCCCGGCGGGGCTGAGCCCTCACTTCGGGAGGGCCGCGATTCTCCTGAGCACGACGTCCGCGACGGCGTCCGGCCCGCACACGGCCTCGACGGCTTCCGCGGCCCGCTCACCCATCGACGTCCGCAGCTCGGGGTTCCCGGCCAGGGTGCGCAGCCACTGCGCGGCCTGGTCGACGTCGGGTTCGGCCCACGGGTGCCCGAGCGGGTAAGAAGTCGTGAAGCCGTTGGTGAAGCCGGGTTCGGCGCCCTTGGCGACGTACGTTTCGAAGCCCACGAGCGCGGCCGCGCCCGGGGGCATGAAGTCGAGGTTGCCGCCGTGGCCCGTGGTGACGACCGGCTTGCGCCGCGCCATCGCCTCGGCCAGGTCCAGCCCGAACGTCTCGAACCGGTGCAGCGAAAGGTAGACGTCGCACGACGCCAGCAGCAGGCCACGGTCCACTTCGGACAGTTTGCCGCCGAGCAGCGTCCCGCCGACGGCCGTCACCTCGCGGTCGAGCCACGCCGCCGTCCCGGACTCGACGTCCAGGTCGACCGCGGCGACGGCCAGGTGCGCCCCGCCCGCCGGGAACGCCCGCCGGAACGCCGTGAGCGCGCCGCGGACGTTCTTCCGTTCGAGATCCGACGAAGTGTGGAACGTCGTGAGCACGACGAGTTCGTCGGAGGGCAGCCGGAAGCGCCTGCGGTCGCCGATGCTGCCGGCGGCCGGAACCACCTTCGGCACCACGGTGATCGGGACATCCGTGCTCCCGCGCAGCAGGCCGGCGGCCAGCGCGGACGGCACCCACAGTTCGTCCACATCGGACAGCTGGGGGAGCCCGGTCGCGGGCACGTCCGGCAGCTCGCCGGTCCACCGCGCGATCGTGTAGCGGTCGAAGGAGTGCTTCGGGATCAGTGGGAATTCGGCGGCGTCGACGAGCCACAGGTCGGCCGCGTAGTCCTTGCCGCTGCGCAGGTCGGCCAGCTCGCGCGGCACCTCGTAGGGCCGGTCCGGCACGCGCGTGTTGAACTCCGTGAACGTCGCCCGGGGCAGCCGCTCGGCCAGCACGGTCGCCAGCCGCCGGGTCGCTTCGGCGCTGACGCCGGCCGCGCGGACGTCGCCGAACATGTTGATCCCCGGCCGGTCCCGCGACGGCTTGACCGGCGGCGGCAGCGGTCCGCGCACGGCTTCGGCGGCGTCGCGGTAGGCCGCGGCGACGACCGGCCAGGACGCGTTCCGCCGGACCCACTCGCGTGCCTTGCGGCCCGCTTCCCGCGCTTCCTCCGGCCAGGACACGATCCGTTCGAGGTGCGCGACCAGCTCGACCGCCTCGCGCTGCGGGTCGATCGAAACCAGCCGGCAGAACTCCCGGTCGTAGTGCCGGTGCTGCGGCAGGTCGCTGGTGATGAACAGCCGGCCGAGGCCGTACGAGCGCATCATCACCGCGCTGGTCTCGCCCGCGGTCGGCCAGCGCAGGCCGATCAGCGCGTCGGTCGCGACGATCAGGTCCTGGAACTCCTCGATGTCCGGGCTCGGGATGATCCGCACGGCGTCGCCGACGCCGAGCTCGGCGATCGCGCGGTGGACGTCGGCCTCGATGTCCTTCTCGCGCGCGTGCCCGACGATCAGCAGCTTCGCCTGCGGCCACCGGCGGCGGACCTGTGCGAACGCCAGCACGGCGACGCGGATCCGCTTGATCGCGGTGAACCCGCCGAAGATGCCGAACACGACGTCGTCTTCGGACCAGCCGAGCTTGGCGCGGACCGCCGGGCGCTTGTGGTCGTCGTCGATGACCGGCGCGGCCGAAGCCACGGTGAACACGGGCACCTCGGGGTAGCGCTCGCGCAGGTGCCGCGCCCGGAACGGGTCGTGCACCAGCACCCCGCGGCTGGCCGAGACGATCCGCCGTTCCAGGCTCATCGCCTGCCGGTCGAGGTGCTTGACGCCGTCGACGTCGACGGCGGGCCAGCCGAGCACCAGCGCCGGGTCGGCCGGGTCGCCCCAGATCGGGCCGTGCGCGTAGGCCAGCTCGTCCTTGAACGCCGTCGACTCGATACCGCCGTGGTAGCTCAGCGAGAAGTCCAGCAGCGAGGGGTCGTGCAGCACCACCAGGCCGGGCACCGCGAGCGCCCGGTGGTAGATCCACTCGTGGAACTCGGTGTTGTTGCCCATCTGGTAGATGTCGACGGCGTCTTCGGAGTCGTCGACGTCGTCCGGGCCCAGCAGCGGAACGGGCGAACGGGCTTCGCCGGGGTGCCGGCCGACCGCGGACACGTCCGCGATGCCCGCCATCGTCTCCAGCAGTTCGAAGCTGTAGTCGGCGATGCCGCTGCGCTCGGGCGGCAGCGGCGTCCACATCCGGTGGCGCACGGCCGTCACCGCCACGCGAGCAGGCAGTACCGCTCCCGCCCGCCGGGTGCGGTGACCGGGATGTCCGCCTCACCGGGCAGCCGGACCTCGACGTGCGAGAAGCCGGCGGCCTCGGTGAGGAACCGCAGGAAGTCCGGGTGCACCGGGCGCTGGGCGAAGGGGTCGAGGTGGAAGTCCGGGCCCGCCAAGGGCGTCTCGACGACGAGCGGCGCACCCGGCTGCAGCGCGGCGGCCGCCAGCTCGGCGAACCGCGCGAGCGCCGCCGGTTCGAGCCGTTCGGCGAACCGGAAGGCGGTGATCGCGCCCAGCGAGCCGGGGGTCGCCTCTTCGAGCAGGCGCATCGGGTCGGCGTCGGTGACCTGGACGTCCACAGCCGCGCATTGCTTGCGCACCAGGGCGTTCCGCGACGCCGTCCGGTACCGGACGTCCGCCGCCGCGAGGACCTCCAGCCAGCCACCGCGGCCGGGGGCCATGTCCAGCACCGCGCCGGTGGCGCCGGACTTCCGGGCCTCCTCGATGACCGGCAGGTACGCGCGCACGGCGTCCCGCGCGCGTTCGGCGGACCCGTCGAGCAGGGCTTCCACGGCGATCTCGAGGAAGGAGTCACGCCCCGGCACGGCTTCGGCCGGCTCCGGGGTCTTCGCGTCGCGGCGGGAGCGGTCGAGGAGCAGGTCGACCTGCACGTTCCGCAGCCGGACCTGCTCGGCCGCGGCCAGCAGCCGCTCGAGCTGCGCCTCCAGCTCCTTGAGCCGGGCCTCGACGTCGCCGGAGCGGTCCGCGGACTCGGTGACCTGCATGGCCAAGCCGGACAGCTGGGTCTGCAGCCCGCCGACGGCGCTGTAGAGCCGCTGGTTGAGCCCGGCGGCGAGGTTCTGGTCGTTGCGGTACAGCGACTCCAGCTCGCGGTGCAGCGACTCGGCGCGCACCAGCTCGCCGCGTTCGCCCAGCCAGCGCTGGAAGTGGCCTTCGGCGGCGCGGACTTCGTCGGCCAACGCGCTGACCGCGTCGCGCGCCGCCAGGTTCGTCTCGATCTGCCACTTCAGCTGGCGCCGCCAGAGGAACCGCAGCGCGAGCCGGCCGAGCAGGTCACCGCGGCGCAGCGGGAGGTGCAGGTTGGCGTGCTGCTCCAGGCGGTCGAGAGCGTCCGCGACACGGGCGTGAGACATGCGGTGGTCCATCTGTCAGGGGGTCAGCGGATCGGGCGGGCCGCGAGCTCGCCCAGGACGTTGTCGACGACCTGCGGGGCCAGCAGGCCGAAGTTGCCGGACGCCAGGGTGCGCTCGGCGACCTCGATCGCCACCACCTTGTTGTCGGCGAACATCTTGCCGACGGTCTTGCCGGTGTCGGCGAGCAGGGCGCTGTGGTGCTGGGCGGTCATCTGGCCGAAGGTCGCGGCGAGGTAGGGCAGCGCGCGGTAGGTGAAGGAGTCGCCGAGCAGCGCGACCGAGCCCTGGTAGGTGCCGGTGCCGGTGGCGGACTGCAGTTTCAGCGGGGCCTTGAGGTCGCTGAGGACTTCGCGGGTCTGGTCGCGCTTTCCGTCGGTCAGCACCTCGTAGTGGCGCCCGCTGGTCTGGCCGGTGTGGCCGATCAGCGGCGGCAGGTCGGCCGCCATCTGCCACGGGTCGCTCGGCTTGATCACCCAGGACGCGGTGCTGCCCGGGCTCATCGACTCGGCCAGCGAGCGCGCCATGAGCATGCCGCCCTCGTCGGACCAGTGCGCGTCCTGCGGCCCGTAGACCGGCGCGCCGACCGCCCGGCCCTGCGCTTCGAGCCCGCCGCGCAGGTCGAGGATCGCGTTGTCGGCGTCGACGCGCTGCCAGAACTCGGCCGCGGTCCGCTCGCGGCACTCCTTGCCCGCGTAGGCCGACGGCAGGTACTCCGGCGCGATCGTCGTCTTGTCCGGCGCGATGACGACGATGAACTGGCGGCCGGACGCGCGCACGCCGTCGCGCAGCCGGTCGAGCTCCGCCATGGTCTGGTCCAGCGGCTTGCTGAGGTTGCAGTGGCTGGCGATCTCGTCGCCGAGGTACAGCCAGCCGTTCTTGCCCTCGAGGACCTTCGGGTAGTTGACGACCGGCGCGGGCGTGCTCGGCTGCGCCGGGATCGGGCCCTCCGGCGCCTGCGGCTGCCCGCCCAGCGGAGGGGCCTCGCCGAAGAGGCCGCGGCTGAGGCCGTCGGCGGCGTGCACGGCCTGCTCGCGGAAGGCCAGGTGGTCGGTCGCCCACTGGCCCAGCTGCGGGAAGAACGACCAGCCCTGCCCGAGGCTCGGGAACTCCGTCAGCGCGCGGTTTTCGAACTGGCCGGGGTGCACGCCGAGGATCGACGCGAGCACCGGCGTCGCGAAGAACACCGCGGCGCAGGCCAGCGCGACGGCTTGGCGGCGGCCGTGGCGCGGCCGGTGCAGGGCGTGTTCGCGGGGCAGGAAGGCCTCGTGCACCGGGGGCAGCGCGCGCGAGGCCTGGGACGTCTTCTGCTGGGTCATGCCGGCGGCCGGGGGTCGTCGGAACGCCGCGCCTCGAGCCGCTCGATGCGCGCGTTCTGCTGGGCGAGCTCGGCCTCGAGGATACCGAGCCGCCGGTCCTGCGCGGTGGCTTTCTCGTCGATCGTGCCCGCCAGCCCGCTGATCGCCTCGCCGGTGCTTTCGGTGAGCGTGCGCAGGATCCGGCGCTGGGTGCCGTCGTAGTGGCTCAACGCCCGCCGGACCGCGCGGCGGAACACCGGGGCGAGCGGGAACCGGTGCGGGCTGTCCGGGTCGGGCTGCCACTGCAACGCGGCTTCGGCGCGGGCCAGCGGCGACTCCGGCCCGTGGCCGGCCTCGCCGGGATCCCGGCGGCGCCAAGTCGCGTACGCGGCACGAAGTTCCGTCTCGACCCACGCGGCGGCGACGTCCATCGACCGGACGCGCAGCACGTGGGCGCGAGCGGCCGCACCCCGACGCCGGGCCTCGGCGGGGTCGTCCGCGACCTCGCGCATGGCCTTCGCGGCGGCGTCGAGGTCGGGGTCGGCCCACCGGCCCTCGGGCTGGTACGGCGGCCAGCCCTCGCCGACCTCGACCATCCGGTACGGGATCGGCCAGCCGGTGCCGTCGTGGAAGAACTCCGTGGTGCTGGAGTAGTCCGTCGCGATCACGGCCAGCCCGCGCACCATCGCTTCGGCGACGGTCAGCCCGAAACCCTCGCTGCGGTGCAGGGAGACGTAGGCGTCGCTCGTCGCGTACAGGCTGTTCAGCTCTTCGAGGCTGAGGTAGGCCTCCAGCAGATCGATGCGCTTGTCGTCGCCGATGACGTACCGCAGCCGCTCGACGGCGGCCGCGTGCAGGTGCCCGTTGGTCGCCTTGATGACCAGCCGGACGTCGTCGCGGCCGGGGAACGCGCGCTGGAACGCCGCCACCACGCCCCACGGGTTCTTGCGCTGGCCGGTGCTGTTGAAGTCGAAGGCGAACAGGAACCGGACCGGGTCGCCCGGCTTCCGCGGGACGCGCTCCGGCACGCCGGGGTCGAGCACCGGCATCGGGAACGTCTTCACCGGCACCGGCGAGTGGGGCTCGATCGCGCGGCGGGTGAAGTCGCTGATCGCCCACACCTCGTCGACCAGGTCGAAACCGCCGTGCATCGACGTGGGGAAGTCTTCGAGTTCCCAGGCCCACAACCCGATCCGGTACCGCCGGTGCCCGAGCTCGGGGTGGCTGTCCAGCAGCAGCCCGGTGTAGTCGGAGTTGACCGCGAGGATGCTGACCGGGAACCGCGGCCTGCTCACGGTGTCCGGCTCGGCGAGCCCGGTGCGGACCGCCGCCGACAGCGACCGCGACTCGACGACCGACACCACCGGGATACCCGCGGCGGCGACGGCGCGGTGCACGATCCGGCCCATCTCGCCCAGGCCCAGCTCGGCGGTGAGGTACCCGGAGACGTTGACGCCGAACTCGTCGACCGGCCCGGCCACCGGCGGCGGTTCGGTGGGCAGGGCCCAGCCGGGCAGCAGGCCTTCGTCGATCCCGTGCGTGGCGCACCAGCGCCGGAACGCCGGGCCGTCCGCGTGCTCCGGCTTGCGGAACGCGGTCTGCAGGTCGATCCGGCTCGCCCACAGCCACAGCGCGAGCCTGCTGAGCCCGGCCGAGCGGGCCATCGGGGAGCCGGGGGCGCGCAGCCACTCGCGGAAGGCCGCGCCGCCGTCGTCGCCGAACGGCGGGGGCGGGATCTCCTCGACGACGGTGGGCGCGAACTGCGCCGGGGTCGTCGCCGCGCGGTGCGCCCGCAGCCAGGTGTCGCGGTAGAGCGTCCGCATCGGCGTGGTCAGCGGCGTGCCGTCGGGCAGCTTGTCGAAGCCGTACGGGACTTCTTCGCCGGTGTGGCCGGCATCGACCAGTTCGGTGGCGTACTCGTCGCACAGCTTGCGCAGCACCGGATCGGCGGAGAGGACGACCCGCGGACGCACCGGGCACTGGCTGCTCAGCAGCCATGGCCGGTCGGGGTCGAAGCCGTAGAAGTTCAAGAACCGCAACGGAGTTCCGCCCGCGGTCACGCCGCCGTCCGGGCCCTCGGCGAGCTTGCGCTCGTGCAGGTTCCAGAAGCCGGCGGCGACCCCGGGGTCGCGCGTGACGACGTTGCGGTAGAGCGCCGGAACGCGGTCGAAGAAGTGCTCGACCGGCGGCGAGGGGTGCGAAGGCGGCGGGACCGGCGCGTACCGGCGGCCGTCCGCCCAGGCGATCAGGAACGGCCGCGCGCCCTTGCCGACCGCGACGAAGTCGTCGTGGAAAGCGCTGTCCGCGGCGCTGCGGCCGGGTTCGAGACCGTCCTGCGGGAGCGGGGCGAGCACCCGCGGCGCCAGCACGACGTCGTGCTCGGCGGCCTGCGCGGTCAGCTCGGCGAAGGGGGCGAAGACCCGGATCTGCGAACCGAGGTACACCGCGACGTCGGCGTCTTCGAGGATCTGGTGCAGCAGCAGGGGTTTAACCGCTTCGACCAGCTCGGCCGCGGAGAACCAGGTGGCCATCCGGTGGAACTCGTCGCGGTCGAGGTCGAGCCAGTCGCCGCCGACGACGCGGCAGCCGTCCTCGGTGGTGCTGCCGGTCCCGTCGACGACGAGGACGAGGAACCCGTGGCCGGGGTGGTGGGCCCGGTAGGTCCGGGCGAGCACCCGCGCCGACGGCAGGCCGGCCCGGGTGACCACCGTGCAGGCGGTGGTCACCCGGCCGGCGCGCTCAGCCATTGGCCGGCAGCTCCGCGAGCTGGGCCGCCAGGATGTCGTCGAACACGCTGCTGATCTTCGCGAGGTCCGAACCGGACACCTCGACGCGCACGAGCGTGCCCTTGTGCACGTAGTGCGCGCGGATCACGGCGGGGAAGTCCGCCGACTTGGCGAACTGCGACGCCTTGACGCCGTCCGGCACGTCACCGGTGTACGGCTTCATCGTGAACTTGGTCTGCAGTTCGGCCAGGTCGTCGCGGGCCACGGTCGCGGCGCTGCTGGACGACGTCTGCGCGGTGAGCACCAGCGCCTTGACCGTGTCCGGCAGGCCGGCGGCGGCCATCCGCACCTTCGAAGCGCCCGCGGTCTTGTAGACGGCGTTCTCCTCCGGGGTGAGGAACCCGGCGCGCTCGACGTCCGCGAACGTCTGGATGTCGGTCTTCTCGCCGGGCGGGGCCGGCAGCTTCGCGATCTCCAGGTCGTCCTTCGGCCGGACGGTGCTGGTCGGCGCGGCCGGCGACGAGGAGCTCGCCACCGGCGGGTTCTGGCCGCCGGAGTCCTTGCCGAAGATCAGCCAGCCGCCGACGCCGAGTGCGGCGACGACCACCACGGCGACCACGGCGATGACGACCTTCTTCTTGCCGCCGGACGAAGTCGTCTCGAAGGTCTCCGGACCCTGGCTGACCCACTCCGGGCCCGGCGCCATCTGCGGGTACTCGCTCGCGCCCCACGGCGGGGCCGCGTTGCCGGCGGTGTTCCACGGCTGCTGCGGGGGCTGCTGCTGCGGGAACGGGCCCGACGTCGGGCCGCCCGGCCGCAGGCCGCCGGAGGCGACCGCCTGCGGGGGCACGCCCGGCACGGCCTGGGTGCGCTCGGCGGAGTCCGCCGACCACGGCGGCTGGTACGGCGGCGGCTGCTGCTGCATGCCGGACACGACCTGGGTGCGCTCGGCGCCACCGGAGGCGTCGGCGCTGCTCACGATCTGCGTCCGGTCCGCTTCGGAGCCGCCCGGCTGCTGCGGGTGCGGCTGCCCCTGCGGCGGGCTGACCGGGGTGATGATCTGGGTGCTGTCGGCCGATCCGCCGGCCTGCGGGGCCTGCTGGGGCTCCCCGTTCACCGCGGAGGACAGCACGGCGTCTCGTCGAGCCCGGTAGTCGTCGGCCGAGATCTGGCCGGCGGCCAGCTCCTCGTCCAACCGGCGAAGTTCCTCCTGCCAGGACAAACCTGCCCCCCTTCCTCGTCGCGGACCCGTGCTCGCAGACTCACGCACATTCTGCACGCAGGGCCGACCGGTGCCGTGGCCGAGGGTCGTTTCGTGACCGGGACCCGGCCGATGTGCGCGCGGTGTCCGGATCAGCCGGGCGGGAGGACCGCGCGCAGGTCCTCCAGCACCTGGCCCAGCCGGGCGGTGAGGGCTTCGTCGCCCAGCTTCTGGGTCTGCGAAACCCCGACGTTCACGACCATGCCGCCGGAGGTGTACCAGGTCGCCCTGACCTGGGTGTCGCCCGTGGTGGCGACGGCGGTGCGCAGGTCGGACTGCACGGCGTTGAACCCGTTGGCGAGCGCGCTGGTGTAAAGCGCTTCCACGGCGGCTTCGGCGTTCGTCGGACCGGGCATCGGCGCCACCATCAGCAGGTTGCTGCCCGCCGCCACGGCCGAGCCGCGGAAGATGACCTCGGTCGCGCCGTTGCGGCGCAGGACGTCGGCCGTGGGCCGGGGGAACACGCCGAGCTCGACGGCGCGGTCGATCGACATCGTCGAATTGTCGGAGTTCTGCGTGCCCGGCAGCTTCGGCAGCCGGTCCTCGACCCCGCCGAGCAGCCCGGAGGCCGACGTGCTCGGCACGGTGGCCGGTCCGCTCGCCTGCCCACCGGGTTGGTCGTCCGAGCCGAGCCACATCGTGACGCCGACGACCATGACCAGCACGAGCAGCACGCCGAGGCCGACGAACAGCCAGGTGGGCCGGCCGCGGGCCGGGTCGTTCCAGCGGTGCTTGCCGCGCGAGTCGTCCGGCTCCTGGCCCGCGGGCGGGGCGCCGCCGGGGTCGATGGGCGGGAACCGGCTCGCCGCGGCGGCGCCCGGCACCTGGCCGTCCACGGTCAGGTACCGGGTCGGGGTGATGTCGGCCGGGCTGGGCGCGGTCGTCATGTGGTCGGGGATCGGCGGCACGGCGTTCGTCGCGGGCGTCTGGAACGAGCGCGGCCCGGCCGGCTGCTTCGGCGGCCGCGCCCACGGCACCTCGACGCGCGCGGGCGGCGGGGCCGGCGTCGCCGTGACCGGGTGGACCGGCGGCGGCGGCGGGGGGTTGGCCGCGGGGTTCGCACTGTGCCAGGAGGGACGGCGCAGCGGCGCGGGCACCGGCGACGGCACGGTGGACCCGGACGCCTGCGCGAGCAGCTCTTCCCGCTGCTTGCGGTGCGCCGCGGGTTCGATCCGGCCGGCCGCCAGGTCCGCGTCGAGACGGCGCAGTTCTTCCTGCCAGCTCATGGTTCCGACCCCCATCCACCGTTCGGGGCATCAGTCTGGCACGCGCGGCCGACCTGCGAGGTTGCGTTTTGAAGTTGATCGGCAACGTAGCGCACGCGGCGCCGTTTCGGGAGTCCTTCCCGCGGGCATCGATGACGGGGAGGCGATCGAGAGGGGACGTTGTTGATCACCGACGAGCACCCGCGGGTCGTCGTGGGGCGCGTGCGCCCCGGTCGCGGGCCCGCGCGGGAAGGCGTTTTCGCCGTGCTCACGGGGTTCCTGCTCGCCGCCGCGTTCAACCTCCCGGTCGTGCTCCATCCGAAGTCGACGGTCGCGGGCGAACCGGGCGACCCGCTGCTGCAGGCGTGGCAGCTGGCGTGGCAGCACCACTTCGTCACCTCCGGCGGGGACCTCTGGACGGGCAACACGCTCTTCCCGGCGACCGGCACTTACGCCTTTTCGGACTCCCTGCTCGGTTATCTCCCGCTGAGCCTCTTCGGCGACGGCCCGTACGCCGCGCTCCTGCGCTACAACGCCGCGTACCTGATCGCTTGCGCGCTCGCCTACGCCGGCGCGTACGTGCTCGTCCGCCAGCTCGGCGGCACCTGGCCGGCCGCGGTGCTGGCCGGTCTCGCGTTCGCCTGGGCGCCGTGGCGGCTGAGCCACGCCGGCCACCTCAACATCCTGTCCACCGGCGGGATCGCGCTCGCCCTGTTCGCGCTCGCCAGGGGACACGGCTTCTCGCTGCAGCGCGGGTGGCGGCCCGGGCTGTCCCGGCCGTGGTGGGCGTTCGCCGGCTGGGTGGTCGCGGCCTGGCAGATCACCCTGGGCTTCGCGATCGGGCTCCCGTTCGCCTACCTGCTCGGCGTGGTCGGCGTGGTCCTGGTGGTGACGGCGGTCCGGCACCGGCACCGGTTCGGGGTCCGCACGGCGCTCGCCGACGGCGCTGGCGGCGCGGTGTTCGCCGTCGTCACCTACCTGATGACCATCCCGTACCGCCGGGTCGTCGACCAGTACGGCTTCACGCGCTCCTGGCGCGAGGTGCAGCAGTTCTCCCCGCCGCCGCAGGGGCTGCTCGCCGCCCCGACGGAGACGTGGTTCTGGCAGCGCGGGCCGTTCAACCTCAAGAGCGGCGTCTTCGCCGACCCGGGGTGGCTGTCGGCGACGGGTGCGCCGGAGAAGCTGCTCTTCCCCGGCCTGGCCCTGCTCGTGGTGGCGGTGGCGGGCTTGTTCGTCAGCGCGTGGCCGGTCCGCGTGCGGGCCTGGCTCGGCGCCGGCGTCGTGCTCGGGACGGTGTTCGCGCTCGGCTCGCAGTTCTTCGGCGGGTACTTCACCTATTACCCGCTCTGGCACTTCCTCCCGGGCTGGGACGCGCTGCGCACGCCGGGCCGGTTGGTGCTGTGGGTGATCCTGCTGCTGGCGCTGCTCGCCGCGGGCGCGATGACGAGGTGGGGCGAGCTGGTCCGCGAGCGCCAGGACGCGCCGTACCTGCGGGCGCTGATCGGCGTCACGCTGCTGGTGGCGCTGCTGGAAGGAATCCCGGCCCAGCCGCACTCGTCACCGGCGGGCATCCCGCCGGACCTGGCCCGGGTGTTCGAGAGCTCGCCGCCGCCGACGCTGGTCCTGCCGGTGCGGCAGGGGGTGGGCGAGTTCAGCGAGTACGTCTACCAGCTCTGGTCGACCGACGGCTTCCCGTCGCTGGTCAACGGCCACAACGGCCTGCTGCCGCCGCAGTACGGCGAGATCGTGCGGGCGACCAGGACGTTCCCGGACGCGCGCAGCGTCGCCGTGCTGCGGAAGTACGGCGTCGGGCAGGTCGTCCTGCTGAAGGCCGCGGCGGCCGGCGGCCCGTACGCGCAGGTGCTCGCCCGGCCGCTCGACGGGCTGGGCATCACCCGGACCGACTCGACGGACCTCGTCACGTTCACCCTGCGCTAGTCACCTTCTCGGCCGCCGAAACTGTCGTACATATGTTCTAAAATGGGCGTTGTCCAGGGGAGATGCCGCCCGCGTCCGCGGGTGGCGTGATGGAGGAAGGCAGGGCCATGGCCTACATCACCCTGTCCACGTTCGTGGGCTACAGCGCGAGTAACGGACCGTCGCGGTCGTCGTTCGTCCGGCGGCAGCGCCGGCAGTACGAGGACCCGGCGCGAGCCGCGTTCAACTACTACCGGCGGGCGGCGGGCGCCGTGCGGTCCGGGCGGGCGGCGGGGCAGGACGCGACGGCGTTGCGCGCGCTCGTCAACGCCGCCGACGACCGGACGAAACCGCACTACGCGGCGATTGCCGAGGGCTGGCTGCGCTGGCTCGGCCGGAAGTCGCCGCGGCTGGTCGAGGTCGGGCGCGGCCGCTGCCGGATCGGTGACCTCGAGATCGGCGTCAGCCCGCAGCTCGGGCTGCGCAAGAGCGACGGCCGCCGGTACGCGACCTGGCTCTACTTCAAGGAGGAGCCGCTCACGAAGGACTCCGCGCAGCTGGCGCTGTGGGTGCTGGAGCAGGCGATGCCGGACCTCCTGCCGGGCGGGCACGCCCTGGTGATCGACGTCCGGCGGAGCAAGGAGTTCCAGCTCTCGGCGCGTGACCGCGAGCGGCTGCGCCCCTGGGCCCGCAGCGAGGCTTCGGCGTTCCTCACGCTCTGGGACGCCGCCTGAGCCGGGGAGGCGCCGGGCCCGCCCGGCGCCTCCCCTAGCATCGGCCCCCGAGCGTTCAGGGGGACGACGATGCGAGTGGTCGCGGGGCGGTACGCGATCTCGGCCGAGCTGGGCCGGGGCGGCATGGGCGTCGTCTGGCGCGCCGAGGACACGGTGCTCGGGCGGCCGGTCGCGCTCAAGGAGCTGGCGACGCCGCCGGGCACGAGCCTCGAGCGGGTCATGCGCGAGGCGCGCACGGCCGGGCGGCTCAACGACCCCGCCGTCGTCACGGTGTACGACGTCGTCAGCGAGCACGGCGCCACGTTCATCGTCATGGAGCTGGTCGTCGCGCCGACGCTGGCGGACGTCATCGACCGCGAAGGGCCGCTCGACAACCGCCGCGTCGCCGCGCTCGGCCTGCAGGTGCTCGGCGCGCTGGCGAGCGCGCACGCGGCGGGCATCGTGCACCGGGACGTCAAGCCCAGCAACATCATGGTGCTGCCCGGTGACCGCGTGAAGCTCGCCGACTTCGGCATCGCGCGGGCGCTGGACGACCCGTCGCTGACGCAGACCGGCGGCGTCATGGGCTCGCCCGGCTACATGGCACCCGAGCTGTTCGCCGGGGCCGGCCCGTCGCCGGCGGCCGACCTCTGGTCGCTCGGCGCGACGCTCTTCCACGCCGCCGAAGGCCGCGCGCCCTTCCAGCGCACGACGACGGCCGCGACCCTGCACGCGATCATGTACGACCAGCCGGTGCTGGAGCGCACCCGTGGCCCGCTCGCCGACGCCGTCCGCGGGCTGCTCACCCAGTCCACTTCGGACCGGCTGACCGCGCCGGAACTGCGGCGGCTACTGGAAACCGCGCGCACCGGCGTGCCGGCCCCGCCGTCGCGGACCGCGTGGCTCGCCGCGCCGGCACCAGCCACAGTGGACGGTCTGCCGACGAAGAAGCGCCGCCTGCCGCTGGTCCTGACCGGGGTGGCGGTCGCGGTGATCGCCGCGCTCGGCGCGATCTTCCTCCTCAAGCCGGACCGCACCACGCCCGTGCCCGTCGCCGGTCCCGCTTCGACGTCCGCGACGCCGACCACCACTCCGAAGCACAGCACCAAGAAACCCACGCCGTCCACGACTTCGGCCACTTCGCCGTCGTCGACCGCGGCCAAGCCGCACCCGGCCGAAGTGCCGCTGATCCGCTACCACCAAGCCGACGGCGGCCACTTCAGCGGGACGAAGAAGGTCTCCCCGCCGGCCGGCTTCACCAAGGAAGGCGTGTTCGGTTCCCTGGTCGAGAAGGCCGAGCCGGGCACGCGGAAGCTGTTCGCCTGCAAGGTGAAGGACCAGAAGGACTGGTTCACGTCGACCGACCAGAGCGGCAAGTGCGAGGGCCAGCAGGCGCTGGGCCTGCTCGGCAACATCTACGCGAACCCGCCGTCCTGGGCGGGCGCCCGCGCGATCTACCGCTGCAACGCGGGCGCGAGCCACTTCGACTCGCTCGACGCCGGCTGCGAGGGCAAGACCAAGGAGTTCCTGATGGGTTACGTCATCGTCTGAAGCACTTCGGCGACCAGCTCCGGCCGCGTGACGAACGGGTGGTGCGCGACGGGTAGCTCGACGACGTCGGTCGCGCGCGCGGCCTGCTTGCGTTGCGTCTCCGGCAGTGTCGCGCGGTCGTCGGCGCAGACGATGTAGGTGGACGGGACCTTCCGCCACGCCGCCTGCGTCACGGGCTGGCCGAAGACGGCTTCGTTCTGCGGCGTGAGCCGGGCGGCGGCACCGGCGTAGGTGGCGTCGTCGAAATCCTGGGCGAACAGCGGCCGCACGAACCCCTCCCGGACGCTTGCGGTGCCGTCGCCGTGGGTGACGTGCCACGGGGGCGGCTCGCTGCCGCCGAAGCCCGCGAGGGCCTCGCCGGCGTCCGGCAGGAACGACGTCACGTAGCCGAGCCGGCGGACCGCGGGGTGGTTGCCCGCTTGTGTGATCACCATCCCGCCGTACGAATGTCCGACGAGCAGAGCGGGCTCGTCGGAGGCGTCGAGCAGCGCGCGGACGGCCTCGGCGTCGTCGTGGAGATCGCCGCGCGGCGCACGCTCGCAGCTCGGCAGCACGACCGCTGAGCTGCGCAAACCGCGGCCGGCGAGGAGGTCCGCCGTCGGCCGCCACCACCAGGCGCCGTCGCGGACGAAGGCACCGTGGACGAAGACGATTCGCATGGTGACAACCTGACAGAACCCACCCGGTCGAGTGACACAGTTCGCGGCGGGCGGACGAGGACTGGACAAACCGGAGGGCGAACACGAAGCTTTCGCGTGTTCTTCCGTGCCCGGCCGAGTCAGAGGTCGTAACAGTGAATGCTGCCTGGGAAGCCGTCTCCCGCGTCGCCGACGAACCCGCCTGGTACTGGGTGTACGACAAGCTGGCGTTCTGGCCGAGCACCTACGCCCACGCCTGGCCGGGCTTCCGCGAGCCGGTGCCGTCGCGGACCTGGGACCTCTCGCCGGGCGACCTGGACCGCGCGTCGGCCGAGTTCCGCCTCGGCCCGTACGCCGTCGAGGAGCACCAGGTCGCGGCCATCGCGCTGGCGGCGTTCCGCGAGGTCTGCGGCCCGGACGACTGGCTGTGGGCGCTGCACTGGCAGCACCAGTCCTACCGCGTCCGCCCGCACC
This sequence comes from Amycolatopsis sp. NPDC049691, assembly GCF_040675005.1. Taxonomy (NCBI): domain Bacteria; kingdom Bacillati; phylum Actinomycetota; class Actinomycetes; order Pseudonocardiales; family Pseudonocardiaceae; genus Amycolatopsis; species Amycolatopsis sp. NPDC049691. The sequence continues at coordinate 37,443 of NZ_JBFANX010000024.1, forward strand.
TGATGACCGAGGGCGCGCGCTGGCCGGTGCCGGTGTTCCCGCGCGCGGACTACCACCTGTTCCTCGCGTCGGACTTCTCCTTCGGCACGCTCGGCCACCCGTGGGAGCGCACGCTCTGCGTGTTCGGCGACAAGCTCGTCGCGGCGTTCGAAAAACACGGCGAAGGCGTCCTGACGAACGTGCTGCGCCGCGACGGGAAGCCGTCCGCGCTGGCCCGCTGAGCTCGCGGTTGATCTCTTGCTACCGTTCTGCGGGTGTTCGAGTATCACGGCTGGGTGACCATCCAGGCGACCGCGAGCGGCGACGACGACGCGGCGCTCCTGGAGCGCCTGGTCGACCGCGTGCACCGCGCGATCCGCGACGCGGGTGACTTCGACCTGGTCGACCTCCGCTGGAGCGCGGGCATGCCGATGCTCCACTTCGGCGGCTTCGACAAGCACGGCGGCCGCCTGGGCCCGGAACTGCTCGAGCTGTTCACGAGGGTCGGCGAACTGGCGGCGGGTTCGTACGGCCTGCTGCACGTGTGGGACGACCAGGACCCCGAGCACGACAACGAGTTCCGCGTGTACCGCATGGCCAGGGGCCAGGTGACGGAACGCGAAGACCCGCACCTGACCCCGGTCGCCCCGACGGTCCTGGACATCTACGAGCTGTAGTCGCCTGCCCCTGCGCGCGCCCGGTTGTCCACAACCACCCGCGGATGTGGACAACACCGCCCGGGTCCCGCTCACCGCGCCGTTTTCGTCCGCCCCCGCCGATACGCTGGAAGCGGGGCCGGCCCCCAGGGAGGGCGGGGGCTGCCTACGCGCGGGGGTTGCCTACGCGCGGGGGTTGTCCCCACAATGGCCTCGCCCTCGGCGCGCTCTACCTGGTCACCTCCACCTTCACGCTCGCCAAGTGCGTCCGCGACAGACAGGAGGAGACCTCCGTGGTCTCCCGCGTCGACCAGGCCCGGCTCGACAAGCTCCTCGCCGAGCACGACCCGTTCAAAGCCCCGGCGATGTAAGGGACTGCCGAGCATCACCCGAACAGGTGGCATTCAAGGAGCGACGACACTCACTGAGGACCGCGCCGTGGGGGCTCCGGGGGCTCGGCCCCCGGGTGAAATGGCGAGAGGGCTGTGTCGGCGCTTTCTGCCGACACAGCCCTCTCGCACTCGAGCGGATGACGGGATTCGAACCCGCGACCCTCACCTTGGCAAGGTGATGCGCTACCAGCTGCGCTACATCCGCACTGCGTTGCTGTTGAAGAGCACTCTATACCAAGCGAAAACTGCTCCGATGAGCGGGTCCCCCCGTGCCCTGACCCGGTGCTTCGGTGTCACAGCTGGCGTACAAGGGGTGACGACGGCTGAATCCCTCCGTATGGTGTCCCCATTCGACCGAATGGGGAGACCTTCGGGGAGGAGGTGCCGGGCCGGATGACCGAGCTGGGCACGGTGCCGCCACCAGCGGCCTCGGAATCCGACGAGCAGGCACTGCTGCAACGACTGCGAAACGGCGAGGACGCCGCCTTCGGGGAGCTGTTCGAGCTGCACGCCGCCGCCGTCCGCCGGCTCGCCCAGAGCCTGGCCGCCGACCGGTCCGAGGCCGAGGACATCACCGCGGAGACGTTCTTCCGCGTCCTGCAGGCCCTCCGCCGGGGCGCCGGCCCCCGGGACTACGTCCGCGCCTACCTCCTGACCGTCGCCCGCCGCGTTTCCTGGGAGTGGCACGGTGCCCGCCGGGACGTCCCCGTTTCCGACGACGAGCTGACCTTCCGCGCCGGTGCGGGTGCCGACACGCACGCCCGCACGGCCGAGCACACGCTGATCACGACGGCGTTCACCAGCCTGCCCGAGCGCTGGCGGACCGTCCTGTGGCAGACCGAGGTCGAGGGCGAGCAGCCCGCCATGGTCGCCACCCACTTCGGGCTGAGCGCGAACGCCACCGCGGCGCTGGCCCGCCGCGCCCGTCAGGGCCTGCGCGCGGCGTACTTGCAGGCACACCTTTCGGTGAACCGCGGGCCCGATTCGTGCCGGGCGGTCGTCGAGAAGCTCGGCGGGTTCACCGCGGGCAGCGTCACCGGCGCCGAGGCCGAGCGGATCAAGGCGCACCTGCACGGCTGCTCGTCGTGCCGCGCGACCCAGGACGAGCTGCGCGACGTCTGCTCGTCGCTGCGCGCGCACGCCGGGGTGCTGGTGCTGCTGGTGCCGGCCGCGGGTGCCGCCGCGAGCGGCGGCGGCGTGCTGGCCGGGCTCGGCACGACGATCAAGGGCGTGCTGGTCGGCTCCAAGGTCAAGATCGGGCTCGCGCTGGCGTCCACCGCGGCCGTGGGTGCCGTCGGCGTCGCCGCCGGCCCGGTGCTGTTCGGGTCGACGCCGGTGCAGGACGTCGGCCTCACCGGCGGTGCGCCCGAGCTGGTCGTGGTGCCACCCGCGGAGTCGCACCACCAGCCGCCCCCGCAGCCGCAGCAGGACCCCCGGATCGGCATCGGCGTGCTCAACGGCCGCGGCACCGGGGTCGCCGTCCCGGCGCGGCAACGCGGCGGCACCAAGCAGATCGCGGCGAACGAGGTGTCGACCGTGCCGGCGGCCGACGTCCCGGTCGGTGACGTGGGCGGCGCCCCGCAGCCGGGCACGAACGGCGAGACCCCGCGCGACGACCTGACGTCCTCCACGTTCAGCGCGCCCGACCACTCGTCGACGTCGCCGCGGCTCGATTCCACGAGCACGGAGATGACGAAGACCTCCGACGAGACCTCGCCGGAGAGCGCCGACGCGCCCGAGCTGTCGCCGTCCGGCCGGCCGGGGACCACCACGACGACCGCCCCGACCAAGCCGGCGCCGACCGAAGGTGACTCGGGCACCACCGAGCCGTCGACGACGGTGACGCCGACCTCCGGGAAGCCGTGCCCGAGCAGCGTCACCGAATCGGGCGAACCGGCGGATTCGACCCCGACCGCCGCTGAACAGCAGTGATCAACTTCGCCGGGTGGGATGTCCGTTTCTTCCCTCGCGCGGCCGAGCCCGGGCACGGTACCGTTGTGGTGCTCACCCTGCGGGCGCCCCGGGAGGCAACTGAATGAACCGGCTGGTACGCGGCGAAGACGGCCGCGACTGGGTGGTCCGTGCCCAGATGGAATGGCGCGCACCGGCGACGGCCGACGACTTCGAGCACGACGTCGCGGGCAGCTACGGCCCCGGCATCGCGATGATCGTGGTGACCGCCCTGCTGGCCGTGATCCTGGTCGTCTGGACGCCGAACGAGGTCAACATCCCCGCGTGGGTGCTGCTGGCGCTCCTGCTGGTGGTGCTGTTCTTCCCGCTGCGGTGGATCCTGCGCCGCCCGTGGACCGTGGTCGCGGAGACCGACGGCGACCACGACCGGCCGTCCGAACGCTGGGTCGGCACGATCCGCGGCATGTTCACCGTGCAGGGCGAGGTCAAGAAGATCTCCAAGACGATCCAGCGGCACTCTCTGCCCGATTTCGACGGGCCGCTGCACCCGGTCGAGTAGCCGGTACCGGAATTCGGCCGAAGGGGTGAAACTGGGGACATGCCCGAACTGCCCGAGGTCGAAGCGCTGGCGCACCACCTGCGCGAGAACGCGGTCGGCCAGACGATCTTCCGCATCGATGTCGCATCCCTGAGCGTCCTGAAGACGGCGACCCCGCCGTGGACGGACCTGCACGGCCGGGAGATCACCGGCGCGACCCGCCACGGCAAGCACCTCGACGTCATCGCCGGCGACCTGCACCTGGTCGTCCACCTGGCCCGCGCGGGCTGGCTGCGCTGGTCGGACGGCCTGGCGGCGGCGCCGCTCAAGCCGGGCAAGGGCCCGATCTCGCTGCGCGTGCACCTCGAGTCCGCCACCGGTCCCGGCTTCGACCTCACCGAGGCGGGCACGAAGAAGGGCCTCGCGGTGTGGATCGTGAAGGACCCGCAGGAGATCGCGAGTGTCGCGCGCCTCGGCCCGGACGCGCTGTCGCTGGACGCCGCCCAGCTGCGGGAGCTGTTCGCCGGCAAGAACACGCGGCTGAAGTGGGCGCTCACCGACCAGTCGCTGATCGCCGGCATCGGCAACGCCTACTCCGACGAGATCATGCACCGCGCGAAGCTCTCCCCGTACGCGACGATCGGCAAGCTCGACGACGGCGCGCTGGAGACCCTCGCCGAGGCGATCGTCGAGATCGAGTCCGACGCCGTCCAGCGCTCGGTGGGCCAGAAGGCGGCGCGCCTGAAGGGCGAGAAGCGCTCGGGCCTGCGCGTCCACGCGCGCACCGGCCTGCCGTGCCCGGTCTGCGGCGACACGATCCGCGAGATCTCGTTCGCGGACAAGTCGTTCCAGTACTGCCCGACCTGCCAGACGGGCGGCAAACCGCTGGCCGACCGCCGGATGTCGCGGCTGCTGAAATAGCAGATTCGCCCGTTCGGCCGCACGTGCTGCGCCGGGCGTCACCGGCCGCCCGGCCGACGGCGGGGAAACCGGGCTCTGCCTGCCGCTTTAGCGAGATCGGGTGGAACATGCCGGGCCCGTCGCGTGTTGCGGACAGTGACCGTGAAGGCCCGGTTCCGACTCTCGGTAGGGTCCCTTCAACCCTCGGTCATCACAGTTGGACAGAAAGTGGGAACAGGCCTTGCACCCGGTTGGTCGAGCGCAGAGCATGGACGCCGTGTCCGGGTTTCCGCTTGCGCAGATCGTTCCGTGGGGTCTGGCGGTGCTGCTCGGCATCGCGGTGATCGTGCTGCTCGTGAAGCAGCGCAAGCCGGCCAGCGTGGTGGAGGACGCCATGCTCCAGGCCGTCCACCGGATGTCGAAGGCCGCCCCGAACCTCCGCTCCGGGCTGGACGAGGACGCCGCCGACAAGATCACCACCCAGCTGCTGCAGATGCTCGACTGCGTCGCCGTCGGCATCACCGACAGCGAAGGCACGCTGCTGTCGTGGGACGGCGAGGCGAACGAGCACTACGTCGACCTCGTCGACGCGATCGGCGCGGCCATCCGCAAGCACCGCCGCGAGGTCGTCGCGCACGACCGGATGCCGTGCAACCACCGCGGCACCTGCCGGATGAAGACCGCCGTCATCGTGCCGCTGCTGGTCGAGGGCGAGACCGAGGCGGCGCTGATCGTCGTCGGCCGCACCCGCGGGCGGCTGGTGCAGATGGCCGACGCCGTCGCCCAGTTCGTCTGCACCCAGTTCGAGCTCGCGCGGCTCGACGAGTCCAAGCACCAGCTGCAGCAGGCCGAGATCAAGGCGCTGCGCGCGCAGATCTCGCCGCACTTCGTCTACAACGCGCTCAACACGATCTCCGCGCTGATCCGCACGGACCCCGAAGAGGCGCGAGAGCTGCTTCAGGACTTCGCCGACTTCACGCGCTACTCGTTCCGGACGTCGGGCATGTTCACCTCGCTGGCCGAGGAGCTGCGCAACATCGACCGCTACCTGACCATCGAGAACGCCCGCTTCGGCGGCCGGCTCGAGGTGCGGATGAAGATCGCGCCCGAGGTGCTCAGCGTCGTCGTGCCGTTCCTGATCATCCAGCCGCTCGTGGAGAACGCGGTCAAGCACGGCCTGGCCAGCAAGCCCAGCGGCGGCTGCGTCACGGTGATCGCCCAGGACCACGGCACCGAGGCGCTGATCAGCGTCGAGGACGACGGCATCGGCATGGACCCGCGGCGGCTGCGGGACGTCAAGAACGCGCACAGCACCGGCGCGCACGTCGGGCTCGGCAACATCAGCCAGCGCATGCAGCAGGTCTTCGGCAGTGACTACGCGGTGATGGTCGAGACCGCGCCCGGCGCCGGCATGAAGGTGACGCTGCGGGTGCCGAAGTTCGTCCCGGGCGTCCGGCCGAACATGCCGGACTACAGCGCCGACGCGGACGCCGAGGTCCCGGCCCAGGGCGGCCCGGCCCAGCTGAACGGCGCCGAGGTGAACGGCGTCAACGGCACACGCTCCGGCATCCTCCCCATGGGCTAAATCCCGCTAGCCTGGCCCTATGAGCGTTACGGACAAGCTGGCTTCGCGGATCCCGGTGCTCGCCGACCGGGTCGAGCGCAAGGACGTCGTGGCCGTGGTGAAGCTGCACGGCGTGATCACGCCGTCGCCGTCGCCGCTGGGCCGGGGCGCGATCAACCTGGCCGCCGTCGAGTCGGCCCTGACCAGGGCGTTCGGCCACGACCGGCTGAAGGCGGTCGCGCTGCTGATCAACTCGCCGGGCGGCGCGCCGACGCAGTCCGGGCTGGTCGCCGAGCGGATCCGGCAGCTGGCCGACGAGAAGGGCGTGCCGGTGCTGGCGTTCTGCGAGGACGTCGCCGCGTCGGGCGGGTACTGGCTGGCCTGCGCGGCCGACGAGATCTACGCGCACCGCACGTCGATGGTCGGCTCGATCGGCGTGATCAGCGGCGGCTTCGGCTTCACGGGGCTCTTGGAGCGCTTCGGCATCGAGCGCCGCCTGCACACGGCGGGCGCGAACAAGTCGCGGCTCGACCCGTTCTCGCCGGAGAAGCCCGAGGACGTCGAGTGGCTGAAGAAGATGCACGCCCAGCTCCACGAGCTGTTCGTGAACTGGGTGAAGGAACGCCGCGGTGGTCGCCTCGCCGACACCGAGGACCTGTTTACCGGCGACGTCTGGCTCGGCGCGAAGGCGGTCGAGCTGGGGCTGGTCGACGGCCTGGGCAGCCTCCGCCAGATCGTCACCGACCGCTTCCCGGACGCGGAGATCTCGGTGGCGGAGCCGAAGAAGGCCCTGCTGGCCCGCCTCGGCATCGGTGCCCCGGCCGCGGCGTCGGCGGTGCTGGAAGCGGTGACGCAGAAGGCGGCCTGGTCCCGCTTCGGTCTCTGAACCCGGTGTCCGGTTTGAGTACTTGCGGGCAGACTTTGTGACCTGGATCACTCAAGCCGGGTAACGCCTCTGGAGTTGTGAAGGGCCATCGGTTCTCCTGGTGACGGGCTTTGTTGTGAACGGCAACAAATCCGGTCGACAAGGAGGTCGTCCCCGATGCCCCACTCCCGAAGACTCGCCCTCGGTGCCGTCGTCGGCGCCGCGCTCATCACCGTGCCCCTCACCCTGACCGCCGAAGCGTCCATCCCGCCGCCGGAGTCCGGCTGGACCACCGTCTTCGCCGACGACTTCACCGGCGGCTCCGGCTCGTTGCCCTCGAGCGCGAACTGGATCATCGACACCGGGCACAGCTACCCCGGCGGTCCCGCCAGCTGGGGCACCGGCGAGATCCAGAACTACACGGCGAGCACCAGCAACCTCTCGCAGGACGGTGCCGGCAACCTCCGCATCACGCCGTTGCGCGACGGCGCGGGCAACTGGACGTCGGCGCGGATCGAGACCCAGCGCACCGACTTCAAGCCACCCGCCGGCGGCGTCATGCGGATCGAAAGCCGGATCCAGATGCCGAACGTCACCGGCGCCGCGGCGCTCGGCTACTGGCCCGCGTTCTGGGCCCTCGGCGGTCCCTACCGCGGCAACTGGTGGAACTGGCCCGCCATCGGCGAGTTCGACATCATGGAGAACGTCAACGGGATCAACTCGGTCTGGGGCGTCCTGCACTGCGGCGTCAACCCCGGCGGCCCGTGCAACGAGACCACCGGCCTGCCCGCCAACCGCGCGTGCCCGGGCAGCAGCTGCCAGTCGGCCTTCCACACCTACCGCTTCGAGTGGGACGCGAGCACCAGCCCGCAGGTGTTCCGCTGGTTCGTCGACGGCCAGCAGTTCCACTCGGTGAGCCAGAACCAGGTCGACGCCACGACCTGGGCGAACATGACGACCCACCAGGGTTACTTCGTGCTGCTGAACGTGGCCATCGGCGGCGCGTTCCCCAACAACAACTCCGGCACCACGACGCCGGGGCCGGGGATCGTGCCCGGCCGCCCGATGGTCGTCGACTACGTCACCGTCACCACTCGGGGTGGGAGCGGGGGCGGCACGACGACCCCGCCGACCACGACCACGCCGCCCAGCGGCGGCGGCAGCGCGTACAGCACCATCCAGGCCGAGTCGTTCGGCCAGCAGTCCGGCGTGCTCACCGAAGCCACCACGGACTCCGGCGGCGGCCAGGACATCGGCGCGATCGCCAACGGCGACTGGGCGCTCTACCCGAACATCGACTTCGGGAGCAGCGCGGCGACGAACTTCCAGGCCAGGGTCGCGTCCGGGGCGGCGTCCGGCGTGAGCGGGCTCGTCGAAGTGCGGCTCGACAGCCGGTCCAACGCGCCGATCGGCAGCTTCGCGGTGGGCAACACCGGCGGCTGGCAGAGCTGGCGGACCGTCCCGGCCAACATCAGCGCCGTCACCGGCGTGCACAACGTGTACCTGACGTTCACGAGCGGCCAGCCCGCCGATTTCGTGAACCTCAACTGGTTCACGTTCGTGCATTGAGACGAGGGACCCGCGGCCCCGGCCGCGGGTCCCCTACTTCAGGCAGACGGGGGCTGGACATTGCACTCGGCAATGGGCAGGATGCGTTTCACTGTGAGTGCTCACGATGACACCCGGAAGCTCGTGGTCCTGGCCGTGGACGACGAGCCGAACGGTCTTGACGAACTCGTCCACTGCCTGCGCAACAGCCCGCACGTGGCGAAGGTGTTCCCCGCGATCGACGCGTCCGAGGCGCTGCGGTTGCTGTCCACCGACGACCCGAGGCTACGCGAACGCAAGGACCGCGGCCTGCCGATCGTCGACGCCGTCTTCGCCGACATCGACATGCCCGGCCTGTCCGGCATGGAGATGTCGCGGGTGTTCGCCGCGCTGCGGCCGTCGCCGGCGCTGGTGTTCGTCACCGGCCACGCCGAGGAGGCGGTCAACGCCTTCGACCTCGGCGCGCTGGACTACGTGCTCAAGCCGTACCAGCAGGACCGCCTCGACCGCGCGATCTCGCGCGTGATCGACAAGCTGGCCTCCGCCGCCGCGCCCCCGCCCGGCGCCATGGGCGGCGAGCCCGGCGTGAAGAACGACGACGAGGTCATCCCCGTCGAGCTGGCCGGCACCACCAAGCTCATCCCGCGCTCCTCGGTCCGCTGGGTCGAGGCGCAGGGCGACTACGCGCGGCTGTTCACCACCGAAGGCAGCCACCTGGTCCGCATCCCGCTGGCCCAGCTCGAAGAACGCTGGGAGAAGGCCGGGTTCGTCCGGATCCACCGGTCGTTCCTGGTCGCGCTGCCGCTCATCACCGAGCTGCGCATGGGCCAGGGCGGCTACCAGGTCGTGATCGGCAACGAGGAGAAGGTGCTGCCGGTCAGCAGGCGGCACACGCGCGCGCTGAAGGACCGGCTGGTCGGTTCGGGCCGGAACGGCTGAGCCGGGACCGGTCATGACCGACGACTTCTACGAGCGCCGCGCGAACGGCGTGCGAGAGCCCGATCCGACGCTCGGCAGGCGCGTCCGCCAGCAGCGGCCGCTGCCGCAGCCGACGGACCGCGCCGTCGTCGAATCGCTGCCGCCCGCCCCGGAGAACGAGCCGCCGAAGCCGGAGCACCACGCGAAACCCAAGCGGGAGCGGGTGATCCTCGCCGATCCCCGCCGCGGCGCCGGCACCCTGCGCGCCCGCGTCGAACTGGAAGAGCAGACCAGCTGGGGGAAGCTGCTCGTCAAGGACCACCTGGTGAAGGTCCAGCTGCGGACGGCGCTGCTGCTGGCCGGGCTCGTCGTCGTCGTATTCGGGTCGCTGCCGGTGCTGTTCTACCTGGTGCCCGGGTTCTCCCGGCTGAGCGTGGTCGGCATCCCGGTGGCCTGGCTGATCCTCGGCGTGCTGCCGTTCCCGTTCCTGTTCGGGGTGGGCATCTGGTACAACCGGCTGGCCGAACGCAACGAACGCGCGTTCGTGGACATGATCGAAAACTAGTTTCCGCACGAGTCGTGCGAGGATTCCCCCGTGCAGCTGAACCCGTGGGCCTTGACCGGCATAGTGCTGGTCGCCGTGGTGACGTTCTTCCTCGGTCACCGCTCTTCGCGTTCGGCCACGAGCACGCACGACTTCCTGGTCGCCCGGCGGACCGTCCGGTCGCGCCGCAACGCCGCCGCGATCTCCGGTGAGTACCTGTCCGCGGCGTCGTTCCTCGGCATCGCGGGGATCGTGCTCAAGGACGGCGCCGACGCCCTGTGGTTCCCGATCGGCTTCACCGCGGGCTACCTCGCGCTGATGCTCTTCGTCGCGGCGCCGCTGCGCCGCTCCGGCGCGTACACGCTGCCCGACTTCGTCGAAATGCGGCTCGGCTCGAAGGGGCTCCGCCGGTTCTCCACCGGGTTCGTCGTGTTCATCGGGATCCTCTACATGGTCCCGCAGCTGCAGGCCGCCGGCCTGACGCTGGCGACGATCCTCCCGGTGCCGGTGTGGGCGGGCGCGGTCGCGGTGATGGTCCTGGTGGCGTTCAACGTGATCGCCGGCGGCATGCGCGCCATCACCGTCGTCCAGGCCTTCCAGTACTGGCTCAAGCTGTTCGCGATCGCGGTCCCCGCGTTCGTGCTGTGCATGGTCTTCTTCGCCGGCGGCGGCCCGGACGGCTTCCGCCCGCTCGGCGCGGCCGCGCCGCCGGTGTTCCCCACCGACACCACAGTGGACGTCCAAACCGACGTCACGCTCACCGTCCGCGCCGACACCTACCTCTGGGCCTACGGCCGCACCGACAACGGCCCGGCCGCCGGGCCGACGCACTGGACCCCGCTGGCCCCGCACCAGGTTTCCGAGGGCACGAAGCTGAAGTTCCTGGCCGGCACCCCGGTGCCGGTGGTCAGCGATTCGGTCGCGGAGAACGCGAACTGGCTGCACCCGGCGTCGGGCAGCCTCACCGACCTGCTCCAGACGTACTCGCTGATGTTCGCGACGTTCCTGGGCACGATGGGCCTGCCGCACGTCCTGGTCCGCTTCTACACCAACCCCGACGGCAAGGCCGCGCGCCGCACCACCGTGCACGTCCTGCTGCTGCTGGGCCTGTTCTACCTCTTCCCGACGCTGCTGGGCGCGCTGTCCCGGATGTACGTCCCGGAACTGCTGGTCACCGGCAAGACGGACGCGGCGATCCTGCGGTTGCCCTTGGCGATGCTGCCCGGCGTCGGCGGCCAGATCCTCGGCGCGGTCACCGCGGCCGGCGCGTTCGCCGCGTTCCTCTCCAGCACGTCGGGGCTGCTGGTGAGCGTCGCCGGCGTCGTCTCGACCGACCTGCTGCCCGGCCGCGTCCGCGACTTCCGCGTCGCGACCGGGCTGGTCGCGCTGTTCCCGATCGGGCTGGCGGTCGCCCTGCGGCCGGAGGACATCTCGCTGTCGATCGGGCTGACGTTCGCGCTCGCGGCGTCGACGTTCAGCCCGTTGCTGGTGCTGGGCATCTGGTGGCGCAAGCTGTCCTGGCCGGGTGCGCTGGCCGGGATGTTCGTCGGCGGCGGGCTCGTGCTGGCCGCGCTCGTGGTCAACGTCGTGAGCGGCTACACCGGCGGCTGGGCGCCGTGGTTCGTCAACCAGCCGGCGCTGATCACCGTGCCGGTCGCGTTCGTGACGACGTACTTCGTCAGCCGCGTGACCGGCTACGGGCGCCCGGACCACGTGCACGACATCATGCTGCGGCTGCACGCACCCGATCCGCTCGGTTTCATGCGGGACCGGGCGGTCGCGCGATTCGGACAAGCCGAAGAAAAGACCCGAATCGCCGGTCGGGGTCGGCACCGCAAGTAATGCGTTGACAGTCAGTAAGAAAGTATTACCCGATCGAGGGATTACGAACTACACAGTCGACCCATACGTTCCGTTGGTTTCTACCAGTACGACCAGTACGAAAAAACGGGAAGGTGGAGATCCGCTGTGAGCAGCACCGAACACGACGTCGGTGGCGCGGAGCCGCAGACCGACTGGGAGAGCATCCAGGGGAGTCCCGAATTCACGGACCTGCGCCGCCGGTTGCGGGTGTTCGTGTTCCCGATGACCGCGCTGTTCCTGCTCTGGTACCTGCTGTACGTGCTCCTCGCCGACTACGCGCACGGGTTCATGAGCACCAAGCTCTTCGGCAACATCACCGTCGGCCTGGTCTTCGGTCTCCTGCAGTTCGTTTCGACTTTCGTCATCACCGGGCTTTACGTGCGCTACGCGAACCGGAAGCTCGATCCGGTCGCCGACGGAATCCGCGCCAGGATCGAAGGGGAGCCGGTCGAATGACGCTCGCGGCGGGTGTGGAGGGCAGCAACTCCACCCTCAACATCATCATCTTCCTGGTCTTCGTCGCGATCACGCTGGTGATCGTGTTCCGGGCCAGCCGCAACACGAAGACGGCGTCGGACTACTACGCCGCCGGCCGCGCGTTCACCGGGCCGCAGAACGGCATCGCGATTTCCGGTGACTACCTTTCCGCGGCGTCGTTCCTCGGCATCGCGGGCGCGATCGCCATCAACGGCTACGACGGCTTCCTCTATTCGATCGGCTTCCTGGTGGCGTGGCTCGTCGCGCTGCTGCTGGTCGCGGAACTGCTGCGCAACACCGGCAAGTTCACGATGGGCGACGTGCTGGCGTTCCGGATGAAGCAGACGCCGGTGCGCGCGGCGGCCGCGATTTCCACGCTGGCCGTGTCCTTCTTCTACCTGCTCGCGCAGATGGCGGGCGCCGGTGGCCTGGTCAACCTGCTGCTCGGCATCTCGGGCGAGGCGGGGCAGGACATCGTGATCGCCGTCGTCGGCGTGATCATGATCCTGTACGTCCTCATCGGCGGGATGAAGGGCACCACCTGGGTGCAGATCATCAAGGCCGCGCTGCTGATCGTCGGCGCGTTCGCGATGACGCTGTGGGTGCTCGGCAAGTACGGCTTCAACCTGTCCGACCTGTTCCAGGCCGCCGTCGACAAGGGCGGCAAGGGCGGCGCGGCGCTGCTCGACCCGGGCAAGCAGTACGGCAAGACGGGCACGACGAAGCTGGACTTCCTGTCGCTCGGCATCGCGCTGGTGCTCGGCACGGCCGGCCTCCCGCACGTCCTGATGCGCTTCTACACGGTGCCGACCGCGCGCGACGCGCGTCGCTCGGTGGTCTGGGCGATCGTGCTGATCGGCGTGTTCTACCTGTTCACGCTCGTGCTGGGCTACGGCGCGGGTGCGATCGTCGGGCCGGACAAGATCTCGAAGGCCCCGGGCACGACGAACTCGGCGGCCCCGCTGCTGGCGTTGGAACTGGGCGGCCCGGTGCTGCTCGGGTTCATCTCCGCGGTCGCGTTCGCGACGATCCTCGCGGTGGTCGCCGGCCTGACGATCACGGCGTCGGCGTCGTTCGCGCACGACGTCTACGCGAACGTGATCAAGAAGGGCCAGATCTCGACCGGCGGCGAGGTCCGGGTCGCCCGGATCACCGCGCTGGTGATCGGCGCGCTGGCCATCGCGGGCGGCATCCTGGCGAAGTCCCAGAACGTGGCGTTCCTGGTGGCGCTGGCGTTCGCCGTGGCCGCGTCGGCGAACCTGCCGACGATTCTGTATTCGCTGTTCTGGAAGCGGTTCAACACCCAGGGCGCGCTGTGGTCGATCTACGGTGGCCTGCTCGTCACGATCGTGCTGATCGTCTTTTCGCCGGCGGTCTCCGGCAAGCCGGTGGACGCCAAGACGGGCAAGAGCGCGTCGATGATCCAGGGCGTCGACTTCCACTGGTTCCCGCTCGACAACCCGGGTCTCGTCTCGATCCCGGCCGCGTTCCTGCTCGGCTGGCTCGGCACGGTCCTGTCGAAGGAGCGGAACACGGCGAAGTACGCGGAGATGGAGGTGCGCGCGCTGACCGGCGCGGGTGCCGAGAAAGCTGTTACGCACTGACCGCTGTGCGGGGGCGTTGACCTCACGCGCGGGCAACGCCCCCGCATGGCAGCATGGAGATCGTGGTGAGCCCTGCTGAACTGCCGACCGCCGAGGTCCGCGACCTGCCCAAGGACGGCCTCGTGCTGCTCGACGTCCGCGAAGACGACGAGTGGGCCGCCGGCCACGCGCCCGGCGCCGTGCACATCCCGATGGGCGAGCTGCCCGCCCGCGTCGGTGAGCTGGCCGATCTGCCGGACGACCAGCCGATCCACGTGATCTGCCGCAGCGGCGGCCGGTCCGCGCGGGCGACCGCGTGGCTCAACCAGAGCGGCTGGGACGCGGTGAACGTCGCCGGCGGCATGGGCGCGTGGCAGCGCGAAGGCCGGCCGATGGTCGGCGAGCACCCCGGCATCGATCCCGAAGTGATCTAGCCTTGCAGCCGCCTCCGCCTGGGTACTGGCCACGTCAGGTGCCGCCGCCTTCGGCGCAGCAGCTGCAGGGCCGGACGCTGGCCGCCCAGCCGGAGCCGTACCCGTACCACCGCCGTCCGACGTACCGGCCGAAGCTGCGCTGGGTGGCGACCCCGCCGCCGGGCGCGTGGCCGCGCCGCCGCGTGACGCCGCCCGAGCGGTACTACGGGCCGCCGTCGTACCCGGTGCCGCCGCGCTGGGGCTTCCCGAACCTGGTCTGGCGCCGCCCGACGTCGGTGCCCGGCACGGCGTCCGACGGCGTCCGCCCGATCGACCGGATGCCGGTGCTCAGCCGCAGCCTGGTCGGCATCCTGTTCGCGTTCGCCGTCCTCGCCGCGGTCGCCGCCGGCGCGGAGATCTGGCGGTACGTGCTGCTCGTCGAGGGCCGCGAATCGGCGCTGAACCGCTCGGTGGTGGCGTTCTCCGACGGCTTCGTGCTCACCGCCGGCCTGCTGGCCTCGATCCTGGCGCTGCTGCCCGCCGGGCTGTCGCTCTGGTGGCTGCTGGTCGCCCGCCGCGCGGCGGCGGACGTCTCGGGCGACGACCCGCCGCGGCCGGTGTGGCAGGTGCTCGTCGGCATCCTCGTGCCGGTGGCGAACCTGCCGATGGCGCTGTCCATCGCCGGCGAGCTGGAGCACGCGGTGCTGAACCGCCCCCGCGACGTCCGGCCGAAGCCGTCGCGGCAGCTGCTCGTGTGGTGGGGCGCCTGGCTGCTGAACTGGGTGCTGCTGGGCGTGACGATCGCTTGGCGCTTCCGCGACGACGTCCAGTCGATGGCCGACAGCGTCGTCCTCGTCGCACTGACCGACCTGGCCGCGGCCTTCCTGGCCGTGATGACCGCCCTGGTCGTGCGGCGGTTCTCGGCTCTGCTCGCGCCGTCGGACGCGCGGGCCGTGCGCTCGATGCGCGTGCTGAAGGTGACGGACGCCCCGGAGCCCGAGCTGCGCCGGGCGCGGCCCGCCGGCGCGGCGCGCTAGTACCCGCCCAGTACCGGTTCGAGCCGGTCGAAGGCCGCTTCCGCGGCCGGCCACACGGCGTCGACGATCTGGTCCTTCGGCTGGTCGTCGAGGATCCGGTCGAAGACCTCTTCGAAGAGCACGCGCAACACCGTCGCGAGGTGCGCGGCGACGAGCCGCGGCTCGAGGCCGTCGTCGGGGTGCCGCCCGGTCAGCAGTTCGGTCAGGGTCGCTTCGCGCTCGCGGTGGAGTTCGTGCAGGGCGTTCGTGAGGATCGGGCTCTGCCGGATCATGCGCGCGAAGCCCTGCCCGGAGAAGCCGACCAGGGCGTGCTGGGCGTCGAGGGCTTCGAAGTAGAGCTCGCGGGTGTCGTGGAAGACGCTGTCGTGGATCAGCGTCGTGGGCCAGGCCGTGAAGTCCGCGCGGATGTCGAAGACCAGGTCTTCCTTGCGCGGGAAGTGGTTGGTCACGGTCATCTTGGCGACCCGCGCCTCGGCGGCGATCTCGGCGATCGTCACGTCCTCGAAGCCCTCGCGGATGAAGAGCTTCGTCGCGACGTCCGAGATGTTCTTCCTGGTCTCGTGCTTCTTCTGGGCCCGGAGTCCCTCGCTCATGCCGTCACTCTACTGGGTCGGACCCAACTTTGTGCTTGACCCAGTGCGTGGGTCGAACCTAATCTGAGGTCCAACCTAATCTCCTGGGGTGGATGTGACTCTGACCGCGGCTCGTCCCGACGCCGCGCTGTGGCGGCTCGGCGGCGTGCTGATCATGGGCGCGGTGCTGTCGATCCTCGACGCGACGATCGTGACCGTCGGGATCGACTCGATCGCCCGTGACCTGGGCAGCCCGGTGACGACGGTGCAGTGGGTGGCCAGCGCGTACCTGCTCGCGGCGTCGGCGGCGATCCCGCTGTCGGGCTGGCTGACCGACCGCTTCGGCGGCCGCGCGGTGTGGCTGACGGCGGTGGCGATCTTCACGGCGGGCACGCTGCTGTGCGGCTTCGCCTGGTCGGCACCGGCGCTGATCGCGTTCCGGGTACTGCACGGCCTGGGCGGCGGCCTGATGCAGCCGGTCGGCCAGGCGGTGTTCGCCCAGGCGGCGGGTCCGGCGCTGGGGCGGATGATCGGCGTGGTCACGCTGCCGGCGACGGTGGCCCCGGTCCTGGGCCCGCTGCTGGGCGGGGCCTTGGTGGCGGACTTCGGCTGGCGCTGGATGTTCTTCGGCGTGGTCCCGCTGGGAGTGGCGACGTTCGTGGTCGCGCGTTCGGTGCTCCCGGCCTCTTCGCCGTCCGAGGCGCGTTCACCGTTGGACGTCCGCGGGATCCTGCTGCTGTCGCCCGGTCTTGCGGCGTTCGTCTACGGCTTGGCCTCGAACGTGGTCGTCGCTTGGGTGACGGGTGCCGTGCTGCTGCTGGCGTACGGCGTCCACGCGGCCCGGGCGCCGGCGCCGGTGCTCGACCTGACGTTGTTCCGGGACAAGGGTTTCCGGGTGGCTTCGGTGAGCACGTTCCTGCTGGGGGCGTCGCTGTACAGCTCGATGCTGTTGCTGCCGCTGTACTACGAGCAGGTGGCGCACGCGAGCCCGTGGGAGGCGGGGCTGCTGCTGGCACCCCAGGCCATCGGCTCGGCCGCGGTCCTCCTGGCGGGCGGCCGTCTCCTGGCCCGCTTCGGTCCCCGCCGGATGATGCTGGCCGGCATCGGCTTGTCCCTGCTGGGCACGGTGGCGTTCACCCAGCTCGGTTCGGCGCCGAGCGGAGTGGTGCTGACGTTGTCGCTCCTGATCCGCGGCGCCGGCCTGGGCGCGGCAACCGCACCGGGCATGACCACGCTGTACGGCTCGCTGGAGCGGTCCCGCATCCCGCGGGCGGCGAGCGCGTTCAACGTGATCAACCGCGTCGGCGGCTCGCTGGGCACGGCACTGCTGGCGGCGATCCTCCACAGCGCGGCTTCTCCGCTTTCGACAGCGTTCGCGACAACGTTCACGTGGTCCTTGGCGCTGTCGGCGCTCACTCTGGTTCCCGCAGCGTTCTTCCCCTCGAGGAGTCCCCGATGACCTACCGCCTCTTGAGCGTCCACGCCCATCCGGACGACGAGTCCAGCAAGGGCGCGGCAACCCTGGCCCGCTACGCGGCCGAGGGCGTCGACGTCCTGGTAGCGACCTGCACCGGCGGCGAGCGCGGCGACATCCTCAACCCGGCGGTGGACACCCCGGAGAACCGCGCCGACCTCCCGGCGATCCGCCGCCGCGAGATGGCCGCGGCAGCCGAGATCCTGGGCATCCGCCAGCGTTTCCTGGGCATGACCGACTCCGGCCTGCCCGCCGACGGCGCACCGTTGCCGGACGGCTGCTTCGCGGCCCTCCCGCTGACCGTGGCCGCGGAGCCGCTGGTGGCAGTGATCCGCGAGTTCCGCCCCCACGTGGTGATCACGTACGACGAAACAGGCGGCTACCCCCATCCGGACCACATCCGAACCCACGAGGTGACGCTGGAGGCGTTCAAAGCCGCCGCCGACCCGTCCCGCTACCCCGGCACCGGCGCCCCTTGGCAACCACAGAAGCTGTACTACCAAGCGGCATTGAGCCGAGCGTGGTTCCAAGCCCTCCACGACGCAACTCTGGCGGCCGGCCTGGAGTCCGCAATGGCCGAAGTCCTGGCGGAGTTCCCCACGGACCCACCATTCCCGGTGACGACCAAGATCCGCTGCGAGCAGTACTTCGCCACGCGCGACAGGGCTCTCCTGGCCCACCAAACCGAGGTCGACCCAGCCCACCCGTTTTTCACCCACTCCCGCGAGATAGAGCGCGAAGCCTGGCCCCACGAGGATTACTACCTGGCCCACCCAACCCCAGGCGCCGACCTCGAAGACGACCTGTTCACGGGAGTAACGCCATGACCGCAAACCCCGGCCAGCCGCCTTGGCGGAGTCTCAGCGGGCGGTTCGCAGCCGGACGGGTCCAGCGCACCAACGGCACCCCGTCTCGACCAGCGAACTCCAGCCCCGGCTGTCGCCTGCCCCAGGCGAGGCCAGCCCCGCAGACCGCGGCTCATCCCGTGACCCGAAGCTCCCACGCGAACTTCGACCGCCCCGGCGGAGTCTCGACCAACCGCACCCGGCAGCTCCTCCGCGAGCGAACTGAACGGCCGCGCTCCCGCCCACCCGTCAGTCGCCCGGTCCCGCAGCCCAGGCGAGCCCGGCCCCGCGGACCGCGGCTCACCCCGTGACCCGAAGCTCCCTCAGCCCCCGAATCACGAACTCCGGCCGCCGCGGCGGAGTCCCGACCAACCGCAACTCCGGCAACTTCTCCACCAAAGCACTCAAAGCGGCAGCGATCTCCACCCGAGCGAGAGGAGCCCCCACGCAATAGTGAATCCCCAGCCCGAACCCCAGGTGCGCGTTAGGCGTCCGCCCGATGTCAAGCCGATCCGGCTCGTCGAACACCTTCGGGTCCCGCGCCGCCGCCCCCAGCAGCGCGCCGATCTTCTGCCCCCGCGAAACCTCGAATCCGCAAATCGACACGTCCTCCGTCGCCGTCCGCTCGAACAGCTGCAGCGGCGCGTCGAACCGGATCAGCTCCTCGACGCACGAATCCAGCAAGGAAGGAGTCGCCACCAGCCGTTCCCACTGATCCCGGTGCGTCAGCAGCGCCGTGATGCCGTTGCCGAGCACGTTGACCGTCGCCTCGTGGCCCGCCATCAGCAGCAGCACCGCTGTCGCGACCAGCTCGTCCGGCGTCAGCTCGCTGCGCAGCAGGTCGCTGATGATGTCGTCACCCGGCGAGGTAGCACGGTCCGAAGCAACCGTCCGGACGTACGCGACGAACTCCGCGGCCGCCCGCTCGGCGGCGTCGCGGCCCTCCTCGGACAGGCCGTACTCGTACATCTTCACGATCGCGTTCGACAGCTCGACCATCCGCGGCCCGTCCGTGCCGGGAACGCCCAGCAGCTCCGCGATCACCGCGACCGGCAACGGCTGGGCCAGGTGCTCCAGGAGGTCCGCGCTGCCGTCGGCGGCGATCGCGGCCGCCAGGTCGTCAACCATTCGGGTGGCGAGTGTCCCGACCATGGGACGCAACCGCTGCACGTGGCCGCGGCCGAACGCGCCCGCGATCAGCCGGCGGAGCCGCGTGTGCGCCGGTGGCTCGTTCTCCAGCAGGGAATTGCGGTGCAGCAGGTTGAACGACGCGAACCGCTCGAGCGGCTGCGCGTCCTGCCAGATCCGGCCGAGGCCGCGGTGGCGCAGCACCGCCGACGCCGCGGCGTGCGACACCGCCACGGCCAGGCCGAGGCCCTCGTGAAAATGGACGTCGCCCTGCTCGCGCAGTGCGGCGAACGCCGGGTACGGGTCTTCCAGGAACGCGGGATCGCGGGGGTCGAACACGTCGCGAGACTAACCCTTCGATAGCGTTCCAAGCCGAGCCAGAGGAGGCAGCAGTGGGCAAGGGCGCGCGCAAGAAGGGTCCCAAGCAGGCGTCGGACCGCAAGCCGAAGGTGCGCGACGTCTTCGTCGGCCAGCCGTTCGAGGGGCTGGCGGCGGAGCCCGAGCTGATCGCGCTGCGCGAGTTCGTACCGTCCGCGACGGCGAAGCTGACCCTCGCCGACGGCGGCGACGTCACCCTCGGCACCGTCCTGCCGATGGCCGCGGCCGCGTTCGTCCGCTCCGACGGCGAGCGCTACCTCGGCCTCCAGGTGCAGACGCGCTCGTCCGACATCAGCCGTGACCTCGGCCGCTCGCTGAAGTGGCTGCTGGACGCCAAGGAGGGCGACGTCCTCGGGGTGCCGGACACGACGACCCCGCCGTCCGCCGACGAACACGCCCGCCTCCAGGACCTGCTGACCCCGGGCGCCGAGCTCGACGTCACCCTGCACAAGGACTTCGCCTGGTGGCTGCCGGAGGACGCGGACGCCACCGGTGACGTCGCGGTCTCCCTCGAGCGCGCGAACGCCGCGATCATGCCGACCGAACGGCTCGGCTCGGGCGCCTACTGGGTCCTCGCCGGAGAGAAGGCGCACCTGCGCTGGGTCCGCCCGGAGCCGGAGAACCTGCTGCTCCAGGCCCTGGCCCGGCTGTCCGCGGCCGGCGAGCTCAGCCTCGGCGAGGGCTCGCGTTACGCGGGCTCGTTTCGCGCGCACGGCCTCCTGGTCCCGGTGTGGGACCTCGACGCCGAGGCCCACGCCCGCGAGTGGGCGGAGGCGAAGGAAGCCCTCGGCACCCGCCTCGAGACGGCGCTGAAGTCCCTCGACACCGAGCCGCTGAACGCGGCAGAGCGCCGAGCCCGCGACGGCCTCATCGGCCGCCAGCTCACCCTGCGCTGACCCGAGCAACGACGACCCGCCGCCGGGCCCCGCTCGACGGCGGGTCGATCAACCTCGCCACGCCGGGCCCCAGCCGCGAGCGCCCACCCGGCGGCAATCACCGGTCGCACCGACGGTGGCCACCGGGCGGTAGAGGGCTCGCCGTGCCCAGCCAGCACCCCGGCAGCCGCGCCGCCAAATCTCAGTCGGCCACCCGGAGGCCGGCCGTCGAGCGGCCGCCTGCCGCCGCCGAGCCGGCGAACCCAGCGACCGGCCGTCGAGCGGCAGCCGACCATCCCCACCGGCGCCCCGCTCGCCGCGACCGCGAGGCCCGTCGAAAACTTTCGTCGGAAAGCGCCGGACCGCCGGTCCGTCCCGGTGACCGGAAACCGGCTCGATGAGCGTTCAACCAGGCCTTATGTGGCGCACGAGACACCGCCGCCGGAACGTCGTGGTGGGACGATTCTCCGCGTGATACTCCACATCTGCGGGGCGGCCGACTGGGCCGAAGTGGGCGAAGGCGGCGAATACCGGCCGTCGTCACTGGGGGATGTCGGGTTCGTGCACTGCTCCGACTTCGGCACCGTGCACCTGGCCGCCAACATCCGCTTCCGGGGCCGTACCGATCTGGTGCTGCTCGAAATCGATCCGGCCAAGCTCGACGTGCCCGTCCGGTGGGAAGACGGCGAGCCGCCGCATCCCGAGGGGATCTGGTTCCCGCACGTCTACGGTCCGATCTCGCACTCCGCCGTCGTCGGGGTGCATCCGTTCACCGAAAGCGCGGACGGCGGCTTCCGGCTGCCGGACGCGCTCGCCCGCCGCTGAGGTGGGCAACTCATCACCCGCCCGCACGTCTCCGAAATCGGGCGGGAACGCGGGCAACCTGAGGGGGCTGTGATGCGTGTTGGGGAGGAAAGCGGCTCAACCCCGATAGGAGGCGATACGGTGACCGCTGCGGCACCCGTCTTCACCGGGGGAGATACCTGGGTGACCAGCGCAGGCCGAGGGAGGGCCGCGACGTTGCCGGGCGAGTTCACCGACTTCGGTGACTTCGTGCAGGCCACCCTGCCGGGGTTGCTGCGCTACGGCCACGCGCTCACGGGCAACCCGCACGACGCCGCGGACCTGGTCCAGACCGTGCTCGAAAAGATGGGCTCGCGTTGGACCTACGTGCGCGAAAAGACCGGTGACCCGCTCGCCTACGTGCGGCGGTCCATGGCGAACGCGCACGTCAGCCGGTGGCGGCGGACGCGGCGCGAGAACCTCGTGGCCGACCTGCCGGACACCGGCCCGCACGTGCCGGACGACCCGTTCGAGCACGAGCCGCTGTGGCGCGCGTTACGAACGCTGCCGCCGAGACAACGGGCCGTCATGGTCCTGCGTTACTACGAGGGGCTGTCCGAGGCGGAGATCGCCGGCGCCCTCGGGGTCACGCAGGGCACCGTCAAGAGCCAGGCCAGCAAGGCGATCGCGTCGCTGCGGATGAAACTCACCGCGGCCGACATCCAAGGTGAAGGGAGTGACGCGGGTTGAACATCTCCGAGGACGAGCTGGAGCAGCGCCTGCGCGCGCTCTTCGCCGACGAGCGGCTGGACTTGCCGCCACCGCCGGACGCCCGCACGGCCATCGTCGCCGGTGCGCGGCGCCGTCGCCGGCGGCGCCAGGGCGTGCTGGCCGCGGCCGGGGTCGCGGCGGCCGTCGTGGCCGTCTCGGGCGGGCTCACCATGGTGCGTCTCCACGCCGAGGACGGCACCGCGGTGATGTCCGCCGACGGCCCCTCCCTCAGCGTCAAGCCACCCGAGAACCTCACGGCCGGGCGGCAGCCCGACCCCTCGGTCCCGGGCCCGACCAGCACCCAGGACATCCACGTCTCGGCACCACCCGCTTCGCCGACGTCGAAGGCCTCACGGCCGCCGTCGGCCCACCCGTCGTCGAAGCTGCCGCCCGTGCTCAGCGGCCCGCTGCTCGACCCCGACGGCTTCGGCACCCTCAAGCTCGGGATGTCCGAGACCCAGATCGCCGCGCAGGGCATCACGCTCAGCGACGCGCAGGCCGGCGGCAGCTGCACCGTCTACACCGCCCAGGGCGGCGGCGTGCCCGCGGCCGCGACCGTCGTGGTCTCGAAGGCGCTCGGGCTCACGGTCGTCACCCCCACGCAGGCGGCGCACACCGCCGAGGGCATCGGCGCCGGGTCGACCAAGGAACAGGTGCTCGCGGCCTACCCCGGGGCGAAGGAAGAATCGGGTGGCGTCGTCGTCCCGGTCACCACCGGCGCCGACTACCACTTCCGGCTCGGCGACGCCGGGGTCGTGCAGACCAGCCTCGCGAGCGTCAACCAGGACTGCGCCGGCTGATTCGCCGGCGACATGCGGAAACCCGGGCTGTCCACAGGGGGAGAGCCCGGGTTTCCTTTTTCGAAGCGCTTACAGGGCCCCGCCGGCCACCGGCGGCATCCCCGAGTCGCGGCCGCCGTCGCCGACGGACTCGCGGTACAGGTGGTTTTCGACCTCGAACAGGTTGCCGTTCGCGCGCTTGACGACGTTCAGCAGCGTGTTCATCTGCGAGATCTCCTCGACCTGCTCCTTGAGGAACCACTGCGTGAACTGCTCGCTGATGTAGTCCTCTTCGGCGCGCGCGGCCTTGGCCATCGCGGAGATGTCGGCCGCGACTTCCTTCTCCTGCTCGAGCGCGAGCTCGATGAGCTCGGTGACGCCGGAGAAGTCGTTGCGCACTTCGCCCGTGCCGGGGATCTCGACGTGGTGGTCGCGGTCGAGCATGTACTGCACGAGCGCCATCGCGTGGTTGCGCTCCTCGACGGACTGCTTGTAGAAGTGCTTCGCCAGCTGCGGCAGGTCCTCGGCGTCGAACCACACCGCGAGCGCGATGTACTGCTGGGACGCGTTGAACTCGTTGTGGATCTGCGCCTGCAGCAGTTCGAAGAACTTCGAGCGCGGTTCTTTCTTCTTGGTGAGGGCCATGCCGACCAGAATAGATCGTTTTTGCCGTAAATGCCACTCGGGGCTGGTGATCTCAACCCTATTAGGGTTACCATTCCTAAAGAAGAAGAACCTTATTTAAGTAAGCCTTCCCTAAATTGTCGTGCACATTTAGGGAAGGCTTACTTCGTTTACTTCAACGGTTCACGGCGGATCGGGCACGACATGCACCGCGGCCCGCCCCGGCCGGAGCCCAGCTCCGAGCCCGCGATCGGCAGCACCTCGATACCGGCCTCTTCCAGACGCTCGTTCGTCTCGACGTTCCGCTCGTACCCGACGACCACGCCCGGCGCCAGGGCGAGCGTGTTGTTGCCGTCGTCCCACTGCTCGCGCTCGGCCGTCACCGGGTCGAGGCCGGTGTCGATGACGCGCAGCCGGTCGATCTCCATCGCCTCCGCCGCGGCGGCCAGGAACGGTGCCGGGCCGGCCACCTTGACGCCGCCGTCGCCGGTCGGGCGCAGCGTGAACGCCGTCAGCGAGTCGCGCGCGAGCGGGTACATCACCACCGCGTCGGCGTCGACCATCGTGCACACCGTGTCCAGGTGCATGGTCGCGCGGGACTGCTCGATCGGCACCGCCAGCACGGTGTGCGCGATGCCGTCGGCGAACACCGACCGCGCGAGCGACTCCGCGCCGGCCGCCGTCGTCCGCTCGCCGACGCCGATGGCGAGCACGCCCGGCGCCAGCAGCATCACGTCGCCGCCCTCGATCGGCGCGGAATGGGCGCCGTACGCGCGGGCCGCGTGCCGGAAGTACGGGTGGTAGGCGTAGATCAGGTCGAGCACCGCGGTCTCGCGGCGCCGCGCCGGCATGGTCAGCGACGAGATCGCCACCCGGTCGGCGATCCACGCCGACGAGTCGCGGGTGAACAGCAGGTTCGGCAGCGGGTCGACGGCGAAGTCGTGCGGGTGGTTCATCATCCGCACCAGCGACGCGCCCTCCGCCGACGGGAGCTCCTCGAACGTCATCCCGGCCATCAGCACTTCGGCGAGCCCGCCCGCGTCGACGCCGGAGAGGTGCGACCGCAGCGAGTCGGCGAGGTCGCCGCCCAGGCGCCGGTCGTCGACCGCCGCGTGCACGCCCGCCGCGTGGGCGCGGTCGTCTTCCAGCGCCGTCCGCAGCGCGTCGGCCAGCAGCAGCACCTCGACGCCGCGGCTGCGCAGCACCTCGGCGAACGCGTCGTGCTCGGCCTGGGCCCGGTCGACCCACGGGATCGAGTCGAACAGGAGCTGGTCGTTGTTGCGGGGCGTCAGCCTTTTGAGCTCGTTGCCGGGCCGGTGCAGCAGCACCGCGCGCAGGGGTCCGACTTCGCTGTCCACCCGGGGAGGTGTCGTTTCGTCGATCACCTGCCGAGCGTACTCAGGGAAGCCAGGAAACGTGCCCCTTGAGCAGCGAGTATCCGACGAAAGAAACGAAGTCGAACAGCGTGTGCGCGGCGACGAGCGGCCACAGCCGGTTCGTCTTCTGCCACAGCCGCCCGAACACCAGCCCCATGACGAAGTTGCCGACGAACCCGCCGAACCCCTGGTACAGGTGGTAGGACCCGCGCAGCACGGCCGCGCCGAACACCGCGGTGTTCTCCCGGACGCCGAGCTGGCGCAGCCGCGTCAGCAGGTACCCGATGACCAGGACCTCTTCGGCGAACGCGTTGCCGAACGCCGAGAGCGTCAGCGTGATCGGCCGCCACCAGGTGTCGCCCAAAGTGGACGGTTGCACCGCCAGGCTGAAGCCCAGGTGGTAGGAGACGAAGTACAGCGCCAGGCCGGGAATCCCGATCAGCGCCGCGAGCCCGAGCGTCAGCAGCGTGTCGCGCTTCGGTGACCGGCGGTCCAGCCCGACCTGGGCCAGCTTGATGCCCGCGCGCCACAGGAAGTACAGGCCGAGCGCGCCCCACCCGACCAGCTGCGCGGCCGAGAGCAGCTGCTTGAGCAGGTCGATCAGGCTGGCCGCGGCCTGGGGCACGTTGAGCTGGACCTGCTGCTGGGCCAGCGGCACCGGCTGCAGCAGCGAGTCCACAAGGGACAGCAGGCTGCGCACGCCGGACAGCCCGAGCGTGATGCCGAAGACGATCAGCAGCTCGACCTTGATCGCCCGGCGTTCGACCGGGTCTTCGATCGCGCCGGGAAACTCGGGCCGGGCCGGGGCCAGCCACGATCGCGCGGTGAACGTCATGCCCGCACGCTACCTTCGGGGTATGCCGAGGAGCATCGCCACCAACGAAACCGTCGACCGCGCCGAGCTGGTCGAGTTCCTGTCCACCCGCCACCGGGCGATCCTGCTGACCACGAAGGCCGACGGCGGGCCGCAGCTCTCGCCGGTCACCTGCGGTGTCGACGCCGAGGGCAGGCTCGTCATCTCGACCTACCCGAAGCGCGCCAAGGTCGTGAACGTCAAGCGCAATCCCCAGGTCTCCGCCTGCATCCTGTCCGACGAGTGGAACGACAAGTGGGTCCAGCTCAACGGCACCGCCGAGGTGCTGGACATCCCGGACTCCGTCGAGCCGCTCGTCGAGTACTTCCGCGCCATTTCCGGCGAACACCCGGACTGGGACGAATACCGCGAAGCCATGGTCAAGCAGGGCAAGAGCATCATCCGCGTGACGATCGAGAGCTGGGGCCCGCTCGCCAAGGGCGGTTTCCCCGCCGAACTAGCCTGACGCGCCGCCGCGCAGGAACGGGCAGCCGACCAGCCGCCGCAGCTCCATCGCGAGCTGCGGCGGGCTGTCGACGGACCTCGAAAACGCCAGCCGGACGTCGTGGTCGCCCGCGTCGGATTCGACGCGCAGCCGCAGCCCGAACCGGTCGAGCCCGAGCGGGCGGATCCGGCCGCCGCGCAGCTCCGCCGGCAGGTGCTTGGCCAGCCGGCCGACGACGTCGGCGTGGTCGCTTTCCAGGTGCCGCAGCCACTGGGCCTCGTAGTCGTGGAACGGGTCCGGTGGCGCCGCGCTGAACATGTGCGGGCGCAGCGAGTGCGTGCCTTCGGCGTCGGCGAGCACGAGCGACGCCGGGGTGAGCCGCAGCAGCGTCACGCCGTGGCCGACGTCGAGGAGCCGTTCGTCCAGCCGCGTCTCGGCGATCGCCACCGCCCGCGCCCGGGCCGACACCGGCGAGAGCGGCCGCAGCCAGCCGGTGATCCAGAGCAGCCCGCGGATCGGCTCGCGCAGGTCGACGGGCGCGCGATCGGCCAGTTCCACCATCACGGCCAGCTCGCCGCGCTGGGTCCGCTTCGCCGCGCCGACCATCGGGTGGTCGTCGGCCAGCAGCACGCTGACGCTGCCGCTGTGGTGCACGTGGTGCAGGACCGGGGTCACGCGCTCGCCGTCCAGGCCGGCGCGTTCGCAGGTGGGCAGCAGGGACGCGGGACCGCCGCGGGTCGCGATCGTCTTGGCGCGCTCGGCGGGGTTCGGCGCCGGCGGGCGGCGGATGGATGTCGGGGCCTCGGTCACGGCTCACCTCCTACTTAGGTGAGCCTAACCTGAATCCAGCGGTCTGGGTAGTCGCTCGATTGCGGTTCGGGTCACGCTTGCTCCGCTGGACGGAATATCCGGTAACGCCCGTGTGCAAATTTCCGAAAAGGCCGGTGACCAGTGAGGCTTGGGGGCCCGACGTGCAGATCGTCCCGGTACCCGAACGCGTGCCCGCGTTCGAGCTCGACCCCGCGATGCCGTCCGGCGCGCTGCCCATCTTCGGCGAGTACCTCGACCGGATCGGCCGGAGCGCCGGCGACCGGCGGTTGCTGACCTGGTTGTTCCTGGCGTTCGGGGTCGCCCAGTTCTTCGCCGGCGCGGGGGTGGCCCTGCCGGTCGGCACGCTCGCGCTGGCCGGGTCGGTCGAGGCGTGGTGGTTCTGCCGCGCGTACGCCAGGGTGCCGGAAACGCGGCTGAAGCGGGAAGCGTTCCGGCAGGTGGACATCGCCGCCGACGGTCTGGTCGCGGCCGGGCGGACGGTCGGCGTGCACCTGCCGGACGGCCGGTGGCTGCGCGTCCGGCTCGACGAGCCCTACCGGTTGCTGGTGGCCGGGCACCGGCGGGTCTGGCTGCTGGGCCGCGGCCCGAAGGTGTTCGTCGGCTTCTCCGGGGTGGTGCGGGTCCGCCGCGCCCGGATCCACGACGCGCCGCCGCCGGGTGCCGTGGCGGTGCCCGCACCGGTCTGGTCCGGTTCGCCGCGGCTCGATCCGGTGCTGACCGCGCACCGCCGCCAGATCGCTCGGGAGCTGCGTGCGACGGCGGCGTTCCTGCTGGTCCTGGCCGGGTTCGCACTGTGGGTCCGGCTCGACTTCCCGGCCGTGGGGTGGGTTGCCTGGTCGGTCGCGGCAGGCGCGTTGCTGGGTGCGTTCGCGGCCGTGCTGCGCTCGTTGGCCCACGGGCGCCCCCTCCCGGCCGAGCACTGGACCGAGCTGCGCGCGGTGCTGGACGGCCCGGTCCGGATGAGCCGCCGCGGCACGGCCCGGTTGAGCGGGCTGACGATGCTGGCCGACGGGACGGTGGTCCGGTTCCGGCTGCCGAAGGCGGATCCGTCGATGGCGGCGAACATCTCGGCGACGGGCCGCCTGTGGATCGCGGGCGTCCCGAAGCCGGGCGCGGCGAAGACGGGCGTGCCGGGCTACCCGGTGCTCGGCACGGTCTGGCTGGTCTGAGCCCAGCCGGGCCGCCACGCGCCGGCGGCCCGCTTCTCCCGGCTGAGGTACGTCCGCAGCGCGGCCAGCGCCGGGTGCGCGTTGTCCCGGCGCCAGACCAGCGAGTGTGGGTAAACCGACACGGGGTACTCGATCGGCACGCGCCGCAGGTCGTGCCCGGGCGGCCACAACACGCGGCTCCCCGTCCCGACGAGGGTCGCCACCGCCGCCGATTCCGCGACGGTGTCCAGCACGACCTCGGTGCCGAAGTTCGGCCTGGCCGCGTCGATCGACAGCCCGAACGCGGCCGCGAACTCGGCGTAGTAGGCACCCCACTCGGTCCCGGGCACCACGCCGGGCATCCAGAGCCGGTGCCCGGCCAGCTCGGCGGGAGTCACCGAAGACGCTCCGGCCAGCGGGTGCGCGGGTCCGCACAGCAGCTGGATGGGTTCGTCGTAGACCCAGTGCGCGGCAAGGTCTTCGGGGAGGTCGACGACGGCGCGGAAGGAGGCGTCGACCGAGCCGTCCCGCACCGCGGCGGTGTCGAAGAGGGTGACGACTTCGAGTTCGGTGTCCGGGTGGGCCTCGTGGAACCCGCGAAGCAGCGAGGCGGGACAGAGCCGCCGCCCGATGACATCGACCCGAAGCGCCCGCTGCATACCGATGCGAGCGCCCCCGCACCTCGGCCCGCAGCAGCTCGCTGGGGGTACGTGAATCCGGCCGCGCCGTGCCGACGAGGTGGCTGCCGTGCGCCTCATAACCTCGCCTCGACCGCCGCCGCGCGTGCCAGGGGCCCCAGAGAGACCAAGACATCCCCCGCCGCTCCCAGGGGGGTGTCCCTATGTGGTTGTCAAGCCGCGGCTGGGGCCGGGGTGGGTTCGGGGTGGCGGTAGTGGGTGCGGTTGCTGATCCGGGTGGCCTCACCGGCCAGGTCGTCGTCGAACCCGACGAGCACCTCCAGCTCGGCCAGGGCCTCGTCCCCGACATCCACGGGCCGGAGTGTGTGGGGCAGGGAGCGGGCGGCGTCGGCGAGGACAAACGCATCCCGCGCATCGGTCTGCGCCCGCCCGGGGTAGAGGTCGGCGATGCGGCGCATGGCCAGGCCGGGCAGGTAGGCGACTTGGTCTCCGGCGGCGCGGGCGACCGCGACCGGCAGTGCCCCGATCGTGGCGGGCTGGTCGACCACCACCAGCAGCGGCCCGTGGGCGGCGAGCTCGGCGAACAGGGCTTTCAGCTTGGATTCGGTGTTGGGCAGGGGCCCGTCATGCAGCCGGTTGCCCTCGGGGTCCAGGCCGACCGCGTGGTGGGCGTCCTTGCCGACGTCCAAGCCGAGAAACACGCTGAAGCTGCTGCTCACCCACCACGCCGTTTCGTTCGCCGCGACGTGGTCACCGGGTCAGGCATCGAGCGCCGGCACCCACGTTACGACCAGACCGACCAAGCTGGTGGCCGTGTCCCTATCAGCGGTCCCTCGATGCCACCAGACCCGGTGACACCACCCCCCCCGGATCATGGGTTCGACTGGGGGCGTCAGTCATGCCGGGCCTGGCGACCACAGCTCCTTGATCAGGAACTACGAAAAGGTAACGGGGCGTCCCCGGTCCCAGTCTATCGGCTGGGTGCGACACAAAACCGGAAAACCGCCCCGGCGACCGAAGTTGTCCACAATCGGTGGCGGCTGTGGATAACCCTTGCGGTGCAACGGCTTGCCGCGCGGCTGGTTGCTCCCGCTGTCGATCCTCGCTTTGATCTCACGGTGATGCGCGGGCGGTCGCTGGGGCCGCGATTCCGATGGCTCTGGTCGGCGTACGCGGTGAGCGCGTTCGGTACCTGGCTCGGCTTCGGGGCCTTCCCGATGCTGGCCATCCTCGTCCTGCACGCCGGTCCCGCCGCCGTCTCCGCGCTCGCCGCCGTCGGGCCTGCTGTCGGGGCTCTCGTGGCCGTTCCGCTCGGGCCGTGGGTCGACCGGCGGCGCAAGCGGCCGGTCATGATCGCCATGGACCTCGTGCGGTTCGCGGCCCTCGTCAGCGTGCCCGCCCTCTACGCCCTCGGCGCCCTCAGCTTCGCGCAGCTGCTCGCCGTCTCGGTCGTCGTCGCCGCGGCGGACATCACCTTCACCTCGGCCGGCGGTGCCTTCCTCAAGGGCCTCGTGCCGCCCGAAGACCTGCTGCTCGCCAACGGCCGGTTCGAGTCGACGAACTGGACCGCCACCGCGCTCGGCCCGCCGCTGGGCGGCGCTGCCTTCGCGCTCTTCGGCCCGGTGACTTCCGTCGCCGCCAACGCCGTCAGCTTCCTGCTCTCCGCACTCGGCATCCGGGCGATCGGCGGGGACGAACCGCGCCCGCACCGGACCGCCCGCCCCACCGCGCGGGACCTGGCCGGCGGCTGGCGCACAATCCTGACCCACCCCGGGCTGCGGCCGCTCTACTTCAACGTCCTCCTCTTCAACGGCCTGATCATGGCCACCGAACCGCTGCTCGCCGTGCTGATGCTGAACCAGCTCGGGTTCACGCCGTGGCAGTACGGGCTCGCGTTCGCCGCGCCGTGCCTCGGCGGGCTCGCCGGCTCGCGGCTGACCCCGCGGCTCGTCCGGCGGTTCGGCAGGCACCCGGTCCTGCTGACGTCCGGGGCGATCCGCGCCTGCTGGCTGCTCGCGCTCGCCTTCGTCCCGGGCGGCACCGGCGGGCTCGTCTTCGTGATGCTCGTCGAGCTGGGCATCATCGCCAGCTGCAGCGTCTTCAACCCGGTGCTCGCGACCTACCGGCTCGAGCAGCTCCCGGCGGACCGCGTCGCGAGCACGCTCTCGGCGTGGTCGGTCAGCACCAAGGCCTCGATCGCCACGCTGACCGCGCTCTGGGGCGTCCTCGCGAGCTTCACCGGCCCGCGCGTCGCGATCGGTGTCGCCGGGGTTCTGGTGCTGGCGACGCCGTTGCTGCTGCCGCGCCGCGACCGGACGCCCGTGGCCGTCTAACCCAGCGACTTCCGCGTCGCCTGCTCGGTCTCCAGCACGCCCTGCCGGATGCCCTCGAGCTGGTCGCTCAGCTCGCGCACCGCGCCGGTGTCCACCGCGAAGTCCGTGGTCGCCGCCGTCAGCTCCGCGACCCGGGCCACCAGGCTGTCCAGCCCGAGAGCGCCCGACTGCAGCTGGGCCAGCAGCTTGTCGCGGGCGCCCGAAAGCCGCGTGTGCACGTCCTCCTGCGCCTGGACCGCCGCCAGCGCCTGCTCGAGGTCACCCCGGACCTCCTCGCGCGCCGACGACAGCGACCCCTCCAGCCGACGCCGTTCGCGCGTCACGGCGTCGAGGTCGACCCGCGACAGCGCCTTCCCGGTCGCCGACGCGCGGCCGGCCAAGCGCCGCAGCGTTTCCAGGGTCTCCCGCACCACCGGTTCCATGTCCGCGACGCGGTCGGCGAGCGGGCCGGCGTCGAGGGACGAGCTCAGCGAGGTGAACCCGTCGGCCGCGCCTTCGGCCCGGCGCAGCCAGTTCTCCTCGTCGGACCCCTGGACGACGTCGAGCACCCGCGCTTCCCGCCGCCGCGGTGCCGGCTCACTGCCCAGCGCGGCCACGCCGGCGCGGGCGACCAGCACCGCCACCCCGATCAGGACGGCGAGGAGCACCGGCAGCTGGACGGCCCACGCCACCCCGGCCGACGTGGCGGCCAGCAGCAGCCCCCACGGTTCGGCGAGCTCACGGGCGAACTTCATGTCAGAAATTCGAGATCACGGAGGTGAACACCTGGTTGATCGAGTCCGGTTTGGACGAATCGTACTCCGATCCCTCGGTCGCCTCCGCGATCTGCTTCAGCACGCCCTGGTCGGCGTCCGAGCCGTAGGCGATCGTGAACAGCCGGACCGTCTCCGCGTTGCCCTCCGGCCGCAGCTGCGGCAGCAGGTGGTCGAGGTCGATGCCGCCGGAGTCCTCGTTGCGCCCGTCGGTCAGCACGACGACCGCGTTGATCGCCGCCGGGTCGAGGTGCGCCTTCATGTACTCGTACGCGGCCTGCGAGGAGTCGTAGAGCCCGGTGCCCGCCTGTGGCGTGAGCCCGCTCAGCCGCATCGCGAGAGTCTCCTTGCCGCTGTTCCCCAGCGCCTGCAGCGGGACCAGCTCCTGGTAGTCCTTGTCGCCGTCGAGGTGGGTCGAGAACTGCCAGAGCCCGACCTGGTCGCGCGGCACGAACTGGCCGAGCGCGTCGATGGCGGCCTGCTTGGCGAGGTCGATCTTGCTCTTGCCGGTGCCCTTGACCTCGTCGCCCATCGAGCCCGAGACGTCCACCACCAGCAGCACGTTCGCCTTCTTGCGCAGCTCGGTCCACGTCGTGAGCAGCTTCGAGAGCACGGTCGGCGACGGCGGCCGGATGAAGTTGATCTTCGCGTCCGGCTGGACGCCGTTGGCGGCGGTCGCCTGCGGGCCCGGCTGGCCGTCGAACGAGCGGAAGCCCAGCGCGGCGAACTTCTGCTGCGTGTCCGGGCCGCGCAGGTAGCCCAGGAAGTCGGCGGCGATCTGCTTGCGCGTCGGGTCGGCCCAGTTCAGCGTCACGAACGGGTGGTCGGAGTTCAGCGTCCCGTCGGCCGGGTAGATCCCCACGAGCGGCACCTTCGGGGGCGCGTGCTGGCCCGCCTTCGCCGGATCGGTCGTCGGGTTGCCCTGGTTGTAGCCGATCAGGGAGTTCTCCTCGACGGTCACCGCCGAGATGTACGACAGTGCGGCGCCGCGGTCGTCGGCCTTCTGCAGGTTCGTCAGGAACGTCAGCGTGTTGTCGCCGTAGTGCACGATCGCCTGCTCGATGTTCGAGACGAACTGCTTGGCCTCGGGCTTCTCGAGCGCGGCGGCGGTGAGGTCGGACGACGTTCCGGTGGCCGCGTAGTACGCGCCGATGGTGGCGTTCAGGCCGGCCGTGGAGATGTTCGGGTTCGTCTTGCCCAGCCGGAACTTCCCCCACTCCGGGTGGCCGTACTTCGCCCAGCCCGCCGGGTCGGTCGCCAGCGTGGCGAGGTCCTTCCAGCCGATCGGCTTGGCCGGCCAGCCCAGCGCCTCGGCCATCGGCTTCGGCATCGCGACGGTCAGCGGCGAGTTCGCGATCGACTGCGGGTCGCCGTCCGGCACGATCGACGCCGTGTCGCCCTTCGCGTTGACGCGCAGCAGGTTGACCCAGCCGCTCGCGGCCGGCGTCCAGACGTCCGGGCGCGGCCCGTCGGTGGCCTCGTTCCAGCCGTTCGCCAGCGCCTGCATCGCGACGCCCGACGACTTCGACTTCACGACGACGTCGACGCAGTGCCCGGCGACGGTCCGTCCGGAGTAGGCCTTCGCCGCTTCTTGGACGATTCCGGCCTTTTCCGGTGAAGAAGCGACGGTGAGCGCGATCGCGTCCGAGCCCGTGCATTTCGGAGCGTCCGCGTCGTCGCTCGAGCCGCTGGTCCAGGCCCGGATCCCGATGATCAGCCCGGCGGCGACCACGACCGCCGCCACGAACGGGAGGATCTTTCTCTTTCGCCGTGCTGGTTGGGAATTGATCATCGAACCCTCCCCGTTCCGCTGCCGGAATTCCATTATCCGGCAAGGGAACGGGGAGGGGACGGTATTTTGACTATCGCTTAGGGCCGCGGCGCGACCACGTCCACGCGTAGCCCGGGTCTTCGGACGCGTCGGCGGCCTCGCCGAGCTCCAGCGGCGCGAACGTGTCGACCATGACCGCGGTCTCGTCGAAGAACTCCGCGCCGATCGACGCCTCCGCCGCGCCCGGCTGCGGGCCGTGGGTGAACCCGGACGGGTGCAGCGACAGCGAGCCGACGCCGATGCCCGAGCCCTTGCGGGCCTCGTAGTCGCCGCGCACGTAGAACATCAGCTCGTCGGAGTCGACGTTCGCGTGGTTGTACGGCACCGGGATCGAGTCCTCGTGGTAGTCGACCTTCCGCGGGCAGAAGGAGCAGACGACGAAGTTCGGGCCCTCGAACGTCTGGTGCACGGGCGGCGGCTGGTGCACGCGGCCGGTGATCGGCTCGAAGTCGTCGATGTTGAACGCCCACGGGTAGAGGCAGCCGTCCCAGCCGACGACGTCGAAGGGGTGCGTCGCGTACGTGTAGCGCGTCAGGCCCGCGCGGTGGCGCACGAGGACGTCGACGTCCTCGCCGTCTTCCAGCAGGGGCTCCGACGGCCCCCGGATGTCACGCTCGCAGTACGGCGAGTGCTCCAGGAACTGGCCCTTCGCCGACAGGTACCGCTTCGGCGGCCCGATGTGCCCGCGCGCCTCCAGGACGAAGAGGCCGACCTCGCCGTGGGGGAGGACGCGGTAGGTGCACGACGTCGGGATGACGAGGTAGTCGCCGTCGCCGACCTCCAGGCGGCCGTAGATCGTCTCGACGGTCGCGGAGCCGCCCTGGACGTAGAACAGCTCGTCGCCCGCCGCGTTGCGGTACAGCGGGCTGGGCGCGGTCGCGGCGACGTAGGAGATGGTGACGTCGTTGTTGCCGAACAGGCGCCGCCGGTCGGTCACGGCGTCGGCCTCGCCGCCGAACTTGAGGTCCCGGGTCTGGAACGCGCGCGGCTTGAGCGGGTGGTTCGGCGTGAGCGGCCCGCGGTCCTCGTCGACGGCGACCGCGTCGACGATCGCCGTCGGCAGGCCGCGGTGGTAGAGCAGGGCGGAGTCGGCGGAGAAGCCCTCGACGCCCATCAGTTCCTCGGCGTAAAGGCCGCCGCCGGGCTTGCGGAACGCGGTGTGCCGCTTGTGCGGGATCTCGCCTACTTGCCGGTAGTAAGGCATCGGCGCTCCCTCCAAAAGGTGTCCGTTGTGCGAACGATTTTGTCCTCATGTCGTACGCTACTAGCGTGTCAGTCGTGTCAAGCGCTGTGGAACTCACGCCCCCCGGCCCCCGTGGAATTCCTCCCCTGTTCGCGAGGCTCGTCGACGACTCGGCGCTGTTCCCTCCGGGCGATGCGGCCATGCCCGAAGCCCTGCGCGCGCACTTCGCGAGCCGGGAGTCCGAACACGCCGGTGTCCTGGGGGTTTTCCTCTGCCAGGCGTCCCGGCTGCCGGAGCTGATCACCGAGCTGATCAAGATCAAGCCGAAGCAGCCGCTGCCGCTTTCCTTGATCATCGACACCGGTCTCGGCGGCGTCCCGAAGGCCATCTCCATCGTCGAGTCGCGCAGCGAGCTGCTGGCGCTGCGGATGGTCGAGATGCCGGCGCCGTCGGACGTCGACGAGGTGTGGCTGGAGCGCGTCTCGGAGTTCGTCCCGGAGGACGTCATCCGCGTCGTCGAGCCGCGGCGCGGCGTCGGCTGGCTGGACGGCGTCCGCAAGGTGATCGAGCACGGCAGCTGGCCGAAGATCCGCTGCGGCGGCCAGGCGGGCGAGAACTTCCCGAGCGTCGACGAGGTGGCGGACTTCCTCGCCGTCGTCAGCGGGGCGGAAGGGGCGTCGTTCAAGGCGACGAACAGCCTGCATCGCGCGGTCCGGCACGCCGACCCGGACACCGGGTTCGTGCACCACGGCTTCCTGAACCTGCTCGTGGCCTCCGCGCGCAGCCTCTCCGGCGGCGACGTCCGGGCGGCGCTGGAGTCGACCGACGCCGAGGCGCTGGCGGACGAGGCCCGCGCGTTGTCCGAGCCGGCCGCGAAGGCCGTCCGGGCGCTCTTCGCGTCGTACGCGGCGGCGTCGTTCGAGCAGCCCGTGCGCGACATGGGCGAACTCGGCTTGCTGTGACCAGCCGGGAGGGGTCGCTGACGCTCGACCGGGGGCTGGCGCTGCTGCAGGCAGTGGCCGACGCCGGCGGCGACGCGGCGACCATCTCCGAGCTGGCCGTGGCCATCGGGGCCAGCCGCGCGGCCGTCTACCGGCTGCTCGTGCCGCTGTCGGAGCGCGGGCTGGTCTGGCGGGACGGCACGAAGGTCCGGCTCGGCGTCGGCCTGCTCCGGCTGGCCGGACAGGTGCTGCCGCAGCTGCGGGACGCCGCCGGTCCGGTACTGCGCGAGCTGGCCGAGAAGGTCGGCGCGACCGCGCACCTGTCGGTCGCGCAGGGGACGCAAGCGCTTGCGGTGGCCGTCGTCGAGCCGTCGTGGACGAGCTTCCACGTCGCCTACCGCGTCGGGAGCCGCCACTCGCTGACGGCGGGTGCGGCGGGCAAGGCGATGTCGCTGCGCCCGGGCGGCGACGGCTGGGTGACCTCGACGGGCGAGCTGCAGGCGGGCGCGTCCGGCGTCGCGGCGCCGGTCCGCGGGGTGCCCGGGCTGAAGGCGAGCGTGGGTGTCGTCTCGCTGGAGCCGCTGAATGCCGCCGAGGTGGGCCCTCAGGTCGTCGCGGCCGCCGCCCGGCTGGCGGACATCCTGAAGGCCTAACGCAGCGGCTTGACCATCGTCAGCAGCAGCGTGACGTCGATCGTGAACAGCAGCCGCTCGAACAGCCCCAGCGTGACCTCCTGGTTGGCCGGGCCGAGGACGAGCGTGAGGACGAACCCGCCGAGCACCACGCCGACGCTGGCGAAGCTCGCCGCGGCCAGGCGCCGGATCGTCGTCCGGCGCGGTTCCCACGGGCAGCGCTCGCGGCCTTTCCGCGTGAGGACGAACGCGGCCGCGGGCAGGGCGACGAACGCGGTCAGCGCGGCGAGGTTGTGGATCTGCCCGGCCGTCGAGCGCG
Organism: Amycolatopsis sp. NPDC049691; assembly: GCF_040675005.1. NCBI lineage: Bacteria > Bacillati > Actinomycetota > Actinomycetes > Pseudonocardiales > Pseudonocardiaceae > Amycolatopsis > Amycolatopsis sp. NPDC049691. Next base: position 74,142 of record NZ_JBFANX010000024.1, read on the forward strand.
CCTGTCCGTCGGGGTCGACGGGTACGAGCCCGCACACCAGCAGGCCGGCCGACCAGACGCCGAGGAGCACGCAGACGGCGGTGGTGCCGGGCCGGTGGGCCTTGGCGATGCCGCCCAGCAGCGCGACCGAGCCGAGCGACAGCGCCAGGCACATGACGCTGAACAGGGGCGCGGCCGAGGACGAGCCGAGCTTGCCGTAGACGTACTCCGACAGCGTCTGCCAGACCGGGCTGACCTGGCCGGACAGGCGCAGGTGCAGGTCGATCGAGATGGCCACGGCCAAGCCGATGCCGCCGAGCGCGAGCCGCCCGTGCAGTGGCGAGACGGCGGCGGTCAAGGGCTTGTTCACCGGGCGCTCATCCTTTCGTTCCCGAAAGGTTACCCGGCGAACCTGTGAAAGATCGGTCAGAAGGCGAGCTGGAGCAGGGCGAACGCCGCGAACCCGGCGAACGCGAACCCGGCGCAGCGCTGGATCAGCTTCGGCTTGATCCGGCTGCGGATCTTCCCGCCGATGAACACCGCGAGCCCGGCGACGACGATCAGCGCGGCGAAGGCGCCGACGCCGACCGCGACGGGGTTGCCGATCCGCGCGGCGAGGCTCGCCGTCGCGAGCTGGGAGGCGTCACCCCACTCGGCGGCGAAGAGCACGCCGAACGACGTCATCGCGGAGCGCAGGAAGGACAGCGGCGCGGGGCCGATGCGCGAAGCGTCGTCGCCGGCTTCGTCCGCTTCGCTGAATCCCTCGCGAAGGAGCATGAAAGAGCCGAGGCCGAACATCGCGGCGACGACGAGCGAAAGGACGACGTCCGGTAACAGCGTCAACACGCTGCCGAACGCGACCGCGATGATGCATTGCACGGCGAACGCGGCGCACACCCCGGCGAATACCGGACCACCGCGGAAACGGGTGGTCAGCACCAGGGTCGCCACCAGCGTCTTGTCCGGCAGCTCCACGGCGAGGACCAGGCCGAACGCGCTGATCAACGCCACCATCGCGGCAGTCATGAGTATTTCTTCGCCCCTTTCACTGCAACGATAAAGGGGAGCTTCGGAACGCCGCAAGCTGATGGCTTCCGCGAAATTGCCGGATCGGCGGCCATGAATTTGTCGTCAAGCCGTGTCGCACAATTTTCTTCGGCGCGCCGAAAATTTGATTGTGGCCTCCGGTAGGTTGACGGCATGGGGTCTGAAGCGCGTGCTGCGCAGGTCGAAGAGGTCATCCGCCGGTTGGAAGCGCACTACGTCTTCCCCGACGTCGCGGCGAAGCTGGCGGAAGTGCTGCGCCAGCGGCTCGGCGAAGGCGCGTACGCGGACGTCGACGACGCCGTGTTTGCGACGCTCGTCACCGCGGACCTGCAGTCGGTCAACGGCGACAAGCACCTGCGCCTGCGCCACCACGCCGACCCGGTCGCCGACGACGGCGACGCGGCGATGAACTCCGACGAGTACCGGCTCGAAGCCGAGCTGGAGAGCTTCGGCATCGCCGAGGTCAAACGGCTCGCCGGCAACGTCGGCTACCTCGACACGACGATGCTCTACCCGCCCGAGCTGGCCGGGCCGGCGATCGCGGCGGCGATGACGCTGCTCGCGCCAGCCGACGCGCTGCTGCTCGACGTCCGCCGCAACCGCGGCGGCACCCCGGGCACGAGTGCGCTGCTGCAGACCTACCTCGTCGACGAGCAGGTCCACTACCTCGACATCTACGAGCGCGAAGGCCACAAGACCACGCAGATGTGGACGCTGCCGTACGTCCCGGGGGCGCGGTTCGGCGGCACCAAGCCGGTCTGGGTGCTGACCGGCCCGCGGACGTTCTCCGGTGGTGAGGACCTCGCGTTCTCGCTCCAGCAGCAGGGCCGCGCGAAGACGGTGGGCGAGGCCACCCGTGGTGGTGCTCACCCGCGTGAACAGTACAAAGTGGACACCTACCTCGACGTGACCGTCTCGATCGCGCGCTCGCTCCACCCGGAGACGGGGGAGAACTGGGAGGGCGCCGGCGTCCGCCCGGACATCGCGGTGGCCGCGGACCAGGCGTTCGACACGGCGTACGAGCTGGCCTTGCGGCACGTCCTCGAGCTGGGCGCCGACGGGCCGCGGCGGGGTGTCGCCGAGGAGGCGCGGCAGGCACTCGACCAGGTGAAGGACGTTGGTCCCGGGAGGGACGGGACCGTTTGATCTAGCTGGGTCCGGCGGCCCGGAGCACGCTGGACCACGTGGAGGTCCTTGAGCTAGCGCGGTGGCAGTTCGGCATCACCACCGTCTACCACTTCCTGATGGTCCCGCTGACCATCGGGCTGTCGATCCTGGTCGCGGCGATGCAGACCCAGTGGGTCCGCACCGGCGATCCGCGGCACCTGAAGATGACCAAGTTCTGGGGCAAGCTGCTGCTGGTCAACTTCGCGATGGGCGTCGTGACCGGCATCGTGCAGGAGTTCCAGTTCGGGATGAACTGGAGTGCGTACTCGCGCTTCGTCGGCGACGTCTTCGGCGCGCCGCTGGCGATGGAGGGGCTCGTCGCGTTCTTCGTCGAGTCGACCTTCCTCGGCCTGTGGATCTTCGGCTGGGACCGGCTGCCGAAGAAGGTCCACCTGGCGTGCGCGTGGGCGTTTTCGCTGGCCACGATGGCGTCGGCGTACTTCATCCTGGCCGCGAACTCGTGGATGCAGCACCCGGTCGGCGTGACGTTCGAGAACGGCAAGCCGACGATGAACTCGATCTGGGCGGTGCTGACGAACAACACGGCACTGGCCGCGATCCCGCACACCCTGGCCGGCGCGTTCTCGGTCGCGGCGGCGTTCCTGGTGGGCGTCGCGGGCTGGCACCTCTGGCGGCGCCGCTCGAACCAGGACGTCTGGCGGTCCTCGCTGCGCCTGGGCGGCTGGGTCGGCGTGGCGGCGTTCGCCGTCCTCGCGATCACCGGTGACGCGCAGGGCAAGCTGATGTTCGAGCAGCAGCCGATGAAGATGGCGTCGGCGGAAGCGCTCTGCCACACGGAGAAGCCGGCGAGCTTCTCGATCATCGCGATCGGCGACGTGGCCGGGTCGAACTGCGAGGACGTCAAGACGTTCAACGTCCCGGCGCTGCTGTCCTTCCTGGCGCACAACGACTTCAAGACCGAGGTCAAGGGCGTCGAGGACCTGATCACCGAGTACCAGGCGAAGTACGGCACGAACTACCCGGACGACCCCGACCTGGGTTCGCTGGCGGGCAAGCCGATCGACTACGTGCCCAACCTCCCGGTGACGTACTGGGGCTTCCGCATGATGATCGGCTTCGGCGCGGTGTCGGCGGGCATCGGGGTGCTGGCCCTGTGGCTGACCCGCCGCGGCCGGATCCCGGGGAGCCGGTGGTTCCCGCTGCTGGTCCTGGGCGGCATCGCGACGCCGTTCCTGGGCAACAGCGCGGGCTGGATCTTCACCGAGATGGGCCGTCAGCCGTTCGTGGTGGCCCCCAACCCGAGCGGCGTCGACGGGGTGTGGATGTTCACGGCCCAGGCGGTGTCGAGGTTGACGACGGGCGAGGTGTGGACGTCGCTGATCGCGCTGACCACGGTGTACGCGGCACTGGGAGTGGTGGAGCTGTACCTGATGCGCAAGTACATCCGCGGCGGCGTCGAAGCGGTGATGCCCCCGGAGAAGAAGGACTCCGACGAGGCCGAGGGCGACACGCTCGCCTTCGCGTACTGAGGGGCCAAGATGACAAAACCGCAGCTCAGCGCCTGTGCAGCAGCCCCAGACTCCCGAAAGGCAGCCCCCACCCTTCCCGGGGGGCGTCCCCGAACCCAGCGTATCGGCTTGGTCACTCTCGCGGGTTACCCACAGCAAATCTGTGGACAACTCGCCCCGATGTGGATAACTCCCGGCGACCGTGCGAAAGGTGGGACCCGATGACCCTCGAAACGGTCTGGTTCGCCGTCATCGCCTTCTTCTGGCTCGGCTACCTCTTCCTCGAAGGCTTCGACTTCGGCGTCGGCATGCTGCTGCCCGTCCTCGCGAAGGACAACACCGAGCGCCGCGTCATGGTCAACACCATCGGGCCGGTCTGGGACGGCAACGAGGTCTGGCTCATCGTCGCCGGCGGGGCCATGTTCGCCGCCTTCCCCGGGTGGTACGCGGGGCTCTTTTCGGCCGCCTACCTGCCGCTCCTCATCGTCCTGGTCGCGCTCATCGGCCGCGGCGTCGCCTTCGAATACCGCGGCAAGGTCGACTCCGACCGCTGGCGCCGCACCTGGGACCGCGTGATCATGACCGGCTCGTGGGTCGCTCCCCTCGGCGTCGGCCTCATCATCGCCACCACCGTGCTCGGCCTGCCGCTCGACGCCGAGGGCAACCGCGTCGGGTCCGCGTTCGCCGCCTTCCGCTGGGACACCCTGCTCGGCGCGGTCGCGATCGCCGCCTTCTCCCTCACCCACGGCGCCGCTTTCCTCGCCCTCAAAACCAATGGTGACCTGCGGGAACGCGCTCGCAAGCTGGCGCTGAAGCTGCTGCCGGCCGCCATGGTGCCGATCGTCGCGTTCCTCTCGGTCGTCCAGTGGCGCGAAGGCTCGCTGTGGACGCTGCTCTCGTTTGGGATCAGTGCTCTCGCCGCCGTCATCGCCTGGCTGCGCCTGCGCGCCGACCGCGACGGGCAGGCCTTCGCCGCGCTCGCCGTCGTCATCGCCGGGGCCGCCGTCACGCTGTTCGGCGCGCTCTTCCCGAACGTCCTGCCCTCGACGCTCGACGCCGCCAACAACCTCACCGTCGAAGGCACCGCGTCGAGCCCGTACACGCTGACCGTCATGACCTGGGTCGCCGTCTTCGGCGCCCCCGCCGTGCTGGTCTACCAGGGCTGGACCTACTGGGTGTTCCGCAAGCGCATCGGCACCCAGCACATCCCGGCGGTCCACGCGCCATGACCAAGCTTCCCGGACGCGCAACCCTTTCCGCCTCGGAGTCCACAGTGGACTCAGCGCGGCCGGGAAAGGGCCCGCTCGGCGCATTGCCGGCCCTCGTGCCGGCCGTGCGCCGGGCGTTGGCCCTGGTCGGATTCCTCTCCTTCCTCCACGCCGCCGCGCTGGTGGCACAGGCATTCCTGCTCGCCGACCTCCTCGCGGCGATCGTCGGAGCAGGTTCCGGGGGACGCGCCGCCCAGCTGGCCGCGCTGCTCGCGCTCGTCGCGACGCGCGCGTTGACCGGCTGGGCGGTGCGCACGGTCTCCGCCCGCGCGGCCGCCACCGCGCAACGCGAGTTGCGCGCGCGAGCCGTCGACCACGCCCTGCGTCTCGGCCCGGAGTGGATCGCCCGCCGCGGCCACGGCGAGCTGACGGCGTTGACCACCCGCGGCCTCGACGCGCTCGACGCGTACTTCCGCGAGTACCTGCCCGCACTGGTGACGGCGGCGGTCGTGCCGCTCGGCGCCGGCGCGGCGATCCTGTTCGCCGACTGGCCGTCCGGTGTGATCGTCGCGCTGACCGTGCCGCTGCTCCCGGTGTTCGCGATCCTGGTCGGCAAGTTCACGGCCGGCCGCGTCGCCGGGGCGACCGACGCCACGCACCGCATGTCCGAACGGCTCCTGGAGCTCGTGCGCGTGCTGCCGGTGCTGACGGCGTTCCGGCGCGCGACCGCTCAGGGCGAGACCGTCTGGCGGCTGTCCGAACGTCACCGCCGCGCGACGCTCAAGACGTTGAAAGTCGCGTTTTCCTCGGCGTTCGTCCTGGAACTGATCGCGACGCTGTCGGTCGCGCTGGTCGCGGTGGTGATCGGCGTCCGGCTCGTCGGCGGGAGCCTGCCGCTGGCCATCGGCCTGGGCGTGCTGATCCTGGCGCCCGAGTGCTACCAGCCGCTGCGCGCGGTCGGCGCCGCGTTCCACGCCAGCGAAGACGGCGTCGAAGCGGTCCGGCGCGTCGCCGATCTGCTGGCGGTGCCGGCTGTCCGGTCCGGCACGGCGGTTCCTGCGCGCGGAGAGCTGCAAGTGTCTTCCCTCCGCGTCGCGCGGCGTGGCGGATTCGCGCCCGACGGCGAAACATTCACGGTCCGGCCCGGCGAGACAGTCTGGCTGCGCGCCCCGAGCGGTGGCGGCAAGTCGACGACGCTCTCGGCGCTCCTCGGCTTCGTCCCGGCCGACGACGGCGCCATCACGGTCGGCGCGACGAACCTGGCCGACGTCGACCTCGCGCGCTGGCGCGAACAGGTCGCGTGGGTGCCGCAGTCGCCGGTGTTCACCGGCGGGACGGTCCGGGAGGAACTGGGCGGCGAGGACTTCCTCGCCGAACTCGGCCTCGACGGGCTCGCGGACCGCCCGGTGGCGCAGCTTTCGCTGGGACAGCGCCAGCGCGTCGCGGTGGCCCGGGCCCTGCACCGGATCCGCGACGGCGCGTGGCTGCTCCTGCTCGACGAGCCGACCGCCCACCTCGACGAGGCCAACGCGCGCCTGGTGCTCGCGGCGGTCCAGCGCGCGGTCGACGACGGCGCCGCGGCGATCATCGCGGCCCACAAGCGCACCGCCGCGGTCGACATGTCGCCTGACGTCCCGGTCGCGCCACCTTCGTCCACAGTGGACGATTCGGGCGCGCCGCTGCCGTGGCGAGCACTGCTCGACGGAAGGCTCTTCGCCGGCGCGGCACTGGGCGCGGTGGCGCTGCTGGCCGGGGTGGCGCTGACGGCGACGTCGGGCTGGCTGATCGCGAAGGCATCGCAGCAGCCGCCGATCCTGACGCTGACGGTCGCGGTGGTCGGCGTCCGCGCGTTCGGCCTGGGCCGCGCGGCGCTGAGGTACGTGGAAAGGCTGGTCACGCACGACGCGGCGTTCCGCATCGCCGGACGTCTCCGGGTCCGGCTGTGGAATTCCCTGGTCCGGCTGGGCCCGGCGCGCGGATTGCGAGCGGGCGAGGGGCAGCGGCGGTTGGTGGCCGACGTCGACACCGTGCGCGACCTGCTGCCGCGGGTGGTGTCGCCCCCGCTGGTGGTGGCGCTGGTCGCGACGGGGGCGATCGCGGTGCAGACGTGGGTCCTGCCCGCTGCCGGCCTGACGTTGCTGGCGGCGGTGGCGGTGGGGCTGTGCGCGCCGTGGGTGGCGTTGCGGGCGGAGCGCCGGGCGACGTCGGCCCTGGCGGACGGCCGCCGCGAGGTGGCATCGCGGGTACTGGTGCTGTTCGAGGCGGCGGCGGAGTTGCTGGCGTTCGGCAGGGATCGCGAGCACCGCCGGGCGTTGTCGGACGCGGACACGCGCTTGGTGGCGGAAGCGCGCCGCCAGGCTTTCGGCGCGGGCGCGGCAGAGGCGCTGGTAACGCTGGCATGCGGCGCGGGCGCGGTGATCAGCACGGCGTTCGCGGCGCGTGCGGTGGTGGCGGGTGAACTCGACCCGGTGCTGGCGCCGCTGCTGGCGTTGGTGCCGTTGGCGCTGGCGGAGGTGCTCGCACTGCTGCCGGCGGTGGCCCAGCACTGGGACACGCTCCAGCAGGCACGCCGCCGCTTGGCCGACACGCCGGCGCAGGTTGAGGACGCTGGCGCGCCGAGTGAAGACAGCGCGCGGGAGGGGAACGACTTCGATCGCCGCGTTTTGCCGGACCAGGACATCAGCTCGCCCCGTGTGGCTGCCGACGAAGCCAGGGGCCGTGTCGTGTTGCGCGGGGCTGATCTCGGGTGGCCTGGCGGCCCTGTCGTGCTTTGCGATGTCGATCTTGATCTCGCGCCCGGCACCTATGCCGCCGTCGTGGGGCCCAGTGGGGCTGGGAAGTCCACCCTTGTTGCCGCTCTGCTTGGCTTTCTCGCGCCGCGGCGCGGGCTGATCGATGTTCCGGGACGGGTTGCCTGGGCTCCTCAAGAGCCGATGCTCGCCGCCACCACTGTTGCCGAGAACCTCCGGCTCGCGCGGCCGGGCGCGACCGCCGACGAGCTTCGTGAAGCCCTGCGGCTGACGGCCGTCGGCGATGTCGATCCCGAGACTCTGCTCGGCAGTGGTGGCAGTGGGCTCTCCGGTGGGCAGGCGCAGCGCGTCGCTCTCGCGCGGGCCTTGCTTGGGGCGCCGTCGGCTGGGCTCGTGTTGCTCGACGAGCCGACCTCGCACCTCGACGAGCCGACCGCGCACCTCGTGCGCGCGCACCTGCGGGAGGCGCTTGCCGGGCGGACCGTTGTGCACGTCACCCACCGCGCGGAAGAGGCCGACGGCGCTGACGTCGTCCTCGAGGTTCGCGATGGCCGCGTTGTCACTCGGGTGCCCGTGTCGTGATCGGTTCCCCCAGCGCGCTTGGCGTGCCGCCGCAGCGTCGCGCGATAATGACGGAACTCATGGATCCGACGCTTGCCGCGCGGGCGCTGTCCGCCGCCACCGAGATCACGAGCACCGCCCTGTCCGGCGACGATCCGGGCGCGGTGCTCGACACCGTCGTCGCCCGGGCGGCCGAACTCGCCGATGCCGACCTCGGCCTGGCCATGGTCAGCGCCGACGACGGCCGCGTCGTCGTCGAGGCCGCGCACTACGCCACCGCCGACGAACCCGAAGACGCAGGCGAACCGCGAGACGATTCGCTGCGCGGACTCGCCCTTCCCGCCGACTCGGCGGCCGGACGCGTCGCGCGCGGCGGCGAGCCCGTCGCGAGCGAGGACTTCACCGTCGACCCGCGGACCGCGCCCTTCGTGCCCGCCGAGCTCCAGGGCTACGGGCCCTTCGCCGCCGCGCCGTTCGGGTCCGGGGGACGCGTGCTCGGCGCGCTCACGGTCTACCGCAAGCGGGGGCGCGAGCCGTTCTCCGCCGGGACCGTCGAGATGCTCGTCGCGTTCGCCGCCCAGGCCGGCGTCGTGCTCGCGCTCGCCGAAGGCGCCAACGCCCGCCACCGCGTCGCGCTGTACGAAGAGCGGGAGCGCATAGCGCGCGAGCTCCACGACGTCATCGTCCAACGGCTCTACGGCGCGGGCATGCAGCTCGACCGGGTCCGCCGCAACATGCGCAAGCGGTTCGCCCAGGCCGACGGCGCTCGCCTCTCCGACGCCATCGACCAGCTCGACCAGACCATCGAGGAGATCCGGGGCACCGTGCGCGCGCTGCGGTCACCGGAGCCTCGCCACGACACCGGCACGCCCACCGACCTCGCCGAGTCGGCGCGCGGCGAGGTCCGCATCGCCGGCGAGCTGCTCGGGTACCCGCCGACCCTGGAGCTGTCCGGCGAGTTCGCCGACATCCCCGCGGAACGCGCCGACCACATCCGGGCCGCCCTGCGCGAAGCACTGTCCAATGTGGTCAGACACTCCGGCGCCAGTGAAACCCGCGTGACCTTGACCAGGGACTCCGACGGCGTGAAACTCCGTGTCCGGGACAACGGTTCCGGTGTCCCCCAAGGCGTCGCCACCCGTGGCCTGCGTCATCTCGCCGAACGCGCGGACGCCGCGGGCGGCAAGTTCTTCCTGAACTCCTCGCCCAGTCTCGGCACGCTCGTCGCGTTCGACCTCCCACTCGACTGAACCGCTTGACTGACCGCGTTCTAACCTTCTCGGGTCATCCAGCCTCCCTTCATCGCCCTCACTGAAGATCGTACCGGCTTTTCGAACACCCATTCGACTCACGTTCGAGTGAAAACCGCAGGTCAAAACCGCCGATCGACGTGGCGGACCGTGACGACGGCTGAAAAGGACGCAGCGAACGGCGGCTTGCGGACGCGGCCGTCGCGCGGGGTTACTTCTCCCGGCGCGCGATCCAGGCGGCGGCCTGCGTGCGGCGCTGCATCCCGAGCTTCGCCAGCACCGACGTGACGTAGTTCTTGACCGTCTTTTCGGCGAGGAACAGCCGTTCGGCGATCTCGCGGTTCGACAGGCCCTGGCCGATCAGCTCCAGCACGTCCCGCTCGCGCTCGGTCAGCGTCGCCAGCTCGTCCGTCGGCGGGTGCCGCATCTTGTCGAGCACCCGTGCGGTGCTCACCGGGTCCAGCAGCGACCGCCCGGCCGCGACCTCGCGCACCGCGTTCACGACGTCCTGCCCGCGCACCTGCTTCAGCAGGTAGCCCGCCGCACCGGCCATGATCGCGCCGACCATCGCCTCCTCGTCGTCGAACGCGGTCAGCATCAGGCACGCCGGCGGGTTCGACTTGGACCGCAGCTCGCGGCAGAGGGTGATGCCGTCGCCGTCGCCGAGGCGGACGTCGACCACCGCGACCTCCGGCTCGACGTGCATCGCCACCGCCAGCGCCTCTTCGACGCTGCTCGCCTCGGCGACGACCTCGATGTCGGGCTCGTCGCCGAGGAGGTCGCGAAGCCCGCGGCGGACCAGTTCGTGGTCGTCGACGAGCAGTACCTGGATCGGCATATCCCCAGGTTACGGGGTACGTGGACGCCGTGGTGCCCGCTGGTCCGCACGTCACACCGGACGATTACGCCCAAAGTGTGACCGCGGATCTCGTAACATTTCCGCGGGCGCCCATTTACGCCGCCGATTCCGCAGGTCAACGGCGAATGGCAAAGAATCACGAGCCTCGTGATTTGTGGTGGAGGGCTGACGTTCCCGAAATTCCGGAAAGGTCCGTAACAGGCTGCTTGGCGCCGCGATAGTAACCACGCAATCGCCCCGATTCTTCCTCGAAAGGACTTCCGGTGTCCTTGTTTCGTCGTGCCCTGACGACGGCCGCGGCCGTCGCCGGGCTCGCTCTTCTCGGCCCCGTTTCCCTCGCGTCCGCGCAGCTCGCGACGCCGCTCGCGGCCGATCTCGACTGCGGCGACTTCCCATACCAGGAAGACGCGCAAGCGGTTCTCGACCAGGACAAGTCCGACCCCAACCACCTGGACGACGACAAAGACGGGATCGCCTGCGAATCCCTGCCGCACCGCCCGCAGCACAACACTTCCACGCCGACGTCCGAACAGCAGTCCGCGACGACGAAGACCCACACCGCACCGAAAACCACCACCACGAAGAAATCCACGACGGGCAGCCAGGTGAAGGTGAAGCCGGTCGGCGGCGTGGCCACCGGCGGCGGCGAGCCCGACGAAGACGTCCCCGGGTTCCTCGTACTGAGCGGCGCGCTGCTCGCCGCGGCGGCGTCCGGCGGCATGGTGCTCCACCTGCGCCGGCGCGCGAATTGAGGCACCCGCGCCTGTGGCCGGCGGTCACGGCGGTCGTCGCCGCGCTCGGGTCGGTGCTGGTGGTGGCCCTCGTCCTCGCGTTCTCGCCGCACGCGCCGGAGCAGGTCGCCCCACCGTCCGCCGTGCCCGTCGAGGTCGCGCCGTCGACCACCGCCACGCCGTCCGGCGGCGGGCTCCCGGCGGCGAAGCCGGCCTCCCTGACCATCCCGGCGATCGGCGTGCGCGCCGACGCGATCAAGGACCTCGGGCTGACCCCGGAGGGTGAGCTCGAGGTCCCGGGGGACGCCACGACGGTCGGCTGGTTCACCGGCGCGCCCTCACCCGGCGAGGTCGGCCCGGCGGTGCTGGCGGCGCACGTCGACTACAAGCACGTCCCCGGCGCCTTCTCCCGGCTCAAGGAGCTGAAGCCCGGCGAGCAGGCGCGGGTCGGGCGGTCCGACGGCCGGACCGCCGTCTTCACCGTCTACCGCGTCGACCGCTACGCCAAGGCGGAGTTCCCGACCGACCAGGTGTACGGCGACACCGCCGAGCCCGAGCTGCGGCTCATCACCTGCGGTGGCGCGTTCGACCGGTCGAGCGGCAACTACCTGGACAACGTCGTGGCCTACGCGCGGCTCACCGGCGTCGAGGGTTAGCCGAGGTCGATCTTCGCCAGCTCGAGCCGCCGGTACGCGTGGTCGCCGAGCGACCAGACGTCCAGGACGTCGCCGTCGAGCTCCGGGTAGGCGATGACCAGCCGGGCCGGGCCGTCGTCCTCCTGGTAGACGACGTCCGCGGGGATCCCGGCTTCGAGCTGCCAGCAGAGCTGCTGCTGCTTGGGCGTCAGACGTCCGGCGTAGCGGTCGCTCATGGCCCGCGCCAGCTGTCCGCGCAGCAGGTTCGGGCCGCTCGGCGGCGCCGCGAGCAGCCGCTCGGCGTGCTCGCGAGGGTCGGGCGGCCGCTCGTCCGGCTCGGGGTCGCGGAAGGTGACCGTCGGTGACGCCGGCTCGCGGGCGGGCAGCACGATGCTGCCGTCCGCGGCGTGGTGGGTCGGCGAGTAACCGGCTTCGCGCAGGGCGTCGAGCGTGCCGACAGCGTCCACAGTGGACGTCAGGACGGTCGGCGCCACCGCGCGCAGGCCGAGTTTCGCGAGCTTCCGGTGCGCGGCGAGCTCGGCGAGCACGGCGGGTTCGCCGACGACGACGCTGGCGACGTCGAGGACCTGCGCCTCGCCGTGGCGCCGTGCGACGTCGTTGACCAGGTACACCAGCGGTTGCGGCAGTTCGCCCGCGGCGAGCGCACGCAGCTCGTCGAGCAGTCCCTCGGCCGTCGCGCCCTGATCGAACGCCCGCCGGACGGTCGCGGGGGAGAACCGCCAGCTGGTCGCGGTGCCCTGGGCCTCGCGATCGGCGACGCGGTCGAGCGACGCGGCGAGCCGCGCGTCCGGCGAACCGGGCACGATCGCGGTGAGGTCGGTGCCGAACAGCGCCGTGGTCCGTGCCCGGGCGACCAGCCCGTCGGTGACCTCGACGAGCCCTTCCTCGGTGAGCAGCGCGCGGCCCACCGCGGTGACGGCGCCGTGCGCGACGACGCCGAGGAGTTCGGCCGCCTCGAGCGCGTCCGCGACGTGCCCGGCGAAGTCGTCGGTCGGCAGCATGGGCGCGTGCCACTCGGCGAGGCCGGTCAGGCCGTCGGCGATGGCGGTGCCGGGTTCGAGGCGCGCGAGCAGCCGCACGACCAGCCGCCGCACCAGCGCGCCGACGTCGGTCCCCAGCTCCGGCGGCGCCGGGTCCCACCAGGTCGTCAGCAACAGGCGGTAGAGCAACGCCGGCTCGGGCCGGGCGAGGTCGGGGTCCGGGGCGAGCGTGGGTGGCGCCGCCTTCTGGCCGCGGCGCGGCGCCGGTGGTTCGTCGGCCAGCAGCAGCCCGGCCTGCGCCGCGAGGTCGATGGCCAGCTCGATCTCCGCGGGCGTCGCACCGGTCTCCTTGGCGACCTTCTTGACCAGCCGCGCGCCGATCGTGCCGTCCTTGAGCAGCGGGAACGGCTCCGCGGCGGCGAGGTCGAGAACGGCCGAGACGCGGTCGAGCAGCCGCAGCGCGGCGGCCGACGACGTCGCTTCGGCCGACTCGGTTCCGACGTGCGTGACGGAGTAGCCGGGTTCGTCGGGTGTGAACGGCAGCTGGTGGTCCGGGCCGCGAAGGGCGAGCGATACCTCGATCGGCATGGCCGCGCTGCCGTAGTAGGTGCTGATGAGGAAGCCGTGTTCGAACGCCCAGCCCTCCTCGGTGTGGAACGGCAGCACCCCCTCGGCTTCGGGAACGCCGTCGGCCATGTCCCGCAACAGTTTCCGCGTCGGCTCGGGCGCGGTGCGGAACAGCTCGCGCACGCGGTCGCCGTCGCGGTAGAAGTGGACGAGCTCCTTCAGGCCCTCGGGCAGCCCGAGAGCCTGGGACAGCCGCGCCATGCGGCTCCGGCTCAGCTCCACCAGCAGGTCCGCGACCGGTTGGCCGAGACCTTCGGCGTGGAAGCTGCCGCGGCGCAGGAATTCCGGCAGCGTGACGCGGTCGTCGTCGCGCCACAGGAGGGCGCGCTCGGCGAGATCGTCCACATAGGACTCGACGGCCGTGGTGCCGAGGAGCTTCCCGACTTCCGCGATCGGTGTCGGCCGCAACCCGAGCGTGTGGCCCAGCTGGATGGCGCGCAACACCTGCACATGCGGCAACGAGAGCCCGAGGACGGCTTCGTCGAGCGACTCGGCCGAGGCGAGCCGCGCCGCGACGACGTCGAGCCGCCGCGGCCACGGTTCGCGCAGCACGTCGGGCCGGTGGGCGAGGACTTTCGCCAGGCCATCCCGATCGAGGGCGGCGAGCCTGCCGAGCAGGTCGTCGGCGGTGGTCATCAACCCAGGTTAGATCACCGTTCGCAGGCCACGCCGTCGCCGTCGCGGTCGAGCGCGGACCGGTAGCCGGGTTCGCCGCGGTGCAGCGGGGCGGCCCCGGCGGCCTTCGCGGCCGAGCAGTTCTTGTAGTACACCGAGGAATCGGGCTCGGGAGCGGCCTCGGTGGTCTCCACCGGCGGGGCCGCCGGAGGCTCCTTGGTAACCGGTGGGGCCGGCGTGAGCGTGGGTGTCGGCGTCGGGGTCGGTGCCGGAACGTCGATGTTCCCGTTGCACGGCGGCCCCCACAGCCCGCTGACGGCCTGCTTCGCCGCGGTCTCGGCGGCCGCGAGCGCGGGCACCCCGGCGTCCGCCGCGTATTTGAGATATCCGCCCTGAATCGCGAGAGCCGCGTAGTCCTGGCCGCCGGCCAACGTCACGGCGACGCCTCGCGCTGTTTCCGCGCCGAGCGTCACGGCTTTCCCGGAAAGCGTCGTGGTCGCCCAGCCGAGCGATTCCAGCCCGTAGCACCCGTTGCCGACGATCGGCGCGGTGACGCCGAGGACGTGCACGGTCTTGCTCGAGCCGTCACTGCCTCGCACGATCACGGTCGCGCCGTCCGTCACCGCCGAGACCGTGTAGCTGACCGGAACCGGTGTCGCGCTGGTCGTCGGGGTCGTCGAGGTCGGCGGCGACGTGGCGGCCACCGGCGCCGGCTCCGGGGCCTTCCCGAAGATCGCGCCCAGTACGAACAGGACGGCGAACGCGGCCAAGACGATCTTCAGCCAGTTCGGAAAGCGTTTCATCCCCGGATTCCCCCGTTCCTCGAACACGACGTGCCGACGGAGTACTCGGGAAATCTCCCGCCGTTGTTACGCGTGGGCTCGTGATCGACCACCAGTCGTTATCCGGCGGAATGTTGCCGTCACGATCACGTCACGAACTGCGGTTCCGCGCCGAAAAGCTGTCACAAGACCCGCCCGCCGAACGACCCGGGTGGACGTGATCGAACCTCTTTCGCTGCGCGGCGCCGGCGGTTACCCCGCGCACGGCACCGATTTCGCCGCCGTCGACATCCGGACCACCGGGCTGCGCCCCGGGCGCGTCGTCGAGCTGGCCGCGGTGCGGGTGCACGCCGACGGCTCGATCGCCGGCCAGCTGACGACGCTGGTGGACCCCGGCCCCGGGGTGCCGCCCGGTCCGGCGCACGGCATCACGCGCGCCGAACTCGACGACGCGCCGTCGTTCGGCGAGGTGCTGGGGCCGCTGCTCGACCTGTGCGCCGGCAGCGTCGTCGTGGCGCACGACCTGGCGTTCGTCTCGGCCTTCCTCGACGCCGAGATCGGCGGGCTGGGGGTCCGGATGCCCGTGCTGCCGGGCGTTTCGACGCTCGAGGTGGCGCGTTCGGTGCTGCGGCTGCCCAACTACCGGCTCACCACCGTCGCGCACGCGCTGGGCGTGCCGGCCAGGCCGGGGCAGCCGGCGTTGCCCGGCGCGAGGACGGTCGCCCGGCTCGTGACGAGCATGGTCGAGCGGTACGGGTTCACGTTCGCGGCGCCACCGGCCTTCCCCGGCCTGCCCCGGTTCGCCGGCGGCCGGCTGCTGCCGCGCGGCGAGGTGGTACCCGCGGAACCCGGGTGGATGGCCGACGCGGTCGAGCGGGTCGCGGCCGGCCGGGACGGCGACGCCTACCTGGACCTGCTCGCGGAAGTCGTCGCGGACCAGCACCTGACGCCGGACGAGGTGACGGCGCTGGCCGCGTTGGCGACCGAGGCCGGGCTGTCCGACGCCCGGGTGCGGTCGACGCACGAGCAGTTCGTGACAGCGCTGCGCGAGATCGCCGAACGGGACGGCGTCGTGACGGCGGCGGAAGCGCGCGAGCTGCGGCAGGTGGCGACGGCGCTCGGCGTCGCCGGCGTCGAGGTGCGGCAGGCCGGCGGCAGGAGGGCGACCCGGGTCCTGGTGCTCGGGACGAGCGTGGACGCGGACCGGATGCGGGCGCGCGTGCTCGAAGAGGGCGTCCAGCTGGCCAAGAAGCTGACGGCGAGCGTCACGCACCTCGTCGTCGACGCGACCGTGCCCGCCGGGGAGCCGCGGGTGGCCAGGGCCGGCGAGCTGGGTGCCGAAGTGCTCGACGTCCGGGCCGCACCGGTGGCTCTCGGGTTCGAAGCGCCCGCGGCGCCGGCCGCGCCCGCGGCGCCGGCCGCGCCGGCGGGCCGGCCGGCGAAGGTGCTCGGCGGCCGGGTCCTGATGGGGGCCGGGTTGCTGCTGATGTTCATCGTCGTCGTGGCGATGTTCGGCGGTACTCCGCTGGCGGGCGGGATCTTCCTCGCGGTGCTCGGGGTCGGCGCACTGGTCGGCGGGTGGTGGATCGCCGAGCCCGCGCCGCGGTGAGCGGGGTTTCGGTACCGTCGAACCGGTGCCGAGACTGATCCACTTGAACGGGCCATCCGGGATCGGGAAGTCGACGATCGCGCAGGCCTACGCCGAACGGCGGCCCGGGGTGCTGAACCTCGACACCGACCGGGTCGTCTGTCTCATCGGGGGCTGGCGGGACACCTTCTTCGAGACCTTCAAGGCCGCGCAGCTGCTCACCCTCGCCATGGCCGAGACACACCTGCGGACCGGGCACGACGTCGTCATGCCGCAGCTCGCCACCCGCGTCGCCGACATCCGGGCCTTCGAGGAGGCCGCGGTTCGCTGCGGTGCCGAGTACCGGGAAGTCCTGCTCACCGCCGACAAAGCCGTCGCCGGAGCGCGGTTCGCCGGGCGGGCCGCGACGGCGGACGCCACCACCAAGGGTGTCGACGATGTCCTCCACCAGCGCGGCGGGATCGCCGTCGTCGAACGGATCCACGACCAGCTCGCCGCCTACCTCCCGCAGCGGCCCGGCTGCCTCGTCGTGCCCACCGGTGGCCGCGCGCCTGAGCAGACCCACGCCGACGTCGTCGCGGTCCTCGGCGAAGCCGGCTGATCGCCGTGCGGTTCACTGGACGCATGGCGGCGATACCCGAGCTCGCGTTGCGGCAGATCGAACGGTGGTGTGCCCAGCGGGTTCCCGAGCACCTTCAGGACCAGGTGCGCGTCCAGTGCCGGACGCGGGGGCGGACGGTCACGATCGTCGAGTGCCGGGCTCCTTGGGCGGCGGATGCCGGGGCGGAGTGGACCGAGCAGAAGATCGCGCAGCTGCGGCTCGACGAGTTCGGGATCTGGTCGGTTCTGTGGGCCGACCGGAACGGGCGGTGGCTGACCTACCCCGAGGCGCCGGTAGCGAGTTCGCCACCGGCGCTGCTGGCCGAGATCGACCGCAACCCCGACGGCATCTTCTGGGGCTAAGCCGGGAACCGTTTCTCGTTGCGGTCGATCTTCGCGTGGGCCGCGGCCGTCAGGTCCACGCCCAGGCGGTCCGCCAGCTGGAGCAGGTACAGCGTGACGTCCGCGATCTCGTCCAGGACGTTCGCCTCCAACGCCGGGTCCGCGCGCCACGCGTCGGACTCCTCCGGGGTCAGCCACTGGAACAGCGACGTCAGCTCGCCGACTTCGCCGGACAACGCCATCACCAGGTTCTTCGGGGTGTGGTACGGCTCCCAGGCTCGGGCCGCCGCGAAGTCGCGGAGGCGCTGGGTCACGTCTTCGAAGGTCACCCGCCGATTGTCCTCGGCCGTCACGGTGCGCTAACGGCCGTATGGCGGACCGGCGTTGACCGGTGAATCTCTCACTCAATAGGTTGAACGCCGTCGGGATGCTTGCGGGGCTTGAGGCTGGGAAAGGAACGTCTTGAAGTACCTGCGATCCGTCCGCGGCCGCATGCTGTGCATCGCGTTCGTGCCGGGTGGCGCGCTCGTCGTCGTGGCCGTCGTGATCGCGTTCTTCCTGGTCCAGCAAGCGAACCGGACCAGCGACGGCGCCATGGAGACGGCCGAAGCCGCGGGCCGGACGGCGAGCGCCGTCGGGTCGCTGCAGGGGCAGCGCAGCGCCGCCATGTCCGTACCCGACCAACGGACCGCCGCGTACGCGAATTTCACCCAGCGGATCGACACCGCCATCGCCGGGCTGCGCGAGTACGCCCGGCACGCGCCCGACGCCGAGTCCGCCTACCAGCAGACCACCGCCGTCGAGCTGCTTTCCGTCGCCGAAGGCATGGATCGCTCCGATTCCCTCGCCCTGGCGGGGATCGACGCCGTGACGCGGCGGCCGTTCACCGAGGCCGTCGCCGCCTACCGGGCCGAACTGGACCGGATCGCGCCGCAGCTCACCGAAAGTGGCCGTACCGCGTACGAGTCGCTCACCCGCAGCGCCGATTGGAGCAGGCTGGCGGCCGTCGAGGACGCGCTGGCCGCCGCCGAACCGTTGCCCGTCCCCGAGTCCACGTGGCGCAGCGCCGCCTACAGCGTCTCGCAGCAGCTGGGCAACCTGTACTCCCAGCAGAGCCAGTACGCCGTGCAGCTCACCCTCGACGACGGGCGCCGCACGCTCGCCGGCGCGATCGCCGCGAGCGCGGCCCTGCTCCTGTGCGCCGGGCTCCTGCTGGTCGTCGTGCGCCGGCTCGTCGCGCGGGTGCCGGTGCCGGTCGTGCCGATCATGGTGCCGACGATCCAGGCGGCCATCCCGCGGCCCCGGCACGCACGGTCACGACGCCCGCGCGCACCCGAGCCGTGGCCGATGAAAGCCGTGCTCGACGACCTGCGCCGCCGATGAGCGCGTCACGACCCGTAATCGGCTACGCCGAAAAGAGCACGCGGTTGGACCACACGCCGGACTGGCGCGGTCGGGCAGACTGGTGCGCGTGAGTCCCCACTCGGATCTTCGCCCCTACCTGCGCACTTTGGACGCGGAGACGCTGGCGGACCTCCTGCACGCCCAGGCCGAGCGTGACCCTGAGTTGCGGCACTCGCTCGAACTGCGGGCCGCCACCCAATCCGGTGACGTCAGCGAAGCGCACCGGCTGCTCGACACGGCGGTGACCGACGGGAACGGCGAATACACCGCGAAGGTCGGCGCCGTCCTCGACACGCTGCAGCGGATGCTCGACGCCGGCAGCCGGGCCGACCTGGCCCCGCTCGCCCGCCGCACGGTCGACGACATCAGCGAGGTGCTGGAGCAGTCCGGCGACCACGCCGGCGACCTCGGCGACCGGCTGGACCGCGCCGTCGAGCTGTACGCCCGCGCGTGCGCCGCCCGGCCGCCGGACCCGGAGAAGCTGGCCGACTGGATCCTCGAGGTCGAGTTCGACGGCCCCGGCCGCCCGTCGATCGACCTCGCCGACTTCGCGGCGGCGCTGGGCGAGCCCGGCCTGCGCCGGATCAAGTCCACTGTGGACGACGTGCTGGCGGCGAGCGGGCCGGGCCACCGCCGCGACGTGGCCGAAGGGCTGCGCGAACAGCTGGCCGAGGTGCTCGGGGACGTCGACGAGCTGGTCGCGATCCTGTCCGCCAAGCCGCCGCGGCGCGACGTCAGCCTCAAGATCGTCCGGGTGCTGCGCGCCGCGGGGCGGCACAGCGAGGCCATCGCGCACGCCGCCCGCGCGCTCACCCAGGACAAGAAGCCGCCGGAGCCCGACGACGAAACCGCACGCCGTCGCCAGGAGTTCGACGCCGAGCCGGGCCGCGAGACGTACGCCGCGCTGCGCGAAGCCGCGACCGCCGACGGGAAGTGGCCGGCGCAGCGCCGGGCCGCGCTGACCCGCCTGCGCGAACGCGCCGCGGAGGGCGGGGCCGACGAGCTGGCCCGCGTCCTGCTCGACGACGGCCGTCCCGACGAAGCGTGGCGCGCCTGCGTGCGGTTCGGGGCGTCGCCGGAGCTGAAGCTCGAACTCGCCGAGCAGCGCGCCGCCGAGCACCCGGCCGAGACGATCCCGGTCATCCGCGAGCACGTCGACGAGCTCATCGAGCGCAAGGACCCGCAGGCCTACCGGGAAGCCGCGCGCCGGCTGAAGCTGTTGCGCACCTTGCACAAGCGCACCGGGACGCCCGACGAATTCACCGCCTACCTCGCGACGCTGGTGGAAACCCACCGCCGGAAAACCCGGCTGATCACGGAAATCCGTGCCGCGCGAATCGCTTTGCCGAAAGCCGTAACCCCGTCCCGCACCCCTCGTTGACCGAAGTGAACCGGTGATTCACGTGCACCGGGACACCGCAAGCCCGCCAAGGCGGTCACCCGCTCTGGCCAGCGACGTCGCGGTGGCCCTGTTCCGCCGTCCGGCTCGGCGCCTCCCCGTCGAGCACGCGGCCGGGACCCGCGCCAGGGCCACCGCGACCGGCTCGCGGCCAGGTGAAAACATGGGCACATGAGCCCGGTGAGTCGCGCCCGCAAGAAGGCACCGCAGCCCGTCACCCACAGCGTGACCGGCCTGTTCAAGGACGTCCTGAACGACTTTTCCGCGCTGGGCGCCGACCCCGCGCCGGTGGACGTCGAGCTGCTCGCCTCCGAGGTGCTCGGCCAGTTCCGCGACGTGCCCCTCGAAGAGGGCGACGAGCCGCTCGGCCTGGAGCTGATCGCCTTCGCCCAGCGCAAGATCACGCCGGGCGCGGCCGCGCTCTTGGCCGCACTTCAGGTCGTCGCGGAGACGGACGTCGAGCGGAAGGCCGCCGAAGACGGCCTGCAGGTCGTCCTCGGCCGCGGCATCCCCGCTCCGAGCTGGGCCGGGGCACTGGGCGACGTCACCGCCGGCGAGTGCTGGCGGACCGGCGACGTCTACGGCGACGAGTCGTCGCTGCTCTGCGTCTTCACCCACGGCGACCAGGCGCACGGCCTGCTCGCGCTGCTCGACTTCACCGAGGGCGGCCGGGTCCGGGACCTCGTCGTGATCGAGCAGCCCGGCGAGGTGCTCGCCGAGATGCGCGCCCAGGCCGACGCCGACCCTGAGCTGGTCGCCTTCGAGGCGGTCGACCCCGCCGAGGCGCACCGCCTGCTGTCGGACGGCCTCGCCGCGACCGACCACCTGGACGACGCCGACGTCAGCGAGGACTACGCGCGCTTCCACGCGGTCGCGCTGCTGTGGTCGCGCGCGCTGCCGGAGCCCGCGCTCGTCCCCGAGGTCGCCGAGTGGTCCGAGACCGAACGCGCCGCCGTCGTCGAGCAGTTCGTCGCGGCCAGCGGCGAGGACGCCGACGCCGCCCGCGTGATCGGGGCGCTCCTGCTGGAACACGGCGTGCGCACCGATCCGGCGAACCCGCTGCGCGTCGGGCCGGAGAAGATCGCGCGGTTCCTCGAAGGGCTGCTGGGCGGCGAGTTCGAGCTTGACGCCGAGCACGAGGAGGCCGTCGAGCCGGTCGTGCTGGCCTGGGTGCAGTGGACGGCGGACCGCGCCGGCCTGACCGAGACCGCGGTCGCTGCGCTCGACGAGGCCGTCGCCGACTACCTGAGCGAGTACGCCGACGAGGACGACTCGCCGCTCGAGCGCTACTTCGGCGACGTCGGCGACCTGTCGCCGACCGAGCTGGCGGACGCGCTCGAACGCCGGATGTTCGCCGTGCCGTCGCTGACCACGGAGATCGAGGACGAAGAGGTCGACCTCGACCCCACCGACCCCGAACAGCGCCGGGCGCTGGTCATCGCCGAAGCCGACGAGGACGAAGAAGAGCAGCGGCTGGTGCTGCGCGCGACGATCGTCGACCAGCTGTGGGACGACGAGCCGGCCGAAGCCTGGCAGGCCGTGCAGCGCCTGCAGGAGGGCGAGCTCGACCGCGACGAGATCTTCGAGCAGCTGATCGACGCTCTGGAAGGCAGCTTGCTGGAGTCCGAGGAAACGCTCGAATACGACGCCGACGCCTACGTCGAGGCGCTGACCGAACTCTGACGCGCTAGGGGAGGGGGTTCGCCGACTTCGCCTTGCGCCGGCGCTCCTGCAGCCGGTCGTCGAAGTCGACGACGAAGGTTCCGGCGGCCATCGCGATCAGCAAGGCCAGACCGAGCACCGCACCGACCCACGTGAGGATCATCGCGAACATCGTGGGCCTCCTCCCCAGCTCAGAGCCGTTTTCCTGACTCCTTCAGGGTCGCTTTCCCCAGCCGCCGGGGGTATCGGCCAACCGGTTACGGCTCAACGGCCCACCTCGGCCGATCGGCCGGTTTCCGGCGCGGAGAGTCGCGAGACCGCGACGAATCGTGGCCGCGCATTCGCTCAGCGTGCGAATGCGCGGCATGTGGGTGACGCGGTAAGTAATCGGGTCAGAGCTTGCGCAGCCGCACCCGGTTGATGGCGTGGTCGCAGTCCTTGCGCAGCACCAGCGTCGCCCGCGGCCGGGTCGGCTTGATGTTCTCCATCAGGTTCGGCTCGTTGATCGAGCGCCACAGGTGCCGCGCCTCGGCGCGGGCCTCGTCGTCCGGCAGGCCGGCGAAGTGGTGGAAGTGCGACGCCGGGTCGGCGAACGCCGTGTGCCGCAGCTCCAGGAACCGCTCGATGTACCAGCGCTGGATGTCGTCGGTGTGCGCGTCGACGTAGATCGAGAAGTCGAAGAGGTCGGACACCATCAGCCGCGGGCCCGGCTGCAGCACGTTCAGGCCTTCGACGATGAGGATGTCCGGCTGCCGCACCACCTGCTCCTGGCCGGGCAGGATGTCGTAGGCCAGGTGCGAGTACACCGGCGCGGCGACGCGCTCGGCGCCCGACTTCACCTCGGTGACGAACCGCAGCAGCGCGCGGCGGTCGTAGCTCTCCGGGAAGCCCTTGCGGTGCATGATCCCGCGCCTCATCAGCTCGGCGCGCGGGTACAGGAACCCGTCGGTGGTGACCAGGTCGACGCGGGGGTGGTCCGGCCAGCGGGCGAGCAGCGTGCGCAGGATGCGGGCGGTGGTCGACTTGCCGACGGCGACGCTCCCGGCGATGCCGATCACGAACGGGACCTTCGTGCCGCGGGAGTCGTCACCGAGGAACGTCGTGGTCGCTTCGTAGAGCCGCTGGCGCGCGGCGACCTGCAGGTTGATCAGGCGGGAC
Organism: Amycolatopsis sp. NPDC049691; assembly: GCF_040675005.1. Lineage (NCBI taxonomy): Bacteria > Bacillati > Actinomycetota > Actinomycetes > Pseudonocardiales > Pseudonocardiaceae > Amycolatopsis > Amycolatopsis sp. NPDC049691. The sequence goes on from NZ_JBFANX010000024.1 coordinate 96,976, forward strand.
AGCGGGAGGTAGACGTCGGCCACCTCGGCCAGGTCGACCTGCTCGCCGAGACCGCGCAGCCGCAGCAGCTCGGCCGCGGTCAGCGGCAACGGCGTCGAACTTCGCAGTTCTTTCCATTGTTCCCGGTGCAGCTCGACATACGGGCTGAGTTCGCGGACCCGGGTCATCGCACACTCCTCCGGCCGTCGCCTGCACTGGCGGACGTTCACCTGCGTATCAACGGTAGGGCTTACGGCCGGTGAACGCGCTGTGATGTAGTCCACCCCGGGTTTCGGGTGATCACCGGGTGTGACGGAAAACTTCTTCCCACGCGGCCGCGACCTGGCGCGCGCAGGTGGCCGGGTCGACGCCGCCGACACCGGTGCCGAGGCCGGGCATCGCGATCGTGTCGACGAGCTCGCGCACCGGGCCGTCGTCGAGGTGCCCGTCGCGCCACTGCAGGAACACCGCGCGCGCCGCGAGGTAGGGGTGCACGGTGTCGGCGGGCAGCCGCTCGCCCGGCTCGCGCATGGTCGGCGCGCTGATCAGCCACGCCGGCTCGGCCTCGCCGGTCGGCACGACCACGGCCTCGCCGATCGGCAGTTCACCGCCGTGAAAAGCCAAAACGGCACTGCGGACGCTCTGTTCGACCCCGGGGAACGCGCGCGCGTAGACGGCGTCGATGCCGCCGCGCATCCAGCCGTAGGAGTTGGCCGGGCTCACCACGGCCTGGGCGACGACGTCGAGGACCGACCCGCGGTGCACCCTTACCCGGCCCGTCAGCTTCTTCGCGGCGGCGGACCAAGCGGTGGCGAGTGGTTCATCGACGGCGCACAGCACCAGCTCCGGTGTGCGAGGGGAGACCGGCGGGTGCGTGCCCTCACGGCCGGTGTGCGTGCCCGAGTCGGCGGTCACGCCCTTAGCATCGCAAAAAATGCCACCGGGCGTAACCGGTTGGCGTACCGGCTGTCCGAGTGAAAGTCGCCACCCCCGTAACCTGGGGATGTGTCACGGATCGCATACTTCGGCCCCCAGGGGACCTTCACCGAACAGGCCGCGCGGGTCCTCGCCGGCGGCGGAGAACTGATTCCGGTCGAGACCGTCCGGCTGGCGATGACGGCCGTCCGCGAGGGCGAGGCGGACGCCGCGTGCGTCCCCATCGAAAACTCGGTCGAGGGCGTGGTGCCCGCCACCCTCGACGCGCTCAGCGAGTCGACCCCGCTGGTCGCCGTCGCCGAGGCCATCCTGCCGATCCACTTCAGCGTGCTGACCCGGCGCGGCGGGGGCGACATCAAGACCGTCGCCAGTCACCCGCACGCGCTCGCGCAGGTCCGCGAGTGGCTGGAGGCGAACCTGCCGGACGCGCACCCGGTGGCGTCGTCGTCGACGTCGGCGGCCGCGGTCGGGGTGCTGGAGGGCCAGTTCGACGCGGCGGTGTGCGCGCCGGTCGCCGTCGAGCACTACGACCTCGAGGTGCTGGCCACCGAGGTCGCCGACGTCAGCGACGCGGCCACCCGGTTCCTGCTGGTCCGCCCGCCGGGCGAGCTGCCGGAGCCGACGGGCGCCGACCGGACGTCCGTGGTCGCCGCGGCCGCGAACCGCACCGGCACGCTCGCCCAGCTGCTCACCGCGCTGGCCGACCGCGGGATCAACCTGACCAGGCTCGACGCCCGGCCGACGCGCAACAACTTCGGCGAGTACCGCTTCTTCATCGACTTCGAGGGGCACGTGGCCGAGCCGCGGATCCTCGACGCGCTGACGGCGTTGCGCCGGCACTGCCGCAACCTGCGGTTCCTCGGCTCGCACCCGCGCGCCGACGGGACGCGCACCACGATCCAGCCGGGGTCCGGCAACGACGACTTCGTCGACGCCGCCGTGTGGGCCGACGCGGTCCGCAAGGGAGACCTGGCGTGAGGTTGCTGCTCATCCGCCACGGGCAGACCGATGGGAACGTCCGTGGCGCGCTCGACACCGCCCTGCCGGGCCCGCCGCTCACCGAGCTCGGCCGCACGCAGGCCGAGGACCTCGCGTTCCGGCTGGCGGAGGAGCCGATCGCCGCGGTGTACGCGTCGCAGGCGATCCGCGCGCAGCAGACGGCCGCGCCCTTGGCCGCGCGGTTCGGCCTGGAGGTCCAGGTCGTCGACGGCGTCCACGAAGTCACCGCCGGCGACCTGGAAGGGGCGACCGACCACGAGTCGATCCGGACGTACATGGAGACCGTGCGGCGGTGGACGCTCGGCGAGCTGGAGCCGGCGCTGCCCGGCGGCGAGCGCGGCACCGACGTGCGCACCCGGATGCTCGACGCGGTCGGCAGGCTGCGCGCCAAGCACGAGCAGGCCGATCCCGACAGCGTGATCGCCCTGGTCAGCCACGGTGGCGCGATCCGGCTGTCGGGCGAGTGGCTGGCGTCGAACGTCCACGCCGACGTCGCCAACGCGGCCCTGATCCCGAACACCGGCCTGGTGGAGCTGGAAGCCCGCCCGGACGGCCAATGGCACTGCCTGACCTGGGTCGACACGCCGCTCTGATCGTCCCGAGAGTGTGATCCCGTCACGTTTAAGACACGTTTGGTGGGGAATTAACGAGGCGAACCAACCTGCCGGAGATCCGTACGTCTACCCAGTAGCACCACACCAGGGAGGCGATTGACATGGTTCGGACGAAGCTTTCTCGGTTGCTGCCGGTTGTCGCGGCTTCGGCGGGCGTTCTCGCGCTTTCCGCCTGCGGGAGTGGCGGGACCACCAACGCGGCGAGCAGCTCGACACCGTCGACGACGGCCTCGCCCACCTCCACCACCGTCACCTCGACCGCGCCGAGCGCGACCAGCACCACCGCGGCCGCGCCGCCGGTCGCCCAGCCCGCCGACAACGGACTCTGCAAGGCCGGCGACGTCACGCTGTCGCTCGGCCAGGGCGACGCCGGCGCCGGTTCGGTGTACCGGCCGCTGCTGATCAAGAACACCAGCTCTAAGCCGTGCGAGATCCAGGGCTTCCCCGGGGTCTCCTACGTGGCGGGCAACGATGGGCACCAGGTCGGCAAGGACGCGTTCCGCGAAGGCACCAAGGGCAACGCGGTCAAGCTGGACCCGGGCCAGACGGCGGCCGCCGACATCCAGTTCGTCAACGTGCGGAACTTCGACCCGGCCACCTGCCAGCCGACCGCGGTGAAGGGCCTGCGCATCTACCTGCCGCAGGAGACGGCGTCGAAGTTCGTGCCGACCGACGGGACCGCGTGCGCCAGCACGAAGATCCCCGGCAACCAGCTTTCGGTGAAGACCGTTCACCCCGCCTAGATGCGGCCGCAGATCTCCTGCGCCTGCACGAGGTGCCGCTGGCCGGAGATGTCGTTGAAGTGCAGGCTGAGCACCATCCTGGCCACGCCGTCGATGTGGTCGGCCAGTGGCTGGTAGGTCGCGTTGACCTGGGCCGCGGCCGCGGACAGCTCACGCGCCGCGGTCATCCGGTGCAGCCGTTCGGGCGTGAGGCCCGGCGTCAGCGACGGTTGCGTGTCCCGGCTCGTGTCCGGCAGGTCGCCGACGCGGTCGAGGGCCTGGCACGCGGCCAGCGCGTCGTCGAGGGCGCCCGCGTGCACGCCGGACAGGCCCCACAGCAGCCCGATCACGCCGCCGCCGAGCACGAACCCGGCCACCGCGCACAGCACGAGCAGCCGTCGTGACTGCGGTGGTGCCGTCTTGGCCTCCTCGGACTCGCCCGGAGGCTCGTCGAAGTCGGGGCCGGCGTCGGTGCCGGTTCCGGGGTCCACGGTGCGCATAGCCGCCTCCTCACCACCTGGGCGATGAGATATTTCAGCTCACAAACCCGGTTCCTGGTGCTGTAGCGGCGCGGCTGAGTCCGATTTGTCATCCAGCGGGAAACGGCGCAGCGCGACGGCCGCGAACGCGGCGATCACCAGCATCGCCAGGCCCGAGACGGCGAACGTCCGCGCCGCCGTGCCGAGCGCCGTGGTCAGCACCCCGCCGAGCAGGGCGCCGAGCGGGATCGCGCCCCAGACGACCGTCCGCCACACCCCGAGCACCCGGCCGAGCAGCTCGCCGGGCACGAGCGTGTGCCGGGCGGTCGCGAGCACGACGTTCACCGCGACGACGGCGGCCGCGAACAAGCCGAACAGCGCCGCGCCGGCGACCGGCGAACGCACCAGGCCCATCCCGCCGAAGCCGGCCCCGCAGCAGAGGATCCCGCCGGTCACGACCACGCGCCGCCCGGCCACGCGCACGAGCCGCGGGGTGACGCCCGCGCCGAGCAGGCCGCCGATCCCGCCGACGAACGCGAAGAACCCGAAGGTCGCGTCGGACAGGTGGAGGTCGTCGAGCGCGTAGAGCACCAGCTGCGCCTGCGCGAGCTCGCTGACCAGGCTGAGCAGCCCGGCGATGACGACCAGCCGCAGCAGCAGCGCGTGGCCGCGCAGCCAGCGCAGGCCGTCGGCCAGCTCGGTCCGCAACCGCGCCGGCCGCTCCTCGCCGCGACCGCGGTAGGTGCCGACCAGCCCGAGCAGGACCGCCGCAGCGATCGCGAAGCCCGCGGAGTTGAGGAAGAACGGGAAGGCGGCGAAGAGCGCGAAGGTCATGCTGCCGATCGGGCCGCCGAGGAACGTCTGGCCGACGATCTCGCACGCTTGGAGCTTGCTGTTGGCGCTGTCGAGCGAACCGTCGCCGACGACCGCCGGGACCAGGGCGTTGGCCGCGCTGTCGGCGATCGTTTCGGCGGTGCCGATGACCAGCGCCGTCAGGTAGACCAGCCAGATCGTCATCGCGCCGGTGGCGACGAGCACGGCGAGGGTGCCGACCGCGACCGCGCGGGCGGTGTTCGCGACGACCATCGCGCGCCGCCGGTCGATCCGGTCGACCAGCGCGCCGGCGACGGCGGCGAAGAGCAGCCACGGCAGGAACTGCGTCGCGGACAGCCCGGCGATGAGCACGGGATCGTGGGTCAGGGTCGTGGCCAGCAGGGGCAGGGCCACCTTGCCGATGCCGTCGCCCAGGTGGGAGGCCGCGCTCGACGTCAGCAGCCACGTGAGTCTTCGAGCAGGGTTCACCGGATCCCCCAGCACGCATCGCAGTCGCCCAATGACTTCGGGTAACAGGATAAGCGCGTGGTCAGCCGGTGGTGGTCACGTTGTGGCTTCAGCCCCAGCCGAGCTCGTGCAGCCGGGCGTCGTCGATGCCGAAGTGGTGGCCCAGCTCGTGCACGACGGTGATGAGGACCTCCTCGACGACCTCGTCCTCGTCTTCGCACATCGACAGGATCGGCTGCCGGTAGATCGAGATCCGGTCGGGCAGCACCCCGCCGTACGACGACGTCCGCTCGGTCAGCGCGATCCCGTGGTAGAGCCCGAGGATGTCCGGCGCCTCCTCGTTGAACTCCTCGACCAGCACGACGACGTTGTCCATCGCCCGCGCGAACTCGGCGGGCACCTCGTCCAGTGCTTCCGAGACCAGTTCCTCGAACCGCTCCCGGCTCATCTCGACGGGCATCAGCCGTTCGTCTTCGACGAAGGCGGGGCGGAGCTCGACGTCGCCGGGCCGCCGCCGCCGTCGGAAGGCGGGCCGTCCGGGGGCGGGCCCCCGTCCGGGCCGCCCGGAGTGGCCTTGACGCTGCCGGTGACCGCCTGCAGGCCGCTCTTGTCCGGCAGGAGCGCGGCCACCTTGCAGTTGACCTTGGTCGAACCGGCGTCCCAGCTCTCCTGCTCCCGCAGGTCCCAGGTCAGGATCAGCTTCTTCGCGTCGAGGTCGGCGCCGTCGGTGTAGGTCGCCGCCTGCTTGGTGCACTCGGTGTCGAGCCAGGCCTTCTGGTCGTCCTGCTTCGGGTAGGTGTCCTTGAACTTCGACTTGAGGTCGAGGGTCGCGATGATCTCGTAGGAGTGCGGCTTCGCGCAGTCGATCGGGTCGCCGACGCCCTTGCCCTGCAGCGCGAGGCAGGTGCCCGGCTCGAAGACGAGCGACTGGTCCTGCTCCTTCGCCGGCCCGGTGGTCGGCAGCAGCCTGCCGCCCGGGCCCGCCCACTGCAGGCCGCACCGCAGCTGGCGGTCGCCGTCGTCCCACTGCGACGGCGTCGGGCGCAGCAGGTTCGTCGTCAGCTTCCCGTACGGGTCGAGGTTGTGCCCGAGGTAGGGCTTCACGTCCGAGGTGCACTTCTGCTGCGCGATCTGCTGCCACTGCTCCAGCGACGGCACCGGCGCGCCCTCCGGGTACTGGGCGCCGATGTCGACGAGCGCGGTCACCTCGAACAGGTGCGGCTGGGTGCAGGCCACCTTGCGCGCGTCGCTCGCGTCCGGGTTGTCCCAGGTCAGGCAGCTGCCGGGGGGTGAGTGGAAGGCCTCCTCGGCCTGGGCCGAGAGCTTGCCCGTCCCGCCGCCGGCCCCGCCGGCGAAGCCGCCGCTGCCGCTGAACAGGACGCTGAGCGCGAGCGCGATGAGCGCGCCCGCGAAGATCCCGCCCATCACGACGCGGGTGCGCAGCGTCTGCGTGGCGGTGGGGAACCGATCGGCGCTGGGAGACATCGCAGTCCATGATGCCCGCGCCGCGCATGACGTGCGCGATCCGGGTGGTTAGGGTGGTCACGGTTTCGCGGTGGCCGGTGATTACGGAGCGCACATGACGCAGGACAGCAATACTGGGGACCAGCCGCCCCCCGAGCCGCCGAAGCGCGGTTCGATGAGGTTCCAGGACTCGAACACCCGTCCCAAGCAGCCCTCGCTCGCCGAGCAGCGCGCGCGGCAGCAGGCGCTGGCGCAGGAGGAGCGGGACGAGGAACTCGCCCGCCAGTCCGACGCCAAGGCGGCGACCCGGCGCAAGATCCTCATCGGCAGCGGGGTCACGGTCGGGCTCGTCGGCCTGGTCGCGACGTTCTACTCGGTCGCCAAGACCGAGAACGTCACGGCGGTCTGCACCGACTCGAACGGCGTCGTCCAGAACGACGACTACTGCGACGACACGTACGTGACCAGCCACGGCGGCTACCACAGCGGCGGGTTCCTGTTCCTGCCGATCCCGGGTGGCGGCTACAACAGCTACCGCTACAACTACGGCGGCAGCGGCGTCATCGGCCAGCACGTCACCGGCGGCTCCTACGACCCGCCGTCGTCGCGCACCAACGTCACGACGAAGACCGGCAAGTCCGTCCAGCGCGGCGGGTTCGGCATCAGCGGCAAGAGCGGCAGCACCGGGGGCACCGGCGGCAGCGGCAAGAGCGGGGGATCGTAGGTGTACCGGGACCGGCGGGAGCCGCGGCGCGACTGGCAGCGGATCGTCGAAGAGCAGGGGCTCGTCTACGGCACGCCGGCCCGCGACGCGAGCGGCCGCATGCGGCCGTACTGGGACGAGTCGGTGCACTACGTCTTCGACATGGACGAGGTCCTGTCGCTCGAGGCGGACGTCGAGCTGCTGCACTCGATGTGCCTGGAGGCCGTCGACAACGTCGTGACGACCGAGGGCTACCAGCGGTTCGGCATCCCCGAGTGGGTCTGGCCGCACATCGCCGAGTCGTGGAAGCGGCAGGACCCGCACGTCTACGGCCGGTTCGACCTGCGCTACGACGGCAAGTCGCCGGCCAAGCTGCTGGAGTACAACGCGGACACGCCCACCACGCTGCTGGAGGCGTCGCTGCTGCAGTGGCACTGGAAGACCGACGTCTTCCCGGACGACGACCAGTGGAACTCGATCCACGAGAAGCTCGTCGAGCGGTGGACCCAGCTCCAGGACAAGCTGCCGTCGAACGAGCTGCACTTCACCTGGTCGGCGGCGGACCCGAGTGGCGAGGACAACGTCACCACGGCGTACCTGCAGGAGACCGCGGCCGAGGCCGGCCTCGACACGGTCGGCCTGGCGATCGAGGAGATCGGCTGGGACCCGGTGCTCAAGCGGTTCGTCGACCTCGAAGAGTCGCAGATGGCGACCGTGCTGAAGCTGTACCCGTGGGAGTGGGTGGTCGACGAGGAGTTCGGCCGCCACGCCGTCGAGTCGCTGCCGCGGACGCTGTGGATCGAGCCGCTCTGGAAGATGATCCTCTCCAACAAGACGCTGCTGGCGATCCTGTGGGAGAACTACCCGGGTCACCCGAACCTGCTGCCCGCGTTCGCCGACGACCTCGGCCTGCTCACCGAGTACGTCCGCAAGCCGAAGCTGGGCCGCGAAGGCGCGAACGTCCAGATCGTCGCGACCGGCTACGAGACCCAGACCGACGGCGTCTACGGCGCCGAAGGGTTCGTCTACCAGGCGTTCGACCCGCTGCCCGAGTTCGACGGCTACCGGCCGGCGCTCGGCGCGTGGATCGTCGGGGATAGCTCCGCCGGCCTGGGGATCCGGGAGACCGGCGGCCTGGTCACCGACGACGGTGCCGCATTTGTCCCACATCGCATCCCCGAAGCGTGATACAACACCGTCGCTGATCAGCCCTTTCTCCTGGGAGACAATTCGTGAACACGACCCTTGCGCTGTCCGACACGTTCGGCTCCGACCTCGTGCGGGGGATCGGCGCGATCCTGCTGTACGGCGTCGTCGGCCTGCTGCTGATGTTCGCCGGCTTCTACGCGATCGACTGGACCACGCCGGGCAAGCTGTCGAAGCTCGTGACGCAGGGCCTGCCGAACGCGGTGATCGTGACCGCGTCCGGGATGCTCTCGATGGCGTTCATCGTCGTCGTGGCCATCTTCAACTCGGCGAGCGACCTGACCGAAGGCCTGATCACGTCGCTGGTCTACGGCCTGCTCGGGATCGTCGTCCAGGTCATCGCGGTCCGGCTCCTGGAGTGGGCGACCCGCATCGACGTGGCGTCGACCATCGAGAGCGAGAAGTTCGCCCCGGTGAGCATCGTCGTCGCGGCGGCGCACATCGGCCTGGGCCTCGTGGTGGCGGTCGGCATCTCCTGAGCGTGGCCACGCTCGTCCGTTCGCACTAGCGTGGGGTTCGTGCGCCTGCTGAGGACACCGGACGACCGGTTCACGGACCTGCCCGACTTCCCCTTCGAGCCCAAGTACGTCGAGCTCGACGACCCCCACGGCGGCGTGATCAGAGTCGGTTACGTGGAGGCGGGCCCGGCCGACGGCCCGGTCGTCCTCCTGCTGCACGGCGAGCCCAGCTGGTCGTACCTGTACCGCAAGATGCTCCCGGTCCTGGCGGCCGCGGGCTTGCGCGCGATCGCCCCGGACCTGGTCGGCTTCGGCCGGTCGGACAAGCCGGGTGACCTGACGGACCACACGTACGCGCGCCACGTGGAGTGGATGCGCGGGTTCGCGTTCGACGCGCTGGACCTGAAGGACGTGACGCTGGTCGGCCAGGACTGGGGCGGCCTGATCGGGCTGCGGCTGGTCGCGGAGAACCCATCCCGGTTCTCGCGGGTGGTCGCGGCCAACACGGGCCTGCCCACGGGCGACGTCGACATGCCGGCGGTGTGGCACTCGTTCCGCGAAGCCGTGCAGAAGGCCCCGGTGCTCGACATAGCGAGGTTCATCCAGTCGGGCTGCAAGTCGTCGCTGTCGGAGGAGGAGCGGGCGGCGTACGACGCCCCGTTCCCGAACGAGATGTACAAGGCAGGCCCACGCGCGATGCCGGGCCTGGTGCCGTACCGCCCGGACGACCCGGCGTCGGAGGCGAACAGGGCGGCCTGGAAGACGCTGACGGAGCTGGAGATCCCGTTCCTGGTGGCATTTTCCGACGGAGACCCGATAACGGGCGGAATGGGCCCGATCCTGAAGCGCGCGATGCCCGGCGCTGCGGGTCTGGACCACCCTGTCATCGCGGGCGCGGGGCACTTCCTGCAGGAGGACAAGGGCGAGGAGCTGGCCCAGCACGTGGCAAGGTTCGCCAGGGGCTGAGCCAGCGAAACGGGCAGCCGGCAGAGCAGAACGACCACGAGGTCGGACCCGACTCAGCCGCGGCAGAAGGGCTTTTGCCCCTGCCGCTGGAAAAGACAAAAGACTGTCCTCGCCGGACGGGCAGGCTCCGGGATGACCGGGGCTTTCCGAGTCCTGTCACCTTTGAGAGGTGGGTCGCTGGGTGGTCATCCCGTCGCCTGAACGAGGCCTATCACTTTGAGCCGGGCCCGCAAGCCTGGCATGCTCTCTCGCCTTGGTCTTTTGGTTGCGGGCCCGGCTCAAAGTGATTTTTGCGGCCTCAGGCGACGGGATGACCACCCAGCTTCTTCTGGTTCAAAGCGCCGCGTGCGTTGCCTTCAGTGCTTCCACCAGGATTTCCAGGCCCTCCTGGGCCTCCTCCTGTGTCAGCGTCATCGGTGGGCCCAGGCGTAGGACGTTTCCGTGCAGTCCGCCCTTGCCGATCAGGAGGCCGCGCTTCTTCGTCTCCTCCAGCATTCTTGCCGCCGCCGGGACGTTTGGCTCCGTTGTTCCCGGCTTGATCAGCTCCACACCGATCATCAGGCCCTTGCCGCGCACCTCCGCCACGATCGGCGACTCGGCCGCGCGCAACCCCGACAGCAGCTGCTCGCCCCGGGCCGCGCAGTTGGCCTGCAGGTCGTGGTCCTTGATGTAGTCCAGTACCGCCGTTGCGCCCGCCATCGATACCGGGTTGCCGCCGAACGTCGAGAACGACTGGGCCTGGAAGCAGTCCAGGACGTCGCCGCGGGCCACCACGCCGCCCACCGCCAGGCCGTTTCCGAGCCCCTTCGCGAACGTCATCATGTCCGGTGTCACCCCGTGGGCCTCGATGCCCCAGAAGTGCTCGCCCGTGCGGCCCCAGCCCGTCTGGACCTCGTCCGAGATGAACAGCACCCCGTACTCGTCCAGGACCTCCTTCATCGCCCGGAACAGGCCGTCCGGTGGGAGGCTGAAGCCGCCCACCCCCTGGATCGGCTCCGCGATCAGGCACGCCACGTCGCCCGCCGTCGCCGTGTCCAGGACGTCCACCAGGTCCGCCACGCACGCCTTGATGTAGTCCGCGTCCGACAGGTCGCGGAACGGGCTTCGGTAGCGGTAGCCGCCGTGGACGTAGTTGACCTTCACCGGGCTCAGTGCCGAGGCCGACCAGCCGCGGTTGCCCGTGATCGCCACCGTGCCGAACGAGCGCCCGTGGTAGCTGTTGCGCATCGCCAGCACCTGGTTGCTGCGCCGGAACTGCGTCGCCAGCATCAGCGCCGTGTCGTTGGCCTCGCTGCCCGAGTTCGTGAAGAACACCTTCGCGTCCGGGATGCCCGACAGCTTCGCGATCCGCTCGGCCAGCTCGACCTGGGAGCGGATCAGGTACAGCGTCGAGGTGTGCAGGATGCCCGTGTCGAGCTGCTTGCGGACCGCGTCGCCGATCTCCGCGACGTCGTAGCCCATCGAGTTGGTCAGCACGCCGGCGAAGAAGTCGAGGTAGGTGCGCCCCTGGGAGTCCGTCATCCGCCGGTCGTGGGCGTGCACGATCTCGATCGGCTCTTCGTAGAGCAGGGACATCCAGGACGGCATGACAGCGCGGTGCCGGGCGAGCAGCTCATCGGTCATCGGGGCGCCTCCTCGGTGTTTCCTCGGAGTATGAGGACGCCGTGAACAGCGCTTCAACGATCAGACTGTCGGGATAACCCAGTAGGGACGCACAGTCTGTACGGACTACCCTCTGTCTTCGTGATTGACCCCAGGACTCTGCGCGAAGACCCGGAAGCCGTGCGCGCGTCGCAGCGCGCCCGTGGTGAAGACGAGGGAGTGGTCGACAAGCTGCTCTCCCTCGACACCCGGCGCCGGTCTTCGATCGCGGCCGCCGACAAGCTGCGCAACGAGCAGAAGCTCCTGGGCAAGCAGATCCCGAAGGCGCCGCCGGAGGAGAAGCAGCAGCTCCTGGCCACGGCCAAGGAGCTCGCCGCGCAGGTCAAGGCCGCCGAGGCGGAGCAGAACACCGCGTCGGAGGAGTTCGACACGCTCTTCCGGACCGTGCCGAACCTCGTCCACCCGAGCGCGCCCGTCGGCGGCGAAGACGACTTCGCCGTGCTCAAGCACGTCGGCGAGCCGACGAAGTTCGACTTCACCCCGAAGGACCACCTCGAGCTGCTCGAAGCGCTCGGCGGGGTCGACATGGAGCGCGGCGCGAAGGTCTCGGGCTCGCGGTTCTACTTCCTCACCGGCGTCGGCGCGCAGCTGCAGCTCGGCCTGCTCAACATGGCCATCGCGCAGGCGCTCGAGAACGGCTTCACGCCGATGATCACGCCGTCGCTGGTGCGCCCGGAGATCATGGCCGGCACCGGCTTCCTCGGGCAGCACTCGAGCGAGATCTACCACCTCGAGGAAGACGACCTGTACCTCGTCGGGACGTCGGAGGTGCCGCTCGCCGGCTTCCACGCCGACGAGATCCTGGACCTGAACGACGGCCCGAACCGCTACGCGGGCTGGTCGTCGTGCTACCGCCGCGAGGCCGGCTCGTACGGCAAGGACACCCGCGGCATCATCCGCGTCCACCAGTTCGACAAGGTGGAGATGTTCGTCTACGCCAAGCCGGAGGACGCCGAGGCGGAGCACGACCGGCTGCTCGGCTGGGAAGAGCAGATGCTCGCCAAGATCGAGGTGCCCTACCGGGTCATCGACACCGCGACCGGTGACCTCGGCACGTCCGCGCACCGCAAGTTCGACTGCGAGGCGTGGATCCCGACCCAGGACACCTACCGCGAGCTGACCTCGACGTCGAACTGCACGACGTTCCAGGCCCGCCGCCTCTCGGTCCGCTACCGCGACGAGAACGGCAAGCCGCAGATCGCCGCGACCCTCAACGGCACGCTGGCCACCACCCGGTGGATCGTCGCGATCGTCGAGAACCACCAGCAGGAGGACGGCTCGGTCCGCGTGCCGGAGGCGCTGCGCCCGTTCGTCGGCGGCAAGGAAGTCCTCACGCCTCGCTGATTTGGGCGGATCCCCGGTGCTGCTCCGTTCGTCCCAGTAGTGTCCGGGCCGAACGGGAGGATTCATGCGCATGAAGTGGCAGGTCGTGGCGGCGGTGGCGGCCCTGACCGTGGTCTCCGGCTGCTCGGTGGCCGTCAACGGGACGGCCTCGCCGGTGCCGGGTCAGGGCCCGATCGTGACGGACTTCGACGCCTGCACGCTGCTCGACCAGGAGCAGGTCGACGCGCTCGGCTACGAGTCCCCCGGCCGCTCGGTGAAGGAGAACAAGGAGCGGCTGCAGGCGCCAATGTGCCTGTGGAGCACGAAGGACGACATCGACCCGTCGGCCACGCTCAACGTCGGCTACACGACGGACCTGGACTTCAACGAGTACATCGCCGGCGCCGTCCCGAAGTCGCAGCCGCAGCAGCTCGGCGGCTTCACCTGGACGCAGTACCCGTCGATCCTCGCCGACGACTGCGTCTTCTACGCCATCCTCGGTGACCAGTCCTTCGCGTTCGTCAGCGTCTCGGGCCCGGAGCTGGCCAAGTCGTGCGAGCTGGCCAAGACCGTGGTCCCGCAGGTCGCGGCCCACCTGCCCGGCGGGCAGCCCGCGCCGCCGATCACCCCGGCCGGGCCGAAGAAGGCCGAGCCGGGCGGGCCACTGCTGTCGGCCGACCCGTGCGCGATGCTGAAGCCGGAGCAGGTCGCGCAGCTGAAGAACATCTCGCCCACCGGCGAGAAGGACACCTCGTCGACGGTGCCCAACGCGACTTACTGCCTCTGGGACGACACCGACGGCAACGAGGGCCAGAAGGCGTTCGAAGTCTGGTTCGGCCCGAGCACGCCGGTGACCGACTGGCCGGGCGTGAAGGGCGTCACCCCGCTCGAGACCGTCGACGTCGGCGGCAAGAAGTGGGGCATCTACCCGAACCTGGGCGGCCTGCGCGTGACCTGCGGGGCGTTCCTGCCGATCACCGAGACGTCGTCGGTGCAGGTGGTCAGCGGGTTCATCGGTGACGACACCAAGACGTGCGACGTCGTCAAGCAGGGCCTGTCGCTGGTGACGGCGAACCTGCCGGGCTAGTCCTTCGCCACCTGGTCGGCGATGTGGCGCGCGATTTCGAGCGCGCTCGTCGCGGCCGGCGACGGCGCGTTCAGGACGTGCACCTGGTCGCGCGCGGTCTCGATGAGGAAGTCGTCGACGAGCGAGCCGTCGCGGCGCATCGCCTGCGCGCGCACGCCGGAGCCGTGGCGGACGATGTCGTCCGCGGTGACGGCCGGGACGAGCCGGGCGAGGCTCGCGGCGAACCGCTTCTTCGAGAACGAGCGGCGGACCTCGTCGAGGCCGGTCGGGAACGCGTACTTCTTCGCCAGCCGCCAGGCACCGGGAAAGGCCGCGACCTCGGCGACGTCCTTCGCGGAGAAGTCGCGCCAGCGGTAGCCCTCGCGGCGCAGCGCGAGCACGGCGTTCGGGCCGGCGTGGACGCTGCCGTCGAGCATCCGCGTGAGGTGCACGCCGAGGAACGGCAGCGTCGGGTCCGGCACGGGGTAGATCAGGCCCTTGACCAGGCCGCGGCGCTCCGGCTTGAGCTCGTAGTACTCGCCGCGGAACGGCACGATCTTCGCCGACGGCGTCAGCCCGGCCAGCCGCGCGACGCGGTCGGAATGCAGGCCGGCGCAGTTCACGAGCGCGTCGGCCCGGACGACGTCTTCGCCGGTCGCGACCTCGACGCCGCCGTTCGCCCCGGCGCGGATGGCCAGCACGGGACTGTTCAGCCGCAGGTCGACGCCGGCTTCGTCGAGCAGCCGGACGAGCGCGGCGCAGACGCCGGGGAAGTCGATGATCCCGGTGGACTCGACCCGCAACGCGGCGACGCAGGCGACCTCGGGCTCGTACTCGCGCGCTTCGGCGGGGGAGATCTTCTTCGCGGGGACGCCGTTGGCCTCGGCCCGCTCGGCGAGGGTGTTCAGCGCCGGGATCTCCCGCTCGTCGGTGGCGACGACGAGCTTCCCGCAGACCTCGACGGGCACGCCGTACTGCCGCGCGAAGTCCACGATGGACCGGTTGCCGGCGACGGACATCCGCGCCTTGAAGGAGCCGGGCTTGTAGTAGAGCCCGGCGTGCACGACGTTCGAGTTGTGCCCGGTCTGGTGGGCGGCCCAGCGGGGTTCCTTCTCCAGCACGGTGACGTCCAGCCCGCGCCTGGTCAGCTCCCAGGCCACGGCCAGACCGACGATCCCGCCCCCGACGACTACGACGTTGCGCACGATCGACCAGGCTACGCGAGCGGGGAAGGGTCAGTCCGCCAGCCCGGCCGTGGTCAGCGCTTTCTGGGTGTTCATCGCCAGCCCCGCCGCGTAGGCGCGCTCGAAACCGGCCGCGCCCAGCGACTCGACGGCCCGCGTCCGCACCGAGGAGACGTCCGGGTCGTCGACGATCGCCGTGCCACGCACGGTCGCCGCCGTGCCGAGGAGCAGGGCCGCCTGCTCCGGGCGCGACTCCGCCGCGGCGACCCCGGCCAAGCCCTCCAAGGCGAACGCCACGATGTCGCCGGCGTGCCGGCGCCGCCCGGTCAGCAGTGCCTCGCGGTGCAGCCTGGCGGCTTCGGCGGGCCGGCCTTCCAGCACCGAGAGCCAGCCGAGGGAGATCATCGCCGCCGCGCGGACCGATTCCGCCGAGAACGAGCCGGCCGGGCTTTCGGTCAGCGCGCGCTCGCAGAGCTCCCGGGCAGCGGCCAGGTCGCCCGACAACCGTGCGAGCGTCGCCAGGCCGACGTAGGCCGCGGAGCGGGATTCCGGCATTCCGGAGCGGCGGGCCGTGGCCGCGGCCAGCTCGTAGTCCGCGCGGGCACCGGCGCGGTCGCCCGACAGCAGGCGGGCCCACCCGCGGCGGCAGATCAGGTCCGCGACGTCGTCGCGCGCGCCGATCTCGGTCATCAGGCCCAGCGCCTCGTTCATCATCGGCAACGCGGCGGCGTAGTCGCCGCGCCACGCGAGCAGCTGCGACAGGTGGTCCAGCGCCATCGACAGGCCCCACCGCTCACCCAGCTCGCGGAACTGCCTCGCGCCCTCGCGCAGGCCTTCTTCGGCACCGGCCGGATCGCCCGTCATCATCGAGCGCAGGCCCATCCCGGTGGGCAGCAGCGCCCAGCTCCAGGGATCGCCCTGGGCCAGCAGCGCCTCGCCGCGGCCGAGCAGCTGCTCGTCCTCGTCCGGCGGACCGGCGACCACGCCCAGCAGCATCACCAGGATCGGGTGCCGGGGCGCCCAGTCCACGCTCGTCGCGTACCGGTGGACCATCGGCAGGAACTGCTCCAGGGACTCGTCCGGTTGCCCGGACAGCGCGCCGAGCACGCACACCAGGAACTCTTCGACGTACTCCTCGCGCAGCTCCGGCGGGGTCCGGGAGACGACGGCCAGCGACAACCCGGCGCCTTCGAACCGCCGTCCGCGCATCCACCAGTACATCCCCAGCAGCGGCACCAGCCGCAGGGCGAGCACGACGTCGTGCTCGGTCGCCCAGCGCAGCGCGGCCAGGAGGTTGTCGTACTCGGCGTCGATCCGGTCGAGCCACTCAAGCTGCGCCGCGGTCCGCAGCATCGGGTCGGCTTCTTCGGCGAACCGCAGGAAGTACTCGGCGTGCGCCCGGTGGACCGCCTCGGTTTCGCCCGCTTCGGCGAGCTTCTCGGCGCCGAACGCGCGGATCGTCTCCAGCATCCGGAACCGGCCGCCGACGGCTTCGACCAGCGACTTGTCGGCCAGCTCGAACACCAGCCCGTCGTCGGCGCCGCAGACTTCCGCCGCCGCGGCGAGCGTCGCGCCGCCGGGGAACACCGACAGGCGGCGCGCCAGTTCGCGTTCCTCGTCGCCGAGGAGGTCCCAGCTCCACTCGACGACACCGCGCAGCGAGCGGTGCCGCGCCTCGGCCGTCCGGCTGCCGCGGGCGAGCAGCCGGAACCGGTCGTCGAGCCGGGCCGCGATCTCGCCGAGGGCCAGGCTCCGGACGCGGGCCGCGGCCAGCTCCAGCGCCAGCGGCAGGCCGTCGAGGGCCGCGCAGAGGTGCTGGACGTCGCCGACGGTGTCGTCGTCGAGGACGAACGCGGGGTCGCTCGCCGCGGCGCGGTCGGCGAACAGGCGGACAGATGGGTACGTGAGTGCTTCCGCCGCGGGGGTGCCCGGCGGCGGGACGGCCAGCCGCGGCACCGGCGCCAGCTGCTCGCCGGTGATGCCGAGCGGCTCGCGGCTGGTGGCCAGCACCCGCAGCCCCGGGCACGCGGCGAGCAGCCGTCCGGCCAGCCGGGCCGCGACGTCGACGACGTGCTCGCAGTTGTCGAGCACGAGCAGCACCGAGCGGTCGCGCAGCGCCGAGATCAGCCGGTCGGCGGGGTCCTGCGGGCCACCGCGCGAGCTTTCGCGCAGGCCGAGCGCGGCCAGCACCGCCCCGGCGACGCCGTCGCCGCCGTGCGGGGCGAGCTCGACGAACGCGACCGGCCCGGCCTCCGCGGCGGCCGCTTCGACGGCCAGCCGCGTCTTGCCGGTGCCGCCCGGCCCGGTGAGCGTCACGAGCCTGCTGCGGCCCAGCAGGTCCGCCAGCTGCCGCAGCTCGCCGTCGCGGCCGACGAAGCTGGTCAGCTGCGCGGGCAACGCCGGGATCACCGGCTTTTCGGTTTCGCCGCGCAGCACGGCGAGGTGGGCTTCGGCGAGGTCCGGACCAGGGTCGGCACCCAGCTCGTCGGCGAGCGTGCGGCGGGCGTCTTCGAACGCGGCCAGCGCGTCGGCCGGCCGTCCCGCGGCGGTCAGTGCGCGCACCAGCTGCGCCCGCGGGCGTTCCCGCAACGGCTGCGCGGCGACGGTCTCGCGCAGCTCGGCGAGGACGTCGTCGGCCCGTCCCAGCGCCAGCCGGGCCTCGACGTGGTCGTCGGCGGCGTCGGCACGCAGCTCGTCGAGCCGGGCGGCCTGGGCCGCGGCGAACGGCGCGTCCGCCAGGTCCGTGAACGCCGCCCCGCGCCACAACGCCAGCGCTTCACCGAGGACAGTCGCCGCGCGGGCGTGCTCGCCGTTCTTCAGCAGCGCACGGCCTTCGCGTGCAAGGCGTTCGAAGGCGTGAACGTCCACTTCGTCCGGTTCGACGGCCAAGCGGTAGCCCGCCGCGGTGAACTCGACCGGCGCCAGGTCCTTCAACGCCGTCCGCAGCCGCGAGACCTGCGACTGGAGGGCGTTCGCCGCGCCGTCCGGCGGGTACTCGCCGTACATGCCGTCGATCAGCCGCTCGGCCGGGACGAACCGGCCGGCTTCGAGGGCGAGCAGCGCCAGCAGCGTCCGCGACCGCGGGCCGCCCACCGGCACCTGCGTGCCGTCTTCACCCCATGCGGCGACCGCCCCCAAGACCCCGAATCGCATGGGTTCAGCCTAAGACGTGCGCCGACCTGGGGAAGTTGTCACTCCAGAGTGGTCTTCGGCGTGGGGCTGTGAATCACCTGAGTGAGCGTCTATACACTTCGCCGGGTCCCCACGCAATGGGAGAGGTATGTCGACCGACAGTGTTCAAAGCCGCCTCCGCGGGAAAACGTACGTCGGCGGTATTGCCCTCGGAGCGCCGACCGTCGGAGAAGAAGAGCTCGCCGCGGTCGCCGAGGTCTTCAAGTCCGGCTGGCTGGCCGGTGCCGGACCGGCGTGCCGCCGGTTCGAGGAGCGGTTCGCGCAGGTCACCGGCACCGCGCACGCGTTGACGACCGCGAACTGCGGCTCGGCGCTCTTCCTCGGCCTCAAGGTCCTCGGCGTTCAGCCGGGCGACGAGGTCATCGTCGGCGACTACACGTTCCCGGCCACCGGCCACGCCGTCGTGCAGGCCGGCGCGACCCCGGTGTTCGCCGACATCCGCCCGGACATCTTCAGCGCCGACCCCGCCGCGATCGAAGCCCTGATCACGCCGAAGACGGTCGGCATCCTCGTCGTCGACGTCGCCGGCCAGCCCGGTGACTTCGACGAGTACCGGGCGATCGCCGACAAGCACGGCCTCTGGCTCTTCGAGGACGCCGCCTGCGCCGCCGGCGCGACGTACAAGACGCGCCCCGCCGGCAGCCTCGCCGACCTCGCCGCGTTCTCCTTCCACGGCCGCAAGGGCATCACCGCGGGCGAGGGCGGCGCGCTGGTCTCCGACCGCGAGGACCTCATCGCGCACGCCCGCAAGCTGCACACCTACGGCATCGAGCCGGCGATCAGCCGCGAAGGCTCGAACGCGCTGCCGATCCCGGAGTTCCACGAGCTCGGCTACAACTTCCGCATGTCGGACGTCCAGGCCGCGATCATGAACGTCCAGCTCGACCGGCTGCCGGACCTCCTCGCCGCCCGCCGGTCGGTCGCCAAGCGCTACCACGAGGCGTTCGACGACGTCGACGCCTTGACCGTCCCGGTGGAACTGCCCGATCGGGAGCACCCGTGGCAGGCCTACCTGCTCACGGTGGCGCCCGAGATCAGCCGTGACACGCTCGCCCTGCGCATCCGCGAGCAGGGCGTCCAGTGCAACTTCGGCACCTACGCCTCGCACCTGCAGCCGGTCTACGGTCCCCAGGCGCCGCTGCCCGTCTCGGCCGACGCGTTCGCGCGCCAGCTCGCGATCCCCATGCACGCCAACCTCACCGACGCCGAGGTCACCCGCGTCGGCGAGGTCGTGCGCGAAGCCGTGCAGTCCCTGTCCTGAAGCCCCTACCGAGGAGAAATTGGTGTCCGACAAGAAGGTGCTCTTCACCGGGGGCGGTGGGTTCATCGCCGCGCACGTCATCCCGCTGCTGATCGAGGGTGGCTACACGGTCCGGATCTTCGACAACATGACCCGCGGCGACCGCGCCCGCGTCAACGAGTTCGTCGCCACCGGCCAGGTCGAGCTGGTCGAGAAGGACGTCCGCTACGGCGGCGCGGTGCGCGAGGCCATGCGCGGCTGCACGCACGTCATCCACTTCGCCACGGTGTCGATCAACAAGTCGATCGCCGACCCGCACGAGTCGATCGACATCAACATGATCGGCAACCACAACGTGTTCGCCGCGGCCGCGGACGAAGGCGTCGAGCGCCTGGTGTTCGCGTCGACCGCGTCGGTCTACGGCGAGCCGAAGCGGCTGCCGATGCACGAGGACGACGAGCTGCGCCCGCTCACGCCGTACTGCATCTCCAAGCGCGCGGGCGAGGACCTGCTGGGCTTCTACGAGCGCCAGAAGGGCCTGTCCTGGAACGCGCTGCGGTTCTTCAACGTGTACGGCCCGGGCCAGAAGATCGAGGCGTACTACACGTCGGTCATCAACCACTTCATCCAGCGCCTGCGTGCCGGCCAGCCGCCGATCATCGACGGCCGCGGCGACCAGTCGATGGACTTCGTGCACGTCACCGACCTCGCGCGGGCCGTCGTCGCGGCGCTGGAGTCGGAGCGGGCGAACCTGCCGATCAACATCGGCACCGGCATCGACACCTCGATCGCGGCGCTGGCGAAGATCCTCATCGAGGCCGTCGGCGTCGACGTCGAGCCGCTGTTCAACGAGCGTGACGTGCTGGTCTCGCGGCGCGCCGCCGACATCAGCCGGGCCCGCGAGGTGCTGGGCTGGGAGCCGCGGATCACCGTCGAGGACGGCATGCGGGAACTGGTCAAGGAATCGGAGTGAGTGCCACCGCGGGGCCGGCCCGAGGACGTGCGATGCGCATCGCGGTGGTGAACAACTTCTTCCCGCCCCGCGTGGGCGGGAGCGCGCACATGGCGGCGTCGCTGGCGGCGCAGTTCGTCGAGGCGGGGCACGAAGTCCTGGCCGTCACGGCGGCCTACGCCGACGCCCCGGCCGAGGAGGAGCGTGACGGCTACCGCGTCGTGCGCCTCCCCGCGGTGAAGATGCCGCAGGTCGGCCTGTCGATCGACTTCGACATGAGCTTCGCGTCGCTGCGGCCGGGCAACTGGCGGCGGCTGTGGAAGCTGCTCGACGAGTTCAAGCCGGACGCGATCCACCTGCACGGCCAGTTCTTCGATCTGTCGTGGCTGGCCGGGATCTGGGCGCGCCGCCACGGCGTGCCGACGCTGCTGACCATCCACACCCTGCTGATCAGCGACAACAAGCTGTACGGCGGCGTGTTCCGGCTGCTCGACGCGGTGCTCGTGAAGCCGATCCTGAAGTACATCCGGCCGCGGTACGTCATCCTGGACAAGCTGGGCGTCGACTACTGCGTCGAGCGCTACGGCACCAGCGACGCGAACTCGGAGTACTTCCCGATCGCCGTCGACACGGGTCACTTCGCGAAGCCGGTGACGAAGGACGTCCGCGCGGAGCACGAAATCGGCGACGCGCCGCTGATCGTCTCGCTCGGGCACGTCATCCCGCTGCGCAACCGGCTGCCGCTGATCGAGGCCCTGCCGTCCATTTTGGACAAGCACCCCGGCGTCCGGGTGGTCGTCGTCGGCCGCGTGTACCACGACGCGTTCCTCAAGCGGGCGGCCGAACTGGGCGTCTCGGACGCGCTGGTGGTGACGGGCGCGGTGCCGAAGGCGGACGTCCCGGCGTACTTCGCGGCGGCGGACATCGTCACGCACGACCTCAACGGCGGCTGCGGCACGGCGTCCCTGGAGGCGATGCTGTCCGGGACGGCGACGATCGCGTCCGTCACCGAGGACAACTACCCGGGCATCGAGCTGCGCAACGGCGAGAACGTGTTGCTGGTGCGCCCCGACGACTCGGAAGCCGTGGCGCGCACGGTGATCGAGCTGCTCGACGACCCCGATCGCCGGGCCTTGATCGCACAGCGCGAGAGCGAGATGGTGCGGTCGAACTTCGGCCTCGACGTCGTCGCGGAAGAACACCTTCGTACTTTTGAGAAATTGGTGTCGGAAGCCGATGTTCTTCGATGACGAGCGCAGCCACCGGCTGCGCCCGCAGATCCTGACCGAGCTCGTTTCGCAGTACATGAACGACGCCGAGCGCGCGCAGTTCTACGGGCTGCCGTCGACGTGCCGCGTGCGCGAGCGCGTGAAGATCATCAGCCCCGAGAACCTGAAGATGGGCGACCACTGCTGGGTGGGTGAAGGAGCGGCGCTCGACGCGAGCGGCGGGCTGGAGATCGGCGAGCACACCAGTATCGGCCTGAACACGCTGATCTTCACGCACTCGAGCTGGCTCGCGAACATGACGCTGCAGAACCATTCGGGCAGCGACCTGATCGAGCGCAAGCCGGTGAAGATCGGCAAGGGCTGCTTCATCGGCGGCCTGGTGGTGATCATGGCGGGCGTGACGATCGGCGACTTCGCGACGGTCCAGCCGAACTCGGTGGTGGCGAAGGACGTCCCGCCGCGCACGCTGGTGGCGGGCAACCCGGCGCGGGTGTTCCAGCGCTACGACGAGGAGTACATCCAGTCCGAAGTGGACCGGGTCCGGGCGGAGAACGCCCGCCGCCGCGCGATCGCGGAGGAACGCGGAGCCGACCCCTCAGGCTGGGGCGCGCCCTCCGGCGACTTCTCCGAGTAAGTGGATGACGGCAGCGCCGGCGTCGGTCGCCGGCGCCGCCGTCGCGGAACCGCCCAACGGCGGGGAAGTCCTCGCGCACGGAGGCGCACGCAGCACAATCTAGTACTTCGTGACCCAGCGCGAGATATCGATTACACAACGTTCGAAAGATCGACAGGCAACCTTTCCGCCGCCCGGCCGTCGCTGCTAGAGGACGGAACGAGGTGACCCATGGCGCGCGGCGACGACGAGTTCGCGGACTTCGTGCGCGCCTCGTCGGCGAGGCTCACCCACGCGGCCTACCTGCTCACCGGTGACCGCCACCAAGCCGAAGACGCCGCGCAGACCGCCTTCACCCGCACGTACGCCGCCTGGGCGCGGGTCCGCCACAAGGACGCCTACGGCTACGCCCGGACCGTCCTGGTCAACCACGTCATCGACGGCTGGCGGCGGCCCCTCCGCGAGTACGCCACCGAGGCCATGCCGGAGCGGCCGGACCGGCTGGACGTCGACAAGGCCGTCACCCAGCGCGCGTGGCTCACCGCCGTGCTGCGGACCCTGACCGACCGCGAACGCGCCGTCGTCGTGCTGCGTCACTTCTTCGACCTGCCCGAGGCAGAAGTGGCCCGTGAGCTCGGCGTTTCGCTCGGTACCGTGAAGAGCACGAACTCGCGGGCGTTGGCCAAGCTGCGGGTCGAGGCCGGCGAGGACACCCTGATCGGAGGGAGCGGGCGATGAACGACCTCGACGACTTCCGCGCCGCCCTCCGGCAGCCGCCCGACGAGCCCTTCGCCGAGCCGGACCTCGCCGCCATCATGGCCGGTGGCGCGCGCATCCGGCGTCGCCGTCGCGTGCTGACCACCACGGCCGGGATCGCCGCCGCGGCCGTCGTCGTGCTCGTGTTCGTCTTCGCCGTCCAGCTGCGGCAGCCCGCGCCCGCGCCGGTCGCGCAGCCGCCGTCGCCGGTCACCTCGACACCCGCCACGCCTTCCGCGGAGCAGCCGATCGGTGACGTCGTCGGCACCGGGATCCAGACTCCGGCCGGCGAGGTCGTGTTCTTCGCGCGGGCAGTCGACCTGCCGGAGCTGCCGGACATCCACTTCGGCGTGGTGGCCGGTTTCCGCTCCGGCACGTCGCTGCGGGCCGCGCTGGCGACGAACGAGTTCCGCGGCTCCGATCGGTCGTTCGGCTTCCACGCCACCGACGGCGGCGAGGTGATCGGCAACCAGGTCATCCCGGTTTTCGGCTACTTCGCCGGCCCGGCGGCGAAGATCACGACCACCGTGCACGGCCGGACCGTCGAGGCGCGCCTGGCCAAGTGGACCGCGGACCCCACCGTGGTCATCTTCTGGTTCCACCCCGACTCCGTGCCCGACTCCGCCTCCCTGACCCCGCTGATCGCCTACGACGCGGACGGCAAGCGGCTCACCAAGTAGGCGGTACCGGGCGGCCCGGCGCGGGCGTAAGAACCCAACCGTGACCTCTCGACGAGCGTTCCTCACCGGTTCGGCCGCGGCCGTGGCGGCGTCGGCGGTCGGTGTCCCGGCGGGCGCCGCTGAACTCGGCGACCGCGGGCCCGGCGTCCCGGTCCGCCCGCAGCGTCCCGGCCCGGACCTGCGCGCGCTGCTGCGGCAGGTCGACGAACGGCGGATCGAGGCGACCGTGCGGCGGCTGGCCGCGTTCGGCACGCGGCACACGCTGTCGGCCCAGGACGACCCGGTGCGGGGCATCGGGGCCGCGCGTGACTGGCTCTTCGCGCAGTACCAGCAGATCGCGGCGGCCTCCGAGGGCCGGCTGACCGTCGAGCTGCAGTCGTACGTCCAGCCGCCGGCCGACCGGATCCCGGTGCCCACCACGATCACCAACGTCGTCGCGACGCTGCACGGGTCCACCGACCCCGGCCGCGGCTACGTCGTTTCGGGGCACTACGACTCGCGCCGCAGCGACGTCATGGACTTCACCGGAGACGCGCCGGGCGCCGACGACGACGCTTCGGGCGTCGCGGTCGCGCTGGAGCTGGCGCGGGTCCTCTCGACCCGGCAACCGGCCGCGACGATCGTCTTCGCCGCCGTCGCCGGCGAGGAGCAGGGCCTCTACGGCGCGCGGCACCTGGCGCAGCAGTTCAAGGCGGCGGGCACCGACGTCCAGGCCATGTTCACCGACGACATCGTCGGCTCCAGCCGCGCCGACGACGGCACGCGCGACCCGTTCACGATCCGCCTGTTCGCCGAAGGCGTGCCGACCGCGGAGACGCCGGCCGAGGCGAACCTGCGCCGCAGCATCGGCGGCGAGAACGACTCCCCGCCGCGGCAGCTGGCCCGGTTCGTGAAGTCGGTGGCGGAGAACGACGCGACCGGCATGAGTGTCCGGGTGATCTACCGCCGCGACCGCTACCTGCGCGGCGGCGACCACATCGGCTTCCTGGAGCAGGGCTACCCGGCGGCGCGGTTCACCGAGCCGGCCGAGGACTTCGCGCACCAGCACCAGGACGTCCGCGTGGAGAACGGCGTCCAGTACGGCGACCTGCCGGAGTTCTGCGACTTCCCGTTCATCGCCCGGGTGGCGCGGGTGAACGGCGCGGCCCTGTGGTCGCTGGCGACGGCGCCGGGAACGCCGAAGGGCGTGAAGATCCGCACGACGGCGCTGACGAACGACTCGGAACTGCTGTGGGACGCGACCCCGGGCGCGGTGGGCTACGAAGTCCTCTGGCGCGAGACGACGGCCCCGGACTGGACGCGCGCCATCGACGTCGGCCCGGCGCTGACGGCGAAGATCGACATGTCGAAGGACAACGTCTTCTTCGGCGTCCGCGCGGTGGGCTCCGGCGGGCGCCGGAGCCCGGCCGCGTTCCCGGCGCCGGTCAGCTAGGCCGCGGCCTGCGTCAGCACCTGCTCGACGACGTGGTGCGACGGCAGGATCAGGTCGCGCTCGGTGTCGGCGTCGACCTTGCCCTCCAGCAGGTCGCAGAACCGGTCCAGCTGCGAGGCCAGCGGCTCGCGCGCCGTGATCAGCTCCGGGATCTCGATCACCGTCTGCTGCCGGTAGCCGAGGCCGTCCGGGGTGACGGAGTCGTGCGAGACGTGCCGGTAGATCGTCACGTCGCGGCGGAGCAGGTCGATCTCGATCAGCCGGTCCAGCTCCGACACCACCAGCGAGCGGACCTTCTTCTGGCCCAGCCGCGAAGCCGACACCGTGGCCAGGCCGGTCGGGAACGACAGCACCGTCTCGATGGTGTCCTCGGCGCCCTCGACCGACGACGGGTGGAAGTAGCCCGCACCGGACGTCACGCGCGAAGGCGTTGCGCCGCCGAAGAACTGGATCGCCAGGTCGACGTCGTGCACCAGCAGGTCCCACGCGACGCCGGTCTTGATGCGCGGCGCGTACGGGCCGTGGCGGCGGGCCATCAGGTGCACCGGCTCGTTCACCAGCGCCCGCGCGGTCATCACCGCCGGGTTGTAGCGCTCCAGCAGCCCGCACATCAGCGGGATGTCGTTCTTCGCCGCCAGCGAAACGATTTCCTGCGACTTCTCGAAGCTGTTGCAGACCGGCTTTTCGACCAGCATCGGCTTGCCCTGGCCGAGGATCTCCTGGGCCAGGTCGTAGTGCACCTCGGTCGCCGACGCGAGCACGACGGCGTCCACATCGGACAGTTCGCCGATCTCCGGCGTCCACCGCGTCTCGTACCGCTCGGCGACGGCCTTGCCCGCTTCCTCGCGCGGATCGATCACGCGCACCAGGTCGACGCGCTCGTTCTGGGCGAGCACGCGGGCGTGCAGCGATCCCATGTTCCCGGTGCCGACAAGAGCGATCCGATGCGTCATGCGCCCAGTACCTCGCGAACTGTCTCGATGATGGTGTCCAGGTCGGACTCGGTCAGGTGCGGGTGCACCGGCAGCGAAAGCGCCTGCTCCGAGACGGCGCGAGCCACCGGGAAGTCCTCGACGCGCGCGCCCGGGATCAGGTCGTGACCCGCGTAGCAGTCGTAGTCGAAGACGATCTTGGGGTAGTAGATGCCGTTGCCGATGCCGCGCTCGGTGAGCGCCGCGGCCAGCTCGTCGCGCGAGAGGAACGCGTGCGGGCCGACCAGCACGGTGTACTGGTGCCAGACGTGCTCGCGGCCCGGCAGCACCTGCGGGACGTCCAGGCCGGGCGTGCCCGCGAGGCCCTCCGAGAGCCGCTTCGCGTTCGCCTGGCGGGCCGCGGTCAGCTGGTCGAGCTTCGCCAGCTGCGGGATGCCGACGGCGGCGTGCAGGTCGGTCATCCGGTAGTTGTGCCCGGCGACCTCGTACTGGTAGCGGGCGCGCATGCCCTGGTTGCGCAGCACGCGCAGCTTGTCGGCCAGCGCGTCGTCGTCCGTGGTGATGACGCCGCCCTCGGCGGTCGTGATGTTCTTCGTCGCGTACAGCGAGAAGCAGCCGATGCCGAACGAGCCGGCCTGCTTGCCCTCGAACGACGCGCCGACGGCCTGCGCGGAGTCCTCGATCACCTGCAGGCCGTGCTCGGCGGCCAGCGGCGCCAGCTTGCCCATGTCCGCCGTCTGGCCGTAGAGGTGCACCGGCATGAGGACCTTCGTGCGGTCCGTCACGGCCTTCGCGACGGCGTCGGGGTCGATCGCGAAGTCGTCGCGCCGGATGTCGGCGAACCGGACGGTCGCGCCGGCCTCGAGGATCGCGTTGAGCGTCGCGACGAACGTGAACGGCGAGGTGATGACCTCGTCACCCGGCTTCAGGTCCAGGACCTGGAGGGCGGCGACCAGCGCGGTCGTCCCGTTGTTGACCGCGATCGCGTGCTTCGTCCCGGAGACCGCCGCGAAGGCGTCTTCGAAGCGCTTGACCATCGGTCCCTGTGCGATGGCGCCGGAGCGCAGCACCTCGACGACGAGGTCCTCCGCGTCGCGTACGTCGACCACGGTGATGGGGATCATGGGCAGTCTCTCTCGGCAGGCGATTTCGGCGCGTCCGGTACAGTGAGCCGCCGGTTCTGCGCCCGGCCGCCCTGCATGAACGCGGGCCACACGTTACCGGGCGCGGTAGCACGCCCAGTACCCAGCCGCCGACGAACGGATACCCGCCCGTGGCCAACCGCATCCACCCGACCGCTGTCATCGGCGAAGGCGTCGAACTCGGCGACGACAACGTGATCGGGCCGTTCGCGGTGATCGTCGGGCCGGCCCGGATCGGCGACGGCAACTGGATCGGCCCGCACGTGACGATCGGCACGCCCGGCGAGGACCGCGGCCGCCCGCACCCGGTCGCCTGGGAGGCCGCGCCGGTGGGTGACCCCGATCACGACGGCCACGGCGTCGTCATCGGCAGCCGCAACCGGATCCGCGAGTACGTGAGCGTCCACCAAGGGACCTGGCGGACGACGACGGTCGGCAGCGACGGCTACTTCCTGCGCGGCTCCCACATCGCGCACGACTGCCTGGTCGGCGACGCCGTGACGATCGCCTCCAACGCCGTCACCGGTGGCCACTGCCACATCTGGGACGGCGCCAACCTCGGCATGGGCGCGATCCTGCACCAGAAGGTCGTGATCGGGCCAGGCGCGATGATCGGGATGGGCTCGGCGGTGCGGCGCGAGATCGGCGCGTTCACCATCGCCGTCGGCAACCCGGCCCGCGTCACCGGCGTCAACGTCGTGGGCCTGTCCCGCCGTGGTCTGGACGAGGCGACGATCGAGGCGCTCGGGCCCTGGCTGAAGGGCAAGGAAGGTCTCCCGGACGTCACCCTGCCCGGTGACCTCTCTACCTTGGTAAAGGCGTGGGACGCCCGCCCGCGCGAAGAGCACTAGGAGTCACGCACATGTCTGTCGCCCCCAAGCTGCGCGAGGTCTTCGTCGAGGCGCTGGACCTCGACGGCGACGTGGACGTCGAGAACCTGAAGTACCGCGACATCGAGGCGTGGGACTCGGTCGGCCACATGGCGCTCGTCGCGGCCATCGAGGACGAGTTCGACGTCGAGTTCGACACCGACCAGGTCATCGACATGTCGAGCTTCAAGGTCGCCGTGGACATGGTGACCGAGCTGCAGGCGAAGAATGACTGATTTGTCGGGCCGCGTCGCGCTCGTCACCGGCGGGACGCGGGGGATCGGCCTGGCCACCGTCCGCGCGCTGGTGGACGCGGGCGCGACGGTGGTGCTGACCGGACGTGACGAAGCTCGCGCCAAAGACGCGGCCGCCACCGCCGGCGCCGCGGCCGGGCTCGCCCTCGACGTCACCGACGCGAAGGCGGTGTCTTCGCTGGTCAGGAGCGTCGCGAAGGAGCACGGCAAGCTCGACGTCGTCGTCGCGAACGCCGGGATCATGGAGGACGCGCTCCTCGGCATGATCAAGGAAGACCTCGTCGACACGACGCTGAGCACGAACGTCGCCGGCACGCTGCACACCGTCCAGGCCGCGGCCAGGGCGATGATGCGCAAGAAGACCGGCGCGATCGTGGTGCTCGCCTCGATCGTCGGCGAATACGGAAGTGCTGGTCAGACGGTGTACGCAGCCTCGAAGGCGGCGGTGGCGAACATCGCCAAGTCGGCGGCGAAGGAGCTCGGCCGGTCCGGCATCCGCGTCAACGCGGTCGCGCCGGGCGTGATCGAGACCGATCTCACCGCGGGGCTGAGCGAGGACGCTAAGGCGGAGAACACCGGCAGGACGCCGCTCGGGCGCCTGGGCCGGACGGAAGACGTGGCGAACGCGATCCGGTTCCTGGTGAGTGATGAAGCGTCCTTCATCACCGGCCAGGTGCTGGGCGTCGACGGAGGCTTGGTGCTGTGACGCTGTTGGGTGCGGGAGCCCGGCTGGTCGATGTGGCCGGGGGCCGCACGCTGGCGGGCGCGGAACTGTCGGCCGAGGTCGGCAAGCGGATGGACGAGCTGGCGGCGCTGCCCGTCGGCGTCGTCTTCGCGCGGATGTCGGTCGACCTGCCGAGCGTGCTGACCTACCTGGGCGCGTTCGAATCCGGCCGGGCGATCGCGCTGATCGACCCGGCGCTGGACGCCGACGTGCTGGCCGGGCTGGTCGCGCGGTTCCGGCCGGCGGCGGTGCTGGCGGCGTCCGGCGACGCGCCCGAGGGGTACACCACCCAGGGCGCCGACTGGGTCCGCTCCTCGGCCGAGGGGGTCGTGCCGCACCCCGACCTCGCCGTCCTGCTGCCGACCAGCGGGTCGACCGGCAACCCGAAGCTCGTCCGGCTCTCCCGCCAGGCGATCCTCTCGAACGCCGACGCCATCGCGCAGGTGCTGCACATCGACGCCGACGAGGTCGCGCCGACCTGCCTGCCGCTGCACTACAGCTACGGCCTCTCGGTGCTGAACTCGCACCTGGTGCGGGACGCGACCGTCGTGATCGAGCCGTCCGGCGTGCTCGGCCGCGGGTTCTGGGACGCGGTGAACACCTACGGCGTCACGTCCCTTTCGGGCGTCCCGTACCACTACGAAATGCTGCGGCGGCTCAAGTTCGACCCGGCGAAGTACCCGACGCTGCGCACGCTGACGCAGGCCGGCGGGAAGCTGCGCGACGAGCTGGTCGCCGAGTTCAACGAGAAGATGCTCGCCGTCGGCGGCCGGATGTACGTCATGTACGGCCAGACCGAGGCGTCGCCGCGGATGACGACGGTGCCCGCCGAAAAGCTGGCCGAAAAGCTCGGTTCCGCCGGGCCGGCGCTGCCGGGCGGGAAGTTCTCGGTCCGCCGGGACGACGGGTCGGAGACCACGCACCCGAAAATCGTCGGTGAGGTCGTCTACCGTGGACCCAACGTGATGCTGGGTTACGCGGACGACGAGTCCGGCCTGGCCAAGGGCGACGAATACGGCGGCGTGCTCGCCACCGGCGACCTCGGGTACCTCGACGAAGACGGGTACCTGTTCATCACCGGGCGGCTCAAGCGCATCGGCAAGGTGTTCGGCAACCGCGTCAGCCTCGACGACCTCGAGCACGCCGCGCGCGCGGCGGCGGTCGGGATCGACGTGGTGGCGGCGGTGCCCGCCGGCGACAAGGTGGTGCTGTTCGCCGAGGGTGTCGACAAGGACATCTGCAAGGACGCGTCGCGGGCGCTGTCGGAGCGGCTGCACCTGCACGCCAGCGGGTTCGACGTCCGCCCGATCGACACCGTGCCGCTGCTGGCCAGCGGCAAGATCGACTACCGGTCACTGGAGGCGAAGGTATGAGCGTGTTCACTCGGTCGCAGGCTGACCGGGAAGCCCTGCTGCTGCCCGAACTCGTTGACCTGACGGCCCACCACCGGGCGAACTCCGAAGGCTACGACCGGATCCTGTCCTCGCTCGGGATCGCTTCGGACGCGCGGTTCGGCTCGATCGCCGAGCTGCCGTGGCTGCCGGTGCGGATGTTCAAGACGCACGACCTGAAGTCGGTGCCGGACAGCGAGGTGTTCAAGACCCTCACGTCGTCCGGCACCACCGGCGCCGGCGCGTCGCGGATCTACCTGGACAAGGAGGCGGCGGGCGCGCAGACCAAGCAGCTGGGCGCGACGCTGCAGGAGGTCCTCGGCGGCGAGCGGCTGCCGATGCTGATGGTCGACACGATCGGCATCATCAAGAACCGCCGCTCGTTCTCCGCGCGCGGCGCGGGCGTGCTGGGCATGGCGAACTTCGGCCGCAAGCACACCTACGTGCTCGACGAGAACGACAAGCCGGACGTCGAGGCCGTCAAGAAGTTCCTGGCCGAGTACGGCGACAAGCCGTTCCTGATCTTCGGCTTCACGTTCATGGTGTGGCTGTACCTGTACGAGGTCGCGCGGGACAACGGCCTCGACCTGTCGAACGGCATCCTGATCCACAGCGGTGGCTGGAAGAAGCTGATCGACCGCGCGGTCGACAACACCGAGTTCCGGCGCCGGTTCAAAGAGGACACCGGGCTCACCCGGATCCACAACTACTACGGGATGATCGAGCAGATCGGCACGGTGTTCCTCGAGGGGCCGTCCGGGAACTCGCTGTACTGCCCGGACTTCGCCGACGTCGTGATCCGGAACCCGGATACGTGGGAGGAGCAGCCGGTCGGCGAGCCGGGCGTGATCGAGGTCGTCTCGACGCTGCCGACGTCGTACCCGGGCCACGTGCTGCTGACCGAAGACCTCGGCGTCTACCACGGCATCGACGACGGCGACTGGCCGGGCAAGCACTTCTCGGTGCTCGGGCGGTTGCCGAAGGCCGAGGCCCGCGGGTGCTCGGACACGTTCTCGGGAGCGGCGGCATGAGCCTCACCCAGCGATTCCCCGCGGGGGCTCCGGTCGAGGTCGGTGCCCTGGTCGACGAGCTGCGGGCGGCGCCGCCGGGCGGGCGGCTGCGCGTCGGCGACCCGCGCGTCGTCGAGTTCATCACGAAGTTCGCGCGCAAGCTGCTGGCGCCGGCCACCGCGCGCCGGTTCCCGGAGCTGGCGTCGCTCGGGTTCTTCCTGCGCAAGGGCGAAATCGCCAAGGCGCTGTCCACTTTGGACACCTCCGGGAACACGCTGCGGTTCCCGCGTGGCCTCGTCTTCCACGTGCCGCCGGCGAACGTCGACACGATCTTCGTCTACTCGTGGGCGCTGTCCGCGCTGGCGGGCAACCACAACGTCGTGCGGGTCTCGTCGCGCTCGGCCGGGGCCGCCGAGGCGGTGCTGGAGGCGCTGAACGCGGCTTTGTCCGAAGTGGACGACTCCGTCGCGGACGTCATCCGGGCGACCCAGCGGATGGTGACCTACGACCGCAGCGACGAGGTGAGCGGCGCGCTGTCGCTGGCCGCGGACCTGCGCGTCATCTGGGGCGGCGACGGCTCGGTCGCGGCCCTGCGCAAGTACCCCCTGGCCCCGCACGCGCGTGACCTGACGTTCCCGGACCGCTCGTCGTTCGCGGTGGCATCGGTGGCGGGCTGGCAGCGAGCGTCGGCGGAAGAGCGCCGCGCGGCCGCCGAAGGCTTCTACAATGACTCGTACTGGTTCGACCAGGCCGCCTGCTCGTCGCCGCGCGCGGTGTTCTGGGTCGGCGACGCCGAGGGCGCGCAGGCCGCCGGCCAGGAGTTCCGGGCCCTGCTGGCGGCGGTGCTGGAGACGAAACAGCACGTCACCGAGCCCGCGATGGCGGTCCAGAAGCGCGTCTCGGCGTACGGCGCGGCGGTCGACGGGCTGGTCAAGGAGATCGCGTTCGACGGCAACGGCCTGGCCACCCTGGAGCTGACCGACCCGGCGATCCTGCCGCGCGAGTGGCTCGGCGCGGGCACGTTCGCGAACGCCCGCGTGTCTTCGTTGTCCGATCTGGTGCCGATCGTCCTGCGCAAGGACCAGACGGTCAGCCAGTTCGGCTTCACGGCCGAAGAACTGACGGAGTTCGCGCACGACTTGGCGGGCCGCGGCGTCGACCGGATCGTGCCGTTCGGCAGCGCCCTGACGTTCTCCGCGGTCTGGGACGGTTACGATCTGCTCCACGAATTCAGCCGCCTGGTCACGGTGCAGGCCTGAGGAGACGGTCGATGACGACAGTTGAGGACCTGCCGGCTGCCGGAAAGCAGCCGAAGTCCACCAAGGCGAAGATCCTCGACGTCGTCCGCTGGGTCGCGATCCTGCTGGTCATCGGCTTCGCGGCGAAGCAGCTCGCGTCCAACTGGGGCGAGTTCTGGCACACGCTGCGCGACGTGGCGTGGGAGTCGTCCCTGCTCAGCTTGGTGGCCCTGGTCGCGGCGATCATGGTGTCGACCTGGGGCTGGCAGGTGATGGTCGACGACCTGGGCAAGCCGATCGGTTACGCCCGGGGCGCGCAGATCTGCCTGGTCGGCTCGCTCGGCAAGTACGTGCCGGGGTCGGTCTGGGCGTACCTGCTGCAGATGGAGCTGGGCCGCAAGGCGGGCCTGGCCCGGGCGCGCATCTTCACCGGCTCGCTGATCCAGCTGGGCGTCGGCGTGGTGTCGGCACTGGTGGTGTCGCTCCTGGCGGCCCCGGCGGTGTTCAGCAACAGCCCCCGCGCGCTGTGGCTGTTCGTGCTGATCCCGGTCGGCCTGGCGATGCTGCACCCGAAGATCCTGACCTGGGGGACCTCGCTGGTCCTGCGGCTGCTGCGCCGCCCGCCGCTGGCCCACCCGCTGGGCTGGAAGGTGGTGGGCAAGGTCTTCGGCGCCTCCACGGCGGCGTGGTGCCTCCAGGGCATCCACCTGTGGCTGCTGGCGAACTCGGTGGGCACGCCGGGCTTCAGCGGCTTCGTGCTGTGCGTGGGCGCGATGGCCGTGGCGATGACGGTGGGGACGTTCGCGTTCATCCTGCCCAGCGGTGTGGGCGTCCGCGAAGTCGCCCAGGTCGCGGTCCTGACGGCGAGCGGTCTGACGGTCAGCCAGGCCACTGCGTTCGCGGTGGCGTCCCGGGTGATGTTCACGGTGGCGGACCTGCTGACGGCGGGCTTGGCCGCGGTCGCGGCCCGCTCGGCCCGCCCGGCGGTCACCCCCGCCTGAGGAGTTGTCCACCGGTTGTCCACAGGCGTTACGCACATGTGGACAACTCAGGGCACGAGCCGGTAGATCACCGCGTCCGCATTGCGCCAAGCCTCTTTCAAGAACGGCTTCCCGGCCAACCCGACCAAGCCCGGCTGATAAGGCTCCGCCGGAGGCGGCAACGGGGTCCCGAGGATCACCCACCGGACGTTCAACCGCCGGACCGCCGCCCGCACCGCCGGGTCCGTCTCGTAGTCCTTGAACCGCTCGGCCAGCAACCGGGCGTCCGACGGCGGCAACGTCTGGTCGTAGTGCGCCGCGACCGTCCGGACCCCCGCCAGCGCGTACGTCCACGCCGTCCCGTCGAAGCGGTCGTTCATCGCCCACTCACCGGGCGCGGCCAGCTTGCCCAGCTCCACCATCGCGGCTTCTTCGCCCGGCGTCACGTGGAGCTTCTCCGGGTCCGCCGCCTGGTAGCCCGTGTACACGCGGTCTCCGTTGGAGCGGAAGTACAAGCCGTTCGACAGCACCACGAAACCCAGCAGCACCACCACGGCGACCGCCACCGCCGGCACGCGCGGTGGCAGGTGGTCGCGCAGCCACTCCTGCGTCGATGCCAGCCCGTGGGCCGCCAGGACGCACAACGGGATCGCCGCCATCGAGAAGAACCGGTACGGGTCGTCCCACCACGGCCGGGACAACGCCATCACCAGCGGCGCGTTCGACGACGCCACCGCCATGTACGCCAGGCCCGTCACCGCCGCCGTCAAGCCGATCCAGCGCAACGCCCCCGCCCGCGCGAAGAACACGATCCCCAGGAACAGCGCCACCGACAGCCACACCTGCGGGTGCGCCTCGAAGTGCTGGAAACTCAGCAACGCGCCCAACGCCGCGGACGCGCGCCACTCGCTCGGCCAGCCGTAGTACGGGACGTCGCCCGTCGCCAGACCGAGCGCGCCGAACAACTGCAGCCACGCCACCAGCAACGCGACCACGGCGATCGGCAGCAGCGCCAGCAGGTCCCGGCCGATCCGGCGCCACGACGTCAGCCAGCGCTGCACCAGCATCGGTCCGGCGAACAGGATTCCGCCGAACAACGTCGAGGAATGGATGCACAGCAGGCCCACCGCCGCGAGCAGCAGCACGAAACCCGTGTCCGGCGCGACGCGGTCCAGGTACCGCCGCAACGCCACCGCCGCCAGCGGCGTGAGCGTGACACCCAGTGCGAACGGCAGCAGCGGCCCGCGGTCCATCGACTCGTAGACGCCCATCACCGGCGCCACCGCCGTCAGCGCCACCGCGCCGGCCAGCACCGCGCGCCCGCGGAACTCGCGGACCAGCGTCACCAACGACAACGCCAGCAAACCCGGTAGCAGCAGCGTGTTCGCGTCCAGCGTCGCCGGGATGGACGCGCCGCTCAGCCGGTAGGTCACCGCCGCCAGCAGGTGGTAGGCGTTGGGGTAGAACACCGGCAGCGCGTCGCCGTACCAGTTCACGCTCCCGGTGCCGAACAGGCCGCCGTCGCCGGTGTCGGCGATGTAGCGGACGGCGTTGCCGTGGTACACCGCGTCGAAACCCTGCGGCAGCGCGCCGATGTGGCCCAAGCCGCGCAGCGTCGCGTAAAAGCCGACCGCCGCCCCGAACAGCAGGCACGCGCCGACGGCGAAGTGCCCGCGCCGGTCCCACAGCCCGGGTTCCGGTTCGGGCGGCCGGCGGCGGACCGTCAGTTTCCGGACACCGTAAGCGATCGCGGCGAACACGACGGTCGAAACCGCGTACGTCAACGGGGTGAACGACCACCCGATCGCTGCCGTCCACGGCCCGGTCAGGCCGCCGATCGCATAGCTCAGCAGCGGTGCCAAGCCGGCCAGCGCCCAGCCGCGCAGTCCCACGGCGAGGCCGGTCAGGAGGCCCGGGACGGCGATGACGGCAATGGCAACGCAGACGGAAAGCACGCTGGAGACTAAGCCGACGACGATCAGCGAGCCGTCCCGGGGTTGGGAGTCCGAACGGGACACTCCGGCGCGATACCCGAACGGGTTATATTGACCAGTGCGTTTCCCTGCTTGACTGACGCCGGGCGGAGCGATCTTCGAGGGGGCCGGGTGGTCTACGCGGTCGTGGTGGCGTGGCTGGTCCTCGCCGCGATCGTGGTGCTGACCTGGGGCCGCCTCGACACCGACCGCGGCTGGCGCGGTTTCGTCCTCGCCCTCACCCTCGGCCTTTCGCTGCTGCACCAGCTGCTGTTCGCGACCGTCACCGAAGACGCGCTCGTGTCGTTCCGGTACGCGCAGAACATCGCCGACGGGAACGGCCCGGTGTTCAACCCCGGCGAACGCGTCGAGGGCTACACGAACTTCCTCTGGCTGGTCCTGATCGCCCTCCCGCGGGCCGCGTTCGGCGCCGACGTCCAGACCGTCGCCGTCGTCTTCGGCGTTCTCGCCGCGCTCGGCGCGGTCCTCATTTCCTGCTTCCTGGCCAACCGGATCGTCGCGGCAGCCGCGCCCGCCGGCGCCGAGCCGCGGCCGGCGATCGGCGTCGCCGCCGCGGTGCTCACCGCGAGCGCCGGCGGCCTCGCCGTCTACGGGCCGTCCGGCTCCGAGGTCCCGCTGTTCGTCCTGCTGCTGCTCGCCGTCTGCTACTCGCTGGTGGCGCGGCGTCCGGTGGTGGCCGGCGTGCTGGTCGCGTTCGCCGTGATGACCAGCCCGGAGGGCCTGGTGGCCGGCGTGCTCGGCGGCCTCTGGCTGGTCGGGGCCGCGGTGAAGAAGAAACACAGCTGGTGGGCGCCGGTCGGGTACCTGCTGGGCGCGCTCGTGTTCCTGATCCCGCGGCTGGCCTGGCGGGCGACGTTCTACGAGCACTTCCTGCCCGCGCCGCTGGCCGCGAAGCTCGGCGGCCCGCTCGGTGCGCGGGTCGCCGCCGGCTGGCCGTACCTGTCCGGGTTCGCCTTGGCGCACCAGGGTTTCCTACTGCTCGGTTTGGTCGCCGCGGTTGCGCTCCTACTGCGTCGTACCGACGCCGCCGAGGCCCGCACCCTGATCTGGCTGCTGTTGGCGACGGCGGTGGGGCTCGCGGCCGCCGCCGTGCTGATCGGCGGCGACCCCGGTCCCGCGTGGCGGGTGCTGGCCCCCGTGCCGCCGCTGATCGCCGTCGCGAGCGTCGCCACCTACGGCGTGCTGACCGCGGACGTCGAGGCCAAGCCGTCGCCGCGGCCGAGGGCGTGGCCCGCGGCGACGCGGCTGGTACCGGTGACCGCCTGCGGGCTCGCCGGCATCGCCGTGCTCGTCTCGGTGTTCAGCCCCGAGCTGCTCGACCGCGTCCGCGACTGGCGCGCGCACGGCAGCGAGCTCGCCGAGATCGGCGGCTGGCTCGGCGAGTACCTGCCGCCCGGGTCGGTCGTCAGCGCCGCCGCGCCCGGCGCGCTCGCCGCGCGCAGCGGCCAGCTGCTCATCATCGACGTCCTCGGCCGCACCGACGACCACATCGCCCGCGAAGGCCGGCACGACGGCGGCGTCGCCACGGACTACGACTACGTCGTCAACGCTCGCCGCCCGACCGTCGCGGTGCCCGCCGACAGCGGCTACGCCGACCGCCAGCACTGCGTGATCGACCCGGTCTACGCGGGCAAGTACCAGGTCGCCACCTTCCGCCGCGTCGGCACGCCCTACTGGGTCTCCGTCTACCCGCGCGCGGAGGACGCGAAAGCCGTGGTCACGGACCTCGACCGGGGCCCGGACTTCCGCTACGTACCCTGTCCTTCGTGAAGCTCGACGTCCCGAAAGCGCGCCTGGGTGCCGAAGCCCGGCTCGGGATCGGGGTCTTCGGGGTGTCGCTGCTGCTCTTCGTCGTCCGGTTCCTGGTGCCGCGGCCGATCGCGATGTCGAACAACGGCGACGGCGGCCGCGTGCTCTGCGGCGCCGGGATCACGTGGAAGGGCCTGCCCGAGCCGTTCGTCCACCTCGCCTACACCGCCGCGCCGGGCGCGCCGCCGTGCCGGCCCACCTACCTGCTGACGCAGAGCTGGCTGGCGGAGGCGTCCGTCGGGCTCGCCCGGCTGGCCGGCTTCCCGGCGACGCTGAGCCTGGTCGTGCTCGGCCTGCTGAGCAGCATCGTCGCCGCCGCGGCGATCACCGCGATCGTGCTCGGCCTGCCGTACCCCGTCCGCGTCCGGCTGGCCGCGGCGGCGGGGCTCCTGCTGGTCGTCGCCGACTCGGCGTTCTTCGGCTACTTCGCGGCGATCCTGGGCGAAGGCGCGGCCTTCCTCGGTCTCCTGCTGATCGCCGGTGGCCTGCTGCTGACCGCGCGCGAAGGCCGGTGGAGCTACGCGGGCATGGCGGTGACGTTCGTGGGCGGTGTCCTGGCCGTCAACGCCAAGGTCCAGACGCTGATCATCCTGCCGATCCTCGCGCTCGCCGTGCTGCTCGTCCGGCCGGGCGCGGTGCGCGGGGCGAAGCGGTGGGCGGCCGCGGCGCTGGTCATCGGGGCCGTCGGCGCGGTGACGCTGTTCGCGCAGCAGAGCGTCGAACCGGCCCGCGCGCCCGACGGCACGTACACCGCGTTCCCGGGCGACGACTCGCGCGAGATCAACATGTTCAACTCGATCTTCCTGAACATCGTCGACGGCAGGCACGACACCGGGGCCGACCTCGCCGCGCTGGGCCTGCCGCCCTCGTTCGCCCAGTACGCGGGCAACGGCTGGTGGCACCCGCACCCGGCGACGATGGATCCGCTGTACCCCGGCTACCGCGACAAGATGACCCGCGAGAACGTCCTCGGCTACTTCGCGAGCCACCCCGGCCGGACGCTCGAAGTGCTGGACAAGGCCGCGACCGACCAGCTCACCGCGCGCCCGGACTACCTCGGCAGCTTCGACCAGGAGGCCGGCTTCGCGCCGCACGCGCAGGAGTACCGGGTGCCGGTCGTCTCCTGGCTGACCCGCCTGATCAGCCCGCTCGGCCTGCTCGCGCTGGTGCCGATCTGGCTGTTCGTGCTGGTCCGGGCGTGGTGGCAGCGGCGGGACCCGGTGGGTGTCGTGCTGGCGTTCCTACTGGCGGTCTCGCTGACGCAGTTCGCCACGGCGGCCCTCGGCGACGGCATCGAGGGCGTGAAGCACCAGTCCGTCGCGCTGTTCACGCTCTTGCTCGCGCTCGTCCTGGCGGCGCTGCCTCAGTCGCGGTCGAGCGAACCGCGGTGGGGGAGGAACTCCTCGGTCGGCGGGCCGTCGTCGGCCGCCGGGACCCTCGGCGACGGCTTCGGCCAGAACGGCGGCACCTCGAGCAGCACGAACACGAGCAGCCCGGCCAAGCCGACGAGGAAGATCGTCGACGACGACGCCAGCTTGTAGTTCACCGCCAGGTACAGGAAGAACACCACGCCGACCCAGATGCGCCGGGCTTCGCCGCGGTGCTCGTCGAGCACGACCGCGACCAGCCCGATGACCAGCGGCGCGAGCATGACGAAGACGCGCTGGGTGTCCGTCGCGACCATGCGCCCGGCCAGGCAGCACAGCCCCAGCCAGACGCTCGACACCAGCAGCAGGCTCCGGGTCCGTTCGCGCCGGAACTCGCGGTAGAGGCCGTAGGCGAAGATCAGCCAGAAGAAGCCGAACGTGCTGTACAGCGCCGCCTGGTCGACGCCCTTGTTCGACGACAGCGCGAACCGGATGTTGCCCAGCAGGCCGCTGTTGGCCTGGCCGGCGCCGAACCCGTAGTCGCCGCCGATCAGCGCCTGGGCCCACAGCCGGAACGCGAAGTACAGCCCGCCCGCGACGACCACGGCGACCAGCCCGCCGATGACCTGCTTGTCGCGCAGCGACCGCGACCGCGTCCACGCCGCCAGCGGGTACAGCGGCGCGAGCAGCAGCGTCGTCTCCTTGTTGATCGCGCCGATCACGATCACCAGCGCGAACCAGATCAGCCGCCGGTCGAACAGCAGCCACAGCGCGAGCAGGTAGAGCAGGTTGTTCAGCGGGTCGACCAGGTACGGGTTGCTGAACGCGTACGGCGCGTACCAGAACGTGCCGGCCAGCGCGACGGCGGCGAGCGCCGAGGTGTACAGCCGCAGGTTCAGGCGGACCCAGAGGAACTCGAAGAAGACGATGGCCGCGGCCAGGACCAGCACGAACGTGAAGGCCAGCCACACCGAGTCGAGCGAGATGCCGGTGAACCGGTTGACGGTGTGGACGAGCCACGGGCTCAGCATCCGCAGCGCGAACGGGTTGTCGACCTGGGCGCCGGTCCGCACCGACATCGCGTAGTACTCGGCGGCGTCGCCCCACGCCTTCTCGTGCGCGTTCGGCTGCACAGGGGCGTAGGAGATGAGGTTGAGCAGTGTCACCGTGGCCAGACCCAGGTACACCGAGACTCGGTGGCCGGCTCGTCTGACGCGCGATTCAGTCACTGTCCCCACGCGAAAAGCCTAGTGGTCGTTCGTTCGGCGTGAGCTTCGCCCGGTTTGTGGCCTTCGCCGCTGAACGGCGGTCAAGAACCTACGGTCGCGTAACCTGGCGCGATGGCCGACTTCGTGTACCCGCCCGTGATCGCGGCGGCCCGGACCATGTTCCGGGTACTGGACAACCGCATCCGGGTCGAGGGCGCGGAGCACATCCCGCGCTCCGGCGGCGCGGTCATCGCGTGCAACCACGTGAGCTACCTGGACTTCATCTTCTGCGGCCTCGGCGCGCGCCCGGCCAAGCGGCTGACGCGGTTCATGGCGAAGAAGGAGATCTTCGACAACAAGATCGCCGGGCCGCTGATGCGCGGGATGCGCCACATCCCCGTCGACCGCTCCGCCGGGCTCGCTTCCTACCGCGAAGCACTCGCGAAGCTGCAGGCCGGCGAGGTCGTCGGCGTCTTCCCGGAGGCGACGATCAGCCAGTCGTTCACCGTCAAGGAGATCAAGTCGGGCGCGATCCGGATGGCCGCGGCGGCCGACGTCCCGGTCGTCCCGATGGCGCTGTGGGGCACCCAGCGGCTCTGGACGAAGGGCCGGCCGAAGGACCTGACCCGGCGGCACGTGCCGATCTCGATCCTCATCGGCGAGCCGATGCACCCGGCCAAGGGCGCCGACTGGGACGTCGTCACGAAGGAGCTGCGCACCCGGATGAGCGCGCTGCTCGACCGGGCCCAGGCCGAGTACCCGGACCGGCCCGCGTCCGACGAGGAACGCTGGTGGCTGCCCGCCCACCTGGGCGGCACCGCGCCGACGCCGGAAGAAGCGGCCGAACTGGACCGGCTGTGATATCCGGGGCTTCGCCCCGGGCCGGGGGCTCCGCCACCCGGACCCCCGCAAGACGGTCAGAACCAGCGCTCGAGCACCTGCGATACGCCGTCTTCGCCGGCGGGTCCGGTGACCTCGTCGGCCACGGACAGCACCTGCGGGTGCCCGTTCTCCATCGCGACGCCGTGGCCGGCCCAGCGGAGCATTTCGACGTCGTTGGGCATGTCACCGAACGCGATCACCCGCTCTCGCTCGACGCCCAGCCGCTCGGCGACGTCGGCCAGGCCGGTCGCCTTCGTGATGCCGTGCGCGGACAGCTCCACCAGCCCGCCCGAGGACGAGTAGGTGACGTCGACCTCGCGGTCGAACAGCGCGTTGACCGCGTCCGCCATCTCCTCCGACGACATCCCGACGTGGCTGACCAGCAGCTTGATCGCCGGGTGCCCGAGCACCTCCGCGCGCGGGGCGGTGCGGCCTTCGCCGTCGCCCCACGGGTTGTGGTACTTCGGCTCGATCACGAAGCTGCGCATCTCGTGGTCGGCGCCGGTGCTGACGCGCTCGGCGGCCAGCCGGCAGCCGGGGACGGCCTTGTCGAGCGCGTGCCCGATGTCGTGGAGGAGTTCGGGCTGGAGCAGGCCGTGCACCGCGATGACCTCTTCGCGGCCACAGTCGTACAGGACGGCGCCGTTCGCGCACACCGCGTACCCGGTCAGGTCCAGTGGCTTGGCGACGGGCGCGATCCACCGCGGCGGCCGGCCGCTGGCCAGCACGAACGGGACGCCCGCCTCGATCGCCCGGCGGACGGTCGCGATGGTGCGGGCGCTGAGCGATTCGGAGGGGCCGAGCAGGGTGCCGTCGACGTCGGACGCGATCAACTGGGGTCTCTCCACCCCGCCATTGTCCCTGACACGTTCGGGTGCCCTCGTCCCCGTCCGAGCGATTGTCGGTGGCTACCTATACCGTGCCGGAGTGTGCGAGTAGGCATCGTCATTCTTCCGGAAGATCGTTGGTGGGCCGCCGAGCCGAAGTGGCGCGCCGCCGAGGAGTACGGCTTCGACCACGCCTGGACCTATGACCACCTGGGCTGGCGCAACCTCGTCGACGGCCCGTGGTTCTCGGCCGTCCCGACCCTGACCGCGGCCGCGATGGTGACGTCCCGGATCCGGCTGGGCACGTTCGTGGCGTCCCCGGTCGCCCGGCACCCGGTGCCGTTCATGCGCGAGCTGACCACTCTCGACGACATCTCCGACGGCCGGTTCGTGCTGGGCGTCGGCGCGGGCGTCGACCACCAGCACTACGACGGCGCGGTGCTCGGCGCCCCCGAGCTGACGGCCAAGCAGCGCGCCGACCGGTTCACCGAGTTCGTCGAGGCGCTCGACGGCCTGCTGATGACCGACAAGTTCGACTTCGACGGCGAGTACTACCGCGCCCGCGAGGCCCGCAACCTGCCGGGCACGGTCCAGCGCCCGCGGCTGCCGTTCGTGGTCGCGGCGAACGGCCCGCGCACGATGACGCTGGCCGCGCGCTTCGGCGCGGGCTGGGTCACCACGGGCCGGGGCGGCAAGACCGAGGACGAGTGGTGGGCCGGCATCAAGCAGCTCACCGGCGTCTTCGACGAGCGTCTCGACGCGGCGGGCCGCGAGCGGGCGAGCATCCAGCGGCACCTGAGCCTGGACGCGTCCCCGGTGTTCTCGCTGAGCAGCGTGGAGGCGTTCCGCGACGCCGTGGGCCGCGCGGGCGAGCTGGGCTTCACCGACGTCATCGCGCACTGGCCGCGGTCGTCGTCGCCCTACGAAGGCCGGGAAGCGGTGCTGGAGCAGGTCGCGAGCGACGTCCTGCCCGAACTGCACGCTGCTCCGAACGGGTGACATCCGGCCGGCCGGGAAACCGATTGCCGTCCCTGAGGCGTCCATCAGTGCAGACGCCAGAGATCACCCCGGGGGTGGTTGGGGGACGGAGGGCCCTCGTGGCCGCGGCACGGGGCGCCGCGGCCACGAGGGTTTTGTCATTTGACGATCCGGTAGATCACGGCGCCCGGGTTCCGGTAGATCTCGCGCACGAAGTCGTGCCCGTCGAGGTGCCGCAGGCCGGGCGCGATCGGGGTGTCGCGGCGGATCGTGCCGCTGCCGACCAGCACGTAGTGGATGTTCAGCCGCTGCGTCGCCGCGCGGACCTGCGGGTCGCTGTCGTAGTCGCCGAAGTGCATCGCCAGGTAGAGCGCGTCCGGAGGAGCGACGCCGGCGTCGTAGTGACCGGCCACCGGGTGCACGCCGGTCAGCGCGTACATCCAGGCCGTGCCGTCCATGCGGTCGTTGAGCACCTTCTGGTCGGCCGGGATCCCCAGCGTGCCGAGGTGCTCCATCGCGTCGATCTCGTCCTGGCTGACCGGCGGGACCGTCTCGCCGGGCAGGCCGTTGTAGTAGAGCAGCGACACCGTCTTGGCGTTGGCCGCGCGGTAGAACCCGCCGGTCAGCACGCCCATCGCGACGACCAGCAGCACCGCCGTCGCCAGCCCGATCCGGCCGGTCAGCCACGGCCGCGCGCGCACCCAGGCGCGGCCGCTCGCCAGCTTCGCCACCCAGCGCTGGGTCTCGCTCATGCCGTGCGCGGCGAGCAGGCACATCGGGATCGCGGCCAGCGCCATCAGCCGGAACCGGTCGTTCCACCAGGGCCGCGACAGCGTGATCACCCAGTCTTCGCCGCCGAAGCACGCGACCACGACGAACAGCGCGGACAGCCCGAGCGCCGAGAGCACCAGCCAGCGCATCCGCCGCAGCGCGGCCAGCGTCAGCACCCCGACCGCGAGGAACACCGTCAGCCAGATCTGCGGGACCGGCAGCACCTGCTTGAACGTCGCCAGCATGGCGAGGGCCTTCCACACCGGCATGTGCGAGCCCCAGGCGTGGTACGGGTACGAACCGGACGTGAAGGTGATCGCGCCGAGGATCATCGGCGCGGACAGCACGCCCGCGCCCACCATCACC
The DNA here is from genome assembly GCF_040675005.1 of Amycolatopsis sp. NPDC049691. Taxonomy (NCBI): domain Bacteria; kingdom Bacillati; phylum Actinomycetota; class Actinomycetes; order Pseudonocardiales; family Pseudonocardiaceae; genus Amycolatopsis; species Amycolatopsis sp. NPDC049691. Next base: position 140,854 of record NZ_JBFANX010000024.1, read on the forward strand.
GGCACCATCCGCACGACGTCGCCGCCGACGACCCGCCAGGCCGGCTTGCCGGGCGCGACGCCGTCGAGGCGCTTGCCGCGCAGAGCGCGGTACCAGCGCTGCACGATCAGCGGGAACGCGAACAGCAGCGCCCCGAACAACGCGCTGGAGTGCGCGGCGAGCAGGCCGGTCGCGCTCAGCGCCAGCACCGCACCGGTGTCGACGCCCGGCCGCACGACGAACCGCTGCAGGGCGACCACGGCCAGCGGCGTCAGCACGATCCCGAGCGCGAAGGGCAACAGCCCGCTCGACACCGACTCGTACGCCCCGGTCGTCGCGCCGCCGGCGACCAGCGCCACGCTGCCGCCGAACACCGCGCGGCCGCCGAGCTGGCGCACCAGCGCGACCATGGCCAGCGCGAACAGCCCGGCGATCGGCATCGTGACGGCGTTGAGCGTGACCGGCACCGACGTGCCCGACAGCTGGTAGACCAGAGCGCCGACCAGGTGGTAGGCGTTCGGGTAGAAGGAGCCGTCCGGGTACCAGTTGATGGTGCCCATGCCGGTCAGGGAGCCGTCGCCGGTCTCGGCGATGTAGCGGATGCCGTTCGCGTGGAAGACGGTGTCCCAGCGCTGGAACACCGCGGTCGTCCCGCCGCGCCCGGTGACCACGACGGCGATCGACACGGCCGTCGCGACCGCCACGCAGGCACCGACGGCCAGGTGGGCTCGGCGCGTCCACGCCTGCAGTGGCTCTTCGGCGCCGGGTGTCATCCAGCCGCGCGCGACGAACAGCCGGCGCAGGCCGTAGAGCACGGCGGCGAGCAGCAGCGTGACGGCGGCGACGCTCGGCGGGCCGTACGGCACGTGCGCGATCGCCAGCCACGGGCCGGCCAGGCCGGTGACGGCGTAGCTGAGCAGCGGCGCGAGCCCGGCCAGGGCCCAGCCGCGCAGGCCGGCGGCCCACCCGACGACGCCGCCGGGGACCGCCAGCACGGCCAGATACGTCGCTACCGCGCCGAAGTAGCTCCAGAAGTCCTCGGGTGCAGGCACTGCTTTCCAGGTGTGTCGTAGGCCGAAATGTGATAGTCGGGTGCGGGCCGGGTTCGCGACCCCCGTACCCTCGACGCCCGTGAGCGCGCACACGAACCCCGCACAGATTACTGAAGACGATTTCGCAGGTTACGACCTCGTCGTCGTCGGGTCCGGTTTCTTCGGCCTGACCGTCGCCGAACGGGCCGCGGCCGAGCTGGGCAAGAAGGTCCTCGTCCTCGAGCGGCGCAGCCACATCGGCGGCAACGCGTACTCGGAGCCGGACCCGGAGACCGGGATCGAGGTGCACAAGTACGGCGCGCACCTGTTCCACACGTCGAACAAGCGCGTCTGGGAGTACGTGAACCGCTTCACCGAGTTCACCAACTACCAGCACCGCGTGTTCGCGCGGGTCAAGGACCAGGTCTACTCGTTCCCGATGAACCTGGCCCTGATCAACCAGTTCTTCGGCAAGTCCCACACCCCGGACGAGGCCCGCGAGCTGATCGCCAAGCAGGCGTCCGAGTTCGAGACGGCCAACGCGCAGAACCTCGAGGAGAAGGCGATCTCGCTGGTCGGCCGTCCCCTCTACGAGGCGTTCATCCGCGGTTACACCGCGAAGCAGTGGGAGAACGACCCCAAGAACCTGGGCGAGAACATCATCACGCGCCTGCCGGTCCGCTACAACTTCGACAACCGGTACTTCAACGACACCTACGAGGGCCTGCCCGTCAACGGGTACACCGCGTGGCTCGAGAAGATGGCCGAGCACGAGAACATCGAGATCCGGCTGAACGTCGACTACTTCGACGTCCGCGAGCACATCCCGGCGGGCACCCCGACCGTCTACACCGGGCCGCTGGACCGCTACTTCGGCTACTCGGCGGGCAAGTTCACCTGGCGCACCGTCGACTTCGAGTCCGAGGTCGCGCCGACCGGCGACTTCCAGGGCACCTCGGTCGTCAACTACAACGACCAGGAAGTCCCCTACACCCGGATCATCGAGTTCCGCCACTTCCACCCGGAGCGGGACTACCCCAAGGACAAGACGGTCATCTTCCGCGAGTACTCGCGCTTCGCGGGCGAGAACGACGAGCCGTACTACCCGATCAACACCCCGGACAACCGCGAGAAGCTCGAGGCGTACCGGGAGCTGGCCAAGACCGAGGCGCGCGAGAAGAACGTGCTGTTCGGCGGCCGGCTGGGCACGTACAAGTACCTCGACATGCACATGGCCATCGGTTCGGCGCTGTCGGCGTTCGACAACAAGATCGCCCCGCACCTGACCGACGGCGCGCCGCTCGACGGGTCCCTCGATGCTTGAGAAGGGGAGCCCGACGGGCGAGGTCGCGGTCCTGGCGAAGGCGCAGGGCTTTCTGAAGAGTGAAGCTTCGGTGAAAGCCGCGCGCGGCATGTCGCACTTCGGCGAGCACGCGCTCGGCTGGTTCGGCCTGGGCCTGCTCGGCGCTGTGGTCGACAAGAAGCGGCGCAAGGACTGGCTGGTCGCTTCGGCCGGTGTGGTCGGTGCGCACGCCGCGTCGATCGCGGTGAAACGCGTGGTCAGGCGGCCGCGACCGGACCACCCGAGCGTGGAGGTACTGGTCGGCACGCCGAGCAAGCTGAGCTTCCCGTCGTCGCACGCGACGTCCACGACGGCGGCGGCGGTGCTCTACTCCGGATTGACCGGGCGTAACCTGGTGCCCGCCCTGGTACCGCCGATGCTGGCCTCGAGGCTCGTGCTCGGCGTTCACTATCCGACAGACGTTCTGGCCGGTGCAGCTCTCGGGGGGCTCGTCGGTGGTCTGATACGACGGAAGCTGAAGAAGAACCCATGAGCGAAACGACCGAGCAGCGCAACAGCGACGAAGCGGCCGTGACCCCTGAGGCACCGGAGACACCGGTGACGGTTTCCCGCGGCCCGTTCGGCCTGGTCGGCGGCGTCATCAAGACGGCGCGGCCCCGGCAGTGGGTGAAGAACGTCCTGGTCTTCGCGGCCCCGTTCTTCGCGTTCTCGAAGTCGACCGACCGCACCGGTCTCCTGATCGACGCGGTCATCGCCTTCGTGGCCTTTTCGCTGACGGCGAGCTCGGTCTACCTGATCAACGACGCCATCGACGTCGAGGCCGACCGGGCCCACCCGACCAAGCGCAACCGGCCGATCGCGGCCGGCATCGTGCCGGTCCCCGTCGCGTACGGGGCCGCGGTCGTGTTCTTCCTGGCCGGCCTCGCCGTGTCGTTCGCGGCGAGCTGGCAGCTCGCCGTCGTGCTGGGTGTCTACGAGGCCGTCCAGCTCGGCTACTGCTTCGGCCTGAAGCACCAGCCGGTGGTCGACCTGGCCATCGTCGGCTCGGGCTTCCTGATGCGCTCGATCGCCGGCGGTGTCGCGGGCGGGATCGCGCTTTCGCAGTGGTTCCTGCTGGTCACGGCGTTCGGCTCGCTGTTCATGGTCGCCGGCAAGCGCTACGCGGAGATCATGCTCTTCGAGCGCACCGGCGCGAAGATCCGCTCGTCGCTGAAGAAGTACTCGGCCAGCTACCTGCGGTTCGTCTGGGCGACGTCGGCGGCGATCCTGATCATGTCGTACTGCCTGTGGGCGTTCGAGATCCGCCAGACCGAGCACAACTCGGTGTGGGCGCTCATCTCGATGGTCCCGTTCCTGGTGGCGGTCCTGCGCTACGCGGTCGACGTCGACGGCGGCATCGCGGGCGAGCCCGAGGAGATCGCGCTCAAGGACCGCATCCTGCAGGTGCTCGGCGCCACCTGGGTCATCACGCTGTTCCTGGCGTTCTACCTGTGAGCTCTCATGGCGGATCGACAGGTTCGTTTCAGGTGACGCACAGCTGAGCGGCGCACCCTGAGGTGGTGGGGGCGGGCACTGCGCCCGTCCCCGTGACCACAGGAGCGACGATGAACGACCAGCCGCGCGAAGTCCCGGAGGGGACCGAAGACCCGACCGTCGAGCAGCCAACGGCGAAGTCCGCGGCCGACCAGCCGACGACCCGGCAGCCGGCCGGCGAGACCACCGCCTTGCCGAACGCCGCCCAGGGCGAGCCCGCTGCACAGGCCCCGGCCGCGACCACAGCTCTGCCGAACGCCGCGCAGGCGGGCGACCAGACCGCCGCCCACGGCCAGCAGCCGCCGCCCGCGCCGCCCACTCCCCAGCTCTCCCAGCCCGGTCCCGGCCAGTCCTACGGCGCCTGGGGCCCACCGCAAGCGGCCGCCCCGCGGCAGCCCGGCGGCTTCCGGCGGTTCGTCGGCCACCGCGCCACCCAGCTCGTCGGCGTCGGCGTCCTCGGCCTGCTGATCGGCGGAGGCATCGTCGGCGGGATCGCCGCCGCCACCCACCACGGCCCGCGCGACGGCCGCCCCGGCATCCACCGCCAGTACGACGGCCCCGACGGTGGCCAAGGCCGCGGCTTCCCCGGCCGCGGCGGTGGGAACCCGGGCAATTCCGGCAACGGCAACGGCATCTGACCACTGTGGGCTGAGCCACCCGCACCCCGCTCAGATCACAGAAGCATCACGGGCGGGGTACGGTGTCCGGGATGCGAAGCGCCTCCGCAGAACTCCCCAAGGTCGCCACCGCGCTGTCGGCGGCCGTCCCCGTCGCCCGCTCGTGGGCCCTCCCGGCCGGCGCCGCGGCGGCCTCCGCGCTGATGTTCGCCCTGGTCAGCAGCCATCTCATCGATGACACCTACATCACGCTGTCCTACGCGAAGAACCTCGCCTTCCACGGCCACTGGGGCCTGATCGAGCAGGGGACGGCGAACACCGCGACGTCCCCGCTGAACGTCCTGGCCCTGGCCGCGGTCACGTTCGTCGTCCGCGACGCCGTGCTCGCCGCCGGGATCGTGTTCGTCGCCGCTCAGGTGGCGCTCGTCCTCGGCCTGCGCCGGCTGGGCGAGCGCGCCGGGCTGCCGGCGGCGTTCGCGCCCGTGACGTTCGCCTTGCTGCTGCTCAACCCGCTCCTGCTGTCGTCGGTCGGGCTGGAGGTCGCGCTCGGCGCCACCGGCGTCGTCTGGACGCTGGTCTACGCGGCCGAACGCAAGGCCGGCCGCCTCGGCGTCGTGATCGGGCTGCTCGCGCTCGTCCGGATCGACCTGCTGCTGATCGCGGCAGTGGTGTTCGCGGCCCGCCGCGAGTTCTGGGCCGGCGTCTGGCGAACGGCGTTCGCCACCCTCGCCGTCACGCTGCCGTGGTTCGGGTTCAGCTGGGTCGTGCTCGGCTCGGCCGTGCCGGACACGCTGGTCATCAAGATCAGCCAGCAGTCGTGGGGCCCGTTCAGCTTCACGAACGGCCCGCTCCTGTACTGGCGCAACTTCCCGGCCGAGGCGGCGCTGTCGTTCCTGCCGCTGCCGCTCGCGGGCCTGGCCGGGGTGGTCTGGATCGTCCAGTACCGCCGCGGCTCCGAGACGGCCCGCCGCCTGACGCCGTTCGCGGCGCTGGCCGTCGCGGGCGCCCTGCACTACCTGGCCTACAGCCGGCTCGGCGTCCCGCCGTACCACTGGTACTACGCGCCGAGCATCATCGGCGCGACGATCTTCCTGGCGGCGTGCGCGAGCGCGGTGCCGGAGCGCGTCCGCCGGGGAACGTGGACGGCGACGGGCGTGGTTCTCGCGGCGAGCGTCGTGGCGTACGCGCTGCCGGGCCTGCCCCGCCAGTTCGCGCCGATCACGAGCAACCACGCGTCGACGACGGAGTACCGCGAGATCGGCAGGCAGCTGGCCGCGATCGCCCACGGCCGCACGGTCGAGACGGCGGGCGAGGTGGGCGCGCTGGCGTACGCGTGCGACTGCGAGCTGGTGGACGAGTTCTCCGACCGCGGCGCGGTCGACCCGGCGATCAGCGAGACGAAGCGCCGCAGCGGCGACCTCGGCCGCGCGCTGCTGGAGGCTAACTTCCACAACTTCGACCACAGCGTGGCGCCGATCGACCCGGACCTGGTCCTCGCCACGACCCGGCGCACCCCGCCCCCGACGGCGCTGGCGAGCTGGCGGATCGACTCCCCGTGGATGGGCACCCAGAACCTGTACCTGGTGCCGGCTCACGCGGCGGGCAGCTGATCCCGCCCCCGGAACAGCCGGTTGAGCGTGCCCTCGCGGGCCAGCAGCACCTGCGTGACGACCTGGAGCAGCACGAAGCTCCCGATCGACAACGCCGTGTCGAGGCCCGGCACGACGTCGACCGGCAGCATGTACGCCATGACGATGCTGCCCGCGCTGTGCAGCAGCCCGCCGACGCCCCACACGACGGTCAGCACCCGCCAGACCCGCCGGAACGACGGCGTGTCCGCCCAGCGCGCCTCCAGCGCCGCCGCCCGGCCGGGCAGCAGGGCGAGCGTCGCCTGGTAGGTCGTCGGCCGGCGGCCGATCCGGAGGCTCGCGAGCATCCACGCGCCGATCAGCACGCTGAACCAGGCGCCGCGGACCAGCTGCAGCCGGGCGTCCCCGGTCAGCAGCGTCGTCGCCAGGCCCACCGCGACGATCAGCAGCACGAACACGCCCATGGCGTCGACCCGGCGGTGCCGCACCGCCAGGTAGAGCACCCGCAGCGCCGGTGGGAGGCCGCTGAGCGTCAGCGCCCAGACCGGCGCGACGTCGAAGGCGCGCAGCAGGTAGTAGCCGCCGACCGGGGCGGCGAGGTCGCAGAGCAGCGTGCCGAGCATGCCCCCGAGCATCGGCGACGCAGGGGGCAGCCGGCATCGTCGAGCCGGCTCGTCACGCATCCACCGTCCGGTTGATGCCCAGCCGCTGCCGCGTCAGCTTCACGCCGAGGAGCACGCTGCCCACGGTCAGCGCGGTGTCGAGGAACGGCACGACGTCCACCGGCAGGGTGAAGGCCAGCACGACGACCACGCACCCCAGCAGGAGGCAGCCGGCGCCCCACCACAGCGTGGCCGAGCGCCACCGCTCCCGGAACGCCCGGGAGACGCCCCACAGCCGGTCGAGGGACTCGGCGCGGGCGGGCTGGAAGGTACAGGCCGCCCGGAACAGCAGTGGCCGCCGCCCGACGACCAGGCTGGCCAGCATGACCGCGCCCAGCGGCAGCGTGATCGACGCGCTGCGGACGAGCAGCAGCCGGGCGTCGCCGGAGAGCACCGCCACCGTGGCGTTGACGAGCAGGACGGCCAGCACGAACGCGCTGATCGGGTCGATCCGCCGGTGCCGCACCAGGACGTACCCGGTCCGCAGCACCGGCGGCACGGCGCTGACCAGCAGCGCCCACAGCGCGCCGACCTCGAAGGAACGCAGGACGTAGTACAGGGCCATCGGGAGGGCGGCGTCGCGGAGCAGCATCGTCAGCCCGGCGCGGTCGCTCGTCGTGTTCACCATGGTGACAGTCTGTTTCGACGCACCTGGTGCGCACATCGGCGTGCGGGCCGGTCCCGGATGGAACCGCGCGTCAACCCCGGGGTGGAGGCCTCAGATGGGGAGCTTGCGGAAGATCGGCCGCGGGACGTGCCGCAGGGCCGACATCACCAGCCGGAACTGCGCCGGCGCCCACACCAGGTCCTTGCCCGCGCGGGCCGCCGTCACCGCGGTCTCGGCGACCTGCTCGGCCGTCTGCGCCAGGGGAGCGTCCTTCAGGCCCTCGGTCATCTTCGTCTTGACGTGACCCGGCCGGACGACCGTCACCTGCACGCCGAACGGCGCGAGCGCCTCGCCGAGGCCGAGGTAGAAGCCGTCGAAACCGGCCTTCGTCGAGCCGTACACGAAGTTCGACCGCCGGACGCGCTCGCCGGCCACCGAGGACAGCGCGATCACCGTGCCGTGACCCTGGGCCTTGAGCTTCTCCGACAGCGCGACGCCGACCGACACCGCGGCGGTGTAGTTCACGGTCGCCAGCTCGACGGCCTTCGCGTGGTCCTGCCAGACCTCTTCGGGGTCGCCGAGCAGGCCGAACGCGACGACCGCCACGTCGATGTCGCCGCCCTGGAACGCCTTGTCCAGCACGCCGGGGTGCGACGCCGTGTCCTTCGCGTCGAAGTCCACAGTGGACACCTCGGCGCCGCGGTCCTTCAGGCGCTGGGCGGCCGCGTCGAGCCGGGGCGACGGCCGGGCCGCGAGCACGACCCGCAGCGGCTTCTCGGCCAGGTACTTCTCGGCGATCGCCAGCGCGATGTCGGACGTGCCGCCGAGCAGGAGCAGGGACTGGGGGTTGCCCACCGCGTCGATCACAGTTCGAGCCTCCGGCTCATGTCAGAGGCGAAAACGCCTTCGGGGTCAACGGAAGCGCGGATCTTGCGCCACTCTTCGAGCCGCGGGTACATCTTCGCGAACGTCTCCGCGGAGGTCCGGGAATCCTTCGCCGTGTACAGCCGGCCACCCGCTTCGAGCACGGTGTCGTCGAGCTCGAGGCAGAAGCGGCTCAGGCCGTTCTTGATCGGGAAGTCGACGCTGAGCATCCAGCCCGGCGACGGCCACGACATCGGCGCCGGGTTGGCGTCGCCCATGCGCTTGAAGACGTTGAGGAACGAGTAGTGGCCCGACGTCGCGATCCGCCGGCAGATGGCCTTGAGCTGGTCCTCCGCGCCGAACGGCACCGAGAACTGGTACTGCAGGAAACCCTTGGAGCCGTAGGCGCGGTTCCACTCGCTCAGCATGTCCAGCGGGTGGTAGAACTGCGTCAGGTTCTGGATCTTGCCGCGCGCGCCCTTCTTGGGAACGGTCTTCTGCCACAGCTCGTTGATCAGCCCGAACGTGAGCTTGTTGCCCAGGCCGTTCGGGAAGACGTCCGGCAGGGTCGCCAGCTGCGGCGCGTCGAACTTCAGCGGCTCGGACCGCAGCTTCGGCGGCAGCTCGTCCAGCTTCGCGAGCGAGCCGCGCGAGAACGTCGCCCGGCCGAGCCGGTGGTCGGAGGAGATCAGGTCCGGCACCGACATCGAGTAGTCGTAGGTCAGGTCGGAGCCGTCGGTGAACAGGCCGAGCGTCTCGTCCAGGCTGGCCGTGCGGTCGGCGTCCACGATGAAGTACGCGGTCTCGGTCTTCTTCATCCGGACCTTGGCCCGGACGATGATGCCGGTCAGGCCGATGCCGGCCACGGTCGCCCAGAACAGCTCCGACTCGGGGCCCTCCGGCGTGAGCGTGCGCACCTGGCCGTCCGCGGTCAGCAGGTCCATCGACACGACGTGGTTGCCGAAGCTGCCCGCGCTGTGGTGGTTCTTGCCGTGGATGTCGTTGGCGATCGCGCCGCCGATCGTCACCTGGCGGGTGCCCGGCAGCACCGGGACCCACAGGCCGTACGGCAGCGCCTCGCGCATCAGCTTGTCGAGGCTGACGCCGGCGTCGAGGTCCACGAGACCCGAGTCCGGGTCGATCGAGTGGATCCGGTCGAGCGCGGTCATGTCGACGACCAGGCCGCCCGCGTTCTGCGCCGGGTCGCCGTAGGACCGGCCGAGGCCACGCGCGATGACGCCGCGCTCGCCCGCCGACGCGACCGCGCGGGCGATGGTCTCGACGTCCGGCGTGGTCAGGACGTCGGCGACGGTCGGCGCGGTGCGTCCCCAGCCGGTGAGCGTGCGACGCTGTGTCTCGGGGGATTGGGTCACCCGACCAGGGTAGCCACGCCGAACGACGCCCGGAACGTGACCCTGAAGTGCCCGCTTCTACACTTTGCGCATCAAGGCACAAGCGCCCGCGCGGGTGACCATGACTCAGGCAACGAGGTAATGCAGTGGTGGCGACCGATCCGCAAGCCGACGTGACGGCTGCTCAGTCCTCTCCCGGACTGCTGGGCCAGCTCATCCGCTTCGCCCTGATCGGGGGCTTCTGCGCCCTGGTCGACCTGGGCACCTACACCCTGCTGACCCAGGTGGCCGGGATGGCCACTTCACCGTGGGTCGACGTCGCTCGCGCTATCAGTTTCATCGTGGGCACGACCACGGCGTTCTTCCTGAACCGGAAGTTCACGTTCGCCGGCGGGCGCAAGGACGGCAAGGCGCAGATCGGTTCGTTCGTCCTGCTCTACACCGTGACGTTCTTCGTCGCGGTCGGGGTGAACCAGCTGATGCTGAACGTCCTGCCGGCGTCCGCCTGGCAGCACACCCTGTGCTGGGCCGTGTCGCAGGCCACCGCCACGGTGATCAATTTCGTGATGCTCAAGTGGGTCGTGTTCCGCGAGCCGTCGACCGAGGAGAACTGAGGAACTCAATGCCCGGTAAAACAGCCACCCCGGCGCCGACCACCGAAGCCGGCGCGGCCGCCGAGACGCGGTTCACCGAGCACACTCCGCAGGGTCGCCTGACGGCGCAGCGCGGTCTCTACGCCGGCCCGGCGCCGATCGTGAGCAAGGACCTCTACGCCGAGCTCGAGTGGGGTTCGGCCGTGCGCGAGCGTGCGGTCATCACCCTCGAGCCGGCGTCCAAGGTGTCCGGCAACACGTACTTCGGGCGGTTCCCGGCCAGTTACTGGCAGCGCTGGACGACGGTGACCGAGGTCTCGGTCGAGGCCGTGGTCACGGGCACCGGTCTGCTGTCGATGGGCGCTTCCGACGTCGAGGGTGAGCCGCGGGTGGTGGCCGCCGAGCAGGTCGCCGACGCCAAGCAGGCCAAGGT